>NZ_JBEZFZ010000082.1:0-1236 GCF_040649735.1 Nonomuraea sp. NPDC048892 | reverse complement strand
CGGCCCCTGGACCCAGGTCGACGAGGCGATAGAGGCACTCCTGGCGCGCCGCGTTCCCGGCAAGGCCGTACTCGACCTCGCTTCCGACGAACCGGCGGCATAAGCGTCGGGCAGGCGGTGGTGGCCGTCCCCATATCGAGGGTTTGGCCTGTTGGTTGAGTTGGGTGGTGGCGATGCGGGTGGCGTAGGCGATGTCGTCCGGGCAGGCGAACGACACGCCTGCCTGGGCGTGAATCCGGCAACCGGCGCCAGGAACGACAGGACCCCGATCGGGGTGCTGTCCCGCCAGGTGGCGCGGAAGTCGGCCGGATCGACCTCGGCCCCGGCCAGGAAGGTCAGCACCACGCTGCCGAAAGAGGCCAGGAAGATGAGCCAGTCGTGGGTGGCCAGGTGCAGCGTGTTGCCCAGCGCCACCCCGGAGACGACCTCGATGATGGACACCGACAGCCCGACCTCGACCGAGATGATGCTGCCGGGCCAGGACGGTCACCGCGAGCACGGCGGCGACGAACAGCGAACTCCCCATGGACCCGTTTCCCTTCCCGGACGCGCTGAGGCGCGGCCAGGAAGCCATCAGCCACATCCGGCGGTTCGACCCTCGCGCGACGCGCTGCTCGCGGGGGCTCCGGCGGGATCCATCGCCATCTACGAGGGTAGGCGCACCGCTTCCCCGCACGCCCGCACACTGACCTGAGGGACCCCATTCCGGCAGGCATCCGGCAGCCGACCGGGCTGCCGCAAGGCCACCTCGGCCGACCTGCCTGGCGTCATTTCGGGCCAGGCGGGCAAGGGCTCATAAGGAAGGCACAGCCGCCCCAGCCCCTGCCGAAGGCGGGCGGTGAGGTCTCCAGGCGAAGGAGCGTGCCATGAAGCTCGAAGGCGGCGCCTGCCGGCTGACCGTGATCGTGGGCGAGCACGACCAGTACCACCACCGGCCCTTGTTCACACCAGTCGCTGGTCAGGTCGTCAGGGCTGGCGTGCCCGGCCCCAGCCGGGGGTGGGTGGCTGCGGCCAGGGGGGCGGGAGCGGCAGGTTCTCATCGGGTCCGGGGGTACGGCCGGCGAGCCAGCCGAGCAGCACGTGCCCGGCGGCGGCGACCGTGGGCCCGCCGGGGGTGAGCTCCCAGCTGCGCCCCAGATCGACTGCCTCGGCCGAACCGATGGGGAGGTGCTGTTCTTTCAGGGTGGCGAGTGTGTCGTCGAGGGCCCATATGACGTACGAGACCGGCCAGTCGGA
>NZ_JBEZFZ010000081.1:0-1333 GCF_040649735.1 Nonomuraea sp. NPDC048892 | reverse complement strand
GTGTGCTGGTTCAGGACATAGGAAACCCATGTCGCAAGACATAGGAAACTTCAACAGAGTGTGTCTCGGGACATAGGCAACCATCGCGATCATGAGCCTGGGCGGTGTGTCCAAGGCCAGAGTTGTCATCACCGCCGTTGTCGTCGAGGGCCGCTCCCAGGCAGAGGTCGCCCGCGCCTACGGGGTGTCCAAGGGCTGGGTGTCCAAGCTCGTCGCGCGTTACCGGGCCGAGGGTGAGGCAGCGTTCGAGCCCCGGTCGCGCAGGCCACGCACCTCGCCAAACGCGATCGACGCCGACACCGTCGAGCTGATCGTCCGGCTCCGCAAGGAACTCACCGAGCAAGGACTGGACGCCGGCCCGGACACCATCGGCTGGCACCTCGCCCACCATCACGGGCGGACGGTGTCCCGAGCCACGATCAGCCGCCATCTCACCCGTCGCGGTCTGGTGATCCCCGAGCCCAAGAAGCGGCCCCGTTCGTCCTACATCCGCTTCCAGGCGGAGCTGCCGAACGAGACCTGGCAGGCCGACTTCACCCACTACCGGCTCACTGACGGCACCGACACCGAGATCCTTTCCTGGCTGGACGACCATTCCCGCTACGCTCTGTCGGTGACCGCGCACGCCCGCGTCACCGGACCGATCGTGCGAACCACCTTCCGCGCCGCGGTCGCCGCCCATGGCGTGCCCGCCTCCACCTTGACCGACAACGGCATGGTCTTCACCACCCGGCTGGCCGGCGGCCGCGGCGGCCGCAACGCCTTCGAACACGACCTGCGCCGCCTGCACGTGCGGCAGAAGAACTCCACCCCCAACCACCCCACCACCTGCGGCAAGGTCGAACGCTTCCAGCAGACCATGAAGAACTGGCTCCGCGCCCAGCCCGACCAACCCGCCACCCTGACCGACCTGCAGACACTCCTCGACCGCTTCGTCGATGCCTACAACCACCACCGCCCGCACCGATCCCTGCCACACCGTGCCACCCCGGCAACGGCCTACACCGCCTCGCCCAAGGCCCTGCCCGCCGGCAGCCGCGACGCCGACACCCACGCTCGCGTACGTCACGACCGCATCGACCCGTCCGGCGTGGTCACCCTCCGACTCGACGGCCGACTGCACCACCTCGGCATCGGACGAACCCACGCCCGAACCCACGTCATCATGCTGATCGAGGACCTGCACGTCCGTGTCGTCAACGCCATCACCGGGGAACTCCTGCGCGAGCTGATCCTCGACCCCAGCCGCGATTACCAACCTCAGGCAAACCCCAGCAAGACGAAACCCCCGAACCCGTAGGTTCGAGGGTTTCCGATGTCCTGAGACATCACA
>NZ_JBEZFZ010000080.1:0-1416 GCF_040649735.1 Nonomuraea sp. NPDC048892 | reverse complement strand
GTGGCCAGGCGCTCGAACAACACGAGCATTCGCTCGTCGTGGGTGGCCAGCGCGTGATGAGCGGGATGCTCGGGTGTCAGGAAAACGGCTGCGCTGTTCACCAGAAGGCAGCCATGGTAGCTCGGGTCGGGCAGGTTGGCGGCCAGCAGGTCGAACGGTGCCACCAGTTGAGCCAGCGGGTCACCACCGCGTCGTTCCAGTTCGGCGTCCAACTCGGTGAACCATTCGTCGCTTGCCGCGGTGAGCACGGTGCCGATGAGGGCGTCCTTGGACTTGAAGTGCGCGTACACGGTGGGCTTGGCGACGTTGGCCCGCTCAGTGACGGCATCGATCGAGACACTGTAGCCGTGGGCGTAGAACAGCTCGCGTGCGGCTTCCAGCAGTCGATCACGTGCAGCGGGACGAGGCATACCAAATTCTAACCGGTAAGTTCAGTCTGGTAGGGTATTCCTACTAATCTAACTGGTTAGTAAGTCTGAGAGAGGACATGGATGCGTGCCCTGATCTACGATCCCGACGCCGCACAGGGCGTACGGTTCGACGAGATCGACGAACCCCGACCGCAGGCGTCGCAGGTGTTGATCAAGGTTGTGACGGCTTCGCTCAACTTCGGCGAGCTTGCCTTCGCTGCCCGGCAACTGCGCCCCGGCCAGGTCTTCGGCAAGGATGCCGCCGGTGTTGTGGTGAAGGCCGCCGCCGATGGCTCCGGACCGCCTGAGGGCGCACGCGTCTCCTCGTTCGCAGGGACAGGCGGGTGGGCCGAGCTGCGCGCCGTCGATACCGCAGACCTGGCCGTTGTGCCCAAGGGCGTCGACCTCGGTGCGGCCGGCGCCCTGCCCGCGGCCGGCGCGACAGCTCTGCAAGCGGTCCGCCGGCTGGGTTCCGTACTCGGACGCCGCGTGCTGGTGACCGGAGCGTCAGGAGGTGTGGGACGGCTCGCCGTACAACTGGCCGCGCGCGCAGGCGCGCACGTCATCGCATCGGTGGGGCGGCCGGAACGCGCCGTCGGACTGAGCGAACTGGGCGCCGCGGAGATCCTTGTCGGTACGGCGAAAGCCACCGATCCTGTGTTCGGCGTGCTCGACAACGTGGGTGGCCGACTGCTGAGCGAGGCGTTCGGGCAACTCCAGGACGGCGGCCTCGCCTTGTCCATCGGATGGGCATCTCGCGAGCCGACCGTCATCGACTTCGAGGAAGAACGGCTGACCGGCATCCCCAAGCGGTTGGAACCCTTCATGGTGTCCGGCCCCTTCGGCCCGGATATCGCCTACCTGATCCACCTGCTGGAGAACGCCGAACTCGATCCACAAGTCGGCTGGCGCGGCCCCTGGACCCAGGTCGACGAGGCGATAGAGGCACTCCTGGCGCGCCGCGTTCCCGGCAAGGCCGTACTCGACCTCGCTTCCGACGAACCGG
>NZ_JBEZFZ010000079.1:0-1505 GCF_040649735.1 Nonomuraea sp. NPDC048892 | reverse complement strand
CCAATGCCGTTTAGTTAGCGATCATGCTGGTAGCGTCGCTTGGTGATCTTGCCGGGTGGCGCAGGCGGTTCGGGTCGGCTGATGGATCTGGTTGGGCTGGGGGCGTTGACGTCGCTGGTGCCACGGCAGGTCCTGGACGAGGCGATCGAGCTGCACGGATGCCGCGAGGAGCGGGTGCGGAAGCTCCCGGCTCATGTGGTCGTCTACCTGCTCATGGCGTTATGCCTGTTCGCGGACGATGACTACGAGGAGGTCGCGGAGAAACTGACCGGTCTGCTCGCAGCCGTGCCGGGATCTCCGTGGGAGCCGCCGACGCGTGGAGCGATCACCCAGGCCCGGCAGCGCCTGGGGTCCGAGGTCATCCGGGAGGTGTTCGAGCGAGTCACGCGCCCGGCCGCGACAGCGGCGACCACGGGAGCGTGGCTGGGACGGTGGCGACTGATGGCGATCGACGGGTTCACCCTCGATCTGCCGGACACGGCGGCGAACCTGGCCGAATTCCCCAACGACAGCGCGGGCGGGTACGAGACCGTGTACCCGCAGGCCCGGGTCGTGGCGATCAGCGAGTGCGCCTCACACGCGATCGTCGCGGCAGACACCTCGGGCTGCTGGGACAGCGAGCAGACCCTCGCCTACTCGCTGTACGGGCGGTTGACGCCCGAGATGTTGCTGAGCGCCGATCGCGGCTTCTACAGCTTCCCTGCCTGGCAGTACGCGTCCTCAACCGGCGCGCAGCTCCTGTGGCGCATCCAGGCCGGGCTGCACCCGTACTGGCTGAAAGACTTGGAGGACGGATCCTGGCTGGCGGTCATCACCAAGCCCACCAAGCTGCGCCAATCGCAAAAGAAACGGCTGCGAGATGACGCCCGCCGCGGCCGTGAACTGGATCCGGACCTTGCGGTGATCGTCCGGGTGGTCGACTACACCGTGCCCGACCGCAAGGGCGAGCACATCCGCCTCATCACGACCGTCCTCGATCCCGCGGAGGCGACCGCGCAGCAGCTCGCCGCCTGTTACCACAAGCGCTGGGAGGCCGAAACCGGGTTCGCCCAGCTGAAGATCCACCTGCGCGGCCCCGGAAGGATCCTGCGGTCCAAGACCCCGGACCTGGTCCGGCAGGAGATCTGGGCCTACCTCCTCACCCACTGGGCCCTGGCCACCCTGATCTGCACCGCCGCTACCACAGCCGGCGTCGATCCCGACCGGATCAAGTTCCTGGCCACCCTCCGGATCGTGCACCGCTCGGTCACCGACCGAGCGGCCTTTCCCCCCTGAACTCCAAAATGAGCTCTGGACCAGAACCGTCCATCAGGTCGGCCGGCCCCGCAACCGCAACCCCGAACGCCGCCACCGCACCTACCCTCGCTCCATCAAACGCACCCGACACAGCAGCTACCGCGAACGACGCCCAAGCGACAAAGGCATCCGCCACGCTGGGCCACCCACCGTCCAACTCCTGCCCACCCGAGCCACCAGGCCCAAATGATCTATCTAAACGGCATTGG
>NZ_JBEZFZ010000078.1:0-1542 GCF_040649735.1 Nonomuraea sp. NPDC048892 | reverse complement strand
AAGTGCCCCGACATCCCGGTCTCCCTCAAGAGGAACACCGAGGTTTTCCCGCACCACTTCCTCTGAGCCCCTTCTACCCTCCTGATCTGGACAGGAGGGTCGACTCCCCTGCTTTGTCTGGAAGGGGTTCCCGACCTTCCGGTCGCACCTCAGGATGAGGCCGGTCTCACGACGACATTCCAGACGTGGCCTCGTGGGTGGTTCCACATTCCGTAGGACCCCGATTTCCCGGTCCCCTCTTGATAAGAACCCGATGCCCGGACACCTCTCCGAACTCCACCCTGTGAATGAAGTCAACACGAAGGGGCAGTTTTTCCGTGCATCGTTCGGAAAAAAACCCCAGGTTCCAAATACAGCTCGACAAGCGGCCTCTCTCCCCGGGGACATCTCGAGAGGCAAGCGGAGTTCCATGCCTCAACCCAAGACGAGGCCTGACTCTCCTGTCCCCAGTCTGCAGGGACCCTGCGATCGGAGTCTGAAATCAGAGGTACCCTGCGGTTCCTGCCTCAACTGGAGATGAGGCCCTCTTCCAATGCACCAAGCCCAGTGGAGTCCCGAGAGGCCCCTCCCACCTCCAGTTTCCCTGGCTTCTCAGAGCCACCATGAGAAGCCCCCTGAGGTCACCTGCACAAGTCGAGGGAACCCAGGGTTTCCTGCCTCAACCCGGGAAAGACCTCGAGAGACCTTCTTCAACACGTCTCGAGGCCAGATTCCCCTACCATGGCTCGGGAGCAATGACGCGCTCCCCCTCGCCACTCGCATGGAGACCCGACTTCCCTGGCGCCCCACGAGAGGCTCACTGACCTCGCCGTCGTACCTCGTGAGAAACCGCACACTGGGGCCGCCGCTCGAGAACAACCCCGAGATTCCCCCGTCATCGAGAGATGAGGGCCTTCGTCTCCTGCATGGCCTAGAGACCAATCTCGCGACCTCTCTCCAAACGCCTCAGGAGGCTTGACTCCCTTTAGTCCACCCAGTGAGCTCCAAGAGATACCCGTCGCGACTCGAGAGCAGAGCGGGGTTCTTTGCTTCCACTCGAGATGAATGCCTGTCTCCCCGGGTGCGTCTGGAATGCAACCCCGAGATCCCTGTCGCCCCTGGAGAGGAACATTGGCTTCTGGACACAAGCCTAGATGAGGTCTATTGGCCCTGCAGTCACTCGAGAGCAATCCCCAGCTTTCCTTCGCAACTCGAATGGAAGATTGGACTTGCCTGGGCCAACACAAGAGGCATCCTGAATTCCCCGTCGTAACTCGAGAATCCCGCCGTAACTCGAGAAAAACCACGTGGCTCCCCCGTCATCGCAAGATGAAGCCCTTTCCCGCTACAGCGCCTCAGGAGAAGTCCCACGTTAGGAATTGGAGGTCGAAAGGGCACTTGGCACCCTTGATGCGACCCACAAAGTTCCCCGAAATCCCGGTCTCCCTCGAGAGGAACACTGAGGTTTTCCGGCACCCCCTCCTCTGAGCCCTTTCTCCCCTCCTGATCTGGACGGGAGGGTCGACTCCCCTGCTTTGTCTGGAAGGGGTTCCCGACCTTCCG
>NZ_JBEZFZ010000076.1:0-1653 GCF_040649735.1 Nonomuraea sp. NPDC048892 | reverse complement strand
CGCCGAGCACGTGGTGGCGGTGCTGCGCGAGGCGCTGTCCAACGTCGTACGGCACTCGCACGCGACCAGGGCCGAGGTGTCCGTCGAGGTCGCGGGCGGCGCCCTCACCCTGCTGGTCACCGACAACGGCGTGGGCCTGGGCGAGGGCGGGCGGCGCAGCGGGCTGCGCAACATCGAGGAACGGGCCGGCCGGCTGGGCGGTTCCGCGCTGTTGGAGTCCCCCGACAAGGGCGGCACGCGGCTGAGGTGGACGATCCCTCTGTGAGGGCCGCGGCCCGCATGCCGAAGGGCTGGATCGGCTCGCCACGGATGAGCGCCGGGCCGGACGAGACGAGGACCAAAGTCCCCTCAGCACAGGAGGGACGCCTCTGAGCGGCGGGTTCCGCCCGCGCGAACCTGGAAGCGGACCCAGGAGGCGACGATGGGCATGGACGAGCTCGGCGTGGTGGTGGGCTACGACGGTTCCTTGTCAGCACGGGAAGCCCTGCGATGGGCGGCCGCGGAGGCTGCCGGCAGAGGGGTGCCGCTGACGGTGTGCCACGCGTGGGACTGGCCGTATCGCGAGTGGCCCGGCGAGCTGGTGCCGCTCGAACTCGTCCGCCGCCCCGCCCAGCGGCTGGTCAAGGCCGCGGCCGCCTGGGCCGGACGGAACCATCCCGGCGTCGCGGTCAACACGCTGACCGATCGCGGCTCCCCGTCCGCGCTCCTGACCGACCTGTCCGCCGGCGCCGAGCTGATCGTGGTGGGCAGCCGCGGGCACGGCGCCCTCCACGGCATGGCAGTCGGATCGGTGAGCGGTCATGTCGCCTCCAGGGTCCGCTGCCCGGTGATCGTCATGCGCGGCGACCCGCAGGAGCGTGACGCGCGCGAGGTCCTGGTGGGTTTCGACGGCTCCCCAGCGTCCAGGGCCGCGCTGAGCTTCGCCGCCACGGAGGCGTACCGGCTCGGCAGCCCGATTCATGTTGTGATCGCCCGCCACGACCGGAGCGGGGAAGCAGACCCGCTGGAGCTGCGCATCCAGGCCCAGGGGCTCGCCTGGGACGAGCTGACCGCCCGGCAGCACGCCCATCCGGACCTTCAGGCGAGCGTCGAACTCGCGGACGAGCCCGCGCGCCGGGCGCTGCTCGAAGCGGCCCGCAAGTCCTGCCTGCTGGTGGTCGGGGCGCGCGGCCTTGGCGAGGTGCGGGGGCTGCTCCTCGGCTCCGTCAGCCAGGCCATGGTCCACCACGCACCCTGCCCCGTCGCCGTGGTCCACTGACCAGACGCGCGTTGTCCGGATTTCGGCCGGGCTGACTGCGGCGCTCGCCCTCGTCATCCACCGCCGCCAAGACTGACGGCCCGCCCTCCGCATGAGCCGTCCGGCAGGGGACGAAGGTCCCCGCGCCGCGGGCCCTACGGCACTGCAACGGAAGCCGCGCGAGCGGTGTGCTGGAGGCGACTCGGAAACGGCGCATCACCCCTCGGAAAGGGGGCCATCATGAACGCCACCATCGGCAGGCCCGCCGTGCAGGCCGGCGCCACGCAAGCTCGCCGCCCGGTCGGCTACGTGTGGGCCGCGGCCCGGATCGCGCTCGGCTGGACCTTCCTCTGGGCGTTCCTGGACAAGACCTTCGGCTGGGGCTTCGCCACCCCCGCGGAGCGTGCCTGGGTCGC
>NZ_JBEZFZ010000075.1:0-1661 GCF_040649735.1 Nonomuraea sp. NPDC048892 | reverse complement strand
CCTGCGGCTTTCATGGCGAATTTGAGCCGACCTGATCGTTCACATAAGAAAAGTGCCCTTGAGCTGGGAGGATCGGACTTGTCGAAGGCCCCGTCCAACCCAGATCAGAAGGCACTTTCCAAGTGAACTCTACCGCTTCCCGCAGCAAGATCACCGTGTCCGCCGACGGCCGCGGGCTGGTCTCCCACAGTGGCGCTCTGCTGCTGATGCAGACGCTGCGCATCACCGGACTGGGCAAGGACCTCTCGCAGCGACTGGAACGGTGGCGGCCCGGCCGAGCGGTGCACGACCCCGCAAAGATCCTCACTGATCTGGCTCTCACCCAGGCGCTCGGCGGGGACTGCCTAGCCGACATCGCCGTGCTGCGCTCCCAGCCCGAGCTGTTCGGCCCCATCGCCTCCGACCCGACCGTCTCGCGCCTGATCGACCGGCTCGCCGCCGATGAAACCCGCGCACTGAAGGCCATCCGCGCCGCCCGCGCCACCGCACGCCGGCGCGTCTGGCACCTGGCCGCCGGTCGCGCCCCCGGAGACGACGGCCGACCTGTGATCGTCGACCTCGACGCCACCATCGTCATCTCTCACTCCGACAAGCAGCACGCGGCACCGACCTGGAAGAAAAGTTACGGCTTCCACCCGATGACCGCCTTCGCCGACCACGGCCCCGGCGGTGGCGGAGAACCGCTGGCCCTGCTGCTGCGGCCGGGCAACGCCGGCTCCAACACCGCCGCCGACCACATCGAGACCACCCGCCTGGCCCTAGCCCAGCTCCCCCAACACCTGCGGCGCAACGTCCTGGTCCGCACCGACTCCGGCGGCGGCACCCGAGAGTTCCTCACCTGGCTGACCCGACCCGGACGATGGCTGAAGTACTCCATCGGCTTCACCATCACCGACGACATCGGCCAGGCGATCGGCAAACTCCCGGCCACCGCCTGGACCCCCGCCTACGACGCCGACCAGCGGCCACGCCCGGGTGCCTGGGTCGCCGAGCTGACCGGTCTGCTGGAGCTGTCCGGCTGGCCCAAGGGCATGCGCGTCATCGTCCGCAAAGAACGCCCGCACCCCGGCGCCCAACTGCGCTTCACCGACCTCGACGGACACCGCTTCACCTGCTTCGTCACCAACGCCAAAGGCGGCCAGCTCGCCGATCTGGAACTACGCCACCGCCGCCGCGCCCGCGCCGAGGACCGCATCCGCGCCGCCAAGGACACCGGCCTGCGCAACCTGCCCCTGCACGACTTCACCCAGAACCAGATCTGGCTCGAAATCGTCGCCCTGGCCTGCGAACTACTCGCCTGGACGCAGATCCTCGCCCTGCACGGCACCGACGCCCGCCGCTACGAGCCCAAACGCCTGCGGCTCCGCCTGTTCGCGGTGGCCGGCCGACTGGTACACGGAGGCCGCCGCCTGCATCTCCGCATCACCGCGCGATGGCCCTGGGCCCACCAGATCATCACCGCCCTGACCCGCCTACACGCCCTGCCAGCACCGACCTGACCAGCACCCACCCGACCCACGATCAGGAAGGAGACCCGCGGGCCCGTGGAACCCCGCCCACCCGGCGCGACAGCCGGGCACCCACGCTGACCACAGCGAGGAAATCGACCTCCAGCCGAAGACTTCAGCCGACCAACTCAAGGTCGAGAAAGATCGAGGCTA
>NZ_JBEZFZ010000074.1:0-1708 GCF_040649735.1 Nonomuraea sp. NPDC048892 | reverse complement strand
CGGCCTAGGAATGTCCTGAAGATCTTGGTGGTCTGGCCAGGCGGAGTTTCGGGATTCAGACTCGGGTCATGATGGGCCGTCGGAGGGTTCCAGCTGGGCCTGAGGTATGGGCCGTATGCCGGGACATGATTCCGGCTGGGAGCGTGTTCGCGTTCCTGGCCGAACACCGGCGGGCGTTGTTCCCGCCGGAGACGTTCGCGGACATGTACGCGCCGGTCAACGGGCGTCCGTCGGTGCCGCCAGGCCTGCTGGCGACGGTGGTGGTGCTTCAGGCGCTGCACGGATTGTCCGATGAGGAGGCGGTGGCGGCGCTGCGGTTCGATCTGCGGTGGAAGGCCGCCTGCGGGCTGAGCCTGTATGACCAGGGCTTCGATCCGTCGCTGCTGACCTACTTCCGGCGTCGGCTGGGCCGCTCGTCGGATCCGGACCGGATCTTTCAGACGGTGCGCGCCGTGGTGGAGCAGACCGGGGTGCTGGCGGGCCGGACACGGCGGGCGCTGGACTCGGCGGTGCTGCTGGATGCGGTCGCCACCCAGGACACCATCACCCAGTTGATCGCCGCGATCCGCCGGGTGGCCCGCCAGGTGCCCGGCGCGAGCGCGTTGGTCGCGGCGCACTGTCACGCCCACGACTACACCGACCCCGGCAAACCGAAGATCGCCTGGGACGATGAGCAGGCTAAGAACGCCCTGGTGAGTGGGTTGGTCACCGACGCGCTCACCCTGCTGGACCACCTGGCCGGCCAGGACCTGGACGGGCCGGCCGCAGGTGCGGTCGGTCTGCTGGCTTTGATCGCCGGCCAGGACGTCGAGCCCGCCGACGACTCCGATGGCACCGACGGACGGTGGCGCATCGCCCGCCGCACCGCCCCCGACCGGATCATCTCCACCGTCGACCCGCAGGCCCGCCACATCCACAAGAGCGGTCAGCAGCGTGACGACGGCTACAAGGCTCACCTGGCCGTCGAGCCGGAGAGCGGACTGTTCACCGCCGTCGCATTACGCCCCGGTGCCGGCGCCGCCCATCACGAGGCCGCCGTTGCCCCTGACCTGCTCGCCACCGAGCGCGGAGTGCTGCAGATTCTGGCCGATGCCGCCTACGCCGCCGCCGAGTTGCGCGCCACCCTCACTGATGCCGGACACCGGCTGCTGATCAAACCACCCGCGCTCAAGCCCGCCGTGCCGGGTGGGTTCACCTTGGACGACTTCGGCATCGACGCCGGCGCCGGCACGGTCACCTGCCCCGCCGGGCACACCGTCCCGCTGGCCGCGACCGGGGGCCGCTACCAACAGCGCCGTGCCACCTTCACCCGGTTGTGCGCCGCCTGCCCGCTGCGTGATCGCTGTACCACCGCCAAGACCGGCCGTGTGGTGACGATCCGCCCGCACCACGATCTGCAGGCCGCCGCCCGCCATCAGGCCGCCACCGATCCCGCCTGGCAGGACGACTACCGACGCTGGCGGCCCATGGTCGAACGGGCCGTGGCCTGGCTGGTCGCCCGCGGCAACCGCCGCCTGCGCTACCGCGGCACCGCCGCCAACGACCGCTGGCTTCACCACCGCGCCGCTGCCCTCAACCTCCGCCGCCTGATCAACCTCGGACTCACCCACACCAACGGCATCTGGGCTCTCAAACCGATCACTGCATAGCAAGAGGGTGAGCCAGCTCATGCCGACCCACCCATCAAGATCTTCAGGACATTCCTAGG
>NZ_JBEZFZ010000073.1:0-2276 GCF_040649735.1 Nonomuraea sp. NPDC048892 | reverse complement strand
CTACACCAACGCCGCGCTGCCCCTGCTCGCCCAGGCCCGCGCCGTCCTGGCCGCAGCCGTCACCGCCGACCGAGCCGCTGGGGCCACCTGGGACGAGATCGCCGCGGTTCTGGATGTCAGCCCTGACACCGCCGCCCGCCGCTATCGCAACTGACGGCGGGCCCACCTCGCGGCTCAGTCTTCGGGCAGAAACGAGTTGCCGAGAATGACCTCGTGCCGAGATCCGGTCGCCCGGACTCCACGAAGGCGCTCGCGATGGTGATGGCGCTCGCGCTGATGGGGTCGTCCGGCTCCAGCGAGTTGAGGTTCTCCAATAGGCGAACGCCGCGTTGCCAGGCTGATCGACCAGTTCCACGCCTTCCAGGTTCAGCACCAGGCAACTGACCTGCCCCGCCAAGGCAGGCTCGCCCGAGGCATCGACGCTGACCAGGACCGACATCGGCACCTGGAAATGCACCCATCGGCCGGCCAGGCCCACCGTACTCATCACAATCATCTACACGCGTCATGTCGAGCTCACTCAGACTGATCATCATCATCCGCAGCCAGCAGCCACGCATGAGGGCGACACCCCTTACATGGCGCGAGCCGCAAAAAGCGCCCCACGCCCTGACGCATGAGGCCGGAGAACATCCCACCACGACTGAAGTCCCTGATCAGTCCTGTACAACGAAGCCGCCCGTCCCAGCGGTCACCTTACGGAAACAGCTGCCGCAAGTCGGCGAGGCGCTTCTGGGTGGAGTCGAACTGGTCCTTCCAGTCACAGTACAGCGCCTGCCAGCCGAACACCCCGCGCATCTCGATCGCCCGCTCGAAGTACTCGGCGACCCCTATGGACAGCGGAAACAGCTGCCCACGATGCTCCAGCCACAGCGGAGCCGACCCCGCCCGCAATTCGAGCTTCACCTCCACGGCATCGCCCGCTCGAGGGTGATATTCCAGCACGCACAGCCGCTTATGCAGGTCCCGCAGCTCGGCGGGCAGATCGTCCCACCAGGCGGGCGCGGCGGTCGGCGGGGCCGGGATCACCCAGCAGAACTCGCCCCCGTTGTGCTCCACGCCGCCCAGGCGGTAGCGCCAGGCCACTCCCACCCTGTCCTCCCTGCCCGCGACCAGGCGGTCCGTCAGTGGGCGCAGGGCTGGGTCCAGCTCGCAACCAGGGACGGCGCTGGTGGCCGCCTCCTGGGTCCGCTGCCAGCGCAGGTCATAATCCGCCGCCGGATCGTCGATCGGCTTGACGAACCTGCCCCACTCCTTGACGACTTCGATATCAGGGTTCCGGCGCAGGTCTATGACCAGGCGCGACAACTGAGGCATAGGGTCAAGGTTCATGACGCCGAATTGTCGCAGATGTGCCTTAACGAAGGGAGCCCAAGCGCATCACCGTACTCGCGGAAGAGCTGCAGCAGGCTGTTTCCGGTGAGGACTCGCGGGCGGAGATGGAGCGGCTCGCCAACGAGCTCGAAACGCACCTGACTTATGAGGAGGAGCATCTGATCCCGATCCTCGACAAACGCACCCCCAATGGCGCAGCAGGCCCGCACGGATGCCCGCCCGAGCCGCACAGATCACAGAGCGCCGCATTGTTCGTGCTGATCAACGGCGATTTCGGAAGTTCAGCAACACCCTCTTAGCTTGATCTTTAACCTGTGCGTCGAGGACGTGGGTTAGCGGGTTTCTTCGTCGTCGGTTTCCGAGCGGGAGTCTTCGCGGTGGTCAGGCCGGTGGCGGTGTAGACGTCGTGGCGGGGGGCGGGTTGGTTGTTGCGGCGCCCGGGTGGTCGCCCCGGTCCTGGCCGGGATGGTTTCGGTGCCTGGGCCGGACTGAGCGTCTTGGCGCGCAGGTGCCGAAACCCTCGGCGAACGCGAGCGGGCGACAGACGCTGCGGGGATGCAGGTTTCTCCCAGGGGCGGCGTAGGTCGGCGGCCAGGGGGCGGGCCAGCCGGAGTTGGGTGTAGACGGCCAGGATTAGCCAGGTCCAGCGATCAGCCGCCCGCGGATCTCGGATCTTGGGGCAGGTCCAGCCGAGGGTCTGTTTGAGCAGGCGGAAGGTGTGCTCGATGTCGAAGCGGCGCAGGAACGCCTGCCACATCCGGTCCACCTCGGCTGCCGTGGCATCGGCCTGGGACCACCACAGCCACACCGGCTTCGGGATTGCCCCGCTGGGCAGATGGTCCACCTCCAGACGGATCACGGTGCCCTCGATCATCGGCAGCTCAGCCGCATCGGCCCAAGCCGCACGGCGGGTCAACCGTGGGTGCAGCCGATCCCAGGCC
>NZ_JBEZFZ010000072.1:0-2333 GCF_040649735.1 Nonomuraea sp. NPDC048892 | reverse complement strand
CTTCGCCGAGTGGTATCCGCGTGACGGACGCCCTTCATCTGCCACCGTTCTCAGCAACCCCATCTGACCAGTGGCGTCACGATGGAAAGAGCTTCAACTGGCAACAACGGTGGGCCCGCAGAATCCACGGGCCCACCTGTGTAGGCGGAAACGTCTGGTCCGCTCAGCCGTTCAGAAAGCGCATATCGGGTAGGGCACCCCGGCGGGACTGCAGGGGCCGACTTTCATGTCCCATCCGATGTACAACCCTGGCTGCGACCCCCGGGCAGAGGATACGCCGAGGAGCAATCCGACCTCTCGCTTGTCCTCCGCAAAGTACGATTTGCCTTGCCAGGCCACTTCCATCTTCGGGTTGACCGCCGAGGGGGAGGTAATGAGGGCCAGTTTTTCGCAGGTGGTCACGGACGTCCCGGCCGAGATCGGTCCGGCCGTGATGCTGAGAGGTATGCTTTGGCAGTTGGACAGCGATGTCGTGCCCTTCGGGCTGTAGTCAGTGAGCCACGTTTTTGGAGCGCCTGCGGATCCGGTCTTAACACTGCATGAGTAAACCTGTGAGAACTCGGGGCCGCCTTTCCGTGCGCCGCAGGTGGAGTACATGCGCATCACATAGTTGTCCTGGATCGCGCCCTGGTACTTCATTTCTCCCCATACGCTGCAGATGGGGTTCATGATGCCGACGTGAGCCTCGTCCTCATAAGAGCCCCAGCAGAGAGGCTGATACCACTTCGTGTCTTCTTGAATCGAGACGTCCCCGCTGCCCTGCGTGACCGGGGCGGTGGTGCTGGTGCTCACCGTGATCGTCCTGTTGCCGGTGGAGTCGGTCACCGTTTTGCTGGTGACCGGCGCACTTCCTCGGGGCTTGACGATACAGCTGGGGCCGTCGGCTTGGATTTCGTAGTTCTCCTCCTTGATGTTGATCTTCAACTTGCCGCTCGCGAGCTGGACGAATTCTCGGATCGCGGTCTGCCGGTCACTGGCATTGCCGCAGTCGGGGGATGCCGCGCGACTGGTCGCCGCTGATCCCACGCCGGACGGCAGTACGGCGAAGACGGCTGCGACGGCGGCAATCGCCGAGATCAATCTCTTCATGGACGCCCTTCTTCCGGATTGTGTTGTCGGCTGGTAACGGCGCTGGTTGAATCACGGATCGCCGAGGTCGTGCGTTGCGTTCCGTCATCGAATGGCAGATGTCTTCGATGATGTTGTTTTGACTCGACGCATTTACGTCAGTCCATAGATGGGTCGCCGGATACGCATGATGAAGCTCGTGGGCTACCCAGCATGGGTATCAGAATGTGGGGAGTGGAAGTAGGGGTTGGTAGACTCGGGCGTCGGTGAAATGTTGGGGCAGACTGGCCTATGCATGGCAGAACTGCTTGCTCGTCCCGCCCCTTCTAGGGCTGCCGAGGCTGCCAGTCACCGTCCTGATCCGCGCGGCTCTTGCCTTTGCCAGTGGCGCACGACAGGTGCGCTCGGAACGGAATGCACACATTGTGCCGCAGTGCCATAGGGTGTCTTTGCCGGGTGAGGGTGAACGTTCCTGCAGTCGTGGCAGACCGCATGACCAGCGGGTATGTCGCTTATTGAGCTACCCACAGCTCCCATGTGCCATATGGGCCTGAGAAGGGAACATCCTTGCAGTGGTAGTAGAAGGTGCCTGCGCTCTCCCAGCGTTCGCCCGCCACCACGCAGTTAGCCCACTGCGTTGCTTTACTGGCCAGGCCGGAGTAGCCGAAGGACTCGATGTAGTACCACGGATATGCGTGTCGCGTCTCAGTTGTCGCCGAACCCCCATTGGACATTGCTATGCTGCGGGAAGCGACCGGGCTTTCCGATGTGCTGTGCCTGCTGATAACCGCAGTCGCTGACACCGGCCCCGCAAGAGCAATTCCGGCCAGCCCTGTCATGAACGCGGCGCCAATGCAGGCTGCTTTCTGCCACGAAGACATCCTTTACCTCCAAGCGTCGGCTTCCGGCGGCGGTAAAGGCAGAACGCCCCGCCACCCGCTTGCGTATTACAGATATCTCACCGACCTTTCGTACTCCTGTCGTAAATCTTGCTGCGCGTGGACATGGCCTGAGCGATTGCATCCTTGTAGATCAGATGCACCTTCGTCATTTCAGTGATCTTGCAAGCCCTCAACGTTGACTTTCGGGGTTGATGTATGCTGACGTGCGCCTTTACCTCGACTGCGAGGGCCGGCTTCGCGGGGAATCAGGACCGCCAGCCTCGATGACTCAGGAGGCGGTCGTCCCTCCTGATCAGTTTCGGCTGATGGAAATTTCCGCCTGATCGTCCCGTTCGTCTTGGGCGAGTGGCACGGCGGCCTGCC
>NZ_JBEZFZ010000071.1:0-2509 GCF_040649735.1 Nonomuraea sp. NPDC048892 | reverse complement strand
GGTGGCCAGCACGGCGGTCAGCCGGACCTGCAGCTCCGCCAGCAGCTCGTCCAGCCGCATCTGCGGCATCAGCGGATTGTGCTCAGCTTCCACGCGAGCAGTCTCGCATTCAGATGATCTGCTGCCTAGCGCGAACGATCACACCTGCCGCGCCCGTTAGGGACCTTCGGTCCCTCCGAAGTACGCCCGGCCAAGGGCTTCGGCCCCTACGACGACGCGGACAGCAGTGCGATGGGAACGGAAAGAGCATCTCGCCGCACGCGCGCTGGAACGACCGCGACAGCATCCTCGTCGAGGTGCACGACGGCATCGTCACTCTGTCCGGGCACACGCTCAAGCGCGGTGACGCGGACGCGGCCGTTCGCTCGACCCCCGGACGGAGGGGGTCGTGGACGTCCAGGAGACGCTCACCTGGAGCGAGAACGACGTCCTGGGGGTTCCCCTCGCCTGGCACCTCCAGTGACGGCGGTCACCACGCCGAGGGCCGCGATCCCATCGGCCGCCGGGCAGGACCGAAGGCTTTTTTAGGGGGCCGTGATGCGGAAGACCGGAAACCGGGGCGCGATCGACTCGAAGTCCTCCAGCGGCGCGTGCCGCTCCACCGGGATGTGCGGGCGCGCGCCCGGCGCGAGGGCCAGGTAGCGGCGCAGGATCGGGGCGCGTTCGGCGGGCTCGACCTCGATGAGCCGGACGCTCCCGCGCCGGCCGTGCCGCAGCACCGCCCGGCCACCGGCCGCGCGCAGATTCAGCACCCAGTTGGTACGCGAGCCCAGCATCGCCACCAGGTACCGCTCTCCTCCGTGGTCGGCGAGCACCAGGGGGAAGGAGATGATCCGGCCCGTACGACGTCCGGGGACGTCCAAGGTCACCCAACGGGGCACCAGGCCGCTCGCGTGCAGCACAGCCGAGAACCGGTTCATGGCGCGTGCCAGGCGGCCGGGCCGGCCTCCGCGATACAACCACCGGAGCCAGCGGGCCGAGGGGCGGGTGTCGATGTTCATGATCTCTCCCTCTCTAGCTCGACCAAGCGCGCAGGCCATACGATCTTCCGTGGCCGCGCAGCCTGGTGAGCGATTCCTTCTCGATCTGGCGAACCCACTGGGGAGTCAGCCCCAGCTTCTCGGCGATCTGCCGGGGCGTGTGCGGATCGTGCCCGTCCATGCCGAACCTCAGCCGCATGATCAGCGCATTGCGTGGCGCGAGCCCGTCCACGAGGCGATCGAGCACCACCTTCAACGCCCGCTGCTCGGCCAGTTCCTCGGTGGCCGGGTTCCGGTCGTCCTCTACCAGGTCGCCGAGGGTGTGACGGTGCCGTCCCTCGCCCGCCTCGGCGTCGAGGCTGGCACAGGGGCCTGGCAGTTGCCGCAGGAAGGCGAGCCTCGCGGGTTTCCGCCCCAGTTCCTCGGCCAGTTCCCGCTCGGTCGGGACGCGTCCCAGCCGGTGCAGCTCCCGTGCCCGCGCTCGGGCGACCTCGACGAGCTCGTCCTGCACGGCGATGGGCAGCCGTACGGTGGGCGCGTGTTCCAGGCCGCGCTGGATCGCCTTGCGGATCCACCAGGTGGCGACCGTGGAGAACCGGTTGCCCCGAGTGTGGTCGAAGCGCTCGACGGCCTCGATGAGCCCGAGGTTGCCGTCCTGGATCACGTCGGCCAGTGACATGCCGCGGTGCGCGTACCGTTTGGCGATCGACACCACCAGCCGCAGGTTCGCCTCGATCAGGTGCCGGCGAGCGGCCCGGCCCGCCGCGACGTTGTCCCGCAACCCTGGCGTCGGATCACCCTGCCGGATGAGACGGGCGGCGCGGGCGGCCGCTGCCATCCGTTCGCCGAGCGAAACCTCCTCGGCGGCGGTCAGCAACGGCGTACGGCCGATACGGACCAGATAGCCGCGCACCAGGTCCGCGCCGGGGTTCATCTGGTCCTCCCCAGGACGGCGAGCGGGCTGAGTGCGCGGCGCACACCAACGAGAATCATGCTTCCTCCTCTGTAGCCCTTCCAGGACACACGGGAGATCGCGGCCCGCCCAGCGTCGTAGGGCCTCACACTGGTGGACCTTCGCCGGTCCGGTTCTGGGACTTTCGTCCTTCCGGCGTCACCGTCGCTTCGGTAGCGTGCGACGCATGATTCGTGTCTTCCTCCTCGACGACCACGAGGTCGTCCGTCGTGGTGTCGCCGCCCTGCTGGACTCCGAGGACGACATCGAGGTGATCGGCGAGGCCGGGACGGCCGAGTCCGCCATCGCCCGCATTCCCGCGCTCGTGCCGGACGTGGCGGTGCTGGACGTACGGCTGCCGGACGGCAACGGCGTGGACGTCTGCCGCGAGGTGCGCTCCCGGGTGCCGGGGCTGGCGTGCCTGATGCTGACGTCCTTCGCCGACGACGACGCCCTGTTCGACGCGGTCATGGCCGGAGCCGCCGGCTACGTGCTCAAGCAGATCCACGGCTCCGACCTGGTCGGCGCGGTCCGCACGGTCGCCTCCGGGCAGTCGCTGCTCGACCCCCAGACCACC
>NZ_JBEZFZ010000070.1:0-2545 GCF_040649735.1 Nonomuraea sp. NPDC048892 | reverse complement strand
CAGGTGCGGCGCAGTTCTGGACCCGGCGAAGAGTAACAGAACGCAGCACACACACACGCACAAAGAAACAGAAGTTGCTTTGTGGTCAAGTCCTCGGCCTATTAGTACCGGTCAGCTCCACACGTTACCGTGCTTCCACCTCCGGCCTATCAACCCGGTCGTCTACCGGGAGCCTTACCCCCTCACGGGGTGGGAGACCTCATCTCAAGGCGAGCTTCCCGCTTAGATGCTTTCAGCGGTTATCCCTTCCGAACGTAGCCAACCAGCCGTGCACCTGGCGGTACAACTGGCACACCAGAGGTTCGTCCGTCCCGGTCCTCTCGTACTAGGGACAGCCCCTTTCAAGTCTCCTGCGCGCGCAGCGGATAGGGACCGAACTGTCTCGCGACGTTCTAAACCCAGCTCGCGTACCGCTTTAATGGGCGAACAGCCCAACCCTTGGGACCTACTCCAGCCCCAGGATGCGACGAGCCGACATCGAGGTGCCAAACCATCCCGTCGATATGGACTCTTGGGGAAGATCAGCCTGTTATCCCCGGGGTACCTTTTAGCCGTTGAGCGACACCGCTTCCACACGCCGATGCCGGATCACTAGTCCCAGCTTTCGCTCCTGCTCGACCCGTCAGTCTCACAGTCAAGCTCCCTTGTGCACTTACACTCAACACCTGATTGCCAACCAGGCTGAGGGAACCTTTGGGCGCCTCCGTTACCCTTTAGGAGGCAACCGCCCCAGTTAAACTACCCACCAGACACTGTCCCCGATCCGGATCACGGACCAGAGTTAGACGTTCAAAACGACCAGAGTGGTATTTCACCAATGACTCCACCCGAACTAGCGTCCGAGCTTCCCAGTCTCCCACCTATCCTACACAAGACGCTCCAAACGCCAATGTCAAGCTGTAGTGAAGGTCCCGGGGTCTTTCCGTCCTGCTGCGCGTAACGAGCATCTTTACTCGTAGTGCAATTTCGCCGGGTCTGCGGTTGAGACAGCGGGGAAGTCGTTACGCCATTCGTGCAGGTCGGAACTTACCCGACAAGGAATTTCGCTACCTTAGGATGGTTATAGTTACCACCGCCGTTTACCGGCGCTTAAGTTCTCACCTTCGCCCAGCCGAAGCTGAACTAAGCGGTCCCCTTAACGTTCCGGCACCGGGCAGGCGTCAGTCCGTATACATCGTCTTACGACTTCGCACGGACCTGTGTTTTTAGTAAACAGTCGCTTCCCCCTGGCCACTGCGGCCCCCACCAGCTCCCACCGCAAGGATGTTCACCAGCAGAGGCCCCCCTTCTCCCGAAGTTACGGGGGCAATTTGCCGAGTTCCTTAACCACAGTTCACCCGATCGCCTTAGTATTCTCTACCTGACCACCTGAGTCGGTTTAGGGTACGGGCCGCCACAACACTCACTAGAGGCTTTTCTCGGCAGCATAGGATCATCCACTTCACCACAATCGGCTCGGCATCACATCTCAGGATTAATGCGAGGCGGATTTACCTACCTCACTCCCTACATGCTTACCCCAGGACAACCATCGCCTGGGCTGGACTACCTTCCTGCGTCACCCCATCGCTTACCTACTACCCGATCGGACCGAGCGTTCACTCTGACGGCCGTCCCGAAGGACAACCCGAGCTAAGGACTCTTAGCATCACGAGGTTCAGTATGGGCGCATTGAAGCGGGTACGGGAATATCAACCCGTTGTCCATCGACTACGCCTGTCGGCCTCGCCTTAGGTCCCGACTTACCCTGGGCGGATTAGCCTGGCCCAGGAACCCTTGGTCATCCGGCGCGAGGGTTTCTCACCCTCGATTCGCTACTCATGCCTGCATTCTCACTCGCACAGCCTCCACAACTAGATCACTCTGCTGCTTCGCCGGCTGCACGACGCTCCCCTACCCATCAACCCCCACGAATGAGAGTCAATGCCACGACTTCGGCGGTGTACTTGAGCCCCGCTACATTGTCGGCGCGGAATCACTTGACCAGTGAGCTATTACGCACTCTTTCAAGGGTGGCTGCTTCTAAGCCAACCTCCTGGTTGTCTCTGCGACTCCACATCCTTTCCCACTTAGCACACGCTTAGGGGCCTTAGTCGGTGATCTGGGCTGTTTCCCTCTCGACTACGAACCTTATCGCCCGCAGTCTCACTGCCACGCTCTCACTTACCGGCATTCGGAGTTTGGCTGACGTCAGTAACCTTGTCGGGCCCATTAGCCATCCAGTGCTCTACCTCCGGCAAGAAACACGCAACGCTGCACCTAAATGCATTTCGGGGAGAACCAGCTATCACGGAGTTTGATTGGCCTTTCACCCCTACACACAGATCATCCCCCAGGTTTTCAACCCTGGTGGGTTCGGTCCTCCACCCAGTCTTACCTGAGCTTCAACCTGCCCATGCGTAGATCACTCCGCTTCGGGTCTACAGCATGCGACTCAAACGCCCTCTTCAGACTCGCTTTCGCTACGGCTCCCCCACACGGGTTAACCTCGCCACACACCATAACTCGCAGGCTCATTCTTCAAAAGGCACGCAGTCACATCACA
>NZ_JBEZFZ010000069.1:0-4931 GCF_040649735.1 Nonomuraea sp. NPDC048892 | reverse complement strand
CGGGAGAGCGGCCACCTGTTCGGCGAGTGGGCGCTGGCCGACTACGGTGACGTGGGCGGGATCCCCGTCGGCGTGGCCGGCGTCATCGGTGTCGGCCTCGTGCTGCTCATCGCCGGCGCCGTGGCCTACGCCGCCCGCAGCCGGAACACCACCAAAGTGTGACACCAGCCAAGCAGCCATTTCGCCACGACAGTCGCGAGCGCGCGTCTGTTCAGTACGGTTCTGACCAGGGCGGCGGCGGACACTCTCCGAGCTTGGGCGGCCTCGTTGGCCGCCACGACGAAACCTTCCGGAGCGGCGACCGCGACGACGCCGAGGCGTTCGCGGGGAAGCCGGTCACGCACCAGCTCCGCCAGCGGGCGCGGCGCCAGCCCGGTGCTCGCGGTGGCGAACAGCACCGTGCCCAGGTCTGCCGCCTGGCCCGCCACGTGTTCGGCCTCGCCGGCGAGGAGGTGGTCGCGGAGCTGCTGGGCCTGGCGTTCGGCCGCCTTCATACGCTCGATCAGCGCCGCCACCCGCTCGGGTGCCTCCTCCCTGGGCGCTCCGAGTACGGTGCCAGGTGATCCCGCACCCCGACAGCGGCCGGCCACACATCATCACCGGGGCCCGGCGATCTCGGCTACGCGAGGAGAACCGGGCTCAGGCCGACGCCAAGCCGCCGGGGGTGGAGCACGTCGGCGGCCGGCCCGGTGGCGACGACCCGACCCCATCCATGACGCGGATTCAGTCGCAGAACGGGGCAGCCAGGTTGAGGTCGTGCAATCCTCCAGGTTGAGGAAGGAGTTGATGCCGGCCTTGGCAAGCGTGTCGCGGCTGCGCCCGGCCTTGCCGTCGAAGGTGCTGTCACAACCGCCGTATCCGCACCAATTTCTTCGAGGAGGCGACCGCGTGAGTTTTCTGGCTCTCGGGTCGACGCTCGCCCCGGCCTTCCCACCCCTCGCCCTGGCAGTGGCCTACGTCGGGGATCGCTCACCGATCACAGTGACCGGTCAACCTCAGGCCGACCTGGTACGGCAGGCCGTACAGGAGGCTGGCTACACAGGTTGAATTCGTAGAGTCGGTCATGGTTTCGTCGGGGTCTCGAGGGTGAGACCGGTCTGAGCCAGGCAGCCGGTGAGTAGATGGGGCCGGTACTGGATCTTCTTCAGCTTGCGTTTGATGATCCGCGCGAGGCCGGGCAGGTCGGTGACGGCGAAGTTGGCCAGGGAACGGCGTAGCAACGACCATACGCCCTCGGCCGGATTGAGTTCGGGTGCGTAGGTGGGGAACTGGACGATGCGCAGCCAGTCGGCGTGCTCGGCGGCGAACTCGGCGAGTCTGTTGTCCAGGTGCACGTTCAGGTTGTCCCAGCACCACACCAGCGGCGCGCCGAGCTGTTGGTGGGTGGCCACGATCAGGTCTCGGTAGTCGAGCCAGGAGAACGTCTTCGGCTCGCCCTTGCGGCCGCGGTAGATGTGCAGCTTGTAGAACAGGTGTGGTCGCTCACCGTCCCGGAAGCAGACGACGCCGGCCATGTTGATGCGGCCGGAGCCTCTGCCGCGTACCGTCACCACCGGACGGGCACCGACCGGCGCCCAGGTGCGTCCCTTCGGCGGCCTCAGTCCCTGCCCGGCCTCGTCTTCGAAGCACAGGTAGGCACCCAGGTCCGCCGCGGTTCTTTTACCGCGGGCCACACCTCGGCCTTCCACAACACGATCGCCTCCTCGTCCCGCTCGATCGCGCGCCGGGCCGGCACCTGCACCGACCAGCCGTGGCGGTGCAGCAGCTTGCCCACGCCCTCGATGGTGTAGCCGATGTGGAACAGCCGCCCGATCAGCGTCTTGACCCGGCCCAGCGTCCAGCACTGATCCTCGGCGTATCCCCAGGCCAGCGGGCCCCGCCGTAACTCGGCATCCAGCCGCGCCCACTGAGCGGCCGACAGCTTCTCCTTCGACACCGGCCCCTTGGACAGCAGCGCCGGCCTGCCGCCCTCCCGCCAGGCCTTGCGCCAGCGGGTCACCGACCGCTCGTGCACCCGTAACCGCGCCGCGACCGTCCGGGTCGACTCTCCGGCCTCGAACCACTCGGCCGCCTGCAGCCGTACACGCTCTCGCCGTTCCTGCTCAGCGGGCGTGTACCCACCCCTTTGCCCGTACCGCATGCTCCGGTCGTACATCACTCGAAGCGATCCGTCACGAGGCTAGGACTCTACGCTTTCAACCGGTGTACTCAGCCACCACCGCAACCGCGGCCGCGCCCTTCCAACGAATCTACGAATGTAGTACCCGCGTCGGAGAATGGAAACCGACGACAGACCCGGCCGCACCTCTTTATGCAATAAGCTCAGGTCGCGGTGTCGACAATGTGATCCCACAGAATATCCACGCCCGAAAAATCGCAACAAAAGACTAAACGCGCGCTCATGCCCTCCCAAATCCAGGTGTTATAGGCCTCGCCCGTCGAAAGAGTGAAAACGAAATGGGCCTCATGTGGACCGATGACGTCAACCCTGGTCTCGGGAGGACAATCTTTGCGCGGAACCCAGGACACGGGACGCCTTGCCGAGATCTCACGGGTTGTCGACCCGATATTCCCGACCATTGTCTTTGATTCGGAGAATGTCATCGCGATCGCCGAATCGTCCACAAGAATCCGGAACCTTTCGCCATCAGCGCTATGCTCAAAAGATATCGCGCGACCCTGAAGCTCGAAATCTATCATACCTCTCGGCCTTTCATTTAAATGCTCGCTGAGACTGGCTGGCACGCGGGTGTTCGCGCAGAGCGGGAGTCAGCACTTGTCCTGCGCGATTCACCATGAGCATATGTGATAGCCCACCAGCGCGAGGCCGCAGTCGGGGGCGGCGAGCACGGCCAAGGCGGAATCGTCGTCTATTGGCGTGGCCAGCAGCACCAGAGCCTCCATCTCCATCATAGTCTGGATGACCACGCCGCCTTTGGACATCGTGAACACGCTCCCGCCGCACACCCGCTATTTCACCGATGATCGTGGCTAGTCGGTGAGCCCGATCCGGAGGAAATCCCAACGAAAATACCGGCGGTACGCTGTCGGACGAGATGACGTCCGCCGGCACCGCAAGACCATCGGGTCGACATGGCGGCTGCTCAACCCCGGACAGCAAGCCCTGCTCGTGCCGGTCTACCTGCGCAAGGGAGAGACATTCGCTGAACTCGGACCGGGTTCGGAATCTCCACTGCCACCGCGTGGCGATATGCGGAAGAGACCGTGATGCTGCTGTCGGAGCGCTCGCCCAAGCTCGGCCAGGCGCTACGCAAAGCGAAACGGGACGGGCTGCATTACCTGTCCTCGGATGGCACTCTGATTTACACCGAGCGGATCGCCGCTGACCCGCCGTACTTCTCCAGCGAGCATCGCGTGCACAGGATGAACGTGCAGGTCATCGTCTCGCCGGGCGAGACGATCTTGTTCCGCGGTTCCTCCGCCGCGGCGGCCGCGCGCAGGAACTCCACTCGTTCGGGGTCAGGCACGGCGAGGAACGACGGCAACGCCCGGCGCAAAGCCAGCAGCAGAGCGGGTGACCACGACGCGTCAAGCGCGCCGCGCAACAGAGCCGGACCGTCCTCATTCAACAAGGCGAGATTCACCCTCATCGTGGGGCTTGGGTGCGATCGGCAGGAGCGGACGAGCATCGGCTTTCCGTCAGAGACCTCAGCACATTCTGTATACGTGCGGTAGTCGTGGCAATGTCACTGACAGGTGTAATCCTCTCGAGCCAGGACCACCAGAACCACCAAGTGACGTCCCCGGGGCGGCCGTGATCTGCTCACTAAGGGTGCTGGCGTGATTCATGACGAGCAGGCGGGGCGGTTGCGGAGGAGTCATGATGAGACTGGCTTGCAGTCCATGCTGGAGCAGTTGATCTCGCAATTGGGTCAGGTAGCCGGTGGCGGCTGCCCAGATTGTAGGACTGGCGACTTCGGCCATATTCTGATCCTTCAATGAAATATGACCTCCACCAGGGTGGAGGTGGTGGTAATGGGCTAGCTGTATGTCGGTCGCTCGCCGAGCGGACTGAATTTGCAGAGAGGAAGGTCAGTCTTCACATCTCATGAGAGGCTAAGTCGGCGATCGTCGGCCATCCACGTGGCCTTCTGTCGCCGGTTGGCCATTCATCACCGAAGTGATTTTTCTAGCTCGGCCCCGCGCTCTCGGCGCAGTCGCAGCGAACTGAAGACGCTCGCCACCACGAAGCGCGTAAAACCGTAGCCTCATTGCATGAAGAGAATTCGTTTTTCTTGACGCCGAGAGGGTAGATTGTTATCCATTTGCAACACTACTACAGATATTGAAAACCTTCAAGAAATGTGCATGAGCGTTTCCTTTCGCGAAACACCCTTAGCCTCTACGGATGGAAGCAACCTGTATGGTAGTTGCAATGCTCCTCGTTCTCCCTTCCTATTGCTGTCGTGCCGGGTTCGCCATCTGGCCGAAGGCGCCACCCAATTCGACACCGCTCGAGCCAAAAGATCTTCTTCTTTGAACTCCGGCGAGAACCGCCTACGACGCCTCGTCACGCACCTACCTCTTCCAGACTTCTGTCAACTTATGTAGCCGACTGTCCGGAATCTGCTGGGCACCTCACAGGCTCGGCGTAGACGATCGGACTGCCGCTGTCGCCGTCGATTGCGGCCTGATCAGGCCGCAATCGACAACGCGTGGGACGGTCTCCAATAACCACGTTTCAGCCGAGCCGTATCGAGAGAATTGTGTTTCGATCAGCCCAGTACGTTGTAGTAGGCGGCTACGGCGAGGTAGCCGAGTGCGGCGAGTACGACGGACGTGTGGTGGATTCGGGCGAGTCGGCTCCACCACCCCCCAATGCCGTTTAGTTAGCGATCATGCTGGTAGCGTCGCTTGGTGATCTTGCCGGGTGGCGCAGGCGGTTCGGGTCGGCTGATGGATCTGGTTGG
>NZ_JBEZFZ010000068.1:0-5333 GCF_040649735.1 Nonomuraea sp. NPDC048892 | reverse complement strand
CCAGCCACGCCCGTAGTCCGACCGGCGGGTCTCCGACCAGCCGACCTAACCCAACCCCACCGATGAAAGGGACATCAACTCGCAGAACGCACTCTAAGGTCCCATAGCGGCCGTAGCGCAGGCGGTGGCGATGGTCTTCGGGCCGGCATAGATGGTCATCGTCATTCGTATGGCCAGCTCACGGCGGCGTTCGGCATCGATGGCGGGCAGTGTCCAACCGATGAGCAGCACGCGCATCATGGCACCGTTAGTCCACCACCATCGCCCACCAAGTGATCCGGTTGCGTCAAACCGCTCGGCCGCTCTTTAGCGGTGGGGCCGGCGCCGCGCATGTTGGGCAGTGCCGCAGCGAGGGCGGTGAGGCAGCGGCCCCTGGGCCGCCAGTTCCCGCTCAGATTCTAGGCGACCAGGATGAGCTGTTCGGAGTTGTCTGATGTGCTGCCGAGAGGCCAGCTCTCTCGTGTGGTGAGATGGATAGCTCAGGGCGCCGAGCGCGTTAAGGCGGGGCCCACGCTGAGGCTGGGCCAGGTGGCGGTCTCCTTACCTCACCCGCACTCCAACGACCTGGCCCGTCCCGTCTTCCCGGCGCCCCTTCTCACCGCGCACGGCGTCGCCCTGCCCACAGGACGTGGCGCATATATCCGGCGCCGAGATCGCCCAGTGCGTAGATCGCCTCACCGTCGGGGCGTCTCGCGGTACCTCGGCTCGCATACCGACAACGCGTCCTACGAGAGGTGCTCCTCCCGTTTACGAGTGTGAGGATGGCACGAGCCGAACCGCTCGATGTGGTGCTCCGCGAGGTGCTCCTGGAGCAAGGTGTCACGGAACTGATAGTACGGGCCCTCCATGCGCAACAGGCCCACCCGGTAGGCGTCCTCGAGAAAGCTCATGGTGCGCAGCGGCAGCCGCCTTCTCGTGGCCAGTCGCGGAATCGTTAGGTAGTACGCCAGCCATGCGTGGTGCCTCCCCTGGACAAGCCCAAAGATCATTCCCAGCAGGATTCCGCCCGTGAGGGCCGTCGCCACGCTCATTCCGTGCCGCCACCCGATGAGGCTGGCTAGGAGGCCAATCACGACGCCGCTGATGATGCGGATGAGGGTGAGGTGCCTATCGTCCTTCCACGTCGAGCGCGGCGATCTCGCAGTACTCTTCTCGGTGGCCTTTTCCACCCAGCGGGGAAGACCCATCGTGAACTCGTATCCGAGCCCGGACACCAGTCCGAGGGTGATCGCGCCGTCCACTCGCCCCTTGCTCTGCAGGAAGCCGACCATGGCGCCCATGAGCGCCATGCACAGCGCCTCTCGCGTAGTCTTCCCTAGGACGGAAAGCCTCTCCCAGATATTGAGGTTTGCGAAGCCGGGCCACTCCGTGAACCACGACTTGACCTTAAGCCTTACCAGGATGCCGCACGCGACGCCGATCGCCAGCCCGGTCGCGGGGCTTTCCAGGAGACCGAGCGTCACCCCCACGACAAGTCCGCACAGAGTGCTGACCACCCAAGGCACCAGGCGGCTGTGCGGATTGCAGGTCAGACTCCACCAGGCCACATCGTGCGGGCTGCCGTCAGGTGAGGGGTGGAGGGACAGATAGGCGAGCCAATCGCGGACCTGCCGGGCGTTGAGAGTATGGAGGGGGCTAAACAGCTTGTTGCCGCGGGGATGCAACTTGATCAGGGTGGGGATGAGCTGGTCACACAGGTGGGTACGCAGCGCCTGCGGATCCGCCATCTCCCCGAGGCGCTGCAGTTTCGTCGCCTCTTTCTTGTCCGCGACGTAGACTTCGCGGATAAGCCAGAGCCCCAGCGGCTTGGAAGTGACCTCTGCCAGCGCGGGTGCCGTGCCTCCCCTTAGCTTCGCCAGGATGTCGGGCCAGGGGGCGGTAGGCCGTCGCGGGAGCGACTTCGCCAGGTAATCGGCGACCGAAGTGGGGGACAGACGATCCGGCTCAAGGACGGCCGCCGTAGTGAGAACGTCCCAGGCTGACTTGATGGCTTCGAGGAACTCGCTGGTACGGCACGTGACGATCAGCTGATCAGCGTTGTACAGCGACCGTTTCAGTGCTCTGAGCATCGCGGCTTCGTCCGGCGCCTCATCCAGCGCATCCAAGACAGGCAACACCTCTCCGTGCGACGCCAGTTCCCGAGGAAGGTTCGGCGCGAGCCCTTCGGCGCGTAGCGCGGGGTATTCCATGTCCAGGTACTCGGCGAGCCACTCGTGCAGTGGCACGTACTCGGCCGTGTCGTCATGCTCGCCGGTCCGGACGGGCCAGCTTGCGGCGGGTAGCAGGACCGGGACGGGATCTTCGGGCCGACGCGTTTCCGTCAACTCCGCGAGCAGCTGCAGGGCGAGCGTCGTCTTGCCGGAGCCTTGATCACCGATAATGACCAGGCGCTTGCGCTTCAATCCGCGGAACGCGTCAGCCAGCCTCGCGATGTGGTCCGAACTGCTGAAGACCACCTTTTGCCCGGCGTTCAGGCGGGGATGGCCCCGCAACTCGTCCCGCTGTGCGGATCTCCAGAAAACCGGAATCGGTCTGGGGTCATCCAGCATTAGCACTCGCATCGCGTCCTTGCACTGCTCGGTGACTTGGAGCGCGAGGATGTCCTTGGCCTTCCGGATCTCGTCGGGCGAAGCTGCGGGTGACGGCCGGCGGGCACGTCGCCACTGGAACAGCAGTCGCAATACTCCGTCGGTGAGCGCCACCACGCCGCCCGCCGTCGAGAGGAATGACGGAATATCGAGGGCCTTGAGATTGAAATTCGCCGCCATCCACATGAGGACCAGGCCCAGGAGCATGAGTGAAATTCCCAGTATCACTGACACTCTGGGTGGACGCTTGTGTAGTCGTTCCATATACCCATAATGCGGCCGTAGAGAACCGAGTTTAACTAAACGAGCTGCAACGTCCGGCTGATCTTTAGGAAAGAAATCTAGCTTAATCAAAGAAAGGTCAGTGCCTCTATGCGACATATCTCCGTCCCGCAGCCCGATTCCGTGATTCCCGGGCGGCAGCCCGTCCGCGGTGGCCCGGAATGACGAGATTGCCGTCGGTGATGATCATGAACCGTTCCAGCCCGGGCACGATGGCGTGTACGGCCGTGATCTCGCCAGAGAGGCGGGCCACCGTGCGGTGGTACGGCGAGTAGCCGTGCGAAGCCAGAGTGGCGATCACCTCGCGTAGCTGGACTTCGGGAGGACCGGACGCGGAGCCGGAAGGGGCGAAGGGCACCGTCATGGTGGCGCGCAGGTGATCGGTGAGATCGAACCGCCCACAGGCGTACAGCGCCGGATGGGCGACGAGGCCCGCCAGGTGCCCCCGCGGCGAAAAGGGCGGTGGGGACAGATCTTCACCCAGGCTGACCTGCAAGAGCTCAGTGAGGGCGCGCCAGGCGGCGTGGACGGAGCTGAGCGAGGTGCCGACGCCGCGCCTGTGCGGCCGTCCAGAACTGGGGGGGATGTAGGCCAGCATGGTGGGCACCCCAAGGTCCGTCGTGATGTCCAGCAGGTGGACTTGCGAGGTGGTGCGCCGCTCGCAGGCGGCGAGGGCGAGTGCAGGCCCGCGTGGCAGGGTGCCGGGGTCGATCACCGTGAGCCAGGAGTCGCCCCCACCTAGGAACGACCTCGCCAGCAGTAGGGAGAAGGCGTCGCGTTCGATCACCTCGTTGAGAGCGTGTAGGAGCGCCTCGGCCGTGGTGACGCCAATGGCTGAGCCACTGTTGCAGCTGTAGCGCGTCAGTTCGCCGTAGTCGCAGGTGTCCGCCGCCTCCTCCCGCAGGTGATCCGCATTGGTCTCGACGTACCAGGGAGCGGACAGAAAGACCGGCACCGGTACATCCTGTCCTCCGGTTAGCGAGTGGTAGGAGTAGCACGCCAGACATTGGGACGGTCTCCTCGCAAGTAGGACGGCGGCGGGCTCGCCGCCCAAGGGCCCGCGGGCGATATCCTGGCAACCGGCCAACGTCAACGCTGTCGAATCGAACAAGATGGGCCCTGTCAAGTAGTGCTCCAGGGCCTCGTACAACGCTCCCACACGCGCTTCCGCGCGCCACCCCTTGCCCATCCCCATGGCCATGGGCGGTACCACTCCACTAGGGGTGCGCAACCGACACGACCACGCCGTCGGATCGCCTCCCTGGCCCAGATCGGCGAGTTCGGGCTCCAAGCCGAGACTGGCCAGGGCCCCCATCGCCCGCTGGTCAGCCTCCTGAAGCGGTACCGAACGCTCCACCCCAGGCATTTTCTCCTAGTTAGGCTCGATCTCCGGTTCTGTCAGCCCGGATAGGAATTCCTTCTCGAGGTCCGTCAGCTCCTGGCCGTTTCTGTCGAGGGACTCCGCCAACGCATAATCCACTCCGAGACCCATGATCAAGACCCCCTACCGCAGAGGTGCAGATATAAACCACTACTTCCAGCACACATGGCTCCGGAGGATACGGCAACAAAAGGCACCCAAAACTGTGGTGACGCTAATTTCGCCCGTAGCGGGCGGCGAACCCTGATCCGGCACGGCTCAAAGCCCTCGGGCCCGGCCGTCTCGTCTCACACGGCCAACTCCCCGACCTGCCGGATCTGGGGTGGTTGCCCAGGGCGACGCCAACCGTGGGGTCGGAACTAGGATCCGTCCCATAATTGTCTGTTTTATTCGATTTTGGGGTGAAGATGTAACAGTGCCGGATCGGGTCAAACGCGCACCAAATGGAGCCGAAGATCCTAAATCTCCGGCACTTGAGCGCCTCGGGCGTCTTTGATCTGAGCACGGTGTGGCCGCCCCGGTGATTGCCGAGATCGCTGGCGCGCGGGTCGAGATCCCCAAAGCCTGGCGGCTATCGGCGATGAGATCGCGGGCCTTCGCCGATGGAACGAGCACATCAACGCCACCCAGCTCGACCCGTTCCACGCCCACTCTCTGCACGGCGACCTGAACGACCTACGTCTCAGGCTTGATCGCCTGACGGGCAAAGACGGTGCGAAGATCCGGCTTCGGGTTCTGCGCATTCATATCGGGGCTGTCGCCGGACCTTTTGAAGCACGCCCTGGAGGCGAGCATCTCGGCCGCGCTCAGCAGCGCGATATCCACGGTTGACCTCGGGAAATGTCTTCAAGATCATCCCCTGTATGTCCCCGGATCATGATCCTACGGCTGCGTACGGGTGCCCTCGGCGACCTACCAAGGGCCTGGCAAGCAAAAGACCTGCGGCAGAGAAACCGCAGGTCAGAGCACGAAATGCCTGGTGGATAAGAGTGCCCCCGGCAGTGTGCTGGTTCAGGACATAGGAAACCCATGTCGCAAGACATAGGAAACTTCAACAGAGTGTGTCTCGGGACATAGGCAAC
>NZ_JBEZFZ010000067.1:0-5801 GCF_040649735.1 Nonomuraea sp. NPDC048892 | reverse complement strand
CGGATTCGCCCTGCTCAAAGGCCGCTGGCGAATCCTCCAGCACATCACCCTCAGCCCCAGCACCATCGGCGACATCGCCCGAGCAGCACTTGTCCTCACCCATTTCGAGCACAACTACCTACCAGCAATTCGCTGAGATCACGTCAGTGGGACTCCGAGCAAGCCCGTCTTCCCGAGCTGGTGACGGTATCTGAGATGCGCCACGGCTCATCACCTGGCGTTGAGGAACGTCTTCATAGGTGCCAGGACGTGTTTCAGATCCTGGTCAGCGGCGGCCGGCGAGCGGGTTTCGAACTGATCGTGGGTTCACTCCGCAGGGCGGCTTCTGCGATCGGCGGCCTCGGTGTAGGCCTCCTTGATTAGTTCGAGGATCTCCTGGTCCACTGGGTTGGTCAGGTAGTTGTTCTGGCGGATCTGGTTCGGGACCCGTTTGTCCAGACGGGCCAGAGTCTTGGGTGCCTCGGCTGCTATGACCGAACGCTGAGGGCTAAGGAAAGCTCCGCGGTCATTCCAGATGGTGACCATGCCGCGATCCTGGCCTGGCAGCCGCAGATTCAGCACCCAACGTCCCTTGCCCACGGTCGTGTACAGCGTGGCCAGCCCGGCGCTCTCCATTTGGTCCGCCCACTCGCAGAGGCTCCGGAGGTATTCGCGATGGGCTGGATCCGCACTGTCGATGGTGGCGGTGAACGGGGCTGATCCCGCTGTTGGCTTGGCTTCCCTTCCGGAGTTCGGCGACCGGACGGGCGATGGCACGGACGTCCGCTCAGGCTCGATCAACTGGGGCACCAGCACCTGGCTGTCCTGCACCTTGTACGCCGAGACGGTCACGAGGTCGATGTCGAGCCGATCGTTGGTAACCGCTTGTAGATATCCGGCAAGATCGACTAGGTCGGGCGAGGCGGCATCGAGTACCACCACGCATCGAATCCGGCCCTCCTCAAGAGCCGCAGTCATGCTGTCGCGGAAAACATCCAGGTCCACCGAGCCGTCGGCGATCTCCGCCCCGACAGCTTCCGCTATCGAAGAGCTCCCACGCCTCACCAGGGACGGGCGCACAAGTCCCTCGAACGCCTCGGGTGACAGCCGGAAGAGGTATGACGCGTAGCCAAGGACCTGGGTGAAGACCGACCTTCGGTCCGAGTTGGCCGCGAGCTTCACCTCAATGATCACAGGCTGACCGGTGTCGGCGTCCATCGCAACCAAATCGGCGTACCCGGTGCCGAGAGGGACCTCCCGTCCCAGGATGACCAGCCTCGGCTGTCCGCTTAGCGGCAGCATGGCGGGTGCCCGCTCGATGCTGTCGTGAAGATCCTTCTCCCGGAGGAAAGGCTGTGTGCGCAGCGGGACCAGCCCGTCCGCGGTGTCCTGCCAGATTCCTGTCATGGGTTCCTGCTCCTGCGATCTCCGATGACCGCCAGAATTTCACCGGGTGGCGGTCACAGTCCACGTGGAGAGCCAGATTGGTACTGACCGCGACAGGCGGCGGTGGCTCCCCGATGGACGCCAGTAGGAGGTCTATCGTCGACCTGAACCGGCTGCGTGAACACTCCGACAGCCGCGTCGTGGAGGTCGCCACCCCCCGTTCGACGCGTACCTGGAAGAAGGCTCGGAGATCGACCTGGACGAGCTGTGCCCAGCCACGGCTGACGGCCACCTGGTGCGAGCCGCCATCGAGGGAGTCGTTTTCGCCCTTGAGTGCTTATTCGCGGCCTGTGACTCACCAGACGCCGGTGAACGCACCCGCTGTAGGAGAGCGGTGGTTGTACAGCTAGCTCGTGTGCTCTGACCAGCGTAGATGCTTCGCGCTCCCCATGCCACTGGAAGATCATCCCGTGTCCGTCCCCGCTGCCCGGACCGTAGGGCAGCTCGGCTGAGTACCCCCACGAGGTTGGCGGGCGTGATCTGTCGAGCCCGCCCTGCTCTCTATACGCACCGAAGGCCTTCCACCCCGAGCAGCGTTAATGTTTGTGCATGGGTTTGGTTCCATACAAACCCTCCAGGCGTGGACATTTCAGTCATCCATGCCCATACAGTCTTGAAATGGAAGCTAGCGATCCCTCCGTCGGACATAATCGTTCGAATGTCGAGACTTCTTCGGCCATGTCCGGCAAGCTAGCCCAGGGAAGCCTAGGCCAAGCCTTGGAGAGGTTATGGTGAACGACCCCTACCGCGATATCCGTATCGCCAAGATCGCAGCTGAGGTCAAGTTCGCACGCGACCATCTGGATGGCAGAACTATGACCTTGCCGTGGAATGAGAAGCCCCTCGTGCTTCCGGTCATACGAATAGCCCTGGATGAAGTCGTCCTAAATCCTCGCAGCCGCCGGATTATCTCATACTTAGAAGATCATCCACGACGCGCCCAGCTGCAATCTGATCCATTTTCTGAAGAGGCTCAGGCAGAATTGGCGCGACTGCTCAAAAGTAACCCGCTCAACCCTACTCAGGTTGATCCAGCCTATGAACGGCTCAAAGCCGACCTCGCGCTCCCTCACGGCCAGGTCGATCCAGGTGTTGTCTCTCATGCTGGGATACTTTTCAATGCGAATACGCGAGCAGTTGCGCTCCGTGAACTGGGGGTTCGATTTATAGATGTAGCAGTTCTTCCTGATTCAGCAGATCAGAAACATCTAGAGGATGTGGAGCTTTGGCTCCAACTTCGTCCGAACCTAGAGCGAGAATACTCGTACACTAGTTACTTGCTAGCCGTTGAAGAACTAATCAAAGCGAAGCCACTCCAGGGCGTTGTGGCCCAAATAGGGCGCCCTGAGAGTGACATATTAATGGCTCAAAGGGTTCTTTCGATGATCCGCGATTTGCAGTGCTTAGGTCAGGTTCAAGATGCTAATGGTGAAGTTCATAATATCCCTCTCACTTACTTCAATGACAAGCAGCAGTCTCTCGAAGAGATAGATCGAGTTCTCAATAAGAAGACCCGGAAATCTCGGCTCGACAACGTTTCTAGGGCTTTGCTGAGAGACACACGACTACTAGCAATGCTGGGCGGCGCTACCAAGTTGCAGTTGCGGGAAATCGGTGAGAACCATCTAGAGCATCACTTGTGGCCACGGCTACCTATAGAGCTGCGATCGCAAGTTGACACCGTTGACGGTGGGGCCGATGACGGCCCAAATCGGGCAAGTGGGCGGGCGAAGTCAGAGGGACGAGGTGGGGCTGTCCCGATTCCAGGGCTCAACGTCGCACTTTCAACGCGCAAAAGTGAGACGCAGGTAGATGTCGCTAAACTACTTACGGCAGCTGCACAGGCTCGGACTGCAGTAGAGGTCCTGGAAGAGCTAGACCCGCAGTATATAGCCGGCGATGAGCTATTAACTGAGTTGAGAAGGCCAATAGCAGACGCTTCGGACGATGCACGTGCCATGCGTCGCCGGGACACTCGCCTTGATACTCCGGCGAAGAAGATTAGTGAAGCAGCGGGCAAGATCGAAGACGCTGGCGTACATCTCAGGGAACTTCTGGCTGACAGTGAGTTCGATCGTGAGGCGCTTAGAGAGGTGATTGCTGATGCGCAGAAAGCGCTCGCGAGGATCTCGGCAGCGCTAGAAAGAGTTGAGCGAACCGATTCGACCAGGAATGGGGGATGACGATGCGCGCTGAGCCAAGCTTGAGTCTATCTTTCACTACAGACTACCTATCTGTGGAGCTCGTACGTGGCCCACAGGTAATCGATATTGAATGGGCGCGCATCCAGGCGGTCTTTGGACTTGGAGGCCCCCATCCTGCAAAAGTGGTTGAGACGCCGCTCACCGTCTTCCTTGAGGAGATCGGTATTCTCTCAAGCTGGCCGCATCCTGAGAGCGTTCATTGGAATCCAACGCTTAAAGATGTCATTGAGCGTCATTTCAAATCTTATGTTGTGGAGGCCACAGATGATCAGCGAAACGATGACGTTGTGCATAGGCTAAGCGGCTCGCGCTTCCGAAGACTGGACACATTAAAATCCTTCCAGGTCCGTGATGTCGGTAGGTTGCTCACGCTTCCGCACGGCTTAAATTTCTCTGTTCCTGGTGCAGGGAAAACGCGAGTCACGCTTGCTGTTTACGAAGCCGAGCGTGTCACGGGACGAGTTGATCGACTTCTCATAATCGCTCCAAATTCTGCTTTTGAAGCTTGGCTTTCTGAAATATCCGATATCCTCGATCTGCACGTGAGCCGGGGCGACGTTGCCCAAGTTGAGGACCGCTTTCCTCGTGCTGAAATTTGCATCATCAATTACCCTCGTCTTGCAAATCGTCTAACTGAAGCCGTCGCGTGGGTCTGGGAGCGTCCCACTATGCTTGTACTGGATGAAGGACATCGAGCAAAACGTGGAACGTCAGGCTTCTGGGGACGGGCTTGCTTGAGTCTTGCCCAGTTCGCAGAACGCAGAGACGTACTCACGGGCACCCCGGCTCCTCAAAGCGTTGCGGACTTAATTCCGCTGTTGCAATTTGCGCACCTATCGGGCGGCCCTACTCGCATACAGGATGTGACTGCACCCGTCTCAGAGGTAGCCATTCAGATCAAAGACTTATACGTCCGCACGAATAAGGCGGAGCTTGAGCTGCCGCCTGCACCTGTTCAAATGAGATACCTTCCAATGCGTCCACTGCATGGGGAGATTTATAGAGCGCTTCGTGGCATTTATGGGAACCGACCTGCAAATGTGGACGCACGAGGCTACTTTGCACGACTTGGCCGTGTGACCTTCTACCTGCTTATGGCTGCCACTAATCCGATGCTGCTGCGAGCGGGGGTCGAGCCCCACGATCCAATTGAGTTCCTTGTGCCGCCGCTGGACCTGCCGCCTGGATCGAACCTCGCCGAACTTTTTGATCGATATGACGATTTTGGCCCTCCTGCTAAATACGAGGAGGCCATGAGAATCGTCAAAGAGAATGCAGCACTGGGCCGAAAGACTCTTATCTGGTCGACATTTGTTCGGAATCTCACCTCCTTAAAGCTGGCTCTTTCTGTCATGCAGCCTGCGCTCGTTTACGGCGGTGTTCCGCTTGGCTCAAATAGCCTGGGTCCTAGCCGCCAAGAGGAAATAGATAGATTCCGACATGATCCGGATTGCTGGGTGATGCTTGCTAATCCTGGAAGTTTGGGTGAAGGTCTAAGTCTGCATCAAGCTTGCCAGGATGCAATCTACCTAGATAGGTCATTCAACGCTGGCCATTTCCTGCAGAGCGTCGATCGAATTCATCGCCTGGGGCTAGATATCCCAGCCAGAATAACTGTACTGGTATCAGAAGGGACGATCGACACAGTCGTCGCGAGTCGGTTGGCTGTGAAGGTCGGTAACTTGGCCATGCTTCTAGAGGATACGACACTCCATGCCTTAGCCCTCCCGGATGAAGAAACCGCGGCAACCTTACTGGATCAGGACGATCTTCAGGCGCTTTTTGAACACCTATCTATTAGGTGAAGGGCCCTTGTGCGGCATGTAGGGCATTCCTAAGGACTTTTCGGTCGCCCGCACGTAGACGAGATGCGCTGCTGGCGAGCTCCCCAGTCCTTTACGAGCGGTAGATTGTGAAGGTGCACGCAATAACCAAGACGAGGTCGGGGAACCATCGCCGCATGACCGACCCTCCACGTGCAAGGCGACGCACAAACGACTGTTCACCCGTGAACGGTGAAGCGCTGCGGCTCGGCGAGGACGGCAGCGGCTCCTGGCAAATTGGCAAGCCTTAGTGCCAGGGCCGATGCGTTCTCATGTTGTAAGACCTAGTAGTTGAAGGCCGTCGGCGGGGTGGCTGCGGTAGTGGTCGGTGGCGGCGGCGATGTTGGTC
>NZ_JBEZFZ010000066.1:0-6105 GCF_040649735.1 Nonomuraea sp. NPDC048892 | reverse complement strand
AGCAGCTGCTGGCCGACCGCGGCTACGACCCCGTCATGGGCGCCCGGCCGCTGCGCCGGACGATCCAGCGCGAGCTGGAGGACTCCCTGTCGGAGAAGATCCTCTACGGCGAGCTCCGTCCGGGGCAGGTCGTGAAGGTGACGATCGAGGGCGAGGGCGACAACGCCAAGTTCATCTTCAAGGGCGAGACGTCCTCGAAGATCCCGGACTCGGCCGCCGCGATCGCCGCTCCGATCCAGAACTGACCCTGTTCTGAGGAAAGCCCCCGCGTGGATCATCACGCGGGGGCTTTTCGCGTCGTACGCGCGGCGCCGGCGCCGGGGCCGGGGCTGGGGCTGGGGCTGGGGCTGGGGCCGGGGCCGAGGTCGGGGCCGAGGTCGAGGTCGGCGGTGAGCCGTCGTGGGAGCAGCGCAGAGACCACGACGTGAGCCAGCCGGACATCTTCTGGATGTCGGCCTGCTCGTTCGGGATGATCTCCTTGGCCGGCTTGCGCACGTAGTCGCCGCCGCCCCGCTCAGCCGGCGAGCTCGCCCAACTGGATGGGGCTGGCGGTGGTGGACCTCCGTGCGGCTTGCTCGCGACGTCCGTGCGGTCTGTTCATGGCCTCGTCGGTGAGTCCCCGGCATCCTTCCGGGACCACCGACCACGTCTTCCCGTTTGCGGTTGTCAGGCGAACTGGCTGGTCAGCCGCTTGGAGGCCGGTCAGGCAGGCACGTCAGGCGAGTCGAACTCAGCATGCCGAGCATGGCCGTCAAGGACGGCGCTTCGGAGCGACGACCGTGTGATCGGCGGCCGGTTGGGCAAGCACGTCAGGCGAGTAGACCCGAGTATGCCGAGCATGGCCGGGCCGTCCAGGACGGCGTTGAGTGGATCGGCTGCTGCGGCTGGTCGCACCGCCACCTATGGGTCGCACCGCCTTCTATGGGCCGCGCTGCCCGGCTTGTGGGTCGCGCCGCCAGTTGTGGGTCGCACCGCCTCCTATGGGCCGCGCTGCCCGGATGTGGGCCGGACTGCTAGTTGTGGGCCGCACCGCCGGCTGTGGCAGGTCACAGCTGTGGCCTGACTTCATCAGGTGCATCGGGTGTATCAGGGGCGGAGGTGAGGGCGGCGACGGTCAGGGTCAGGTGTTGGGCCAGGACGTCGGCGGCGGTGTCGGCGTCGCGGGCCAGGGCCGCCTCCTCCAGGCGGCGGTGCTCGGCGGCGCCGTCGCGGTCGGGGGTGCGCTGCGCCGACCAGCGGCGGGCCAGCTCGCCGGCCGTCCACAACCGGTCGAACGTGTCCAGCAGCACGGGGTTGCCGCACCCGTCCAGCAGCGTCCGGTGGAAGGCGCGGTGTGCCTCCGACCAAGCGCTGCTGTAGTACTCGCCTTCCTCCGGCACGTACACCGGCGTGCGGGTCAGGCGGTGGTGGGCCGCCCGCACCCGTGCCTCCCAGTCGAGGTCGCCGCGCTCGATCGCCAGGCGCAGCATGACCGGCTCGATCGTGCGGCGGGCCTCCGCGATCTGCTGCCACCGCTGGTCCGAGAAGTCGGGGACGGCGAAGCCGCGGTTGGGCAGTCGCACCGCGATACCCTCGCCGACCAGGCGCACCAGGGCCTCGCGTACGACGGCCAGGCTGACGTGGTGCTGCTGGGCCAGCTCTTGCGGCTTGAGCGCCTCGCCCGGTGCGTACTCGCCCCTCATGATCGCTTCCTGGAGCCGGGCGTGGACCCGCTCGGAGAGCATCTGCTTCGTCGATGGGCCGACGGTCTGCGTCATGTCCTCAGGATAGACCATTCGCCAAATAATCGATTATTCATGTTATGGTCGATGATGTCCGGACGGCACCCTCGATGGTGCCGTTCGTGGATGCCGACTCGTCGGCTGACCTCCTCACCAGCTCACTGAAGGAGCAGACGTGAACAACCCCTTTGCCCGCCTCCCCGAGGTGCCCTCCTTCACCGTCACCAGCACCACGCTGGCCGACGGCGCTCCCTGGCCCGCCGCACAGCTGTCCGCGGGCGTTCCGGGAGGAAAGGACGTCTCCCCGCAGTTGTCGTGGAGCGGCGCCCCTGAGGGGACGAAGAGCTATGCCGTCACGGTGTACGACCCGGACGCGCCGACCGGCTCCGGCTTCTGGCACTGGGCCGTGGCCGACATCCCCGCCACCGTCACCGCGTTGCCCGAAGGCGCGGGCGACGACACCGGCTCCGGTCTCCCCGAAGGCGCCTACCAACTGGCCAACGACGCCCGCGTGGCGCGTTACCTCGGCGCAGCCCCGCCGGCGGGGCACGGCCCGCACCGCTACTTCGTCGTGGTGCACGCCCTCGACACCGACACCATCGGCGTCCCGGCCGACGCCACCCCCGCCTACCTCGGCTTCACCATCGCCGGCCACATCCTCGGCCGCGCGGTCCTGACCGCCACCGCCGAAACCCCATGACCGTGACCCCGATCGAGCTCTCCGCGTCCGGCATCCACCTGTCGAGGGGTGGCAGGATCCACGCCGGTCCCCGGCCGGTGGACGCCGGGCGCGATGACTGGCATCTGAAGGCGTTCCACGCCAGGACCGGTGTCGACGTGCACGCCGACCACTGGCAGGTGAACACCGATGCCGAGAAGATCGTGTCCTGCGTCATCGGCAAGATCCGCCTCTACCTCCGTCCGGCGCGGCCGGAAGGTCCGCAACGTCCGCAACGTCCGGGGCGGCAGGGGGAAGAGGAGGAGGAGATCAGGCTGACGGCCGGCACCGCCGCCATCGTCCCGCGCGGACGGTGGCACCGGATCCAGCTCGACATCCCCAGCACCATCATGATCATCACTCCGCCGGGTGGCGGCCGTTTGGAAAGACGCGCCGACCCCCTCTGACGACGCCCGCTCTCTGACGACGCCCGCTCTCTGACGACGCCCGCTCTCTGACGACGCCCGCTCTCTGATGGCGAATGTGCGGAGGCGGGTGCGGACAGGCGTGCGGAGGCGGCGGTAACGTGCGGTGCCGTGGGCGGGCTTGGGTCACGCGGGGCTGTGCGTCAGCTTGGGCGGTCTGGGGTCACGCGGGGCTGTGCGTCGGCTTGGGTGGCCTTGGTCGCGTGGGGTCGGGTGTCAGCCGGAGTGGCCTGGCTCGTGTCTTGGCCAGGCGGTCAGGGCCAGGTCGGCTATCTGGGTGAGTTCGGCCGCGTCGGCTCCGTCCCGGGCGCGTTGCGACATCCCCTGGATGACGGCGGCGAAGTATCCGGCCAGCGCGCGGGGATCGGCGTGCGGGGGTAGCTCGCCGTCCTGCTGAGCGGCGCGCAGGCGGTCCTGGAAGATCGCGAGGTTCGTGTTGCGCAGATCGCGCAGGAACGCCGCAATCTCGGTGTCCTGGACGGTCACGTTGGTGGCGGCGCTGATGGTCAGGCAGCCGGCGGGATGTGCGGGGTCGGGGTAGATCGCCGCGGCCTCGCGCAGGATGCGGGCGAAAGCGTGGTGCGCCGTGGGCTCCTCGCGGAGGGCCACGCCGACGAACGCGCCGACGGGCGAGCGGGTGTAGGCGTGCACGACCTCCTTGAACAGCGCCTTCTTGTCGCCGAAGGCGGCGTACAGGCTGCCTGGCCTGATGCCCATCGCCTCGGTGAGCTCGTTGAGCGAGGTGGCCTCGTAGCCGCGCTCCCAGAACAGTCGGGTGGCCGCGGCGAGTGCCGTGTCACGGTCGAACGTACGCGGACGGCCTCGTGCTGCGCCTGCTTGCCCCATGACTCACATTCTAGAGCGTTCACTCAAGAAGTAGTGTTACCGTACTTGTTGAGTGAACACTCAAAAAATGAGAGGCGGGACATTCATGGGCGGACGTGTGCTGGAGGACAGGGTGGCACTGGTCACCGGCGGCAGCAGGGGGATCGGGCGAGCCATCGCCGAGCGGCTCGGCCGGGACGGCGCCGTCGTGGCCGTCGCCTTCGCCCGCGATCAGGCCGCGGCCGGCGAGGTCGTGGAACGAATCGGCAAGAACGGAGGCCGGGCGTTCGCGCTCCGGGCCGAGTTGGGCAGGCACGGCGACGCGGCCGCGTTGTGGGCCGCGTTCGACGCCGAAGTCCAGCGGCACTCGCTCCGGGCGGGCGTCGACATCATCGTGAACAACGCCGGCATCGGCCGCAGTTCGGACCTGGCCTCGCTCACGGAGGAAGAGTTCGACGAGGTCTTCGCGGTCAACGTGCGGGCGCCGTTCTTCATCGTGCAGCAGGGGCTCAGCCGGCTGCGCGACGGCGGGCGGATCATCAACATCTCCAGCGGCGCGGCCCGGCTGGCCATGCCGGAGATCAGCGCCTACGGCTCCTCCAAGGGCGCCCTGGACACCTTCACGCTCAACCTGGCCAAGCAACTGGGCCCGCGGGGCATCACGGCGAACTCGGTTGCCCCCGGGATCGTGGACACCGACCTCAACGCGGGATGGCTGCGCGGGAACGCGGACGCCCTGGCCAACGCCGCGTCGCTGCACGCGCTGGGCCGGGTCGGGCAGCCCGAGGACATCGCCGACGTCGTGGCGTTCCTCGCCTCCGACGACGCTCGCTGGGTGACGGGCAGGGTGATCGACGCGACCGGCGGCGCCGGGTTGTGACCCGCTTCTCGGGTGGGGGCCACCGTGGCACTCCGCCCGAGAAAGGGGTGGGTGGCTCTGTGGGGGTGCTGGGGAGGTGTTCGGAGGTCGTGGGGACCCCGGGCCTATGTATGGGGGAATGGGGCGGTGTGGGGGATTTGGGGCCGCGTACGGGAGCATCTTGGTGATCTTCACCGTACGAGATGGCCGGAAGTGAGAAGGTTGCGGTCGTTGCGTAATTGTTGGGTCAACGGGTATGACGCCACCGCGAGTAGTACTACACTGCGTAGAGCTTCGCCAAGTCTCATCCAAGTGAGCGACAAGTGCGTGTTCCTAGGCTGAAGGCTGCTCCGCAGGGAGTAGCGAGATGTCAACTCAGGGCGGACGCGCGTGCCACCCGCAAGCAGGCATGCTCACATGGCTCGTACGTTTCGAGGCGGGCGAGGGAACACTCAAAGCAAGCCGTGGAGGAAACCGATGCGCCTGCGTCACGATGACGGAACGCTCGTTCACCTCGCCTACAACGCAGGCGTCCACCCCGCTGAGGACCTGGAGAACCTCATCGCCCACCTGACGCGTTACGCGGTTCCGGTGCGCAAGCGGCTGGGCGTGGAGCGGATGGGCATCGGGCTTTGGCTGTCCCCTGCCGTCGCCGACCACCTCACCGCCGACCGCATCGAGCTCGTACGGCTGCGCCGCTCCCTGGAGGAGCGCGGCCTGGAGGTCGTGAGCCTCAACGGCACCGGCGGACGCAACCAGGAGGTCCCCGGGCCCGACTGGGCCAAGCCGGAGCGCTACCGCTACACGATGGCGCTGGCCAAGATCCTGGCGTTCCTGCTGCCCGAGGACGTACGGTTCGGCAGCATCTCGACGATCCCGATCGGCTGGCGCCGCGACTGGCCCGCCGACCTGCACTCGATCGCCACGCGCCGGCTTGAGCGGCTGGCCCGCGAGTTGCGCGGCATCTACAGCACCACGGGCAAGACGATCAGGGTCGGGTTCGAGCCGTGGCCCGGCTGCGTGCTGGAGACCACCGAGCAGGCGCTTGAGCGGGTCGGCGGCATCGACTCCGAGCACCTGGGCGTGTGCCTGGACGCCTGCCACCTCGCGTGCGGGGCCGAGGAGCCCGATGTGGCGCTGAAGGGGCTGGCCGCGGCCGGCGCGCCCGTGGTCAAGCTGGGCCACGTGCACAACCACACGGGTGAGACGCCGAGCACGGGCGCGGTGCTGCACGACACGCTGACGGCCCTGCTGTCGGGCGCGGTGAGCGGCAGTGCGCACATCGAGGTCGAGACGCACAACCTCATGGTTCCCGGGCGGGCCAAGGGGCCTGGCGCGCTGGTGTCGCTGCTGGCCGAGGAGCTGGCCTGGGCGCGTACCAATCTGACCAGCCTGGGTCTGCAACTGGCCGCGTAGGGGATGATCCCCGCGTCCGCTCAGCGCTGAGCGGACGCCGGTCGTTGTGTGTGGGGAAGTTAGGCAAGTTGGGGGTGGTGGGGGGGTTGGGTGAGTTGGCCGGAGCGGGGCGTGTGGTATCCGCCGAGGGCGGGGGTGATC
>NZ_JBEZFZ010000065.1:0-6262 GCF_040649735.1 Nonomuraea sp. NPDC048892 | reverse complement strand
AACGGCATCTGGGCTCTCAAACCGATCACTGCATAGCAAGAGGGTGAGCCAGCTCATGCCGACCCACCCATCAAGATCTTCAGGACATTCCTAGGTAGCTCCGTCCGCCATTCGGGCCCGGCATAGCACGTGAGCCCTCAACGGAGTAATGTTCGCCCTGATATGGGAATTGGTGGAAGCGCAGGCGTCGGGCCATTCCGGGTGAGCGCCGGCGTGAGTTCGCGTAGCGCAGCCAGTGGCTGCGCCGGGATCATGGTCATCGGGCTGGTCGTACTTTTCGCGATCTGGCCTCACATGTTGTTCACCTCAGTGGCCCGCAAGCTACATCTGGGTGCCTTTGCCGAATCCGGGTTGGCATGGGGTGCCGAAGCGCTGTGGATCGAATTCCTGCTCGTGCTGATGATTGCCGCGAATGGCGGCGCCGCTTTCCTACGAGCTCTCTATTTGGGGGAGCCAGGCCGAGCAACAGGGGCGCGAACGCTCCGCGTGTGTGCGGTCGCGGCGCTGCCCGTTACTCTTGCGGCGACGACAGCGATGGCCGTCACCAGCCAGGACGGTTCACCTGAACAGGCGTTCTCGTCCTCTGCTCAGACAACCGTGCAGAGCCCGACACGGCAAGCGATCATGCCGCCTCAGGGGATTCCAGATGAGGCCCAGAGCGCTGCCGTGGTCCGCGTACTCAGGGGAGATGGCGTGCGCGTGCGGTTCCGAGAAACCGGCAAAGTGCGGACGGTTCGACTGGCCGGCGTCCGTGCACCGAAAGGGCAGGAATGTTATGCAAGCGAGTCCACGGCGTCGCTGAGGGCCGTTCTCGCTCCTGGTGCGCGCGTCTGGCTCATCGCGAACTCTGACAACGATAAAACTCCACCGGCAATGTTCCTTTGGGACGACCATACGGGTTCACTGGTGAATGAGCACGCCATTACCTACGGCAGTGCCCGAGTAGCGCGGACCGAGCTGGCGGGTGAGAGGCTGCGGGATTTCGTCGAACAGGAAGAACACGCGAAGGCCATCAAAATCGGCATTTGGTCCGCTACAGCGTGCCCGCGCTAGGCCCGCACTCCCGCGTCACGCAGAGCCATGAAGAGTGCTCGTAGCGCTGCGACGTTCGAGCGCTGCCAGACGAGGTCGATGTCCGGCCCGGTGACGGTGAGACGACCGTACTCGACGATGGGCAACTCCCGGTTGTCCTTGAAACGCCTGTCGGGCCCGCCGTTTTTGTTGACGTAAAGCCATGTGCTGCCGACGATTCGCGTGTCGGACGGCACCTGCTCGTCCTCTACCGTCCGCGTGGACGCGAAAACGGCCTGCAGCGCCCGGTACGGCAGGCTGAGAGTCTGGCCGCCGCCTTGCAGCAAGACCCCGTCGGGGAAGAGATACAGCCGGAAGCTCTTCACCCGTACTGTCGGCACGGGAACGTCAGCGACGAGTTCCTTGGGGCCGGCCAGATCAGAGTGCGCGGCCTCACGCCGGAAAAGCTGGGAGGCGCCAGCGTTGGTCTTGCGCTGGTGATCGTTCGTGACGGCCTGCTCGTGGGCGACGAGCCACAGGCGCTGCGCTCGCTGAACACCTCGCATGGCGTCAACGATCTCGTGGAACGCGGGTGGGACGCGCTGAGGGTCGTAGTGAACGGTGACCTTGGCGCGGCGACGGTCGAGCAACTCGATCAGCAGGGTCGCCGGCAACCCAACAGCGTTGACGAGCAGACCACGCTCCATGAAGGCAAGCGAGACCACCTCGGTGACCAGGAGCGCGACGGGCCACCATCGCCAGCGGGCGGCGGACTGACGCAGACGCAGGGCGACGTCGTCCGCCGGTTCTGCCGGAAAAGTGCTGCTCAATTGCTCACCGTGCCGAGCAGGACTTCACGCAGAAAGCGCCCGTACGAGACATGCTGGTACGCCTGTAGTTCCTTGAGCAGGTCCTGCTCCTCCCGGATGAGCGCCCAGTGTCGCGCCCGCTCCTCCGAGATGCGCCGGTTGATGTCCTGCGCCGTGAGCGTCGCGCGCTGAGTTCGCAGGTTGTGCTTGTCGGTCAGTTGCTTCATCTCCTGGGCCTGTTTCTGGCTGAGAGCGACGCGATGAGAAGCCCTGTCCCGTCGGACGGTGTCGCGCTGAGCCTCGATGCGCTGGCGCTCGGCGGCCCACCGCGCCTCGATCTGCTGGAGCATGGTCTGCGGCAGAGCGGTGGGCAGGCCGGGCTGCCTCTTGGCCCGGTCGAGATGTGCTCTGTGCCATTCGCGCAACGCGACGGCACGGGTCTCGCCCACGCCGTTCACGTGGACGGACCGGCCGCCAGCGAGAACGATGTGCACCTCAGACCGCTGACCGTAGCCGCCGGCCGTGTATACGACGTCCGTGAAATCGGCGGGCGTCGTAATGCCATGAGCCCGGAGGCTGGCCACAATGCCATCACCGATGCCGCTGATATGGCCGGATCACAGGACGAAGCGCTTGAGATAGGCGATCACGTACTGCTGCTGCAGCAGCGCCAGCGCGTCGTTTATCTCCTCCCGCTTCTTGGCCGATACTGACAAGATGTGCGCGTCGAACTGGCTCACCCGCTCCGTCGTCGTCCGGTCAAACACGTCGAGCTCATGGCGCTGACGTCGCCGCAGGGCCTGCATTTCCTCGGAGCTGGCATGGGCCTGTCGCGTGTCGTTCGCCTGGAGCCGGTCGCGCTGCTTCTCCAGGCTCGTTGTCCGCTTGGCCGCCAAGGTGCTGTGCTGATGCGCCTGGTGGCGCCGGTCAGCGATTGTTCTACGAACCTTGTGCTCCGGCAGGCGGGTGTAAAAGGCCCGGCTGGTCAGGAGTGCGAAGGCGAGCCCGAGCCCGGCTATCACGCTTGCGGCTAAGCCGGTGACGGCGACCATCACCGCTGTCAGAGCGGTTGCGATACCCAGCCCGAGCATGCTGATGCGGGTCCACTGAACCAACTGGTGGTGCTCGCCGAGGGGCACGGGAACCGCCGGCGGTGGCGATGCCTGCTGGACGTGGCCGCTCATCCACTGCGGCAGACCTGTTTGGGCGGGTGCCTGCTTGCTTGGGGCGGGTACGGAGATCTCCGGCAGCGGGACGAGGTCCGGCAGCGCTGACAGCGGCCGCGTGGCGAGATCGGCGACCTGCATGGCCAGCCGGCCGACGTCGGCGACGTGGTGCTGCATCAGCACCGCCATCCCGGTGGACGTCGAGACGTCGGCGAAGTCCGCGTCCGTGAGCAGGAGATGTTCGCCGCCCGGCTCGTGCAGGGTGTGCCAGAGCGTCACATCCGCGGAGATAGCAACCAGAGATAAGTAGATCAGCCAGTTGGAGAAACGGTCCAGGTCGGGCCCGAATGCCGCATTGGCGCGGCTCGGGGACTGGTAGTGGCGGTGGCCATGCTCTGTGGCCGGCATGCCCGCGAGAGAGGGGACGTACATGCCGTCGTAGTCGACGAGTTTCAAGGCGCCGTCGGGGGTGACGAGCAGGTTGCCGTGCTGGAGGTCGCCATGGGCGATGCCGGCTTTGGCTAGATCGTCGGCCATTTCGGCGAAATAGCGGGCAAGGGTGAACAGGGCGGGGCGGTTGCCGAGATGGTCCTCGATCCAGCGGATCAGGCTGACGGCCTCCACCCATTCCATGCGGAGGATCGGGTACGACTGCCCGGCCACCATGATCCCCGCGGGCTGATAATCGAAGCCGATCTTCCAGCGATGCGGCAGCGTTCGAAGGTGGTCGCTGACCGCGCGGTATCTCTTCTCCTGATCAGGGATGTTCCTGGTGAAACACTTGATGGCATACCTCGTCCCCGCCGCCGTGGTCACCGAGAACACACTGGCGAAGTTGCCGGAGATTGCCTTAGGCCGGCCGAGGGCATCGGTCTGCAGGCGCGCAGTCTGCAATTCGGGGTCGCGGAAGCAGAGACGGGGATTCTGCAGGGCGTCGACGTACTGGCCGCCGCTCGGGAAGCGTGTGACAGCGGTCATCCGTCACCACACAGTCACGTGGATCAGGGTGGAATCGTCGTTGCGCATCCGCTCGCTCGCCCGCTCCTCAGCTACGAGGTCGGCGAAAGTCGAGCCGGCGGCCTTGTCCAGGTCATCGAGGGCCTCCCATGGGCGGCCCTGGCGCTCGGCCTGCCCGAGAAACCACGCGGCGACCGCGTCGGTACAGACGTAGAGGTGGTCCTTCTGCCGCAGAATGCCCACGTGCGTCTGCATCCGCTCGGCGATGAGATCACGGTCGTGGTTTTTACTGTTGAGCAGAGCCGGATTGTTGGTGAACTCAGCAGAACCAATCATGGGGAACGACGTGAGGAGCCGATTGTCACGGACGTGAAAGAGGGCGCAGTCGCCTATTCCGGCGGCCACCCATGTCGCCAGTGAGCCGTCGTCTCCTTGTGGCGTGACCGACAGGCCCACGACCAGAAGGGTCGCAAAAGCACCGCGATCCATCTTGGGCTGTTCGTACCACTGGATCGGGCGTCCCTCTGCCTCCCTTTCCGCGACATATTCGCCGATGGAGAGCTCCCATTGCTCCGCCGCCAGCACAGCACGGTAGGCGAATGCGTCACGGGTGCCGAGCACGTCCGGAATGGCCATCGTGAAATGCCGCACCAACAGCCGCGCCCACCGTCCAGCGAGAATGCTCTCTGAGGCGCCGTCAGAAATGGCGATTCCGAGCCCGTCGGCGGCGACGTCCTCCAGCGTCCGCACGTTGGGTATGGTCGCGAAGGCGTCCTCGTACTCTTCCTCCGAGCCGCCGCCCTTGTGCAGGTGATGGGAGGAGATACTGGCCCGCATCGTCACCGCAGATCGGACGCGCGCGTGCCGATGTCGAGGAACTGCACCACGGAGGTGATGTCGGCGTTATAGACGAAGCCTCGCGTGCCGTCACTCACGGTGAAGCCCTCCTGCGCAGCGTACGAGCGCATGTGTGAGGGAAGCAGACTGGACATTCCAAACAGCGTACGGGCGTAGGCGTCGGGCAGGCCCGCGTCGGAGTCCGGGAAGGTGACCGGTGAGCCCCCCGCGTCCGACACGTGCAGGTTGAACAGCAGCACGGGGCCGTCGGCGCTGGCCAGGGACTGGATGGCGGCGGCGGGCACCGTCGGGTCGCCGTCGTTGGCCTCGCCGTCGGTGAGGTTGAGGACAATGGGCGGGAAGCACGCGGGGTGCTCGGAGAGCCATTTGTCGACGAGACGGTGCGCGTACTCGATTGCCTGCCGCATCGGCGTGCCGCCGTTGCTCACCGGATCCATCCAGACGGGGAAGGTGACCGTGGTCTCGACCAGCCCGCCCGCCCCGTCGGCGACCTTCTTCGAGCGCTGCTCCACACGCGCCGGATTCTCCGCGATCTGGCTCAGCGGCACGAGGTCGCGACCAGCCAGCTCCCCGCCATAGGCCGAGCCGACGCTGTTATGGCCGTAACCCACGACGGCGACGTGAAAGTAGTCGCGGACGCCCTCTTCTTTTCGCGCATTTCACGGAAAGCTCGGTGAGCAACCGATTGATCGCGTCGGACACCACGGATGCCTTGCTGCCAGGTGTTTCCCTGCCGATGGGATCGCTCATGGATGCAGATTGATCGACGAGGAAGACGAAACAGGTCGGATTCGACCGGCTGATCTCCGCCGAATAAGGCATGGGTCCTCGCCCTTTCTCGCGACCATCGGTGTGAGCTTTGCGATCTTAGGCGGTGGAACGTTACATGTCCATGACGGGTAACAAGCCATCCGGGCCTGTCGTGTACCGGTTTGATAAAGCCCGCTCAGACCGCTTCGTTCCCGCGCGGATTTTGGCCACGAGGTCGAGCCGGTCGCGCACATTGGGACGGACCGTAACGATGTTCCGAGGAGTTGGAATGTCGCGTCAGGACCTGAGGGAGTTCTTCGGTTGCCGTGGTGATGACGAGCACGTCCAGGTCTGGCCCAGCGAAGGACACGCTGGAGGTGCTGGGGCGTCGATGCTGATGGCTGCGAGTAGCCGACCGCCGGGTTGGCGGCCTTCGACCCGGCCGCCGTCCAGACGGCGATTCGCAGATTGCCGTCCGCGTCGACGCACATGCCCTCGGAGAAGCAGCCTGCGACCTTGAACAGTTCCTCGCGCGGTTCGACGCCGCCGATAGCCGGATCGTAGTCGCGAACGTGGACCACGCCCGGGATCGTGTCGATGCTGTAGAAGCGACCCCCAGTGAGGTGATCTCAGTGAAATAATTCGGGTGATAGGGGATGTTCGGGACGCCCGCAGTGGCGTTTCGGGCCTTTCGGGAGAAGTCGTCGAAGG
>NZ_JBEZFZ010000064.1:0-6370 GCF_040649735.1 Nonomuraea sp. NPDC048892 | reverse complement strand
TCATCGAACTCGACATCGCCTATCCAGGCCGCATCAAGTAAAGACCGCTCACAAGCACTCAGAAACGATCTTTACACACCTGAAGTGACAACCTCCTGTCGGGTGGCCTATGTACTGCGGCTCTTCAGCTGGGTGGGCTTGTTGAGGGTGCCTGATCACGATGGCGAGGGAACGTTCTGGCTGGCTCCCACGTCCCTTATCGGCCGCCACTGGCGGGTCTGGTTGATCACCCGGGCCGAGGTCGGCGCACAGGCCGCAGGGGAGAGGCTCTGGCCCTGGCCGGTTGCGCCGTAGCTCTGGCTTGGTGATATCCGATCGTCTCGCCATCGGCATCGACGTGCAGTCGAAGGCCGGCGCCGTTGCCGTAGTAGGGCGTGCACTCATCTGTCCTGCTACTTTCTGATTGTATTGCGTCACCGAGAGTGACATGATGTGGCGTCGTGATCGGAAGGGAGATGCGATGCCGCGTTGGGCGTTGATTGCGACTGGAATGTTTGCCGCGCTGTTGGTAGCCGGTCCCGTACGGGCATCGGAACGGTCGTGGAACGACGGGTACGGGCGGCTCGGGGACGTCGAGATCAGCACCAACCGTAAAGATGTTGCACTGTGTGATCGCCTCGATGATGAGAACAAAGTGGCCGTGGAGTATCAGACGACCATCGGTCGGACGATCCTCCTGCAGGCCGGGCCGAAGCGTGGATGTGTGCTGGATTCGGTGTTCTTCGGCTCCATCAAGCGGGCCAAGTTCTGCTACGGCCCGGATGTCGATCCCGAAGGTGGTTCGTTGCGCTGGTGCAACCCGGCTCGCAGCTTCTGAGAGCAAGGCTCCGAACTTCGGCGAACGATGGGAGAAAGCGGCGTGTTGACCGGAGTCGCTTCTCGTGAGTTGCCGCAGTGGTCTCGTCAGCGCAGCCCTGGGCTTGCTGCGCTGGCTGTGCTGCTGGTGCTCGGCGGTGCCCTGGCTTCGATGATGCTGGTAATGCGGGCCGATGAACGTATGTCCGTCATCCGTGTCACCGGGCGGGTCGGCGCTGGTCAGCCCTTCGGCAGCGGCTCCTTGCAGGAGGCGCGGATCGCTGACGACGGGGCCACGTATTGGCCCTGGTCGCAGCGTGATCAAGTTGCAGCGACCGTGGCGACGGTTACGGTACTGCCGGGGACGCTGCTCACTCGCGCGATGGTCATGGGCGGTGACGGCAAGGCGGTCGCGGGAAAGACTGTCAGGGTGGGGCTGGCGTTCAAGCCGGGCCAGGCTCCCTATGACTTGCGGCAAGGGGAACGGGTTCAGCTCATCCACGTGCCTGGCCGTAGGAGCAGCTCCGGGGGAGCGGTGGTCGTCGCTGAGGAGGCGATGGTCGACGGCGTGAGCTACACGTCCGGATCAGCCGGCCAGGCCACGGTCATTGTCGACAGCGTGGTGGCGCCCGTGGTCGCGGCTCACGCTGTCAGCGGTGAAATCGCCATCGCCGTCATACACGCCACCCCCTGACAACAGGGAGGCGAGAGGCTAGCCCCTGCGGCTGCCCCTGCCTTCAGCCCACCCCGTCACGAGGGGGTCGTGCTGGTGACGTCACAGCGAACTGTCCTCTCGCCGCTTCGCTCATGCAGGGTCAGGTCAGATCCAGGAGCCCTCTAGGCGCGATTCGGGCTCGCTCGACCGGCCTCGTCTGCGTCGACCGGCCACGCCCATCGAGTCGAGAGGTGATGCGGCCGGGTGATCGCCACCGACCCGGCCACCGGGCGCAGCCAAGCGCAACCTGTGATCGCCGTCATCACCGGATCAGGCGTCAAGAACCTCGTCCGCATCACGGTCGACACCGACGGTGCCGCCGGTACCGCGACCGGCGTGCTCGTAGCCACTGACGAGCACCCGTTCTGGGTTGCGGACCGCCAGGCGTGGACGGCCGCGACACACCTGGAGCCGGGTACGTGGCTGCGCACGAGCGCGGGCACGTACGTGCAGGTCGCCGCGGTCGCGAAATGGACCAGCGGGTCTCAGGCGGTGCACAACCTGGCGGTCGCCGGTAGCCACACCTACCACGTTCAGGCTGGCGCGGCAGATGTCCTGGTCCACAACGACGACCCGCCGAAACCGTCGTCGGCTCGCGTGCCGAACCTCACCGGCATGACTCAGACCGCTGCCGACGCGGTGCTGGAGAGGCACGGATTCGAGCTCCAGGCGATCTCCAAGAGCGGAGCCTATGCCACCTACAAGGCGGCGGACGGCAGCAAGGTGACGGTCAGGCTCGAGGACGGACGGATCACCCGGACCAGCGCGATCGTCAGGGGTCCCAACGAGAAGAACGGTACCCAGCGCTGGGACCAGGAGGGCAACAAGACCTTGTCGCACGACACCGGTGAGAATTTGCAATGCTGAGCACGTGATGGCAGGCAACACGGTCGAGAAGACCTGCGAGCGAGCCGGCGCGGTGCTTGCGCACTGCGTCGGCGGCTTCCTCGACATGGTGAGTTTCACGGCTCTCGGCGAGCGCGACCATCTCGACATCAAGATCGTTCAGACCCAGAGATGGCCGATGGTGAGTCTGCTGCTGGAAGACGTGCGGCACATCGCCGTGGACAAGGGTCCCGACATCGAGTCGTCCTTCGTAGACGACATCACCCTCACGCCACTGTTGCGCACGCCCGCGGCGTGGCCCGCCGAAGCGGATGCCCTGGTGACCCGCTTCGAGGGCCTGCCGGATCTGTACTGGCTGCGCTTGGCTGGACCGACGACGATCACCGCGGTCGGCGCCATCGTCACCATCTCCACGTCCCAGGACTTCTTGGCCTGAGCAGGGGTCGGGCCTCCCCCGGTGTGGAACGCCGATGATTCCACCCGGGCCCTGTCCTGCCCGGAAACACGGTTGCGTGCCCTGAACTGGGGTTTGCTGCATGATCAATGCAGCGGCTACGACCATCGCTCGGTGTTGCTGTCGCTTGTCTACCGGTTCTTCCGCCGTCAGCCCGGCAGCCGCCCTCAGCCGCGGATTGCCGGGCTGGGTTGGTCGGTCTTCGATGAGACGGTGGCGATAGAGGCGAATCTCGGTGAGCTGCGCGGTGCGGAACGCGCTGTGCTGGCGGCTTTTGTGCGCGGTGCATGGCTGGATCTGCGTACCGGAAAAGCCAAGGAGGACGACTCGACTTGCGGGGAGTCCTGGGACCTGGTGCGGACGGTCAGGGCCGAGGTGATCAAGGCGCTGCTTCTGGGGGTGACCGAGGCCGACCCCGGCTGGTCGCCGCCCATCAGGTTGCGGGGCGCGCGCGTCGTCGGGCGGCTCGACCTCATGGGAGCGACCGTCGAGTATCCGCTGTCGTGCGAAGGATGCTTCTTCGACAGCGAATTACGCCTGGTGGAGGCGACCACGAAGACGGTAAGGATTGTCGACAGTTGCCTGCCCGGCTTCAATGGAGCCCGGTTGCGGCTGGACGGGATCCTCAACTTCTACCGCAATATCGTCTCCGGCGGGATCAGGCTGGACCGGGCGCGTGCATCGGTGATGTTTCGCTGCGTGCGGCGGTGGTCGGCCCGCACTCCTCCGGCGTCGCGGTGGCTGCCGACGGGCTCAATGTGGACGGCAGCCTGGAACTCGACCATGGCCTGCGCGCGGATGGCCCGGTGGTGCTGCGTGGGCTGCGTGTAACGGGTTCGGTCACCCTGGAGGACGCCGACTTGCACGGCGCCCCAGCCCGCCCGGACTCGGGCGCGGACGCCTCTGCAGAGGTCACCTACGCTGTGTCTGTCGGCGACTCGTACGCGTTGAATGCCGACAACGCCGTCATCGATGGTCGCCTCATCGCCGACCGGCTGCGGGCCGATGGCGGTGTGCGCCTGATAAACGCCCACATCGGTGCCAGCCTCAGGTTGAACGGCGCCAGACTGGATCGCCGCGGCGGCGCGGCGCCCGTTGGCGGAATCGGGTGCACAGCCGGCGCCCCCTCCGCTAGGCCCGTGTCAGCGACGCCGAACATGGCTGCCCTACCGCTAGGCCAACGCGCTTTCGCGTGTTCACTTATCCGAGGTGGTGCGATTACGTCTGAGTGCTTTGACCTTCACGCCCCAGCGGCTTCGCAGCCACTCAACGCCCGCGTAGAAGGCCACGACGGCGGGGATGGTGAAGAAGGCCGAGCCCCAGCCCTGTTGGAGGAACACATTGACGATGGCAAAGACCACCAGTGGGCCGAGGAGACCCCAAGTTCGCCATTCCGAGACGAGCAGCCAGCGGATAGCTCGCTGGACCAGATATGGCGTAGCGTGTGACTGTAGGGCCATCCGTAACTGCCATATGCGTAGGGACTGATAGAACGAGTATTTGATCATTAGAGTGGGTCCGCGGCGTGAATTAGCCAGAGTTTGCAGCTCGGCATAAAACTCCTCGGCGAAACGCATGCGGTGTCGGACGGGGAGCTGACGTACAAGCTGGAGGAGGATCCACTCGGCCGCGTGAGCTCTCATTCCTCCTGGAGCAGCTCGGCGATCGGGCTCACCGGCTGAGGCGAGGACGGGAAGTATGAGGTTGGCCGTTCGCATCACTTTGTCCAGATCTTGTCGTAGCCTCAGAAATCCATCACCCCGATAAAGCTTCATGCAGCCCCCGCCATGCCACATATCGGCCACGTTTAGCACGTAGGTGGATTGGTCGGCCGCTCGCAAGCCATCGATGAGGTAAGCCACTTCTGACAGGATGCTGAGCGAGGGAGACCGGAATGGCATGAATGTGATCGTGCGAGAGAGGTTCTCGCCGAGTCGTTCCACTAGCGCTTGAGCGATGGTTGTGTCTCTGCTCAGAGTGAGTGCGTCCTGCGCGATGGCACAGTCTGGATGGCATTGGTCGATTGGGTCACAGCCCGGCACCTCGCAAGGATCATCATGATGCTCCTGCAACAGGCTGACCTTCCTAAGGATCTCTGCCAGCCTGTAGATGGCGTTTGTGGCTAGATCACGGTTGGAGACTCCGTCGAGGATCTCCGTCACCGCCGTCGAATGGCAGACGCGTTCGCGATTGCTGTCGTGGGCTCTCATCAGCCGCTCGCGGTTCCATCGGTGCGAAGGGCGTTCATCCATCGGGTGGCAATGGGCGAGAGCGCGTCACGGGCTTTTGCGACGCCGTCACGGCTCAGGCGGTAGTAGCGGCGGCGTGGCCTGCCGAGCTTGTGCGGGTCGGCATCCTCGAAGTGAGACTCCAGCCAGCCGATGCCCTCGAAGCGGGCGAGGATCGGGTGGATGGTACCGGGAGCGAGGCCAGCAGCTTGGCAGATCTCCACCCCGTACATCTCCCGTGTGGGGTCTTCGAGGAGGGCACGGAGGACGAGTTGGGTGGGGATAGTCATGCGAGGTGTCCTACCCATGATTTAACTCTAACAAGGGCTAGTTAGAGAACGGCAATGTATATGCCGAGCGGGCATGGAAACACCCCGCCCTCGAATTCATGCGTTGGATCGCTGTTGCCGCGTTATACGTTGGGGCCTGCCTCGTTTGGATAGCGGTCCGAAGTGCTTACACGCGTAAGAACACCTCGTCGAGGTGCCACTCGAGAGTCTCGGGATGGGGCCCGGTCTCGGGGCCGGCTCGGAACGTTGATCTCCTGTCCGGCCTGACGGTAGAACTCTTCGCCGTTTCGAGCTCCTCGCGCAGTCTCGGGCTGACGACCAGTCGATGCTTGGGATCGGTCGCCAGATAGCCGCGATCAATCAGCGTGTGCACGTCGAGCCGAGAAGTAGCCCGTTGTCCAGGCGATATTCGCCGCCTGTTGCGACAGGGCGGATGTGGGCCGCCTGCAGGACCGGTCGGATCCTGTCGCCCGGTGATCGCGCACCGGCGTTCCTACGCATGCAAGACCCGGCCTGCGCTTGGCCCCCGCCTACAATGCCGAGCGCCGGCCACGCCCGGGTGCCTGGGTCGCCGAGCTCACCGGTCTGCTGGAGCTAACGCACTTCAACGCCATGCGCGGCCCGCATCCTGAGCGGGAGCGTGCATCGCAAGCCGGAGCTAGGCATGTCGTTGGCACGAACAACGGCTGTATCTGCACGGTGCCCGGGCGGTCGTAGCGGGTCGCCGGACGCCCCAGAATCACGGTTTGACCTGGGAAAATGCCACCAAGATCATCCCGTGTATATCCCCTGATCATGGTCGTACGGTTGCATGCGGGCACCGTGTGCTGCCTATCAATGTTCACAAAGCAAAAGACCTGCGGCTGAGAAACCGCAGGTCAAGGGCTGAAACGCCTATGTAGCCGAAGTGCCCCCGGCAGGATTCGAACCTGCGGCACCCGCTTTAGCCTGCGGCTTTCATGGCGAATTTGAGCCGACCTGATCGTTCACATAAGAAAAGTGCCCTTGAGCTGGGAGGATCGGACTTGTCGAAGGCCCCGTC
>NZ_JBEZFZ010000062.1:0-12213 GCF_040649735.1 Nonomuraea sp. NPDC048892 | reverse complement strand
CATGATCGCGATGGTTGCCTATGTCCCGAGACACACTCTGTTGAAGTTTCCTATGTCTTGCGACATGGGTTTCCTATGTCCTGAACCAGCACACTACAGGGGGCACACGATCTTGAGCAGCGGTTTAGGCCGCTGACCAGGGCGAACATCGTACGAACGGGCGGGCCTCCAGTCTCACGGAGTCCCGCCCGTTCTCGTTGTAGCTCACGGGTTGTGGACCGGTTGTGGACCAAGCCAGCCTTCAGTCGCCGCCCCAAAGCGGCGGGCGACCATCTCTCATCGGAGTGCACCCATTCGACGGGTTCGACGCGCCCTACACGCCAACAGACCCTCCTGATCAGCAGAATGCCGATCAAATGAGCGCTTTTCATCCTGCGTAGCGGCCTTCTTCGATGAGTTGCAGGACGAGGATCGCCTGCACGATCGTGGTGGCGGTGCGGGCAGCAGCGCACCCGGGTCAGGACCGCCTGCGCCTTGGTATCCCTTGTCGGCGAAGGTCATTACTCCTGTGGTGGTCAGCGCGTCGATCAGGCCGGTGGCACGTGCCGCGGTCAGGTCATGGGTGGCGTCGGTGTTTGCCGAAGTAGTACGGCCGTTCGTCGGCCAGCCGGTCGATCGGGACCAGGGTGCCATGCTGGGGCATCTCGGTGACGCCTACCAGGCCGCCGGGCAACCGCTCGAGGCGGGCCGGTGCCGGCGCGGTGCCGAGGAAACCCTGGACGAGATCCGCCGCCACGACGACAGCGGGGCATCCGCCGCTGATCTCGCCTTTTGTCGTCGGCTGAACCACGGCGCGACCTTGGCACGAGCCTCCGTCGGCCCGTCATGAAGCCAGGATGAAACTGTGGCCTGTGATGCTGATGATGCAGGTGTAGCCGAACAAGGAGAAGGAATTCATGAAAGCAGCCGTGGAACGTGGGGCGTGGGTGGCCAGCGTCAGTGCCCTGGCGGTCGGCGCCCTGACCGTGACGCTGCTTGGTACTACGCCGGCTCAGGCGTTCACCGCCGAATCCGGCGCGGCGACCGCCGCGCCGTGCAGGAAGGTAGCCAGCGCCAACGGCGACACTGTCCGGTTGTGGTACTGCAACGGCACCGGGGGCACCAGGCGCGGCTACCATGCCCAGGCCAAGCTGGGCAACGGCGCGAACGTCTCGCTCCGCGACTCCCGCGGCCAGAACGTGGTCAACCCGAAGGTCGCTGCCGCCGGCGTGCTGCCCCGCTGGTACAACACTCCTACCACCCTTTGGTCCGGCCCGTTCAAGGCCTGCAGCGGATATCGGGGGAGCACGGGAACGTGCACGAGACTGGCCCGATAGCGCTCATCCGGGACTGTTACCGCAGCCTGATGTAGCGCTCGGCCCCGGCGTTCTTGTCGTACCAGACCGTGATCTTCGCTACGCTGTTGCTGGTCGGCGTGACCCGGACGCACAGATTCCCGTTGCCGAGATTGCGGCATGCCTCTCTCGTGGGAGCCAGGGCCGCCGCGGATGCCGCCGCGCCGACTCCCTGCAGACCTGCCAGGGCTGTCAGAACGGCCGCGCAGAACAGAGACAGTCGTCCCAACATGCTGCTCTCCCCCCATCGGGGGGTTTGAGGGAGATGGATCGGGTGGTGAGCCGCCGGACGCAGGAGACGGCGCTCGGCGGCCGCGGGGGTCAGGGGTTGCGGTGTCCGGCCCCGTCCAGGCCGGTGCGCAGAGCTCGGGCGTAGGCGAACGTGCCCGAGTCGTTGGGGTGGAGCGATTCCCTGCTGATGCAGGTCAAGTCCACGACGATGCACACGGGGCTGGGGTCGTCGACGGTGTGGAAGTCGTCGTCACCGTTGGGGGTGAACGTGACTCCGTTGATGTAGTTGTCGGGGTCGCAGACGCCGTGCGGGAAGAACTCACTGTAGGGCTGGGCGAAGTAGACGGGGATGCCTGCGGTGCGCAGTGCCTCGACGCGTTCGGGGCCTTGGCCCGGATCGCCCGTTCCACGTTGTCCACCATGAGTCCGACTCCCGCCATCTGGTCATCGATGGCCGAGGAGCAGAGCGGGTCGGTGCCCGGCACGATGCAGCGGCAGTCGTCGATCCACTGGGTCCGCTGGTGGTACCAGCACTTAAGGTCGTACTGGTTGTCGCTGTTCTTGTGCGCGCACGGGCCCGCCGGCTCGTCCTCCAAGCCGGGCGCGTCCGGCTCGAGGTGCCCGTTGGGCCAGTAGCACTGGTTGCTCTCGTCGCAGAACTGGTGCACCGGCGGACGGACGTTCGCGCGGTCCGCGTTGGTCAGCCACCACGCGGCCCGGTAGCCGGACACCAGCTCGCCCGGGTCTCGATGAGCTCTACCGGGTGACCCGCCCAGCCCATCACCTTCTCCGGGTACGGCCACTTCTGCGGCTCCGCCGCATCGTGGTAGAACGTCTCCAGGAACGGGTTGCGGTCGGCCGGATAGCGCGGGTTGACCGGGTTGTTGAGCCAGCCCACGCCCCAGGGCGAGCCGTCGTTGATGTCGGCGTAGAAGGCGGCAGGAGGCGCGTGGCGGCGGGCTCCTCGGCGTTCTGCGTCAGGATCGCCCTCTCCGACGGCCCGCACCCGGGGTTGAAGTAGGCCAGGGTGGTCTGCACCGCGAGCTTGCGCACGGGGCCGCCGTCCAGGTCGACGATGGCGGTGAACCCGCCGCGATCGGCCAGCTCCGGCTTGTTGGTGAACGTGCGCGGCGCGTAGACGACCGTGGATCTGTCAGCGCAAGCGGTGCGTGCGGGACTATGAGCGGTTATCCGAGCATCACGAAGCCATGGTCGTGTGGGCGATGATCATCATCATGGGACGTCGACTCGCACGATCCGCATCTCCCAAACCGACCTGACGATCAGTCTGTACGCGGGCACTCAGTACCGCGCCAAAGGTTGGCTATTCACCCGCTCACCCGGTTGCTCAAGGCCAGCGCTTGCGGCGTGGAGACTCCAGAGGTAGCTTGCCGGGTTCGAACCTCATTATCCTGACGGTCAACGCGACATCAGCAGGTTCAGCATTCAGGTCGAGCGGGAGCCCGTAGCGCACGTGCGTGAAGCCATGGCTGGTGTCTTCGGTGATCTCGATCGTCCAGCCGAACTCCTCATCCCATGTCAGGTGCGTATATTCGGCGTGCGGCCAGTCGAGCCAGATTTTCTGGGTACCACTTCGGATGGTCCTCATACCCAGCGTTCTCAGGCCGTCAATGACGGCCTCGATATAGTCCACAGGGTGTGTGCCGACTGGCCTGTGCTTACGCATCTGCGTCCTCGTTTCTCGGCCTCAGGGAGAAGCAACGCTCGCACTCACCCCTGGATGAGAGCGACCGTCAACCCGTCGGACGACTCCTATCCGACACCGACCCTTTTTCATCCCTCCGGCGGCGGACTGCTGGTCACAGCGTGATCGCGAGCCTGGCGTTCGCCTGACGACGTAAGAAACCCCTGGTAGATGGATTGATCACCACAACCAGATCCGTCACAACCAGGGGCCTCGGATGCTGTTCTATCGTGCTGCCGTCGATTTGTCGCGTTCAACGCTGAACTACGTCGCTGGAGTGATCCGCCGGCATCGCAAGGCGATCGGGTCGGCCTGGCGGCTGCTCAACGCAGGCCAGCAGGCGCTGCTGGTGCTGGTCTATCTGCGCAAGGGCGAGACCTTCACCGAGCTCGGTGCCGGTTTCGGGGTGTCGACGGCGACCGCGTGGCGGTAGGCCCTGGTCGACAAGGCCTATCAGGGAGCCGAGAGCCTGGTCCGAGATCTGCGCCCTTTCCACATTCCTTATCGAGGTTGTCGATCAGGAGAGCCACTCGTTCTCACCTCACGAGAGCGGTGCCTAGAAGTCGCCGCAGTTCTTGAGTGCGCTTCCCGGGCGGCGTGTCCGTCCCAGCGGCTCAGCACCGGCGTCCAACTCGTCGACGCCCCGTGACACCGTCGCCTCCCGCACGCCCGCGGCCTTGGCCACCGCCCGGATGCCGCCATGTCCCAACGCGCGAGCCTCGGCACCCAGCAGCGGCCGGCGTTGCCGCTCATCCAGATGCGGCATGATCGCCTCAATCTTCGCAGCCAGCATCTCCACGGTCTCCGCCGACACGCTTTATCAAACCATCGACCGCGAATCCGGAATACTACGAGTTCTTTCTCTGCAGATCCTTAACCAGCCTCGCGTTCGGCCGCCTGGAGCCGCCGCCACTTCGCCATCGACTGCTTGATCTCCTCGCGGAGGAACGCGAAGAACCGGCGGGTCTCGTCCAGCCGCTGCCCGGCGAGGGAGTCGAGACCCAACAGCGGGATGCCCTCGGCGGCGCCGGCCTGCACCCGGACCAGTACCGGGTCGGACTGGCTGACGAAGTGACTCCAGGTGTGCTCATGGATCCGGCAAAAGTCGTGGCGGGTACCGGGCTCGCGTCCGCGTTCGACCAGCCGCACCTGCACCAGGTATTTGACCGCCCCCGAGATCGCCGACGCGCCGACGCCCAGTCGCTCGGCGAGCTCGGCGGCAGACAGCTTTCCGGAGTCGGTAACCAGCAGCGCGGCGTACACGCGCGCGGCCATCCGGGGCATACCGGATTCGACCATGATCTGCGCGAACCGTTCCCGGAAATCGGCGATGGCACCCTCGTACGCTTGCGTCACCCAAGCTCCCTAAATCGTCGCGGACTCACCAGTTTAAGATAATCCAAAAACTTCACGAAATTCGTGAAATATGTGTAGTACCGTCCCTGCTGTGAAGGACAGCGAACTCGTCGGAGCGCAGAAGACCCTCAGCCCTGTTCTCAGGGCCAAGGCGCTGGACAACCGGCTGCCGGACCCGATCCTCGGCGACGAATACGCCGAGGAGGCGATGCGCCGCCTCGATCCTGACTACGACAAGCGCAGATTCGGCACCAGCCAGCTCGGCCTCGCGGCCGTGGTGCGTGCCAAGGCCCACGACGACTGGGCCCGAGGCTTCCTGGCCGATCACTCCGACGCGGTGGTGCTGCACCTGGGCTGCGGCCTCGACGCCCGGGTGTACCGGATCGACCCGCCCGCCACCGTCGACTGGTACGACTTGGACTACCCGGCTGTCACCGAACTGCGGCAGCGGTTCCTGCCGCCGCGCGAGCACTACACCCTGATCGACTCCAGCGTCACCAATCTGACCTGGCTGGAACGCGTCCCCCGCGGCCGGCCGGTGCTGATGATCGCCGAGGGACTGGTGCCCTACCTGACCGAGACTGACGTCCGGCGGCTGCTGACCGGCGTCGTCGACGCCTTCCCCACCGGCCAGATACAGTTCGACACGGTGTCGGTCTGGGCGTGGCGCACCTCGAAATGGGACCCCACGCTGCGCAGATACGGCGCTCGGTTCCGCTGCGGCTTCAACGACCCAGCCGTGCTGGCCGATGGGCACCCGCGACTCGAATACGTCGATGAGGCACCGATGAACGACTCACCGATACTGATGGCCAAGGCACCCGCGAACGTGCGCCGTATATACCGCCTCATGAACCTACTGCCGGGCATGAAACGGTCCACCCGCATCGTGCGCTTCCGGTTCTAACGCGCCAACGGTCCGTGCAGGCTGGACAGCAGCGGGGTGAACGCGGAGATCTCGCTTGTTCTGGTCGCGATTTGACGCTGGGCGAACACGATCTCACCGACGCTATGCCCACCGCGACGGAAATTGCCGCCGAATAGCAGATCCAGATAAGAAGGCCACATCCTCCTTCTTGGTCATCGACGGGACGGACCCGAGGGGATGATGCCGGTGAGCCAGGACCCTGCCCGTAGACCCATCGCGAACCGGAGAGATTGCGACTCCGGGAGGCCAGCGTCCGGCATGCCGGCAAACTAGGCGACACTCGCGGCTTTCCGCTGAGACCGGCAGGACGCGCCGGCTCGTACTCCAGAGCGCTCGTCATGGCCGGATTCGTCGTGCGACTGTGACCGTCAGGTCTCCCGGGCGCAGGCGCGCGGGCGAAGGTCTGGGACCACCCGGCTGACGTCCGCCGGGAGGAGCAGCCCGGCATCTGCCCGCGCGCCGGCCGGACCGAAATCCGGCAATCCCCGTCGCGTCGCCTGCCCTCAGTGCTCATCCGCCCTTAACCTGCGGAAACAGCAGTACGGGAACGGGAGGAACATCATGGGGGTTGTCATCGTCGACCGCGCCGGCTGGAACGCCCGCCCGCCGAGAGATCCGGACGACGTGGAGCACGTCGCGCTGTCCGCGCGCACCGAGTTCATCGTGCACCACACCGAAACCCCCACCACGCGCTCGCCGAGATCCATCCAGGACGGGCACATGGATGAACGGGGATGGAACGACATCGGCTACAACTTCCTGGTTCGCGACGACGGCACCGTGTACGAGGGCCGCGGCTGGCTCGTACGCGGGGCCCACGCCAAGGATCACAACGTCACCGGGCTCGGCTGCGCGTACATCGGCATGAACGCGCCGACCGAGGCGGCCAAGGAGTCGATCCGCGCCCTGTACGACGAGGCCTGCACCAAGACCGGTCACGCGCTCAGCCAGCTCGGCCACAGCCAGGTCGGCGACACCGACTGTCCCGGCACGAAACTGCTGGCCTGGGTGGAATCCGGCATGCCGGTCGCCCGCGACCAGGTGTGACCCCGGAGGGAGACGTTCGAAGACGGCCTGATGGCCGCTGTAGAGCAGGACAGAGCCGGGTGCCCGACGCGCGGCGGCGGCACCATGATCGCGTCGTCGAGGTATCCATCTCATGGATGGCCGCTCACTGGGCCGCCCGCGTGCCTGCGCGGGCGTACCCGGGTGGAGGTTCACCAGGCGGTTGGATGGCACAGGCCGTCTGCTCGACCGTCACAGACCTTGATGTGAGACCGATCGGCGGGTACGGCCTCGGTGCCGTCCCGGTGGCTTGCCTGCCAGCCTGACGCCAGCGCCACTGCCGGTACGGCGGCACTCAGCAGTAGCCCGGCACCCAGGCTCGGTGACCTTGCTCGCGCGTGAAACCACGGCGATCTTCCTCTCGTGGCAAGGAAAATCGAGGAGATAGGCTCAGATAAGGCCGCGAAGTAGCGTAATCCAGGTTTTCCGCATGCAAGCAACGCTGGAACATCACGGCTGCATGTCGCATATCCCTTCCATACACCGCACAACCAGGAGACCGCTACGGGCACCCCAGCCCGGCGGTCCGTCGGTGGTGCAGGCAGCCGCTCGACCGGTCGAGCGGCATGTAACACCAATGCCGTCACCGCCTGACATAGTGTCATCGATGTCGACGTCCCTGAACGTGATCGACTCGCAGAACACCCCCACCACGGGCAGCCGCAACATCCGCTGCAGGCATGAGTGCGGTCTTTGGGGGATGAACGACGTCGAGCGCCTCAGTCAGTGTCTGGTACTCGATCGTCAACGCCACCACTTACCACGCCTGAGCCCAGGAAGGGGGCGGCGTTGGAGCAGGGGTCAGGTCGCGCAGGTCGTGGGACCACGTCTCCGCCCACGTACCCGACCGCCGTTCAATGATCTTGACGGAGCCTTCCCAAGTAGCCATGAGCAACCGCCCCTTGCTGTCCCAATCGGCCCAGGCCGCCTCGGGCAGGGGCGTGAGGCTGCCGTCGTCCTCTTCGCGCAGGTAGCTGACCTGTACGCCCTCGATCCCGTGCCGCTGGAAATCGGTCCCGGTGTGGGCCAGCACCAATGCGCGCTCGCCGCCGGGCTGGACACGTCCGATAAGTACGGCTTCGCGTAGCTCGGGCGGCAGTCGCTCCGGCTGGCCTTCGAGGGGACGCCAGCCGCGTTTGTACTCGTTCTGGAGATCTCGATAGGTCCAGTCGAGGGTGAGGTCCCCAACCGTCGCGTCGTAGGGATAGCGACCGTGAAAGGGCTGTTTGTCGATGGAAGCGGAGATCTTCAGACTGTTGTCCGACGCGAACTCGCATCCGCCGGTCCAGGTGCCGCTGGTGTGCCAGGCCACGAGCGCGGTGAGCCACGGCGTCTTCGACACGGCGAAGTAGGTGTCCCATGGGGGCTGCCCGTGCCCGAGTGCGAAGTACCCGAGCAGCTTCCCGTCGGGCGACAGGTCGCATCGGCGCGGGTAGAGCGTGCCCCGAAACCACGCGCCGGGTCTCACCTCACGGGCCCGCAGGTCCCATTCCAGCAGGTGCCACCAGCCGGAGGGGCCGCGGCGCATGATCAGCGCCGCTGGTGCCGTGGTGGCGACGAGTACGTAGAGACGGCAGGGCGGAGCAGGGGTGGTCATCGGCCGGCTCCCTTGAGATCATGACCGGTGTTCGTGGCCCGGCGTGACCGGCCCGGACTCGTAGGGCCCCGAAGACGTGCCCGTCCAGGCCGAACGTGGTCAGTACGACAATCTTCGTCTGGGCGCGGGCCGGGTCGGCGGTGATGCGGCGGGTGGCCGGCGGCCTCGAGGTCGCCGGTGGCTGACAGCGGGGCCACGAGTCCGGCCCTGACCAGCTTCTGGTCGTCGACGACCACGGCGTGCGGGGGCGTTGTCATGGGCTCACCCGTTCGTTGCCGCCGGCGGTGTGGCGTGGACGCGGAAGCCGCCGTCCGGGCGTGGGCCGGCCTTCGGCTTCCCGTCGAAGGGTGCCACGCGTTCACCCGTTCCGACCAGACCGAATCCGCCGCCGGTGGTGGGCGTGCCCGGGCCGTCGTCGATGCGGATGTCAATGCGGATGTCGTGTGTTCGTGGGCGGCCTGCACGCCGACGCGTAACGGGCGCTTTCATGGACGTGCGGTAGCAGAGGGTCGGTTCGTCATGGAACGGGATGGAACGCCAGGTCTAGTGAGGCTTGCAGAGAGAACGCGTAAGTTTCCGTATGCGAGGCGCCCCGATTCTCAAGGAGAATCCATGTTCAGGTCGCGAACCTCTGATGGGGCGCTGTCTCGCGACCGTGCCCGGTTGCTGCGGCGATCGGTAACACGAGGCGTGGTGGTCGTGGCGTTGGTCGTCCCGTACGCGGCGGCCGGGCCGGTCTCTCATGCCGCGCCCAATTCCATCTATCGCATGGGGTCGGCGGCCTGGGGTGACAACGCGCAGGGGCAACTCGGCCTCGGCGGCACCCAGACGGCGCACACCGCGGCGCCCATGCCCGGGATGACCGTGTTCAGCCAGGTCTCGGCCGGGGGCTCCCACACCATCGCTCTTGCCAAAGACGGCACTGTCTGGACCTGGGGTGCTAACTACTACGGTGCCCTGGGCAACGGCACCACCGCCCCGAGCCTCGTACCGACCCAGGTGCCGGGGCTGTCCGGTGTCGTCGATGTCGCCGCGGATCTGGACAGCAGTTTCGCCGTCGACTCCGCCGGCACGTTGTGGGCTTGGGGGCTGAACCTGCCGAATGCCGGGAATCTGGGGCTGGGTACCGGTGCGCCGGTCGCCAATGTGGTGCCGCAGGCCGTTCCCGGCATATCTGGTGTGGCCGATGTAGAGGTCGGCTGGCACGTGGGGTATGCGCGCGACCTCTCCGGCTCATTGTGGACCTGGGGCAGCAATCAGTCAGGAACGCTGGGGAACGGTACGTACAGCGGCTATCGGCCGTACCCCGCCAAAGTCGCCGGCGTGACGGGCGTCATCGATCTCGCCGCCTCCAGGCACGCCGGGATGGCGTTGCGCGGCGACGGCTGGGTGGTGGTCTGGGGGCACAATTTCAACCAGTTGTTCGGTGAGGACCCCATCAGTGCCACGCCGCTGGAGTTGTTCAGGATCCCCGGGCTGCGGGAGATCGGCGCCGGGCTGGACAGCGGCGCGGGGCTGCAGGACAACGGGAGGGTGTGGACGTGGGGGAACAACGAGCACGGCCAGGCGGGCGTGGACCCCGATGACCGGGCGAGCGTCTGGCCTCCGCATCTCATGCAGCTCGGTCAGGGCGCCACCCGGATCGCGGTCGGTCTGGTCAATACGTACGCGCTGCTGAACGACGGCAGCGTGTGGGCGTGGGGTGGTAACTCGTCGGGCAGTGTGGGTACTGGGTCGATCGCAGCGGCCAACCCCGATCCCGCACCGGTCATGGGAGTGGTCAACGCCTCCTACGTCGGTTCGGGGCCCACTGCTGATCACGTGGTGGTGGTGCAGCCGGTCCTCACCGACTTCTCTCTGACGCTGGAGCCCGATGCCGGATCGGTCGTTCCGGGCGGATCGGTCGAGGCCGGGCTCTCCCTCACCCCACTGAACGGCTTCAGCGCCACCGCCGCCCTGAGCGTCACCGGGTTGCCGCCGCATGGGATCACCATCGAGCCCTCCGCCACACAGGTGAGCGCGGACAAGGCCGTCACCATCACCGTACGCGCCGCGCCCCATCTGCCGCCGGGCGTGTACGCCTTCGCGATCAGCGGGGCGGTGGGCTCGACCGTCAGGTCCGTGCCCTTCTCCCTCACCGTCACGCCCCCGCCCTGACCGAAGCGCTCGGTTACCCGATCCGGGCGCGCAGCACCAGGTCGTGCAGCGCCGCCTCGGTGGTGGCTCGCTCGGGCAGGGCCGACGTGTCCCGGGCCTCCTCCAGGGTCTGGGTCATGCGTTTCACGTCCGCCTCGATGTCCGCACCGGAGGCGAGGTCGCCGGACAGCGCGCCGTGCTCGGCGGTCTGCTTGGCGGCGACGAGTTCGGGCAGGTACGCGGGGCCGTACGCGTACAGCCGGGTCAGGTCGGCCTGGAGTTCTCCCGTGCGCATGAGGTGCGTGCCCGTGGCCAGCACGCGGAAGGTGTAGAGCAGCGGTTTCAGCTCCCCCGTCTTCTCGAACAACCGCCACTGCGTACGGGCGAACCCCAGATAGTGATGGGCGTGATGCCGCGTCAGGCAGCCAGGCGCCAGTGCGGCCAGTTCCTCGTGCGTCGGTGCGGACGTCACCACCAGCGGCGACAGCAGTTGCTCCAGTACGTAGCCGTTGCGGCCGAGCAGCAGCCGACAGAACTTGACGACGTCGTGCGTGACCAGGTCCACTTCCGTGCCGTCGCGCGTCCACATGCGCGACAGCGTCTCGGGCCCGTGCCGCAGCCCCGCGACCTCCTCGACCGGTAGCACGTGCACCCCACGCAGATCCACGTCCGAGTCCACCGAGGGGAACCCGTACAGGTGCGCCCCGCTTACCGTCGCGAACATCACGGGGTACGGCTGCTCAGCCGGAATCTCCGCCAGCCACCCAGGCAGATCCACCATTTCTCCCATCACCCGCCGATCAGGAGATTCTCCACCTTTCCGGATCAGACCGCGCGGACGGTCGCCCTTGCTGCCGCGTTCACGTGCCGATCAACCGAGCCGGCGCAGACCTTGGACGACGGCGCGGATCGACGGGCGGCGGGAGGCGTCCGTTCGCCACACCGCGTAGATGTGGCGGACCAGGCGCGGGCGGATCTCGACGAACCGGATGCCCTCCGGCACGGGATCACGGCCGAGCCGAGGAATGATCGCGATGCCCAGGCCGGCGGCGACGAGGGCGAGCTGGGTCTGGTGCTCGGCGGCCATGCACGAGATGTCCGGCTCGATGCCGTGCCCGCGCAACGTGTCCCTCAGCCATCCGGTGCAGATCCAGCCGTCGCTCCAGGTGATCCACGCTTCGCCGTCGAGGTCCTTGAGGTCGACGACGCCTCGGGCGGCGAGCGGGTGTCCCTCAGGAACGGCGACGTCCGCCACGTCGTCGAGCAGCGCCGCTCGCGTCAACGCATCGGGGACCACGGCGGGCTCGTTCCACCAATCCTGCACGATCGCGAGGTCCAGGTCGCCGCGGGTCACCCGGGGCAGGGCGAGATGCGGCTCCACCTCCTCCAACTCGACCCGCAACTCCGGATGATCAAGCCGGAGGTCTCGGATCGCCGGCGCCACGAGGCCGCGTGCGGCGGTCGCGAACGTGCCGAGGGTCAGCCGGCCGGAGACCGTGCCGCGATAAGCCTCCAGATCCGACTCCGCCTGCTCGGCCAGGGACAACATCCGCGCCGCGTGTGCGGCCAGGCGTTCGGCTGCACCGGTGAGCCGGACGCCTCGGCCGCTCCGTTCCAAGAGTTGTTGTCCGATTTCCCGCTCCAGCTTGTCCATCTGCTGGGAGATGGCCGAGGTGCTCACATGCAGAACGTCCGCGGCCGCGGTGACCGAGCCGTAGGTGGCGATCGAGTGCAGGACGCGTAGTCGCTCAAGGTTCAACACCTAACCTGCGGCTTTCATGGCGAATTTGAGCCGACCTGATCGTTCACATAAGAAAAGTGCCCTTGAGCTGGGAGGATCGGACTTGTCGAAGGCCCCGTC
>NZ_JBEZFZ010000061.1:0-13518 GCF_040649735.1 Nonomuraea sp. NPDC048892 | reverse complement strand
ATGGTCAGGCCTCCGATCGAAGAGCCGATGATGACCCCGAGGGTGATGAAGGACGAGTGGACCGTATTGACCAGCGGCCGGGCGTTGGTGGTGCGTTGGACGCGGGTGGCCATGGCGGGTTCATGGTGACGCCTACTACTAGAGCGACCGAAGAGACCCGAAGGAACTCAAGGGTTATTAGTTACACGAGTTGCCTGTACGCCAGCTTCGACCTGCGCCGGCGCACTGTCCTGAAAGCCTTCCCCAGCCTCCAACGGCGGGGTCAGGCCTGGATGCGGGCCATGAGCAGGGCGATGTCGTCCTCGGGTGTGTCGTCCACGATGGAGCCGATGACGGTCGTGCACACGCATTCGAGCGTCGCCGACCGCGATGCCGCGCGGGCGAGGGTGTCGCCGAGCCTGGCCATGCCCGTGTCGAGGTCGGCATGCCGCGTCTCAATCAAGCCGTCGGTGTAGAGGGCCAGCAGGGTCCCGGCCGGCAGATGCAGGTCGTGCGACTGGAAGGTGCCCAGCCCGACGCCGATCGGCGTGCCGGCGGGTAGCGAAGGGAACGTCACGTCGCCGGACGGGGTCACGATTGCGGGCGGTGGGTGTCCGGCTGCGGCCATGGTGCAGCGGCCGGTGCGCGGATCGTAGACCGTGTACAGACAGGTGGCGCTTGTGACATCGAAGCCGCGGGCGTCTTTGGCCATCAGGTGGTCGAGGTGGGTGAGCAACTGGTCCGGAGGCAGGTCCAGGTAGGCCAGGGTGCGCACGGCGGTGCGCAGTCGGCCCATGGTGGCCGCGGCGTTGATGCCGTGCCCGGTCACGTCGCCGACGACCAGGGCGAGGCGGGAGCCGGGCAGGTGGATGGCGTCGTACCAGTCGCCGCCCACCCCCTTGTGCCGGTCGGAGGGCAGGTAGCGCGAGGCCACCTCGACGGTGTCGGTGCCGCTGAGGCCGTCCGGCAGGAGGTCGCGCTGGAGTGCGAGCGCGGTCTGCCGCTCGCGGGTGTACTGGCGCGCGTTGTCCAGGCTCAGTGCGGCCCGCGCGAACAGCTCCTCGGCCAGGAGCAGGTCGTCTCGGGTGAACGGCGCCGGGTTGGAGGTGCGCGCGAACGCCGCAACGCCGAGCACGTCGCCGCGCGCCTGCAGCGGAATGACGATCAGCGAGTGCACGCCGCGGGCGCGCATGGTGCGCGACCGGTCGGGGTTCAGGTCCAGCCAGGTGCCGGGCGAGGTGTCCAGCACGGGCTCGAAGTGCGGCCGGCGCGTGTGCAGGACCTCCATGAACGGTGATCCCTGCGGCACGAACACCGCCTCGTTGCGTCCCCAGAGAGACTCGGGCACCCCGTCGTGCACCGAGGCCATGCCGGCCCGCCGGAAGACGGGAATGCCGGCCTCTGACGCGGCCAGCCGCTGCAACGGCTCGGCGCCGGGCAGCATCTCCTCGCACAAATCGACGGTCATGTAGTCGGCCAGGACCGGAATGGACAGCTCGGCCAGCTCTTGGGCGGTTTTCCTGACATCCAGCGTGCTGGCGAGCCGGACGCTGGCCTCGCGCAGCAGCTTGAGGCGATCTCGCGCCTTGCTGTTGCTGAAATCCAGAGCCACCGAGCACACGCCCAGCGGCCGGCCGTCGGCGCCCACCAGAGGCGACAGCGAGATGGACAGCGCACGCTCCTGACCCTCATAGGACCAGTGGGCCTCCCGGTCGATCACGGGCTGGCCGTCGGCGAGCACCTTGCGCATCGCGTCCTGCACCGCCTCGGTGTCGATCCCCTCGATGGGCTCGGTCAGGGAGCGGTCGTTACGGTAGTAGGGGTAGCCGTCGCCGAGCTGCTCAGACGCCTCGTTCCGCCAGACGCAGCGCAGATTCTTGTCCCAGATGGCCATGGCGATGGGGAAGCTGCTGATGAGCGATTCCAGCAGGGCGCTGGTGGACAGGTCGGTGGCGGCCGCGATCGCCGACACCAGCCAGAACCCCTGTCGGGTCCCGGCATCGTCGTCCAGAGTGAGCGGGGCGGCTTCGGTGCGGACGATGACCACCTCGCCATCCCGCCGCCGCACCTCCATGAATCCCGTACTGGGCAGATGCGTGCCGGGCGGTTCGCCGCCCTGGCCGTCGGACGGGAGCAGTGTGCCGATGGGGCGGCCGAGAATGTCGGTGGCGGGGTAGCCGGTGAGCTCTTCGGCGGCCTGGGTCCAGCCGACCACTGTGCCCGTGCGGTCGACGACGGCGATCGCTGGGATCGTCCCTCCACGAAGGATGCCAGCTGCTTTCATGCCCATCACCTCCAGTTGGGGACGAGGCGGTGGGCGGTGGTAGCGCCGATACCGCTGGAAGAGCCCATGGCGACGAGGCCGAACAGGGAGCGCGCCTCGGCGTCGGTGATCTCCAGTGCGCCGAGCAGGCCCCGGCCGGCGTTGTTGACCTGGACGTCGACGTTGCCGAAACGCTGGACGGCGGTCTCGACGGTGGCCGGGGCGATCTTCTGATCGCGGGTGACGTCGAGCCGGACGCCGAGCACCCGGCCGGACCGCTGGAGGTCGCCGGGCAGGCGGGCGGGGTCGCGGACCGCCGCCACCACGGTGTCGCCGTGTGCCAGGGCGGTGCGGGCGAGGTGCAGGCCGAGCCCTCGGGAAGCGCCGGTGATGAACCACGTGGACATGTGAAAGCTCCTTCGTCGCCAGCCAGAAAGGCCCTCATGCCCCACGGTGTGCTGCTGGGCAGCGGCCTTCTCGCCCCGGCCGGTGCGGCCGGGCGATCTGGAAGGGGGCCCGCGCGATGCTCCAGTCCAGCAAGTTGTCCGACCCAGTGGCCCACCACAGGTCGGTGATCGCGCGGTTCACCCCGTCAGGCCGTTGGTGGCGGTGTAATGCCACATTACCGCCTTGGTGCCCTGACGGGTCAGTTGGCCATCGCCTTCCACCCCACCGGCGGTCCACGCCTTCTGGTCGTTCACGCCGCGCGGATGGTGGGGCTGGCGGGTCTGGTCCCGGCCCACACAGAGGACAAGTTGGCGAGGAGCCGAGGCCCAAGCCGACCACCCTTCGACAGAGGTGAAGCATGCGCCGTCGTCCCGAGGATGGGCAGCGTGCGCCGCCGCCTGGCCGCGCCGTCGGCGACCCGTTCCCTCGGTGCGGCACGATGATGCGCCCTGCTCGAACGGACGGCTCCTCGTACTCCAGTGACACTTCGCGATCTTGGGCCTGGAGGTGGCATGAAGGCGGCCACCATGTGATCATTCGGAGTGGTTGGACGGAAATATCGTGTTCCTTTGCCCGATCCCATCACAGGTGGGGTCATGCTCACCCCTGTCGTGAAACGCTCCCGATAGCCCGCAGGCATGACGCCGAAGCGACGCCAGCCGGCTGGCACAGACGATCGCAGACCTTGGAAGCCCGGCTCACCGAGCCGGGGGCAGGCCGACGAGGGTAAACGGCCCTCAACGGCCAGCCAGGAGCCCCACCATGACCACGCTCGAACGCACCCTTGTCCAAGCCCTCACGAAAATCGTCATCAGGCTGGATCTCAGCGACGACGACACCATCACGCCCGAGGCCACAATGGAGGTGCTCCAGTCGGTGATCGCTCTCCTGCACGACTCCCTCCCTACGCGTGCAGGCGTGCGCGAGACGTGCACATGCACGACGGAGAGCGAGCGCGGTCCCGCGCCGCCAGGGGCCGCCCGATGCCGGTCCCGCCCAACGCCCAGACGCTGCAGACACCGGCCGACGGCACCGGCGGATGCGCCTACGACGCCCAGAGCGCCACATCGCTGGATGCGGTGTATGAGAGCCTCGGCAGCTTGCTCGGCACCATGCCCAAGACCCAGGACATCAGCGCCGAGGTGCTGCGCCGGGGCCCCGTTGCCGGCGTTCGCGCTGGCCGCCCTGGCACTCCTGACACCGATCCGGCTGGCCTGGCCGCGCCGCGTCTGGCCGGTGAGCGCCGCGCAGCAGAGGTCACCTCGACGATCGGCGGCCGGGGCCGTGCGGAGCCGCGATCTCAGGGCAGGGGGCCGGCAGCACGCGGGTCGAGCAGGATGAGCACGCTCAGCAGGACGATCCAGGCGACGACGGCGGCCACCAGGAGCCTGGCGGTGGAGTACCGGCGGCGCAGCTTCTTGAAGGGGTTCACAGCCATCCGCTCCTGCGCAGCAGCCGGTGCACGATGATCACGGCGATGACCATGGCGGTCAGGCTGAGCGGGTAGCCCAGCAGCCAGTGCAGCTCGGGCATGTAGTCGAAGTTCATGCCGTAGATGCCGGCGATCATCGTGGGCACGGCGATGAGGGCCGCCCAGGAGGAGATCTTGCGCATGTCGGCGTTCTGCTGCATCGCCGCCTGGCTCTGCTCCCGGCCCACCAAGGCCAGGTGTGCGCTCAGCACGCTGGTCAGCAGTTCGTTGCGCTCGTCCACCGCCGCATCGACCCGCAGCAGGTGGTCCAGCACGTCGCGGAAGCGCTCCCGGTTGACCGAGCACAGCTCCACCCGGCCTTTGACGATCTCCTCCAGTACCGGGACCAGCGGATCCTGCGCGGTGCGGAACTCCAGTACTTCCCGCTTGAGCTGGTAGATGTCCTCGGTGACGTCGGCGTGCTCGCCGCTGAACACCCGGTGCTCCAGCGCGATCAGGTCGCTCTCCACCTCGTGGCTGATGCGGCCATAGGCGTCGACGACCTCATCGCAGATCGCGTACAGCACGCCGGCGGGCCCTGTGGCGAGCAGTTCGGGGTCGGCCTCCAGGCGGCGGCGCACCTCGGCCAGCGGGGCGGCCTGTCCGTGCCGGACGCTGATGACGAAGTCCTTGCTCAGGAACAGGTTGATCTCGCCGACCTCGATGTCGGAGCACGCCTTGTCGTACAGCAGCGGCTTGAGCACCACGAACAGGGTGTCGTCGTAGCGCTCCAGCTTGGCCCGCTGATGAGCGTGGATGGCGTCCTCGACCGCCAGCGGATGCAGCATCACCTCGCTGGTGATCAGATCGAACTCCTCCTGCGTGGGATCGTGCAGGCCGATCCACAGGAAACAGTCCCCCCGGGCCCGAGCGGCGCCGAAAGCGTCGCTGATGTCGCCGATGATCGTCTCGCGCGTGCCGTTGCAGTAGATCGCCTGGTCCACAATCACACGCCATATTGTTGCGTACCTGGACAATCGGCCGTCTGCGTTCGAACGGCACCGGGCTGGCGTGGGAGCCGCCACGGCGGCGTTTCGCTTCGTCCTCGAGCGCCTCAACGCTTCGCGGCGTTGTCGGCCGGCGTGCGGCAAGACCCTCCGACGGTGCCCTCGGCGGTCAAGCAGCAACAGCGGGGACGGCAAGGCCGCCGAGCCCCAACGCGGCGCTGACGCATCTGGGCGAGGGCGGCACAAGCCTGCCGCGCGTCCCGGACGCGCCGGAGCGGACGAGGATGACAACGAGCCATCCTCCTCGTCTCAGCCGCCAAGATGGCCCGCCTGTACCGCTTCATAACTCATCGCGTGGTGCTTGATCTGCGGCTTTGACCTCCACAGGCCCTACGGGCAAGATCGCAGTTCGTGTCGGTTCGTCTGCTGTCTCTGACCTTGATCCGGGTGTTCGGCTGGCTGGTGTTGCTGGGGCGTAGCCAGGCGTCCAAGGATGTCGAGATCATGGTGCTCCGCCACGAGGTTGCGGTGTTGAGTCGTCAGGTTGTGCGGCCGAAGCCGGACTGGGCCGATAGGGCGTTCCTGGCGGCCTTGGCCCGCGTCCTGCCGTCGGTGCTGCGCGCTCCTCGGCTGGTCACCCCAGGAACCCTCTTGACCTGGCATCGTCGTTTGATCAAATGCTCCTGGACCTACCCCCACCGCACCGGCCGTCCCGGAACCAGCAAAGAGGTCCGGGATCTGGTCCTGCGCCTGGCCCGTGAGAACCCAAGATGGGGATACCGGCGGGTCCACGGTGAACTGGTTCGGCTCGGTTTGCAGGTCAGCGCGGCGACCGTGCGGCGGATCCTGCGTTCACGCCGGCACAGTCCGGCGCCACGAACCTTCGACACTTCTTGGCGGACGTTTCTACGGCTGCAAGCGAAGGGCTGCTCGCCTGCGACTTCTTCCACGTCGACACGGTCTTCCTGAAGCGCTTGTACGTGTTGTTCGTGATGGAGGTGGAAACGCGACGTGTGCACATCCTGGGCGTTAGCGCTCACCCCACAGGCGCCTGGACGGCTCAGCAGGCGAGAAATCTGTTTATGGATCTCGTGTCAACGGCCATGAGGATGTCCAGGTAGACGGTCTTGGGTTGTCTTGGCTGGTGGCCATCAGAAATCCAGGCTGGTGGCCGGGGTGGTCCTGATGGTGGTCAGGTGAGCGGGGTGACGCCCATGCCGGCGAGGGCCTGGGCGAGGCGGTGGGAGTCGCCCTTCGTCAGGACCAGATGGGCGTGGTGCAGGAGCCGGTCGACCGAGGCGGTGGCCAGGGTCTTGGGCATGATGGTGTCGAAGCCGCTGGGGTGGATGTTGCTGGTGATCGCGATCGAGCGGCGTTCGTAGGCGGCGTCGATGATCCGGTAGAAGGCTTCGGCGGCGTCGTTGCCGGCCGGGAGCAGGCCGATGTCGTCGATGACGATCAGGTCGGCGCGGCAGATGCGGGTGACGGTGCGCGCGACCGAGCCGTCGATCTTGGCCTTGCCGATGGTGGCGGTGAGGGTTTCCAGGGTGAACCAGGCGACGCGCAGGTCTTTCTCAATGGCGGCGTGGGCCAGGGCCTCGACGAAGTGGGACTTGCCGGTGCCGGACGGTCCGGCGATGACGAGGTTCTCGGCGCGGCCGATCCATTCCAGGGTGGCCAGCGCGTTTTGGGTGGGCTCGGGAATGGAGGACTGCTGGCTCTGCCAGGAGGCGAGGGTTTTGCCGGTGGGGAAGCCGGCCGTGGTGCGGCGCTGGCGGCGGGTGGCGGCGTTGCGGCCGGTGACCTCCTCCTGGATGAGGACGCGAAGCACTTCGGCGGGGTCCCAGCGTTGCGCGCGGGCGGTGGCCAGCACGTCGGGTGCGGCTTTGCGCAGGTAGGGCAGGCGCATACGGCGCAGCAGCCGATCCAGTTCACCGGACAGGGCCGGCGCGGCGGGGGCGGTCACGAGAGGGGGCTCCTTCGAAAGAGGTGTGCGGTTCGCCGTGGCGGGGTGCCCGGCCCTGCGGTCAGGGCCGGGCAACCGGCCCGGGACATCCCGGGGCCGGGGTCTATCGGCCCATGGCCTGCCAGCTGCCGGTGCCGGGCTGGGCGGAATGAGCTTCGTCGGCGCGCACGAGCTCTTCGGCGGACTGGTGGCCGGCCAGGTGGTCACAGATGGCGGGCAGGTCGTCGTCGGCGAAGCGGCCGGCGATGGCGGCCAGGCCGAGAGCTTCATCGACGCGAGCCGGGCCGAGCACGGCGGCCAGCTCGACCGCTTGGGCCATCTTGGCCCGGATGCGCACTGCTCCGGCGGGTCCGGCTTCGGTCAGCCACCGCTGGGCGCCTGGCCCGATGGCCAGGAACGCGATCTCGGCCTCGGTGCGGGGCCGTGGTTTCGGGGCGTGGATGCTGCGCCCGCCGGGGTGATCGGGGTAGTGCTCGTCCAGGATGCGCGGGCTGCCCGGGGTGGACACCGCATGGCGGGCGATCTCGGCCAGGTCGCCGTGGCCGGTGCGGGCGGTGATGAGCAGTTCCTCGCCCACGACGCGGACCCAGACCTTGGCGCCGACGTGCCCGGGCGGGGTGGAGTAGCGCACCGAGGCGAAGCTGATGGTCTGATCGTCATAGACGGTGCGTTCGCTGCCCAGGGCGAGCGCGAACGGCTCGGCGGGCAGCACGTGCAGCGCGGCGCGTTCGATGGCCAGCCGCTCGGCGGGGATCTGCCCGGTGGCCCGGTGCCGGCGGCCGTTGATGTGTTCGCACCAGGTGCGGCAGGCGTCGGCGAGTTCGGCGAAACTGCCATAAGCGCTGCGCAGGTTCGCCTCGGCGGGCACCAGGTCGGCCTTGGCCAGGCGGACGGTGGCCTCCACCCCGCCCTTGGATTCCGGGTCGTAGGGCACGCAGGTCTCCACCGTGCAGCCGTAGTGCCGGCCGGCGGCGACTATTTGCGGGTGCCGGACGGCGATCCCGGCGACATGGTCGCTGGTGACCGTGCGTGCGTTGTCGGTCAGCACGTACGTGGGCGCGCCGCCGATCCGCCGCAACGCCGAATCCAGGCAGGCCACCAAGGTGCCCAGGGTGCAGTCCCAGACCGGGATCACCACCCGGAAACGGGACCAGGCCAGCCAGGCGCACCACAACCACGTCCGCCGCCCGCCAACGCGCGGCCCCTCGCCCCAGTCGAACTGCAGCCACATGCCCGGCTCGGGGATCCACGGCCGGTAGGTGCGCCGCCGGCCGGCCTTCCAGGCGGTCTTGGCCGCGTTCACCGCCCGCCGGGTCGAACGCGGCGAGCCGCGGTAGCCCATCGCGGTCAGCTTGTCGTGCGCGACATCAGCGCGGATCTTGGCTTTCGACGCCTCCACCCATTCCTCGATCTTCTCCAGGAACGGGTCGATCAGCTTCGGCCGGGGCGCCCGCTCATGCGGGTTGAGTCCCAGATCCCGCAGTTCGACATACCGTTTCACGGTCTTGGGATCAGCACCGGTCAGCTGCGCGGCCGACCAGACCGTCCTGGTCAGGTCGTATGCCTCAAAGATCTTCATGATCTCCCTGTCAGACTTGGTCACGGGACCTCTTCGGTCGGTTTGCGAAATGCGGCAAACATCAGCAAACCGGTCCGGAGGGGTCTCCCGGAGCGGGGGCGGAGATCAGGGCACTCGCGGCCATCTGCCAGGAATTTTCGTGGTCATCAGCCGGGACTCAACTGGCCGCCCATCAGGAGCCTGCCATGGCCGTCGGCATCTCGGCCGCCAAGTAAGGTCATTTCGGTTCCTCATCCGTGACCGGGACGCCAAATTCACCGCCGTCTTCGACGAGATCTTTACCAGCCAGGGCGTCACGGTGATGAAGACACCGCCACGAACGCCTCGAGCCAATTGCTACGCCGAACGCTGGATCCGAACCGTCCGAGCCGAATGCACCGACCGCATGCTGATCTACGACGAACGCCACCTTCGATCGGTTCTGAACGAGTATGTCGAGCACTACAACGCGCACCGCCCGCACCAGTCTCGACGGCAACGCCCACCTGATCAAGACGAGGACGTCGTGGTGCCGCTGGAAGGCCGGGTTCAGCGCCGGAGGGTGCTCAGCGGAGCCATCAACGAGTACCACCGAGCCGCCTAGCTGTTCCGAAGAAACACCAGCTCAGACCACATGCACGAGTTTTGAAGCGGTACAGGTGCTCGACGCCATGCCGGTCACCATGTTCCGTGAGGAGGCTGCCCATGTACTCGGTGCCCTCGGCTCGGTCGACCAGCGAGAGGCGGCGATGCACCTGCGGGGGTTGGCCGAGGGATACGAGATGGGGCGGGCGGCCGTCCGAGTAGAGGGCGTGTGGAGCGGTCCGTCATCAACCAGGGTGCCGACCCGCGCCACGGCTCAGGTGCTCATCGGACTGGTGGAGGAGACCCGACGGGAGCTGATCCTGATGACCTACGCAGCCCGGTCCCATGACCGGCTGCGTGCGGCACCGGCCATCGCAGGCCGTCGTGGAGTGTCGATCATCGTTGTGGTCGAGACCTTAGCGGGGGCGGCTGGGACGCTTCAAGGCGAAGAACCCGCCGCCGCGTTCCGAGAACTTCCGAGTACGTAGATCTGGCACTGGCCGGTGGACAAGAGAACCGAACCGTTCTCACGGTTGCACGCCAAACTGGCCGTCGCCGATCGAGAGGTGCTGTTCATAACGAGTGCCAACCTGACCCAGGCAGGGATCGGCAAGAACATCGAGGCCGGCCTGCTCATCCTCGGCGGTCTGGCACCCGTGCGGGCTAGTGAGCATGTTCGAGAGCTTCAGGCATCGGGCATCTTACGCCGTATGCACTGAGGAAACCCGCACGAATGCGGCGGACGACGGCATCATTCCGGCTCGCGCATGCTGTCCATAACCAGCTTGAAGGGTGTCAAAACTGAGCCCAAGGCGCTGACCTGCCTCTTTCATGACGACGCCCCGTCGGTCAGCTGGCTCGCTGGTATTCGTTGATCAGCCCGCCGAGGACTTGGTGGCGCTTGATCTGGCCCGTGGGCAGCGGGATCACGTCGGAGTCGTCATCAGTGGGAGCTCGGAGGCCGAGGGAGCGGTGCGGCTTGTGTCGATTGTAATGATCGGCGTATTCGTCCAGCACGGTACGAAGGTGCCGCTCGCCGAAGATCAGCAGCCGGTCGATACATTCCGTGCGTGCCGTGCGGACCCATCGCTCGGCGAACGCGTTCGCGCGAGGCGCTCGCGGCGGGATCTTCAGCACCTGAATGTCGTCGCCTGTGAACACCTCATCGAAGGTGCGGGTGGCTAGGACAGTTTCGTTTGGGATCTGGGATCTGGCCCACATTTCGTGATCGTCTCGGACCCGTCTTCAGCGGCGCTCTGCCGTGAGCAGGATGCGCTTGCGGAGTAAGGCCGTTCCGGCGCGCCCGAACATCTGCCGCTTGAGCATTTTGATCTTGTTGACGACGCCCTCGACCGGGCCGGAATTCCACGGTGTGGTCAGACCCTGTATGACGGCGGAGAGGTCTTGCCGCAGGCCCTTGGCGAAGGCGGACACGCCGGGCAAGTCGTCGCCACTCACCTGTTCGATCCAGGCCGGCAGGTCCTGGCCGGTCAGTGTGGTCAGCATGGTGGCGAAGCTGCGGACGTGCCCGGAGAGGGTGTCCAGGTCGGGGCAGCGCGCGCAGATCCTCTGGAGGAGCAGGTGTTCCTCCTCAGCCAAGTGGTCGGGGCGACGGAGCAGGCAGGCGGTGACCTCCCGCACGGTGGGCGACGGTGGCGGCATCGGCGCGGGTGTGGGCCGACGCGCCGCGACATAGTCGCTGACGATCCCATAACTGCCGTCGAAGCCATGCTCGGTGATCTCGTGGTGAAGCTGGCTGGCATTGCGGCAGCCGTCGGCAACACGCTGATCCAGGTACGGCTTGAACGGATCCAGCTTGCTGGGCCGCGGACCTGTCCACTGTCCCTTGAGCAGTTCGGTCCAGCGGGCCGCTCGGGCGTAGCGCTGGACGGTGTGTCGTCCCCAGCCCAGTTGCCGGGCGATGCCCCTGATCCCGTGGCCCTGCTCCAGAAGTTGGTGAACCAGGGCATGGTGACGGCGGACCCGCTCGGCGAACTTCCCCACCGGCTCGTCGGTCCCGGCTATGTCGGGTGGTTGTCCTGGATCTTCCTCCGGGGTGAACTCCGGTGCCGGTTCTTGCAGGCAGGAGCGGTGCGCCGCCACGCACCGTTCGACGGCCTTGGCCAGGTTCTGCCACAGATGGAATCGATCAGCTACCTGAACCGCCTGCGGAGCACCTGCTCGGGCGCCCTCGGTATAGGCGCCCGCGCGGTCTCGGCAGATCACCTCGATACCGGGGTGTTCACGCAACCAAGCGGCCAGTGGGTCGGCCTCGCGCCCTTCCAGCACCTCCAGCGGCACACCGCGTTCGCAGTCGATGAGGATCGTGCCGTAGCGATGCCCGCGCTTGAGGGCGAAGTCGTCCACGCCGAGGACCCGCGGTGCTTCGATGATCGAGTCTGGCATGGCCATGACCAGCCGCAGCAAGGTAGAACGGCTGACGGTCATCTGCAACAGCCGGGCCACCCGAGCCCCGGCCCGTCCAGCGAGCGCGACCCCGAGGTGCTGCAGAGACCGGACCAGCAGTGGTGTCTTACGCGCGTACCGCATCGTTAAGCCGGGCGCTTGCTCGGCGTAGGTCTTCTGCTCGCATGTGGGCTGCCGGCACACCAGACGCCGTACCTCCAGCACGATCACCATCGGCTGGCCGCTGATCGGGGTGTCGGCCAGACGACGCTGGTAGCGGCTGTGCACCTGGCCGGAAAGCGTCCCGCAGGCGGGGCAGGCGACCTGTACCGCCGGCATCTTGGCCACGACCCTTACCACGCCGTTGACGTGCTCGACCCGCTCGACCTCGACACCCGACAGGTGAGGCAGCAGCACATCCAAAACATGATCATCACGACACGCGGATCATCGTCGCTCACGCCGAAGGACCGGCGGGCCCGTTTCGATCACGAAATATGGGCCAGATCCCAACTCAAACCGTCATAGCCATACCGGCTGAGTGGCGGACGACGAGGTCGGCCATGGCGTATTTGAGCAGAGACTAGATGCCCTCTTATGGAGCAAAGGCGACAGCTCCTAGGACACCAGGTGCTGATGCATTGGGTGTGAGATCCAGATCATGGACGGGACGCCACGATTCCACGCGGACCAAGCCGGGCTCCACCAACTCAAGCCCGCGGAAATATTCGCTGATCGCCGCCTGATCGCGCATATTTAATCCACCATGCGCCTGGGCGTAGATCGCTCTTCCGACGTCGATCGCATCGTCATTCAGTTCGCCACGGAATCCGTGAGAAAGCACCAACGCGCCACCGGGCGGCAGGCTCTCCCGCAGGACGGAGACGCTGTCGGCTGCCTCCTGGTCGTCCTCGACGAAGTGCACGATAGAGCACAGGATGACCGCATAGGGCCGGTCGAAGTCAAGGTGGGCCCGAACGTCGGTCCGGTCAAGGAGCTCCCGTGGCGCTCGTAGATCGCCGTCGACCACGATTGTCTGGCGGTTGTTAGCCAACAGGGCACGCGCATGGACCAGCACGATAGGGTCGTTGTCAACGTAGACGGTCCTAGCATCGGGTGCGATTCCTAGAGCAACCTCATGAACGTTCTGTTGAGTAGGAAGCCCAGTGCCGATGTCAAGGAATTGGCGGATGCCAGCTTCGGCGAGAAAGCGTACTGCTCGGCCTAGAAATTCGCGATTTTCCCTCGCTATCTGCCGAACGTTCGGCAATACCTGTAAAATCTTATCTGCAGCCTCCCGGTCGGCCGCGAAGTTATCCTTGCCGCCAAGGCAATAGTCATAGATCCGCGCCATGCTCGGCACCGTCGGGTTGAAGAGCGGACTTAGCTCGTTCATCTGTCAAGCTCCGCGCGTATACACGACATTCGCGCTCCTTCTCGTGCTCGTACGATTAAAGTACGAGCCAACTTTCCCGTCAAGGTCCGTGTTCGATGTCGCAGCCCGCGCCGAATAACCATGAAGAATCCAGGCAGCGGATCGCGACCCATCTGCCTGGCAACAGTCATCTCCAGCTTGGAGAGTTCTGCAATTGCGCATCAGTCGGCAGGCCAATTTCACTTCATTCCTCCATCGGAGGCAACGCTTCTCGCTCTCGACATGCACCCTCGAGCTCGTTCGCGGTCTTGCCGTGAGGAGAAAATACACATCCCTCCTGTCGTAAGGCTTTCGTAAGGCTGTCTCGTGGCGCAATTCAGTTACGGCAGCTGTAGGTCGGGATCTTCGGGGGCTGTGATCCGTGGGCCAATGCCGTTTAGTTAGCGATCATGCTGGTAGCGTCGCTTGGTGATCTTGCCGGGTGGCGCAGGCGGTTCGGGTCGGCTGATGGATCTGGTTGG
>NZ_JBEZFZ010000060.1:0-14729 GCF_040649735.1 Nonomuraea sp. NPDC048892 | reverse complement strand
TCGTTGACAGCGACGATGTCCAGATCGGTACGCAGCGCGCACCGCAGGACGGCCCGGCCGATCCGGCCGAAACCATTGATACCGATTCTCATACCCTCATCGTCCGGCGGCACGGGCGGGGCCGTCAGAGTCGAGCGTCCTCACCTGAGGGGACCTTCGGCCCTCCGCCTCGAAGCCTTGGTGTCCTGGCGGGCGGCGAGGAACGGGTTCGGGCAGGAGGCTCGTGTCCTCCCGCCTGGTTCCCGCCGGGCCGCGGTGCCCACGCCTGGCACGGGCCCGTCCCCAAGACCGAAGGCTCCTTCTTCAGGGCCTTCGGCCGGGCGTCACTTCATCGCCTCCGCTCTCGGGCCGGCGAGCGCGTGCCGCACGGTGGCGGCGAGCCACAGCGCGATGGTGGCGTAGAACAGCACCGCCAGGGCCAGTTCGCTGGCCAGAATCACCCCGGCCAGGCCCGCGACGAGCGCGATCACGCCCAGTGCGCCGGCCAGCCTCAGGTACAGGCCCTCGCTCTCGGACGCCGCGCTCAGCGCGCAACCGCCCATGATGCCGAGCAGCAGGATGGTGCCGCCGGCCCCGCGCACGCTGTCGATGACGGGCACGTCCGCGCCTTGCGTGAAGGCGACGTAGACGGCGACGTTCACGCCCGCGACCACGGTCGCCAGGGCGTCCTTCCAGGTCAGCCTCATCGATGCCACCTCCTTTCCCTTCGACCGTGCGCCGTGCGTCCGACGCTGGCCAGTGCCTTTGGTCCCGGTGCTGGGAGAAAGTGGCGGATCGTCATGCCGGGGAACCGCTCTCGGCTCGCCGGGAGTGGTCAGGCTCCTCGGCCGCGTGACCGCACCACGGCGACGGGGCAGGTCACGTGATGAAGAACGCCGTGGCTGATCGAGCCCATGACGGCGGAGGCGAAGCCGCCTCGTCCGCGCGAGCCCACGACCACCAGGCCGGCCGTCGTCCCGGCTTCGGCCAGGACACCGACCGGATGCCCTGACAGGGTCTCTTGGGTGATCTCGATGTCGGGGTTCTTCTCCCGCCACCGCGCCACGCTGTCCGCGACGGCGCGGGCCTCGTCTTGGTAAAGGTTCGCCAGGTAGCTGTTGTATGCGGCCATGTACGGCGAAAAGGCCGGCGTACGCCATGCGTGGAGCACGTCCACGCGCGCTCCATGCGCCCTGGCGTGTTCGACGGCGTACTCCAGAGCGGCCTCGGCGTGCTCGGAGTCGTCGTAGCCGACCACCACCCGGTCATGCCGGGCACCCTCGGGATCCCGCACGATCACGACCGGTCCCGCGGCATGCCCGGCCACGGCCAGGCTCACCGAGCCGACCAGCAACCCCTTGAACTCGCCGAGTCCCCGGCTGCCCAGGACCACGCTGTCGGCGGTCTCCGACTCCGCCAGCAGCCGATCGATGACGTTTCCCGCCAGCAGCTCAGTGATCACCGGGACGCCGTCCGCCAGTTCCCCGGCCTGGTCGCGGGCGAAGGCCAGCGTGTTCGCGCAGTATCCCGCCGCGTGCTCCGCCGGCTGTTGCTCGCACACGTGCACGATGCGCAGAGCCAGATTCCTGCGCCGGGCGTCGTCCGCCGCCCATGCCACGGCAGCCTGCGCGGCCATGGACCCGTCCACGCCCACGACGATGTGTCCAGCCATCACACTCCTCCTCATCGGATCTCTCCCCTCCAGCGTCGTCCGGCGGAGAGAGCCGCACCCGGGGACAAGGTCCCGGATGAGGCGCCGTTGGTCCTCAACCGGCCCGCCGGCGGTCTTCAGCCGCTCCGCCGGTGGTCTTCAGCCGGTCCGCCAGGTGGGCGCGGAGCCGCGCAGGGCCGGAGGTCGGCGGCGCGAAGGTCCAAAGGCCCTGTCTGTGGTCGTCCCGGCTGGGTAGCGTCACCGTCATGGCCGCTCTCGACCTGACCAGGCTGCGAGCCGTGATCTTCGACACCGATGGCGTCGTCACCGACACGGCCCGGGTGCACGCCGCCGCGTGGAAGCACGTGTTCGACCGTTTCCTGCGCGGCCGTTCCGCCCCGTTCGACATCCGTGCCGACTACCTCCGCCATGTGGACGGCCGGCCGAGGCTCGACGGGATCCGCACCTTCCTGGCCTCCCGTGGCATCACGCTGCCCGAGGGCGGTCCCGGCGACGAGCCGGGCGCGCCCACCGTGCACGGGCTGAGCCTCGCCAAGGACGCGCTGTTCGTCCGGCAGGTCACCGAGGACGGCGTCGCCGCCTTCCCCTCGACCGTCGCCCTGGTGCACGAGCTGCGGCGGCGCGGGTGCCGGACCGCGGTGGTGTCGGCCAGCCGCCACTGCCGCCTGGTCGTCGGCTCCGCGGGCCTGATCCACCTGTTCGACGTGGTGGTCGACGGCGAGGACTCGGCCCGGCTCGGCCTGCCGGGCAAGCCCGACCCGGCCCTGTTCCTCGAGGCCGCGCGACGGCTGGAGGTGCCCCCGTCCGAGGCGGTGGTCGTGGAGGACGCGCTGCCCGGCGTCGAGGCCGGGCGCAGGGGCGGGTTCGGGCTGGTCGTCGGAGTCGACCGGACCGGATCGCAGGCGGCGGAGCTGCGCCGCGCGGGAGCGGACGTCGTGGTGCCGGACCTGGCCGACCTGGACGTGGCCGGACGTGTTCCGGTGGGTTCGCGGTGAACGCCTGGACGCTCGTCTACGAGGGGTACGACCCCGCCTCGGAGGGGCTGCGCGAGGCGCTGTGCACGCTCGGGAACGGCCGCTGGGCCACCCGCGGCGCCACGCCCGACGGCCTGGCCCGCACCCCCGGCACCTATCGGGCGGGCTACTACGACCGGCTCGCCTCACAGGTGGCGGGCCGGACGGTCGTGAACGAGGACCTGGTCAACCTGCCCGACTGGCTGCCGCTGACCTTCGCCACGCCGGGTTCGGACTGGTTCCGCCCGGACACGGCCGACCTGCCGGACTACCGGCAGGAGCTCGACCTGCGGCGCGGTCTGCTGCTGCGTACGCTGCGCTGGCGTGACGACGCCGGCCGCGTCACGCTCGTCCGGCAACGCCGCCTGGTGTCCATGGCTGATCCGGCGCTGGCCGCGCTGGAGACCACGTTCACCGCCGAGAACTGGTCCGGCCCGCTCCGCGTCCGGGCCGGCCTGGACGGACGGGTGACCAACCGCGGCGTCGCCCGCTACCGCGACGTGCGCGGCGACCACCTGACCCGCCACACCACCGGCGCCGGCGACGAGCTGACCTGGCTGACGGCGCAGACCCGCTCGTCCCAGATCACGGTGGCGCTGGCGGCGCGCGTGGCCGCCCCGGTCCCCGGCTCGGTGTCGGCCGAGCCCGACCGGATCCACACGGACCTGGTGCTGGAGCTGGCCGCGGGCGAGCCGGTGACGGTCTCGAAGATCGTCGCGCTGGTGACGTCCCGCGACCCGGCCATCCACGACCCGCTCACGGCCGCCCGGCGGCGCGTCCAGGTGGCGCCCGGCTTCGATGAGCTGCTGGCCGCGCACGAGGCGGCGTGGGAACGGCTGTGGGAGCGGGCCCGGCTGGACGTGGACGGGCCCGAACTGTCGCAGATCGTCCACCTGCACGTCTTCCACCTGCTGCAGACGCTCAGCCCGCACACCGCCGACCTGGACGCCGGCGTACCCGCCCGCGGCCTGCACGGCGAGGCGTACCGGGGCCACGTGTTCTGGGACGAACTGTTCGTGCTGCCCTGGCTGAACCTGCGCTTCCCCGACATCTCGCTCGGCGCGCTGCGTTACCGCTGGCGACGGCTGCCGGAGGCGAGGGCGGCGGCGCGGGAGGCCGGGTTCGACGGGGCGATGTTCCCCTGGCAGAGCGGCAGCGACGGCCGCGAGGAGACCCAGACGTTCCACCTCAACCCGGAGTCGGGCCGCTGGCTGCCGGACGTCTCCCACCTGCAGCGCCACGCCGGGCTGGCCATCGCCTACAACGTGTGGCAGTACCACCTGGTCACCGGCTCCATGCCGCCGTGGTGCGCCGAACTGCTCACCGGCATCGCCCGCTTCTTCGCCTCACTGACCGTGCTCGACCCGCTCTCCGGCCGGTACGAGATCCGCGGCGTCATGGGACCGGACGAGTACCACACCGCCTACCCCGGCGCCCCGGCCCCCGGCCTGGACAACAACGCCTACACCAACGTCATGACCGTGTGGCTGCTCTCCCGCGCCCTCGAACTCGGCCTGGCCGGCCCGCAGGAGGCGGAACGCTGGACGGACATCACCCGGCGCATGCGGGTCGACTTCCACGACGGCGTCATCAGCCAGTTCACCGGCTACGCCGACCTCGAAGAGCTCGACTGGGGACGCTACAAGGGCGTGCGCCGCCTGGACCGGGCGCTGGAGGCGGACGGCGACGACGTCAACCGGTACAAGGCCTCCAAGCAGGCCGACACGCTGATGCTGTTCTACCTGCTGACCGCCGGCGAGCTCACGGGCATCCTCCAGCGGCTGGGCTACTCCGCCAACGCCGGGCTGATCCCCCGGACGATCTCCTACTACCTGGACCGCACCAGCCACGGCTCCACGCTCAGCGCCGTCGTCCACGCCTGGGTCCTGGCCCGCTCCGACCGGGCCCGTTCCTGGCAGTTCTTCGGCGAGGCGCTGCTCAGCGACGTGCACGACGTGCAGGGCGGCACCACCGCAGAGGGCATCCACCTCGGCGCCATGGCGGGCACGCTGGACATGTTGCAGCGCTGCTACCTGGGCCTGGAGCCACGGCCCGACGGCCTGCACCTCGAACCGCTGCTGCCCGAGCGGCTCGGGTCGCTGTCCCTGACAATCCACCTCCGGGGCCGGCGGCTCGCCATCGAGGCCGACCACGTACGTACCCGCGTCGACGGCATCACCCTGCCGCGCGGCGCCGACACCACCATTCCCTGGAGGACACCATCATGACCAGCGGCAACGGCGACTTCGCACGTCGCATCCAGCACCTCCGCGACCGGCTCGGCCTCACGCTCGACCAGGTCGCCGAACGCGCCGACATGTCGTCGGGATACATCCAGCATCTGGAGACCCATCTGGGCACTCCGGACCGGGGCACGGTGACCAGGCTCGCCAAGGCGCTGGAGACCACCGTCGAGGATCTGCTGGGCGGAGGGCACGACCGTCCGCCTGGCCAGGGCGCGGCGATGGACGAACCCGTCCTGGAGGTCCTGGAGACCGACGAGTGCCTGCGCCTGGTCGCGCCGGGCGGGATCGGGCGGGTCGCGTTCAGCGGCTCGCACGGGCCGACGGTGCTGCCCGTCAACTACAAGTTCCACGACGGCGCCGTCGTCTTCCGCACCGCCCGCGGCGGCCCGATGGACCAGGACCTGCGCACCGGCCTGGAAGGGGTGGACGTCAAGATCGCCTTCCAGGTGGACCGGATCGACGAGGTCCGGCGAGCGGGCTGGAGCGTCCTCATCCAAGGCGCCGCCCACCACCTGCCGGACGACGAGGTGGCCAAGGTGGCGGAGGCCGGCGTCACGCCGTGGGCGGGCGGCGAACGCCATCTGTACATCCGCATCGTCCCGCAGCAGGTGACCGGGCGCCGCATCCACGGCCTGTGATCCCTCGGCCGCTGGGAAGGAGACCGACGGTAGCTGCCCCACGCCGGATCACGGCGACCAGGGACCATCGGCCCGCCGACCTCCGCCTTTCGCCCCTGCCACCCGCCGACGGGACCTGGTGCCATCGAAGTATGAACCCATCCCGCCGCCTGCTCGTACCGCTGCTCGTCCTCAAGGCCGCCGGACTGGCGGCGTACCTGCTGCTCGTCCGGCCACGACTGCTGTGCTGGGGCGCGACCCGCGGCGAGACCACCCGGCCGCTCCCCGGCGACGACATCGTCCCGCGACCGCATGTCGCCGCCACCCGCGCCATCACCATCGACGCCCTGCCCGAAGCGGTGTGGCCCTGGCTCGCGCAGATGGGCGGCCATCCCCGCGCCGGCTGGTACGCCTACGACCACATCACCAACGACAACCACCCCAGCGCCGATCACCTCCTGCCCGGCCTGCAACGCCTCCAGATCGGAGATCTGCTGCCGACACCGCCCGTGGACGGCGGTTACACGGTGGAGCGCATCGTCCCCGGGCGCGAACTCGTCCTGGCGATCCGGGCCTTCCACGTGACGGTGAGCTGGGCGATCGTGCTGCTCGGCGGAGAGGAACACACGCGCCTGCTCTTCCGCCAGCGTCTGCACTGTCGGCCCGGCCTGCCAGGGCTGGTCTACCTGCTGCTGTCGGAGTCGGCGGACTTCCTGATCACCCGCAGGCAACTGACGACCATCAAGACCCTGGCCGAGACAGCCGCCCACAAGCCCTGACGGGCCGGTGGTTCTCGACTGTGCACCCAGTCGACCGGGCAGGGGCCGTGGTGCACCATGACCTGACCCACCGAGCCGGGCGACAGGCCGCGACCGTGGGTACGCGTGCTGCCGTCCAGGAGCCGGGGCCGGCAGGTGGACGGTACCGCCGTTTCGTAGCGCCATCCGCCGCAGCTTCCGCATCTGCGAGGCATCGAATATCGTCGATGGACGATGAATATCGAACGGGTGCCGCTGCCCGACCGCCAGGTGGACGTGGTCATCTCCAACTGCGTGATCAACCTGTCCGACGACAAGTCGGCTGGAGCCGCGTTGAGCCTTTCGCCGAGAGGCGACACGCACACCGGTACCCACACCTAGCAGGCCCCGCCGCCGGGCGGAGAGCTGATCACGATGCGTTCCACTCAGATATCGGTGCGTCGGAAACCGTCACGCCCCCGGCCGGGCATCGCACGCCGAGTTACTCACTACTTGAGCCAGGCGGTCTGCTTGACGATGGGCAGGTTGCCCAGGCCGAGGGTGGTGCCGATGCCGAGCAGGCCGAGCATGAACAGCCAGTCCACTCATGCCTGGCCGGCAAGGGAGTCGACGGGACGATGCGCCGCAGAGAACCTTGGTCACCATCGCGTCAGGCCGCTGCTCGCCGGACGGCCGTCCAGCTGCCTTCCTTCAGGGCCAGCACCGCCGCTGCGGCGAGCGTCCAGGCGGCGATCACGGCCAGGTCGGCCCACGGCCATGGCCGGCCTGCCGGGTCCAGCACGGCGAGCAGCGTGTGGGAGAGATGCTTGAGCGGGAAGAGGTCGCCGACGATGCTCAGCACTCCGGGCAGGTCTCCGCCCATGACGAACACGTCGGAGACGAAGGCCAGCGGCAGGAAGGTGCCCAGGGTGAGCGCGCCGACGGTCTGCTGTTTGCGGACGAACGCCACCACCAGCGCGCCGAGCACCGTGAAGCACGCGACCCCGGCAGCGATCGCGCCGAGCATCCCGGCGATCATGGCGGGCTCGATCCGCACCCCGAAGCCGAGGACGGCCACGGTGGCGAGCACGGCGGCGGTCACCGAGGTGACCAGCAGCGCGGTGACGAGGTTGCCCGCCTGGTAGGCCCAGGCGGGGAGCGGGGTTCCGGAGAGCCGTTTGAGCACGCCGCGTTCCCGGTCGCCGGCGGTTCGCTCGGCGAGGTTGACGTACGAGGCGACGCCCACGGTGTAGGTGATCATGGCGCCGAGCATGAACGCCGGCAGTCGCACGCCCGACACCTGGACCTCCCCGAAGATGAGCGAGATCAACGCCAGGAGCAGTACCGGCAGGATCATGGTGAAGAACGCCGTGGACGGGTCGCGGCGCAGTCTGACCACTGCGTGCGCGACCTGGTCGATCACCAGCCGCCACGCCGCGGGCCGTCCCCGCCGGGCGGTCCATGGGCGGGCCACGCCGGCCGCGGGGGTGCGGGTGGGGGGCCGTTCCCAGCGGAAGCGCCACACGGCCACGACAACGGCGCCGATCCCCCACGCCGCCAGCACCGCCAGATGACCGCCGCGGAAACCGGTTCCGGGTAGCAGCGGGTTCATGGCGTCGCGGACGGCGTTGGCCAGGTGCCGCAACGGGAAGATCCACCCGATGGCGTCCAGCCAGGCGGGCAGCCGGGCGCCGACCAGCATGATGTCGGAGACGAACGCCAGCGCCAGCAGCAGCCCGGTGCCGAGCAACTGAACCGCCGCCCCATCGCGGACGAGCGCGACCATGGCGAAGCCGAGCGCGGTGAAGCAGGCAGCGCCGGCCAGCAGGGTGAGCAGCAGCGCGGGCAGCGCCCGCCAGACCATCTGCACGTCGTAGAAGATCAGGCCCGCCGTCAGCAGGAGTGCGACCGTCACCACGGCGACCACCAGTGACGCCCCGACGAGCCCGGTCAGCACGGCCCAGGCGGGCACGGGAGTGCCGCGCAGCCGCTTCAGCCAGCCTCGGTCGCGCAGGTCGGACAGACGGATGGCCAGCGTGCCGAAGCAGACCTGGGCGACGCCGAACACCGCCATGACGGGGACGACGAACTGCATCACCCGCACCCCCGTACGGGCGTCCACGATCTGGTTGCCCACGGCCGCGCCCACGATCACCGTCATCAGCAGCGGCATCGCCACGGTGAAAACCACCGCGGCCGGGCTGCGGAAGAAGGCGACGACGTCGTGCCGGACCAGGTTGGGGATCATGATGTCGCCTCGCTCACCAGGTCGAGGTAGACGTCCTCCAGCGACGGCCGGGTCAGCGTCAGGGAGGTCAGCTCGGTGCCGCGGTCCAGCGCCCAGCCGGTCAGGGCGTGCATGTCCGCGGCCGGTCGCGTGGTCTCGACCGACACCACGGGACCGTGCATCTCGACGCGGCCGGCCAGGGCAGGCAGATCGGCGGCGGCCGTGCCCTCCGGAAGGCGGAAGGACAGCACGCTGGCGCTCTCCCCCGCCACGAGCGTGTCCGGCGAGCCGATCGCGACCAGCCGCCCCCCGCGCAGCACGGCCACGCGGTCGGCCAGGTGCTGCGCCTCGTCCATGTAGTGGGTGGTGAGCAGAATGGTGGTGCCGGAGGCGCGCAACCCGTCGATCAGCTCCCAGGCATGGTGCCGGGCGGCCGGGTCGAAACCGGTGGTGGGCTCGTCCAGGAACAGCACCTCGGGCCGGCCGACCAAGCCGAGGGCGAGGTCCAGGCGGCGGCGCTGCCCGCCGGAGAGCGTGCGGACGCGGGCGTCGCGCTTGTCCTGGAGCCCGACCTGCTCGATCACCTCGTACGGGTCACGGGGACGCGGGTAGAAACCGGCGTAGAGCCGGACCAGCTCGGCGACGGAGAACTCGTCCTCGAACCCGGCCTCCTGCAGCACGATGCCGATGTGCTCGCGGTAGGCGCGGCCGCCGGTGGCCGGATCGAAGCCGAGCACCGACACCTGGCCGCCGTCCCTGCCGCGGTGTCCCTCCAGGATCTCCACGGTGGTCGTCTTGCCCGCGCCGTTCGGTCCGAGCAGCGCGAACACCTCGCCTCGCGCGACGGTGAAGCTCACGTCGTCGACGGCCTTCACCGCCCCGTAGCTCTTCCGCAGTCCCTCGACGATCACCGGTGACATGTCGGCTCCTTCCGTCCCCTTGAACGTCCTGCGCGAGGGCCGCCGGCGGCAGGGCCGAAAGGCACAACCTCGGCCCTCGACGAGGGCCTGGCAGGGAGAGCCCGCGAGCCTTGACTCCGAGTTCCTGCGGGAGTCACCTCAGTGAACGGTGACGACCAGCCCGTAATCCCCGTCGTCGCGTTGGTGGACCACACAGCCGGCTCCCGTCTCCGCGTCGGCGAAGAAGACGAACCGCGACCCGGTCAGCTCCAGCCGTTCGACGGCCTGCTCCACGGTGAGCCGCGGAGCGGGCAACGGGCTGATCGAGATCGCCGCGCATATCGGGGCCGGCAGATCCGGCCGTGGCACGAGCTGAGCGAGCCGGTAGCCGTCGCGGATCCGGTGCACGACGCTGTCCTGGCCCGTCGTGGCCTCGGTGAACAGCAGGAAGTCATGGTCGAGGTCCACCATGTCCACCACCGCCTCGTCGGGTAGCGCGCGACCCGTGGCGAAGGTCCGTACGATCCGCCGCTCCTTGTCCGACCGGTCCGGCGATAAGCGGCGCCCGTGGTGGCGGCCCCTGCGGTTCTCCCAGTCCCTGGTGGCCTCAAGCAGGCGCGCCCGGAGTCTGTCCGCGAGCAGGTGGATGGCAGCACGCGTGGTCCGGGCGCCGGCCTCCGCCCTGATGAGCCGCCCCTGGACGTCCAGCACGGCCCGGGCGGTGCACCGCTTGGCCGCGTCCCGCGATCCGGGCTCGTGGGTGAGCTTGATCCGGGCGTCGAGCACCGGCTCGTGCGCGAGCCTGGCCAGATCGGCCACGATCTCCCTGGCCCGGCGTACGTCGCCGGACCGGATCCCGCCGCTGATCTTGACCTGCACCTCGGCGGGGTCGAGAGCGATGGGCCTGTGCCTCATGCGTAGCCACCTTCTTCGTTCCGTTAGTGCTGCCTTCACCCTCTGACCAGTCCGAATGCGACCACCAGGGACTTTGGTCCCGCTCCGCGCCGACATCGGCCCCTGCGAAAGCAGGGACGAAAGGGACCGAAGGGATGCCCATTGCCGAGTGCCGTAGGGACTTTGGCCCCTGCTCCCGAACGACGGCGAGCGACAGGGTGGCCACATGCGAATCCTCATGACGGAATCGGCCCCCTCCCATGGTGCGGTGGCCGCGGCACTGCTGGCCCTCGACGAACACGACGTGGCCCACTGCCACCCATCTGAGGCGCGGCCCTCCCCCGCACCGTGCGCCGGGATGCGGCCAGGCGGCCACTGCCCGCTGGCCGACGGGGACGTCGACCTGCTGGTGGACATCAGGCTGAGTCCGGGACCGTTCACCCTCAGAGAGGCCGGGGTCATGTGCGCCCTGCGCACGCAGGTCCCCGTCCTGGTGGCCGGCACCCCGCCCGAGGGGACGGCGCTGAACGAGCTCGTCTCCACCTGCCACCCGGCCGACCTGGTCACGACCTGCGCGCAAGCGGTCTCACCCACCGGCCCCGCGGCGCGCCGGGCCGTCGCCGACGCGGTGCGCCCGCTGCTCCGCACCGCGGGGACCCGCCCGCAGGTGCAGCTCGCCGAGGTGGACGGCGCGGTGCACGTGTACCTGTCGTTCCTGAGCGAGATCTGCCCCGCCCTCGCCGACGAGGTACGCCAAGAGGCCGCGCGCGCGTACACGCGGGCGACCCACGGCCGCTTCCCCGTCGTCGCCCACGTGGCGCTCCTGGCCGGAATCTGAACGCAGCCACGGGGCCCCAGGCCATGAAGGCGCGGACCGCGTTCTAAGAAGCTCCGAGAAAACGAAGTGTTCCGCCTCGGCCACCTCCACCGGCTTGGCGTCGGGGATCCGCCCGGCCACGACACGACTGGCTACGGGCGGGCACACCCAGTCGTACCGGCCGGCGACGACCAGCGTGGGCGCCAGGGTCGGAGTCGTGTTGCACAGGACCTGCCACGGCTGGACGATCCGCGCGACCCGCCGCGGCCGTAGCCTGGCTGAAGGCGATCACGCGTAACGCGGCGCGCGTGTGGCTGCGTTCACCGGAACAGCGGTGAGCAGTTCGACAGGATCCGACTCTTCCACCCGTCGTCGGCGCGTGGCATGAGCTTCCACGCCGTACCGAGCCCGTTGGTCCCGCGTCCGCTCGCCCCGTTCGACCTGCTCCGAGGCCTGAAGCGGACCCGGGACCGGAAGTCACCGCCGCTTGTGCGCACACGTGGCGGACCGCGCCCGGACGATGGCCCGCGCGGTCAGCAGGGCGACGACGGCGACCACCTGCCCACCAACGATGATCTTGTTGATGTCGACGGCCGGTCGCCAGCGCACGTCTTCGTCCTTGACGACGAACACGCCCGCCGGTGCGGCGCCGAGGCCGAACCCGCCGCCGTTGCCCTCGCCCGGCCGCTCACCCTCCTGCTTGCCGCTGCCGCTGCCGCTGCCACCTCCGCCGCCGATGCGGGCAACCGGGATGACGGTGACGCCGTTCCGCACGACCGGTTCGCCGAAGACCCGCTCGACCCGCGCCACCTCTTTGACCGTGCCGCTCACGTCGATACCGTCCATCGCTCCTCCTTGATTCGATGACGAGGTGTTGCGCGTCGTCCTGACAACGGTCCTGAACGAGGCGCGTCCTTTCCTCATCGTGGGCGTCGCCACCGCCCTCTGGATAGGGACGAAGGTCCCCAGGGTCCCGGACACGGTGCCGTTGGTCACCGGATGAGGACGTACAGCACCACCCCCACGCCGGCCAGGATGAGCCCGTACATGACGAGGTCCTTGATCCACGCGGTGAAGCCGCCGACCACCCGATGCCGATAGCCGACGAACCGGTCATGGGCGTCCCTGGCGGCCTGCCGGTAGGTGCCCAGTGTGTAGGCGGCCACCACCGCGATCAGCAGCAGCACCCATAGTTCAGGGGTCATGGCAGACCTCCTTCCGGACCGACTCGGGCTCGAAGCGGCCCGGCCGGGTGCGCATGTGGCCGCGCGCCATCCGGACCCGCAGCTCGGGCACGGTGGCCGGCGCGGTCGTTCCTGCGAGATGACATACCTCCATGGCAGCCGCTGGAGCCGTCGCGGACTGCGGTCGAACGTCACCATCTCTCAGGACTTGGGCCAGGACCAAGGTCCCGCGGCCGGCTCGGCTCAGGAGGTGCCGACCACCGCGATCGGGCAGGGCGCGTGGCGGAGGAGGGAGTTCGTGGCGCCGCGCTCACGTCCGACAACCATGAGCGTGGGGTGCTCGCTACTGTCGTACGGCCGGACGCGCACGCCGGGATGACGGGCCGCCGGCTCCGTCAGGTCGGCCGGTGACATGATCGGCAGCTGGCGCAGGGCCGCCTCCCCGAAGGCGAACTCCAGCACGGCCGCCGAGGGGTCCTTGCCCGCCACGACGATCGGGCCGGGGTTCGTCGGCGCGGGCAGCGGGCCGGGGCCGCGTACGATGATCACCGGGCAGTCGGCGTGGGCGGCGACGTAGCCTGCGACCGAGCCGACGACCGCGCGGGGCAGCGCGCTCAGGCCGCGGGAGCCGACCACGATGAGTTCGGCGCCAGCGGAGATCTCGACGAGCCGCCGCGCGGCCGGGCCCTCGTACAGATCGGTGTCGACGCGCACGCCCGAGCTGCTGGAGCGGGCGCACTCGGCGCCGTGCCACAGCACGTGTTCGGCCGCCTTGCGCAGGTGGGCCTTGGCGTCCTCGTCCGCGTCGCCGTACGGCCACTGCCAGGCGTGGGCGACGGTCAGCGGCAGCTTCCTCAGCTCGGCCTCGTCCAGAGCCCAGTCCAGGGCCTGCATCGAGAAGTCCGAGCCGTCATAGCCGAGCACGATGTCCTTCATGCTTCCAGCCTCACGCGCGCACGGCCCGGCGGGCAGGGACCTTGGTCCTCAAGGGCGAGGGCCGTCCGGCACGTCATCATCACCGGCCCCCGCTGGCCTCTGGGAAGCTCGATGGGCCGGCAATCACACCAGCGCGGCGCCGGTCAGCCCTGCCGCCGTGAGCGCCATGGCGGCCCCACCGAGCCCGCCGATGGCGAGGACCAGCCAGACCGGCTGTCCTTCCTGCCACAGCGGCGTGGTGATCAGCATGAACACGGCCAGCGCCGCCAGCCACGAGCCGGCCGTCGCGGCCACCCACCACAGCGCCCCGCGTACGTGCCGCCGCAACAGCCGCCCTTGCAGCAGCCCCATGGCCGCCAGCAGCGTCAGCCCCAGCAGGCCGAGAACGGCGGAGTGCCAGCTCAGCAACGACTCACCCAGCACCATCGGCAGCCCGCCGATGGTCCAGGCGATGGCCGCGCCCTGCGCCGTCGCCCGCACCCAGTCGCGGGTGGCGATCCGCGGGAGCGCCATGCGCAGCGCGTACGCCTGCGCCAGGCCGAGGCAAGCGCCCTCCACGGCCCCGGCCATGACGATCAATGCGGTCCGCACCAGCGGTGCGATGCCGCCCAGCATTTCCCACCCTGGCGCGGCCACCCAGACGCCTGTCACCGCGGGCACCGCGAACCCGGCGATCTCCCCAGCGTGGCGGCCCTGGTCCAGCGCCACCACAGCCGCCGCGAGCTGCCGGTCGCCGTGTGCACGTCCCCGGCTCCTAGGTCCGGGACCTTGGCCGCCGCCCCCACAGCAGGTAGGCGACGGGCCCGACCGGCTGGATGAAGATCGCCGGCCACCAGAGGCCCTTGCGCCCGCGTACGTCACCGGCGGGCCGGAAGCAGAGATCCACCGCGGCCGCCGTGGTGAGCGCGACCTCCACCGACGCCAGGGCCATCAGCGTCCCCTGCCGTCTCTTCGACATCTCGTTCCAGCGCATCGAGCTCTCCCCTCACTTGTTCCCGATCCGATCGCGGGCCGCCGGGCGGGCTCCACCCGCATGCGCAGGCGCACGATCGTGCCCTGCGGACCCGTGACGAAGCCGACCTCGTCGGCCAGCCGGCGCATCAGCCAGATGCCCCGCCCGCCGGGAGCGCCCGGCGGCGGGAGGGAGCCCTCGGCGAGGGTGCGGGCGGGGATGCCCGCCCCTGTGTCCTCGACCTCGCACAGCAGGCCGTCGTCCTCCCGCCACAGCCGGAGGCTGCCGTGGCCGCCTCCGTGCGCCAGCACGTTGATCACGCATTCGTTGACCGCCATGAGGAAGTCCGTCAGCCGCTCACCCGAGAGCCCGTGCTCCGACGCCCCGCGGTGGAAGGCGGCGCGGGTGCTCGCCAGGCACCTGTCGTCGAAGTGCCTGGCGAACAACAGAACGGCCTTCATGTCAGGCCATCCGCTGGGCCATCTCGACCAGGCGGTTGGCGTAGCCCCACTCGTTGTCGTACCAGCCGAACACCTTGACCAGGTCACCGCTCGCC
>NZ_JBEZFZ010000059.1:0-15875 GCF_040649735.1 Nonomuraea sp. NPDC048892 | reverse complement strand
CCAGCACAGCAGACCCCACCGACCGGCGGTAACGCTACAAATCCATACGATCACATAGCGACATCACAGGCATATGCTCGCGGAACGCACTCTGACAAGAATCATGCGCGATCAGGTGCATTGCCACAAGGGAGGCAAGCTCGGCGATGTGGGCGGCCCTACCCTGGTCAGTGGATGGGCGTTCGTACGGTCCGGCAGATCTTCGTGTGGCTGAGTGCTTCAAGCCGCTGGATGCGTGCATCACGTCCGTATGGCCGACATCTAGCTGTGATACGTCTCGCTGCATTGTTCAACTGTTCGCTGTGGTGCTGATGGTGCGTGGGCGGCGGTGGCCGCGACCGGCCGGAGAGCCGCAGCGCGGCCAGCGACCGCCCGACGCGCGCGGGGCGCCGCAGGCGGCACGCGCCTTGATCACGTGTAGACAAGTTGCTTTCTGATCTTGGCGGACCCGGTGCCATGCCTGTTCAGACTGCGTCTGCGTATGGGGTGGAGGTAGCCCAGACGCGTTCGAAGCTGGTCAGATAAGTCGCTGCTGCGGCGGGCTGTTCGGTGGCTCGTAGGTGGATGACTGGGGCCTGAGCTGCGGGGGTGCCGTAGGCGTGGGTATTGATCAGGAGGTCGTCGTCTGCGCGATAGATGGAGTTGTAGAGCACGGTGCCGTGGAGGCGGATCTCTGCCTTGTCGATGCTGAGGAGAGGGCAGTACAGGGCGAGGGCGTTTCTGACCCGGGCGGCCATGACGGATGCTCCGATGGCCTCGTCGACGCCGCGGGTTGCCACCTGGGGGGCGTCGGGGTCGCCGAGCAGGATGCGGACATTCACGCCGGCGCGGGCTTGGGCGGCCAGGAGGCGGATAAGGCCGGTGTCCTCGGCGAGGAACAGGCCGCTGTAGGTGAGGATGCCGATCTCGCGGGTCGCGGACTGGAAGAGCTGCCTCCAGGTGACTTGAGGGACGGCCCAGCGGTGTGGGTAGACGGCTCTTACCTCGTCGGAGATAACGCGGTGCTGTTGGCTGGCTTCGGGCCACAGATTGGCCTCGTCAACGTGGAGGAGATCGGCGACGGCCCAACGGTGGCGTGGGTAGGGGATGCGGCCTTTGAGCCAGCGGTGCACGGTTTTGGGGTCGACGGCGAGGTGTGCGGCGACGTCTGCGGGCTGAAGGCGGGCGTTGTTGAGGGCGTGGCGAAGGTTGTCGTTCACGGCGCACCTCCGGCGGGACGGGCTGTTCTGCCTGCGAAGCTAACACGAGTCGTCCCTAGACGTCCCCGAGTTGGGGTGTAGAGGTTCCGCGATGCGGGCGAGTCTCGACGTACACAGAAAGTGACGGCGAGAGGACTCCTCGGTCATGAAGAACGTGAAGGAACAGCAACGCGCCTACGCTGAGCGGTTGCTGACCGCCTTGCGGGAAGAGCTGGTCGAGCGGGAGGTCACCGCGGTGCTGGTGGTGGCCGAGGATGGCCGGCCCGGCCTGGACGTGACCGACAGCCGGTTCCGTACCCGCCGGGTCTTCGTCCACGTGGCGTTCTGTTGGTTCTACTGGGGCGACCTGGAGGGTGAGCGGGTGACCTGTCTGCGTCGGGCGGTGGCGGTCGAGCGGATCGAGCAGGCCGTGCGGGACGGCTGGCATGAGGGCGAGCAGGGCGAGCTCAGCATGGACCTGAGCCGGATCTTCGACGCCTACCGCGCCTGACGGTGCTCGCCATGGCGGACGAGCGTGCGTGGCTGACGGGCGGGCGCGTCTACACGCAGCTGGCCGATCGGCTGCGGGAGCGGATAGTGGCAGGCGAGTATGCGGCAGGCGGTGTGCTGCCTTCCGAAGCGGCGCTGTGCCGGGAGTTCAGGATTGCTCGGAACACGGTGCGGCGCGGGCTGGCGCTCCTGGAGGAGGAGGGGCTGATCGTGACGGTGCCGTCCAAGGGGCGCATCGTCACGGCAGCTGCAGTCCCGCTGTCGCAAGCCCCGTACAGCTATCAGCGGATCGCAGACGAACTGCGCGAGTGGATTCGGTCCGGCGAGTTGGTTGTGGGGGCGGCGGTACCGAGTGAGCTGGCGTTGCGGCATCGCTATGCGGCCTCGCGTAACACCGTGCGGCAGGCGCTCGCGGTGCTGGAACGTGAGGGCCTGGTGGTGGCCGAGCACGGGCGGGGCCGGTTCGTGATGGGGTGAGACGTCCTGGGACGTCCTCGCGGGCAGACTGGCACAGTCCGCGCATCTCATGCTTATCGTGGACAGCGTGGGACAAGCTGAATGGGCGCATGACCTGGCCAAGGACCTACTAGAGGCGACGCTTCCCCGGCGCTGGGCGCACACCCAAGGAGTGGCCGCTCGTGCCGTGTCCCTGGCGCCCATCCTTGGCGACGAGGCCGACACGCTGACCGCCGCCGCCTACCTGCACGACATCGGATACGCCCCCGATCTAGTTTCGACCGGTTTCCATCCCCTCGACGGCGCGCGCTACCTCCGCAATGTCCACCAGGCCGACGACATGTTGTGCCGCCTGGTCGCTCACCACTCCTGCGCCGTCAATGAGGCTCTCGAACGCTCGCTGTTTGCCGAGCTCACTGCGGAATTCGGCGAAGAGGGGCCGGCACTGATCCAAGCGCTGACCTACTGCGATATGACCACCGGCCCGGACGGAAGGCATCTCGACGTCGCCGATCGCCTGGCCGAGATCCACTCGCGATACGGCTCTGGACACCTGGTGTCCCGGTCCATCACCGCGTCAACACCCTGCATCCTGACGGCGGTGCGAGAGATCGAGAGGCGGATGGCGGAGAGGATTGAGAAGCCCTAACAGAAAGATCAGCGGCGCGGTCTCGTGTTGGTCGTCATGGGCTCTGATGGGTGCGGTTGAGGGAGGGGCTGCTCCGTTCCGGGACTCAGGCGAGGCCGCGTTGTGCGCGCTCGGTCTCGATGAGCTCTTCGGCGAGTTCCTCTGGATCCACCGTGTACTCGGGGTCGTAGAGGGCGTCGTAGTCGTGCGTGCTGAGGGGTAGGCCAAGCTCGGCGAAGCAGGGTGAAGGCCGTCCGTGCGTCGGGCTTGTCGTATCGGACGCGGTCGGCGGCGCATGCTTCGGCCAGGGTGCTGCCCGCCATGCCCCCAGTACGTGGACTCGGTGTCGAGCTCGATGAAGGGCGGGGGACGGTCCGCCGGTTCGTCGGGGTGCAGTCAGTAGCCGATCCAGCCCTTGCCACCTTCTGCGACGAGCTTGACGTACTTGCTCATCTCCGCGAACGCGGCGTTGATGGTCTGCATCTCGGGGTCGGCGCGTTCGGCTTGGCTGAGGTACACAAGTTGAATTCGTAAGGTCGGTCATGGGTTTGCTGGGGTGTCGAGGGTGAGCCCGGTTTAGGCCAGACATCCGGTGAGCAGGTGTGGTCGGTATTGGATCTTCTTGAGCTTGCGCTTGATGATCCGGACGAGTGACTCTACGCATTCAATCTGTGTAAGGGATAGTTGTTCAGAGATGATGGGTCACATGAACTAGAAAAGCCCCACCTCCGAAGAGGTGGGGCTTCATGCTGTCCGGAAAGGGGAACCGGACATGATCTATGATTCATCCCGCCTGCGCGCACATTCGTGCCGTAACAGCCTTGGGTCGACTATTCTCGCCTGACTCGTAGATCTGCCACAACTGGGCAGTGACCATCGGACGGATTCTCGTCATCGGCCAGACTGGGTACATAGGCACCCGAGACTTCGATTGATCTTGATACGAAGATGTGATCGATCTTCGCTGGTCTCTCACCCTGAGGGGGACATGGGCCAATGGAAGAGGATGTTGTGGGAGTGGCCGGGCCGACGTTCTTGAAGAGGCGATACAGTGGAGCCATTTCTGGAGCTTCCGGTGTGGCATTAAAGTCGCCCAGAACAACTCGGGGGCCCCGAAAGTTCTCACGGTTGATGTCCCGGATCAACTGATTGATTTGTTTCCTGCGTACCGCTTGGTGCTCTCCGCCGCCGGTAAGATGGGTTGAGTATACGCGAATCGCTACACCATGAACGCGGATGGACGCATGAACATATCCGCGAGTTTCATCGTTATCGCGGTCATCGTCAGATTGCGCATGAAATGGCACTAGACCGATTCCGCGGAGGGGTTGTGTAGTTACGATCGCGTTGCCGTTCTCGCAGACCCATGGAGGGCGCCCTCCGCCGCGGTCATTGAGCATGTAAACGGAGTGCCACGTTCTGTCGGACTTGCCGCGTAGCCCTTCGATGACTTTGTTCCGTTCATCTTTGCACAGCTCCTGCAGACCGGCAACGCCGGCGATTCCAGCAGAATCGCCGACAGCGTCGGTGATTACATTCGCGATGCCGTCAGCATCACCCTTCTCATCCGGGTTGAACGTCATCACCCGTAGCGGAACAGATCTTTGAGTAGTCGCGCTGGCCGTGAGTGCAGTAGTGTTGCTGACATACTTTGCGGGATCAGGACCACTCGTCTCTAGCAGTGTGGCAGATGCTATAAGCCCGAGTGCCGAGATAGCGAATCTGCGTATCCGGTTCATATGCTGTCATCTCCTGAAGGGTGTCGTGGTGGCGATAACTAGTGCTCAGCAATCGACAGTGCAGCGACATTTCAATGCATCGAGACCTGTTTACTCCCTGGGGCCTGCCTAAAGAGTGGGCAGGCCCCAAGGCCTTACGCGTGTCTGCTCAGCAGCCCTCACCGCCTACATCGTGGCGGTGGTTGGCCGTCAGCCAGACGCCATCGGGAAACAGCGCCACGCTGATGCCGTGAAGGGTGCCGCTCACGCCGCAGACGTGCACCCGCTTAACGTAGGGGTCGCTGGTCGGATGGCAGTGATACCAGCGCACCCTGGTCGTGTGGCCGCTGTGCTGCCAGAACTCTTCGCAGCTCGGCAGAGCCCGAGCCGCGGCAACGCGAGACTGGCTTGCGGCGCTGATGCTGAGCGGGTTGGCACTGGCGTCTGATGGGCTAACGCTACTGGCGCCTACCAAGGCGAGCATCCCTACGGCGGCCACGCCGGTGATCACCGTAGCCCGCCGGAGGAACGTTTTAGGAATTGTCACTAGACCTCTCTCCCAGTAATTGCGGCCAGAAGGCACTCTCAACGTTTGCCCGCTGGCCGTCCTTGGTGCGACGAAGCCCAGCATGTTGACCGAGTACAGCGTTGTGAAGCAGTCAGCCAGATTCAGTTGTGCGAATACCCGCGAGGCAGCGCGGAAGTCCGCGAATCGCCGCGACTCGCGCCGGAGGACGACATGGTCCCGCGGGGTTGTCGCCCAGGTCCGCTTTTCGGAGCCACGGGATGCCGAGACCGATCCAAGGCCACCTGAGGCTCAGACCGGCTCTGGAGGTCCACGTCGGCCAGATGAACTCACCGCTCTCCTGGCGGCGGACTCGTGCAGGGAGTGGGGGTAGTCAGGGCTGTTGCCCGCATCCAGTTCGCGCCAGGCGGATTTTGGGGCGTCTTTACCACAAGCCATCCTTCAGGGTGCGGCTGATTAAGAATCACAATGCGGTTGGTCTTGTATTTGTACTTGACTGGCTCGCTATGCATGTCGGGTTGTGGATAGACCGGGGCGGGTTTTTCGGTCGTGACGTAGGCACAGAGCTGGACGGCGGTGGAGCCTGATTGGGGACTGGAAGTAGTTTCCGACGATGGGAAGTGCCTGGCCGGAGTCTCCAGCATCCCAGCCGCGCTCGGTTGTTGACTTTCTCCCGACCTGTTAAGCAGCCAGAAAATAACTCCACCGGCGACGACGGCTAGAAGCGCCGTGATCGCAACTAATTTTTTTCGCTCCATCTCCCCAAAGAGCCTCCATAGGCGCTGTGCCGGAGTGGGTTCGCTATCCGGAGGACTGGGACCATCTCCACGGTCAGGTTCGCCGTTTTTCTTGTAGTTATTAGCTTGGTGCCATGCGTCAAGCCAGAGGGGCTTGTCTGCCTCTGGCGTCGCCCCGGATGGCTGGCCGGGAGGAGGGGGAAGACTGTCCAGGTACATCAGCAGCACGCGGAATTCGTCTTGCCATGCAGGTACCGTTGTCCGGGGCGGTTTGCCCAGTTTGGGTGGCGAGATCCACCCTCTAATTGTGCTCTCTTTAAGCCTTTTGGGGGCATTGCCTGGGATTGAGGTCCAATGGGCGATTTTAGCGGGGCCGGGTCTACCATGCTTCTGGTATAGGGCGTCCCATTTGGCCCAGAGTTCGTCGATCGGGTTGTTCTGCTGAGCATCACTCACGAAGAAATTCTAGATTCTGACGCTGACGTCAGAAGCGGTAAATGGCCGAATACTTAAGAGGTTCGGTCGGGTGGACATGGCCGCGGTCGTCTGCATCGGCCTGGCGAGCGGCCCAATCTCTTCTACGGCCTGCACGTCTACTGGCGGCGCAAGGGTGAGCCCAAGTCGTTCTCCTGGTCCGACTACCAGGACTTGATCGTGGCCACTCACCAGCATTTGAACGCGCCGCTGGGTCTGGTACTGGGACAACTTGAACGTGCGCCTGGTCGGCCAACTGGCCGTGTTTGCCGCCGAGCACGCCGACTGGTTACGCATCATCCAGTTCCCGAACCTACGCCCCCGAGCGAACCCCGCCGAGGCGTCTGGTCGCTCCGGCGTCGATCCCTGGCCAACTTCGTCGTCGACGACCTGACCGGACTCGTCCGGCTCGTCAAACGCAAGCTCAAGAAGATCCAGTACCGGCCTCACCTGTTCGCCGGATGTCTCGGCCAGACGGCTCACCCTCGACACCCCGGCAAACCCATGACCGACTCTACGAATTCAATCTGTGTAGCTGATGTCGAGCAGTGGATGCGGCTGCCCGGGTTCCAGAAAGACGATGCCGAAAACGTCACGGAAGTCGGTACGGCCCTCCCACTGCGCCACCAGCATCGTGCGCAGGTCATCAGGGATCGGACGGCCGGGCAGACGCTCGTGGGAGAACTTCGCGAGCCGCTCTTGGAACATGGTCCCCTTCACTGGTCGCAGCAAGATGATCATTCACTCTACGGGCACCCAGACGACGGATGCTCATTTCGGTGAGACCTCTTCGCCGCCGGGGTCGCCGAATGCCGCCCGTATCTTGGCTGCGCCGTACTGGCCGCGCAGGATGCAGATCGGGCAGGCACATGGCGGCGTTCCGTGGGCGCCGGGCATGTAGCGCCAGCCGGTCAGCGGGTTCACTTTGCGGATTCGGTGGATCTCGCCGGCTTTGATGGGGCGTGGAATGAAGACTTCGTACCCGCGCGGGTCCGGCTGGGCCGCGATCAGCGCGGCGGCTTCGGCGCTGCTCAGGTGGGCGGGGAAGCGGTTGTAGTGGCCGACCTGCACCTGTTCGTTGTCGGGGACCCTGAAGTGCACGGCGATGAGCGTCCGTTGACCGCCTCGCCGCAGCTCGCGCACCCACTGATGCGTGGTCTGGTAAGAGGGGAGCACCGGCAGGCAATAGACGCCTGGTCCGTCGTGCCCGCCGCTTACTGCCCGGATGCCGCTGCGTCGTATTGAGCGGATGTTCTTGGCCGCGGTGATGTGCACCAGCATGGTCATCGCGGTGGACCTTTTCGAGCTTCGGCGGAGATCAACCGATGTACGGCAGAGCGGTGCCGGCTAGATAGTGCTCGATGCGCATCCGCATCGACCGGTCCATCTGCAACTCGGTGACCTGCTCGCGGGGCATCCAGCACACCTCGCGGGACTCGTCGCTCGGCGTCGGCTCGCCGCTGATCGCCTGGCCGGTCAAGACGATCGAGAACTCCTGGCGGGCCTCGCCGTTGGAGGTGTAGAGGATCACGTGCCGGGGGTCGCTGTAGGTGCCGACCAAGCCCGTGATCTCGCAGACGATGCCGCTCTCTTCGCGCGTTTCCCGGATGGCGGCCTGCGGAATGGACTCGCCGAGGTCAATCGCCCCGCCGGGAACGGCCCAGTTGCCGTTGTCGCTGCGGCGGATCATCAGGATCTCGTCCGCGGCGTTGGTGACGATGACGTTCACGGACGGGACCAGGCTGTTGGGCGCTGGGGCGTCGGGGTCGTCGTAGTAGTCGATCCGCTTGGCCATGGCTTAGGACCCTATCGGTCGTGCGCCGTCCCAGACGCGCTCGAAGCTTTCGGCGTAGGTGGCGACCATGTCGCCGCCGATGACCTTGCGTAGGTGAAGGACCGGCGCGTTCCCAGCCGGGACGCCGTAGACGTGGGTGTTGATGAGGAACTGATCGTCGGCGCGATAGATCGAGTTGTACAGGACTGTGGCATGTAGCCGGAACTCGATGTTCTCGCGTCCCTGTAGGGGTCGGTAGAGGACGAGGACGTTGCGGATCTTGGCGGCCATGCCGTCGTCGATGCCCTCGTCCTTGCCACGCTGGGCCACCTCGGTGCAGTCCGGATCACCCAACAGGATGCGTATGCGGACCCCGGCGTCGGCCTTCTCACCGAACATGCGCACCAAGCCGGTGTCATCAGCGAGGAACAACCTGCTGTAGACAAGCACGCCGATCTCTTCTGACGCGCTCGCGAACAGTCGTCCCCACACGTCCCTTGGGACGGCCCAGAGGTGCGGGTAGACGGTGACGATCTCGGACTCTGAGGCCGCCACGACCTGGTCACGGGTCAGGGCCTCCGGCCAGAGGTAGGTCTCGTCGGTGTCGAGGTAGGAAGCCACCGCAAATCTGTGCTTTCGGTACGGTGCACGCCCCTTGGTGACCCATCGTTCGACTGTTTTGGGGTCGACCTGGATCGCGTTGGCCAGGTCGGTGATGCTCACGCCCTTCTGTAGGAGGGCAGCGCGTAGCCGTTCGTTCGCCATGTCACCTGCTCCGGGGACGTCCGGGGACCTGGCCATCGTAGGCCGGACGTCTTGAACATGTCCCGTCGTGTAGTGATCTCGTCCTAACTCTCCGTCGCATTCTCGGTGTCACAAGGAAACGCCGGAGTGACCGAAAGGAGAGGTGATCAACATGAATCACGACATCTACCCCGAGCCCACCTGCGAGTGTGGGGCCCTGCTCGACGAAGGGCGGGGGAACTGCCGCAAGTGCCGGGCCCGGGACCGCTGGCTCAAGAAGCAGGCCGCCAAGCGCAAGGGCAGCAAGCGGCGCGGTGAAACCCGCCGTCCCCCGCGGGCTCCTCGCGGCCTGGCCGGGGCGGGGGTGATCTGGTCATGACCACGATCCCGCTGATCATCGCCGGAGTCCTCGGCGTCACACTGCTGGTGGGCTACATCATAGTCCTGGTCGGCATCCGCCGCGAGGACAAGGCGCTGAGCCTGCATCAGCGCCCGAACGGGGCGCCGGCCTCGCTGGCACGGAAGGTTACCGGCTGCTACGTCCGGAACGGCGTGTCGTGGACGTAGCCAACTGCTCTTCGACCTTGGCCAGCCGTGCCGACAGATCTTGGACGGCGGAGCGCAGCTCGGTCACCTCGCTCGCCAGGTCGGCCGCGGGTGCCTGGTCGGTGTCGCGGACGAACACTCCCTTGCCCTGCTGGCCGATCACCAGGCCCTCATTGCGGAGGATGCCGACGGCCATCTTCACCACCGACAACGAAGCGTCGTACTGCTCGGCGAGTTGGGCGGTTGACGGCAGCGGAGTGCCGGGCGCGAGAGAGCCGCCGCGGATCTGCGTACGGAGATCGTCGGCGATCTGCAGGTAGCCGGGGCGCCCGGTGTTCTCGACCATCGCAGTCCATCACACCACGAGAAGCGGCAACGCTTCTGGTTCACCACCGTGCCGGGCATGGTCGCCTCCACGGGCATCGTGCGGGTCAAACGCCGGTTCCAGCGCATCGCGGTGGACACCAAGCCGTTCATGTGGCTGCCGAAGCCGACCCGGCACGGCTGGCGCGTCACCCTGCACACCCTGGAAGGCCAGACACCAGGCGACTACGCCGACGCCGCCGAACCGCTCGCGCACTCCTGGGGCGTGCACGCCATCCGCGCCTCCTCGCCCAGCCCTGGGCGGGTGGTGCTGATGGCCACCATGCGAGATCCGCTGGTCAAGGTCGATACCCTGCCCGCCTCGACGGAACTGCTCAAGGTCACCGTGGGACGGCTGGAGAACGGCAAGTCGTGGACCATCGACTTCCGGACTGTGCCCCACTGGCTGAACGCAGGCGCAACTCAGTCCGGCAAATCCAACCTCGCGAACGCCCTCATCGTTGGCCTTGCACCGCAAGAGCTGGCACTGGTCGGCTTCGACCTCAAAGGCGGAGTCGAGTTCACGCCCTATAGCCCGCGCCTGTCCGCGCTGGCCACCTCACGCGCCGAGTCGGTCACGCTGCTGGAGGACCTTGTCGGCCTGATGGTCGACCGGATGGGGCTGTGCCGTCAGGCTGCTGCCCGCAACATCTGGCAGCTCCCGCCCGGCATCCGGCCGGTTCCGATCGTGGTCCTGGTTGACGAGTTGGCCGAGCTGTACCTGATGGCCGACAAGAGCGAGAAGGACGAGATCGTCAAGTCCTCGACCGCTCTGCTACGGGTGGCCCAGCTCGGGCGGGCGTTCGGCATCTATCTGTTCTGCTGCGGTCAACGCATCGGCTCCGACCTCGGACCGGGCGTCACCGCACTCCGAGCCCAGTGCTCGGGGCGGATCTGTCATCGAGTCAACGACCCGGAGACCGCCACCATGACCCTCGGCGACCTCGACCCGGCCGCCCTGGTCTCCGCCCGCGCCATCCCCGCCGAGACACCCGGCGTCGCCATCGTCGCCGGCCAGGACGGCCAGTGGTACCGCGGCCGCTCCTTCTACGTCACCGAGCAGACCGCCGAACACGCCGCCCGCACCCACGCCCACCTCGCCCCGTCTTGGGACGACATCACCAGCCACCTATCCAACCCCGTCAACGCCTGAGAGTCCGAAGGGAGGGCAACGATGCGACGCTTGGCCTGCTGGCTGCTCGACTCCGGCCCGGTTCTCGTGCTGGCCGTCATCGCCGGTGCCGGATCGTTCACCCACATCCGCGACACCGCCGCCGAGCACGGCCAGACCGGCTGGATGTCCTGGGCCGTCGCCGTCTGCATCGACCTGACCTGCGTCATGGCCGCCCGCGAACGCCAACGTGACAAGAAGACCGGAAGAGGCCGACGAGGCCTCGCCTCGTGGCCCGTCCTGGTCCTGGTCGGCGGAATCGTCCTGTCCCTGTCTGCCAACCTCGCCCAAGCCGCCCCAACCGTCTGGGGCTGGATCACCGCCGCCACCCCCGCGGGCGCCTTCCTGCTCGCCGTCTCGATGCTCGAACGCCGCGTATCCCACGCCCGCCCCGAAACAACGGAGATCCCGGAGGTCTCGTCCTCGCCCGTCCCGACACCGTCCGCCATCCCAGAACTCGTCCCCACCGACGAGCAGGACGAGGACGACCGCCAGGACGACCAGGAGGACGGTCCCGCGCCGGCACTCGTCGACTACGCACGCCGGGTCGCCGACGAACACCAGACCAAGCACGGCAAGCCCATCACCCGCGACGCCCTACGCGCCCACCTGGGCGTGTCGAACCAACTCGCCTCGGACCTGCTCCGGACGCTGCGCACCGCCTAACACAGAAGGGAGATCACCCCATGACCTGCAACCGCCGCACTGACCTCATCAACGGCCTGCTCGACCTGGCCGCCTTCCTGGAGGCTCACCCCGAGGTGCCCGTCTCCTCCTCTCACGTCGCCGTTCACCACTTCCCCGAGCACGACAACGACGACGACATGCGCGCCGAGATCGACCAGATCGCCGCACACGTCGGCTCTCTCATCGAGTTCGAGGACTCCCAGTACGGCCACTACGTCACCTCGGTCTGCTTCGGGCCGGTGGAGTACCGAGCCGTGGCCGTCCTCACCGCGGCGCGGGCCCTCCATGCAGCCGAAAGAAGCTACACCGGCTGCATTCAGCCCGACCCGGCACCCGTCACCTGACCAGCAGGGAAAGCGACCATGCGCATTCGCCTCGACGATACCCGTGCCGAAGTCATCGACGCCCTGTTCCGCCTGCGCCTGAACTTCACCGTCACCGGTGTCTCACGGCTCTACCCAGACCGAGCCAAGCCCTCCCACTGGCGCATCTACCTCACCACCACACCGCGCCAAAGGAGGTGAACAGCCCTTGATCGACGTCATCCACTATCGCTGCTGCACCTGCACCGGAACCGGCCTCGACGACGACCGCAACCGCTGCCGAGACTGCGACGGCAGCGGCATCGACAACCACGGCGCTTAACGCGCAGCGCCCCCGGCCTGGCCGCACATCCGCCAAGACGACTGCCAGGTCGAGGGCCATCCCCTCACCCGAACGAGTGAAAGGAGGCTTCCATCTTGCCTGCATGCACCACCAACCCGCACGCCCTTGCGGGCGTGATCGCCCGACTCAACGCCCCGGACTACGACCGGTGGGCCGCCCAGATCCGCGCCACCGGCGGCTGCCGCCAGCCCATCCACCTGCGCGGCAAGGTCGAACACTACGACCGCGGCACGGGCCGGCTCCTGCACTGCTACACCACCCGCAACGAGCCCGATGGGATTCTCCGCCTGCCCTGCAAGACCCGCCGCGCCTCCCGCTGTCCGGCCTGCGCGGAGATCTACCGCGCCGACACTTACCACCTGATCCGGGCAGGCCTGATCGGTGGCAAGGGGGTGCCGGAGAGCGTCACCGCTCATCCCACGCTGTTCGTCACCCTTACCGCACCGAGCTTTGGAACGGTACATTCACGGTGTGAGAAGAACGGCAAGGTCTCGCCTTGCCACGCTCGCCGCGACGCCGAAACCTGCCCACACGGGCGCGTCATGTCCTGCACCGCCAAGCATTGCCTGGACGATCCCCATCTCGGCGAGCCACTGTGCCCGGACTGCTACGACTACACCGGCTCGGTTCTGTTCAACGCCCTGGCGCCGCTGCTGTGGAAGCGTTTCGCCGATTCCCTTCGCCGCCGCCTGGCCAAGCTCGGCGGGCTGACCCTCAAGGACCTCCGCGAACACCTCACCGTCTCCTTCGCCAAGGTCGCGGAGTATCAGCGCCGCGGCGTCGTCCACTTCCACGCCGTCATCCGGCTCGACGGCCCCGGCGGTCCTGCCGCGCCACCTCCTTCATGGGCCACTGCCGATGCCCTGACCCACGCTGTACGGCACGCCGCTCACGTCGTCAGCGCCCTCGTGCCCGCTATCGATGACCAACCCGCCCGGCTCCTCAAGCGGGGGACTCAATTCGACATCCGCCCCATCACTCTGAACGGCGACCTCACCGAACAGGCCGTCGCCCGCTACATCGCGAAATACGCAACGAAGGCAGCCGAATGCGTCGGCACCCTTGACCGCCGCATCAACCCCCTCGACAACCTCGACGCCTTCAACCTCCGTGAACACCCCAAACGCGTGATCGCCGAATGCCTCCGCCTCGCCACCATCGAGGACCTGGCCGAACTGCGCCTCGCCAATTGGGCCCACATGCTCGGCTTCCGCGGCCACTTCTCCACCCGATCCCGCCACTACTCCACCACCCTCGGCGCACTCCGCGCCGCCCGCGAACACCACGCCCGCGACCACGAGATCACCACAGGCCGCCTGCCGCTCTTCGAGGAGGACACGATCCTCGTCATCAGCGAATGGACCTACGCAGGCAAGGGCTACAGCGTCGGAGACCAGATCATCGCCGCCGCAATAGCGGGGACTCGCATCCGAGACATGGCGGGTGGTGCCCGATGAGCCGCCGTGACGAACTGCTGACCGTTTCAGAGGTCCTCGCCGCGCTGGGCGGGGTCTCCCGTCGCACCTTCTACCGCTGGCGCGAGCTCGGCCGTGCGCCGGTCTGCATCCAGTTGCCCAACCTCGAACTCCGCGTCTGGCGGAGCGACCTCATGGCCTGGCTCGACTCGCGACGGGAGGCCAAGTGAAGACCACCTACGACGTGAAGCTCGGCCAGATCCAGCAGCGCTCCAACCGCGGCGCCTCCGTCTACATCGCCCGCTGGCGGGCTGCCGGCAAGCAGAAGTCGAAGAGCTTCCGGACCAGGGGACTTGCCAACGCCTTCATGTCTGACCTGCGGCAGGCGACCAAGGTAGGGGAGGAGTTCGACGTTGCCACCGGCCTGCCGGTGTCGATGCTCGCCCCCTCAGCTTCCGGCCCGTCGTTCCTGGAGTTCGCCCAGAAGCACGTGCTCGGGCGTTGGAATACCTCGGCAGCCCGGACCCGTGAGACGGATGCGTACGCGCTCCTGACGCTGGTCCCTGCCCTAGTGGCCGGCGTGCCCCGCTCTCCCTCCGCTGAGGAACTCCGGGAGGTCCTCCGGATACACGTTCTCCTCCCGGAGAACAGGCGCACCGACCTGACTACGACGCAAGCGGCGGCGTTGAGCTGGCTGGAGAGGGCATCTCTTCCACTGTCGGCGCTGGGAGAGGCGCACGTCCTTCGGGCCGCTCTCGACGCTATCTCGATCACCTTCGCCGGTGCCCCGGCAGGAGCGAACACGGTACGGCGCAAACGCGCCATCCTGCATCACCTCCTGGAGCACGCAGTAGAGCAGAAGGTGTTCAGCAGCAACCCGCTCGACGAGATCAAATGGACGGCGCCCAAGGCCGTGACGGTCATCGACCCGCGCACGGTAGTCAATCCGCTCCAGGCACGTCAGCTTCTCGACGCCGTGCCCAAGGTGGGCCGCAAGCGTGGTGCCCGACTCAAGGCGCTGTTCGCCTGCATCTACTACGCCGCACTCCGGCCGGAGGAGGCGGCGGACCTCCGGGTGAGGAACTGCACCTTGCCGGAGTCGGGCTGGGGCCTGATCGTCCTGGAGAAGGCCCGACCCCAGGGAACGAAGCGCTGGACCAACTCCGGCGAAACCCACGAGTCGCGCAGTTTGAAGCACCGTGCGGACAACGAGACGCGAGAGATCCCAATCCCGCCCGTCCTGGTCGCCACTATCCGCGAGCACCTCGCCGAGTACGGCACGGCCAAGGACGGCAGGATCTTCCGCACCGGCACCGGCGGCTCCTACTCCAGCTCGGCCTACTCCTACGTCTGGCAGGAGGCCCGCAAACTCGCGCTCACCCCGGAACAGGTCGCCTCGTCGCTGGCCGCCAGGCCGTACGACCTGCGCCACGCGGCGGTTTCACTTTGGCTGAACGCGGGCGTCCCGGCCCCCGAGGTTGCCAAACGCGCCGGTCACAGCGTTGACGTCCTGCTGCGGGTGTACGCCAAGTGCATCGACGGCCAGCAAGATCACATCAACGGCAAGATCAACAACGCCTTGGACACATAGCTCACGCTTATCCACCTTCGGTCCTGGTCCAACCGAGGGCCGATTCACATCGCGCTGCTCGCGATCCCGCGTCGTTCCGGCCAAACGCTGACACGCTGCGCCACGCTGACATACACGCGCAGCAAGAGAGAGGAGGACCATGCACGAAGAGCACTACCACCCCGCCCCGCCATCCCGAGAGGTCCGCCCGCTGCGGGACCAGTCTCGGCGCTTCGCCGCGTCCGACTCCCTCGCCTGGCGAACGTACTCGCTCCCCGCCCCGCCACAGTCGTCGACCATGCGAAACTGGGATCGCCTGGCTCGGCCGGCGCTTATCGCCAGCCTCCTGGTCTGCGTAGGCTTCGGCATCTGGTCAAGTACGTGGGGCACTGACGGTGTCTCACCCCGAACGAATGCCGCCCCGACGTCGACGCCTCGGCTAAGCGTTGCCGAACGGTCGGCCGTGCTCACCTCGCCCTTGCCATCCACGCCCACGCCTCGGACGCCTTCCCCCTCGGCGACGCCCAGCTCACGTCCCAAGGCGTCGGAGGACGAGGCGATATCGCCGGGGAACCGTCATGGATCAACGGCCCTCGATGCGCCGCGGAGGCGTCCTGAGAGTGCGTTCCGCGAGCATATGCCTGTGATGTCGCTATGTGATCGTATGGATTTGTAGCGTTACCGCCGGTCGGTGGGGTCTGCTGTGCTGGGA
>NZ_JBEZFZ010000058.1:0-16978 GCF_040649735.1 Nonomuraea sp. NPDC048892 | reverse complement strand
GGACTGGGCAACCTGCCCGTCGTCCGCCGCACCCCGTGGCTCAAGTGAGTCCCTCGGCCACCCGCCCGCCCTGCCCCGCAGGGCGGGCTTTCGCCAGTCAGAACGCGAGGAGGAAGACATGATCGTACGAATGGACGGATGCTTCGGGCCTGGGACACGCGGATGGGGAGCCCGGACGCTGATGATCGGTGCGATTGCCGGGCAAGAGGCACGTGGTGGTGCCTGGCTGACGGAGCGATCGAGATGAGGCGGAGTTCGATGGCGGAGACCGGCGGGAACGTGACGGGAAAGACGGACGGCCGGGCCATGCTGATGCTGGCCCTGGCGACAGCAGGCTTCGCGGTGAACTTCTGGGCTTGGGCGCTGCTCAGCCCGCTGGGCCCGCGCTTCAAGGAGCTGCTCGGCCTGTCGGCGCCGCAGCAGGCGCTGCTGGTCGCGGTGCCGGTGGTCGTCGGCTCGCTCGGCCGGATCCCGGTGGGGGCGCTGACCGACCGGTACGGCGGCCGGGTGATGTTCCCGCTGGTGTCGGCCGTCACCATCGTGCCCGTCCTGTTCATCGGCGTGGCGGGGCAGACCTCGCTGGCCGCGCTGCTGACCGGCGGGTTCTTCCTGGGCGTCGCGGGCACCGCGTTCGCGGTCGGGGTGCCGTTCGTCAACGCGTGGTTCCCGCCGCACCGGCGCGGGCTGGCGGTGGGCATCTTCGGGGCGGGCATGGGTGGCACCGCCGTCAGCGCGCTGACCACGGTCGGACTGGTCGAGCGCGGCGGCGCGGCGCTGCCGTTCGTGATCACGGCGGTCGTGCTGGCGCTGTACGCGGTCGTGGCGTGGCTGGTGCTGCGGGACGCGCCCGGGCGGAGCGTGGCGGGACAGCCGCTGCTCGCGCGGCTGGCGGCCACGGCGAGGTTACCGATCACGTGGCAGGCGTGCCTGCTGTACGCCGTCGCCTTCGGGGGATATGTCGCCTTCTCCGTCTACCTGCCGGCCTACCTGCAGACCGGGTACGGCCTGGAGCAGGCCGACGCCGCCTACCGGATGGCCGGGTTCGTGGTGCTGGCGGTGCTGATGCGGCCGCTGGGCGGATGGCTGTCGGACCGGATCGGTCCGGTACGGGTGCTGGCCGGGGTGTTCGCCGTGGTCGCCGTCATGGCGGCGGTCCAGGCGCTGACGCCCGCGCTGATGCCGGTGGGCACGGTGGCGTTCCTGTCCATGGCGGCGGCGCTCGGCGCGGGCAGTGGCGCCACGTTCGCGCTCGTGGCCCAGGTCGCCCCGGCCGACAAGGTGGGGTCGGTGACCGGGCTGGTCGGGGCGGCCGGTGGGCTGGGCGGGTTCGTGCCGCCGCTGGTCATGGGGTTCATCTACGGCCGGCTCGGCTCGTACGGGCTCGGCCTGGCCCTGCTCGCGGTCACCGCCGTGCTGGCGGTCGTGCTGACGCTGACCGCGGTGCGGGCCTTGACCGCCGCCCGGCGAGTGCCCGCCGGCTGAGTCGGCGGGAACGACAAGGCCGGTCAGCGGGACGGTTCCCAGCCGCGCTTCGCGGCGGGCCGGCCTTCGTCGCGGCTGCGGTAGACGATGTACGGCCGGGTCAGATACCCGACGGGCGCGGTCAGCATGTGCACCAGCCGGGTGAACGGCCAGATCGCGAACAGCACGAGCGCGCTGAGCCCGTGCAGCTGGAACAGCACCGGCGCGCCCGCCATCAGCGCCGGCTCTGGCTGGAAGGTGAAGATCGACCGGAACCAGGGCGAGATCGTGGTGCGGTAGTCGTAACCCCCGCCGACGAGGTTGGCCGCCACGGTGGAGGCCAGGCCGAGGGCGATGGTGAGCCCGAGGACCGCGTACATCAGCTTGTCGTTGCGGGTGGTGGCGGTGAAGACGGGGCCGACCGTGCGCCGCCGGTAGATGAGGATGGCCAGGCCAGCCACGGTGGCGACGCCCGCGACGGTGCCGAGGACGACGGCGGACAGGTGGTAGAGCTCCTCGCTCACGCCGACGGCCTCGGTCCAGCTCTTGGGGATCACCAGGCCGCCGACGTGGCCGAGCGCCACGACCAGGATGCCGAAGTGGAACAGCGGACTGCCGACGCGCAGCAGCCGCGACTCGTACATCTGGGACGAGCGCGTGGTCCAGCCGAACTTGTCGTAGTGGTAACGCCACACGTGCCCGAGCACGAACACGGTCAGCGCCACGTACGGCAGCACGACCCACAGCAGGACGCTCATCGGCCCGCCTCCATCACCGCGTAGGGTTCCAGACCGACGGCTTCGGCGGGCGGCCCTTCGGCGGCCAGCCGCAGCGCCGCCTCCTGCTCGCGCGCCCCGGCCGGAGGCAGGGTGGTCAGCACGGCGGCGACCACGTCGGCGTACGGTGAGCGTTCCTCGCGCAGCGCGGCGTGCAGCACCTCCACTCCTGCCCGGTGTTCCAGCAGCAGCCGTCTGGCTTCGCGGACGGCGCCGCGCGCCGACAGCTCGCACACCACGGCCAGATGGTCGGGCAGCTCGCCGTCGGCGATCTCGAAGCCCGCGGCCTTCAGCGCGTGCTTGAAGCGCAGCAGGGCGGCGCCTCGCTTGCGAGTGTCGCCGTAGGCGTAGTAGGTGAGGTACGGGCAGCAGCGCCGCTTGAGGTCGAACGTGGCCACGTAGTGCGCCGCGAGCTCGGCGGGAGGCGTGGCGGCGACGTGGCCGAGGAAGGCCGACAGCGGTTCGCGCGCCGCGCCCGCCGGCAGCCCGTCCACCTCCTCGCGCAGCAGGCCGAGCCCGTCATGGAGCCGCTCGTCGGGGTAGCCCAGCAGCACGGAGGCCACCATGTGGACGGTTCGCACGCTCACTTCTTCCTCCTGGGGAACAGTCCGTCCGGGGTGCCCTTGCCGTCCCAGTTGAGCAGGTTGACCCGGCCGCGCAGTTCGTCGGCGTCGTCCAGGTTCTCGGCGGTCTGGCGTTCGCGCAGGGCGTGGAAGTTCTCCACCGCCACCGGGGCGGGCAATCCGGACGCTTCGCCGAACGGGCCGTTCATGCCGGGGCCGCCGTCGTAGTCGAGGCTGCAGCCGGTGGCCAGTTCCTCCAGCTGTTCGCCCTGCTCGGCATGGGCCTTGGGGATGACGTACCGCTCGTCGTAGGGGGCCAGGGCCAGCAGCCGGTGCATGCCTTCGACCTGCTCGCCGCTCATGCCGGCGGCTGTGGCGATCGCCTCGTCCGGCTCCTGGCCGAGGTTGATGCGGCGCATGTACGAGCGCATCGCGGCCAGCCGGCGCAGCACCGACCGCACCGGCTCCGGGTCGCCGGCCGTGAACAGCTCGGCCAGGTAGCCGATGGGGATGCGCAGGGCGTCGATGGCGCCGAACAGGTTGCCCGCGTCCTCACCGTCGTGGCCGGTGCCGGCCAGCACGTCCACGACAGGTGACAGGGGCGGGATGTACCAGACCATGGGCATCGTCCGGTATTCCGGGTGCAGCGGCAGCGCCACACCGTACTCGAAGATCAGCCGGTGGATGGGGGAGCGGCGGGCCGCCTCCAGCCAGTCCTCGGGGATGCCGGCGGCGCGGGCGGCGGTGATCACTTCGGGGTCGTGCGGATCGAGCAGGACGCTCTTCTGCGCCTCGAACAGGTCCTTCTCGTCAGGAACGGAGGCGGCCTCGGTGACGCGGTCGGCGTCGTACAGGATGAGGCCGATGTAGCGCAGCCGTCCCACGCACGTCTCGGAGCAGACGGTGGGGATGCCGACCTCGACGCGCGGGTAGCAGAAGGTGCACTTCTCGGCCTTGCCGGTGCGGTGGTTGAAGTACACCTTCTTGTACGGGCAGCCGGTCACGCACATCCGCCAGCCCCGGCAGCGGTCCTGGTCCACCAGCACGATGCCGTCCTCCGCGCGCTTGTACAGCGCGCCCGACGGGCAGGAGGCCACGCAGGAGGGGTTGAGGCAGTGCTCGCAGATGCGCGGCAGGTAGAACATGAACGCCCGCTCGAAGTCCAGCTTCACCTGGTCCGAGAGCTTGCGCAGGACGGGGTCGGGGGAAGGGTCGCCGGCCAGGTTGTCGTCCCAGTTGGCGCTCCAGCTGATCTTGGTGGGCCGGCCGGTGATGAGCGAGCGGGGCCGCGCCACCGGGGTGTCGGCCTGCATCGGGGCGGAGAAGAGCTGGTCGTAGTCGTAGGTCCAGGGCTCGTAGTAGTCCTGGATGGAGGGCATGAGCGGGTTGGCGAAGATGGAGAAGAGCTTCTTGAGCCGGCCGCCGGCCTTCAGCTTCAGCCGGCCGCGCCGGTTGAGCTCCCAGCCGCCTTTCCACCGGTCCTGGTCCTGGTAGGTGCGGGGGTAGCCCTGGCCGGGGCGGGTCTCGACGTTGTTGAACCAGACGTACTCGGTGCCGGCGCGGTTGGTCCATGCCTGTTTGCAGGTGACCGAGCAGGTGTGGCAGCCGATGCACTTGTCCAGGTTCATCACCATGGCCAGTTGTGCCATCACGCGCATCAGTAGTCGACCTCCTGGCCGCGGCGGCGGATCACGGTGACCTCGTCGCGCTGGTTCCCGGTGGGCCCCAGGTAGTTGAAGGCGAAGCTCAGCTGGGCGTAGCCGCCGATCAGGTGGGTGGGCTTGACCAGCAGCCGGGTCAGCGAGTTGTGGATGCCGCCGCGCAGGCCGGAGGTCTCGCTCTTGGGCACGTCCACCACCCGTTCCTGGGCGTGGTACATGTACACCGTGCCCTCGGGCATGCGGTGCGAGACGATGGCGCGGGCCACCACGACGCCGTTGCGGTTGACCGCCTCCACCCAGTCGTTGTCCGCGATCTCCGCCTTGGCGGCGTCGGCCGGGCTCATCCAGATGGTCGGGCCGCCGCGCGACAGGGTGAGCATGAGCAGGTTGTCCTGGTATTCGGAGTGGATGGACCACTTGGAGTGCGGGGTGAGATAACGCACCGTGATGCCGTTCTCGCCGGACTCTCCTACGCCGGGCTCGCCGAACATCGCGGTCATGTTCAGCGGTGGCCGGTAGACCGGCAGCGCCTCGCCTGCCTCGTGGATCCAGTCGTGGTCGAGGTAGAAGTGCTGGCGGCCGGTGAGGGTGTGCCAGGGTTTGCGGTGCTCGACGTTGATCGTGAAGGCCGAGTAGCGGCGTCCGCCGCTCTCGCTGCCCGACCACTCCGGCGAGGTGATCACCGGCACCGGCCTGGCCTGGGTGTCGGCGAAGGTGATCTGCCTGTGCTCGTCGGCCAGGCCGTCGAACGACGTCCCGGTTCTCCGGCCCAGCGTGGCGAAGCCCTGTGCGGCCAGACGCCCGTTGGTGGTGCCCGACAGCGCCAGGATGGCCTCGCACAGGTCGCGGTCGCGGGCCAGGGACGGGCGGCCCTGGACGGTGCCGTTCATCCGGGCCAGCCGGTCGATCTCACCGGACACGTCGAACGTCAGGCCCTTGGTGGTGGCGCCGAGCCGCTCCAGCAGCGGGCCGAGCGCGGCCAGCTTCTCCGCCACCGCCCCGTAGTCGCGCTCCACGGCGACGATCTTGGGGAAGTCGCGGCCGGGCACGGGCGTGCGTCCCGCAGCGCGCCAGTCGTCCACCCGGCCGTGCGGGGTGGCCAGCTCGTCGGCGGTGTCGTGCAGCAGCGGCACCGCGACCAGGTCCGTACGTGTGCCGAGGTGCGTCCGCGCCAGCTCGCTGAACGCCTGGGCGATGGCGTGGAAGGCGGCGAAGTCGGTGCGGGTCTGCCAGGGCGGGTCGATCGCCGGGGTGAAGGCGTGCACGAACGGGTGCATGTCGGTGGAGGACAAATCGTGCTTCTCGTACCAGGTGGCGGCCGGCAGCACGATGTCGGAGAACAGCGTCGTGGAGGTCATCCGGAAGTCCAGCGACAGCAGCAGGTCCAGCTTCCCGCGTGGCGCCTCCTCCGGCCAGGCCACATCGCGGGGGCGCTGCTCGGGCGCGGCCTCCTCGGCGCGCACCGCCGAGTCCGCGCCCAGCAGGTGCCGCAGGAAGTACTCGTTGCCCTTGGCCGAGGAGCCCAGCAGGTTCGCCCGCCACACCGTCAGCACGCGCGGCCAGTTCGACGGCGCGTCCGGGTCTTCGCAGGCGAAGCCGAGCCGCCCGGCGGCGACCTGCTCGGCCACGTACGGTCCCGGCTCGGCGCCCGCCTCGTCGGCCAGGTCGAGGGGGTTGCGGTCGAACGTCGGGTACGACGGCATCCAGCCCAGCCGGGCCGACTGCGACAGCAGGTCGGCGGTGGCCCGGCCGGTGAACGCGCCCTCGCCGAGCGGTGAGGAGACGACGTCGGCACTGTAGGTGTCGTAACGCCACTGGTCGGTGTGCAGGTACCAGTAGGCGGTGCCGATCATCTGCCGGGGCGGGCGCGACCAGTCCAGCCCGAAGGCGAGCTGAGCCCATCCGGTGATCGGCCGGCATTTCTCCTGGCCGACGTAGTGGGCCCAGCCGCCGCCGTTGACGCCCTGGCAGCCGGTCAGCGTGGTCAGCGCCAGCATCGCGCGGTAGATCGTGTCGGAGTGGAACCAGTGATTCGCCCCGGCCCCCATGATGATCATGGAGCGGCCGCCCGACTCCTCCGCGTTCGTGGCGAACTCCCGGGCGATCCGGGCCGCCGCCGCGGCCGGCACGCCGGTGATCGCCTCCTGCCAGGCCGGTGTGTACGGCTCGGCCACGTCGTCGTAGCCGGACGGCCACCGTCCCGGCAGTCCTTCGCGAGCCACCCCGTACTGGGCCAGCATCAGGTCGAACACGGTGGTCACGAGGTGGCCGCCCACCCGCCGCACCGGCACGCCCCGCTGCAGGACACCGCCGCCGTGCCCGTCGAAGCGCGGCAGCGCCACCGGGACCGCCTCGCCCCCGAGGACGCTCAGCAGCGGGTCCACCTCGCCCAGGTCGAGGTTCCAGCGGCCCTGCCCCTGCTCGGAGTAGCGGAAGGCGAGCGAGCCGTTCGGCACGACCGGCTCACCGGTCCGCGCGTCCAGCAGCACCGTGGCGAACGCGCCCTCCTGCCCATCGAGGTCCGCCGCCGTGAGGAACTTGTCCGGCACGTACGACCCGTCCCGCTCCCGCAGCCGCACCAGGAACGGCAGGTCCGTGAAGCGTTTGACGTAGTCGGTGAAACGAGGGGTGTCCCGGTCAGCGAAGAACTCCTTCAGCAGCACGTGACCCATCGCCATGGCCAGCGCGCCGTCCGTGCCCGGATGCGGGGCCAGCCACTCGTCCGCGAACTTGGCGGCGTCGTTGTAGTCGGGCGCGAGCACCACCACCTTCTGCCCGTGGTAGCGAGCCTCCGCCATGTAGTGGGCGTCAGGGGTGCGGGTGACCGGCACGTTCGAGCCCCACAACATCAGGTACGCCGCGTCCCACCAGTCGGCCGACTCCGGCACGTCCGTCTGGTCGCCGAACACCTGCGGCGAGGCCACCGGCAGGTCGGCGTACCAGTCGTAGAACGACAACATCGCGCCGCCGATCAGCGAGATGAACCGGGCGCCCACAGCGTGCGAGGCCATCGACATCGCCGGGATGGGGGAGAAGCCCGCCACCCGGTCGGGGCCGTAGGTCTTGATGGTGTGCACGTGGGCCGCCGCGATGATCTCGCACGCCTCGTCCCAGGTGACGCGCACCAGGCCGCCCTTGCCCCGGGCGGACTGGTACCGTTCCCGTTTGCCCGGGGTCGTGGTGATCTCCGCCCACGCCTCGACCGGGTCGCCCAGTCGCGCCTTGGCCTCGCGGTACATCTCGACCAGCACACCGCGCGCGTAGGGGTAGCGGACCCGGGTGGGGGAGTAGGTGTACCACGAGAAGGCGGCGCCGCGCGGGCAGCCGCGCGGCTCGTACTCCGGCCGGTCACCGCCGACGCTCGGGTAGTCGGTCTGCTGCGCCTCCCAGGTGATGATCCCGTCCTTGACGTAGACCTTCCATGAGCACGACCCCGTGCAGTTCACCCCGTGCGTGGAGCGCACCACCTTGTCATGGCTCCACCGATCCCGATAGAAGGCGTCCGACTGCCGGCCGCCCACCTGGTACAACGTCCTGAGATCCGGCGAAACCGTTCCCGGCCGCAGATGCCGGCCCATTCTGATCAGCGCGTCGCTGACCGGTCCGTCCATGCCCGCCATATCACTCGTCCCTGTCGTAACAACTCCGACATGTCCGATACGGGCTCTGTCTTAGCCCAATACCGTGCGGAGAAACTCGGTACGGCCGGTTCGGCCGGAAATGTGCAGTGAGAAGAACCCCTGGCCTCCTTCAGTCGTGATCAGATGCTGGCGACGCCGTGAGCGTGGAACTGGCCGTGCACGCGGTCCATCAGCGCTTGGTCGGGTGGTGCGACGCCGGCGAGCGGGAAGCGCAGGCCGAGCCGCTCGTACTTGCCGGCGGCCATGCGATGGAAAGGCAGCACGTCCACCCGTTTCACGTTGCCGAGCCCGGCCACGAAGCGGGCCAGGGCGTCCACGTTGTCCGGCGCGTCCGTCAGCCCGGGGACCAGCACGAACCGCACCCATGTGGGCCGGCCCAGCTCGGCGAGCCGCCGGGCGAAGCGCAGGGTGGGTCCGACGGGGCCGCCGGTGACACGCCGGTAGGTGGCCGGGTCGTAGGACTTGATGTCGAGCAGGACCAGGTCGGTGTCGGCGAGCAGGGCGTCGGTGGCGCGGACGCCGAGCAGGCCCGAGGTGTCCAGGGCGGTGTGCAGGCCGCTTTCGTGGCAGCGGCGCAGCACCTCGGCGGTGAAGCGGGGCTGCAGCAGCGGTTCGCCGCCGCTGACGGTCACCCCGCCGCCGGCGACGGAGATGAAGCGCCGGTACTTGCCGATCTCGTCCATGATCTCGTCGGTGGTGACCTGGCGGCCGTCGCGCATTCGCCAGGTCTCCGGGTTCTGGCAGTACCGGCAGCGCAGCGGGCAGCCCGCGGTGAACAGCACGAACCGGGTGCCAGGGCCGTCCACTCCGACCGACAGGTCCCACGAGCTGACCGCCCCGTTCATGTCGAGCCGTGGAAGGTGCGGCTGACGACGTCGCGCTGCTGGTCGGGGGTGAGGCGGACGAAGTTGACCGCGTAGCCGGAGACGCGGACGGTCAGCTGCGGGTAACGGTCGGGGTGCTCCATGGCGTCCAGCAGCACCGCGCGGGTGAGCACGTTGACGTTCATGTGGAAGCCACCGGCGTCGAAGTAGCCGTCGAGCACCCCGACCAGGTTCGCGATGCGCTCGCCGGAGGAGCGGCCGAGGCCATCGGGGGTGACGGTGTTGGTCAGGGAGATGCCGTCGAGGGCCTGGTCGTAGGGGAGCTTGGCGACCGACAGGGCGGAGGCGATCATGCCGTGGCGGTCGCGGCCGTTGCTCGGGTTGGCGCCGGGGGCGAACGGTTCGCCGGTGCGGCGGCCGTCGGGGGTGTTGCCGGTGTGCTTGCCGTACACCACGTTCGAGGTGATCGTCAGGACGGACTGGGTGTGCTCGGCGCCCCGGTACGCGCGGTGTTCGCGGATCTTGCTCATGAACGAGCGCACCAGCTCGACGGCGATGGCGTCGGCGCGGTCGTCGTTGTTGCCGTAGACCGGGAAGTCGCCCTCGACCGCGTAGTCCACGGCCAGCCCCGTCTCGTCGCGGACGACCTTGACCCGGGCATGCTTGACGGCGGACAGGCTGTCGGCGGTGACGGACAGTCCGGCGATGCCGCACGCGAGCGTGCGCTTGACCGGGTGGTCGTGCAGGGCCATCTCCAGGCGCTCGTAGGCGTACTTGTCGTGCATGTAGTGGATGATGTTGAGCGCGTTGACGTAGGTGCGGGCCAGCCAGTCCATCATCCGGTCCAGCGCCTTGGCGACCTCCTCGTAGTCGAGCACGTCACCGGTGATCGGCGGGTACGCGGGCCCCACCTGGGCGCCGGTGAGCTCGTCGCGGCCGCCGTTGATCGCGTACAGGAGCGTCTTGGCCAGGTTGACGCGGGCGCCGAAGAACTGCATCTGCCGGCCGACCGGGGCGGCGGAGACGCAGCAGGCGATGGCGGTGTCGTCGCCGGTGCGCGGGCGCATCAGCTCGTCGCTCTCGTACTGGATCGCGCTGGTCTCGATCGACAGGGCCGCGCAGAACCGTTTGAACGGCTCGGGCAGCCGCGGGGACCAGAACACGGTCAGGTTCGGCTCAGGCGCGGGGCCGAGGTCGCGCAGCGTCTGCAGGTAGCGGAAGCTCGTCCGGGTCACCAACGGGCGGCCGTCCTGCCCGATGCCGCCGATCGACTCGGTCACCCAGGTGGGGTCGCCGGAGAAGAGCTCGTCGTACTCGGGGGTGCGCAGGAAGCGGACGATGCGCAGCTTGATCACGAAGTCGTCGACGAGCTCCTGCGCCCGCTCCTCGGTGATGCGGCCTTCGGCGAGGTCGCGTTCCAGGTAGACGTCCAGGAACGTGGAGGTGCGGCCCAGGGACATGGCCGCGCCGTTCTGCTCCTTGACGGCGGCCAGGTAGGCGAGGTAGAGCCACTGGATCGCCTCGTGCGCGGTGGCGGCCGGCCGCGAGATGTCGTGGCCGTAGGAGGCGGCCATCACCTTCAGCTCGTCCAGCGCCCGGAGCTGCTCCGACAGCTCCTCCCGGTCTCTGATGACCGCGTCGGAGGCGTCGGCGTCGTCCAGGGAGCGTAGTTCGGCCCGCTTGGCCTCGATCAGCCGGTCCACGCCGTAGAGGGAGACGCGGCGATAGTCGCCGATGATGCGACCGCGGCCGTAGGCGTCCGGCAGCCCGGTGATGACGCCGGAACGGCGGGCGGCCAGGATCTCGGGGGTGTAGGCGTCGAACACGCCGTCGTTGTGGGTCTTGCGGTACTTGGTGAAGATCTCCTTGACCGCCGGGTCGAGCCGGTGACCGTACGCGGCCAGGCTCTTCTCCACCAGGCGCAGCCCGCCCACGGGCATGATGGCCCGCTTGAGCGGCGCGTCGGTCTGCAACCCGGCGATCAGCTCGCGGTCCCGGTCGATGTAGCCGGGCGCGTGCGCGGTGATGGACGACGGCGTCTTCGCGTCCACATCGTAGACGCCGCGCCGCCTCTCCTCCGGGAACAGCGCGCTCACCTTTCCCCACACGGCCAGGGTCCGCTCGGTGGGACCGGACAGGAAGCCCTCGTCACCGGCGTAGGGCGTGTAGTTGTCCTGGATGAAGGCGCGGACGTCCACCCTGCTCCGCCAGGCCGTCCCGTGAAAGCCGCGCCACGCCTCTGACCCGGTCGCCGTCATGGCTCTCCCCTTCGCGTCGAATGCCCGCTCTCACCCTCCTGGATCCGAGCGGCGGCCACCGCGGTCGAAAGGCACTGGCGAAAAGGACCAAAGGCACTACTTCCTGGGCCTTTCTCCCACGGCGCCCCTCCGCCGCCCAGGTCGAAGCTGAAAGTGCGAGTTCCGTACGCCGAGGAGATGAACGATGACCAGTCAGATCGTGGCCGGTGTGGACGGCTCCGCCCCGGCCGCCGCAGCGGTGGAATGGGCGGCCGCCGACGCCGATCGGCGCGGGCTGGACCTGCGGCTCGTGCACGTGTGCGAGCAGTGGCCGCACAGCGAGGGCGTCGAGTACTGCGCGGGAACGCTGGAAGCCGCCGCCGACCGGGCACGCGGCCTGGCCGGCCGCGCCAAGGTGACGACCGACCTGCGAGCGGGGAACGTCATCGACGAGCTGATCGGCGCGTCCGCGACGGCCGACAGCGTGGTGCTGGGCAGCCGAGGGCTCGGCGGATTCACTGGGATGGTGCTCGGCTCGGTCAGTATCGCGGTGGCCGGGCACGCCTCGGGACCGGTCGTCGTCGTCCGCGCACCACAGGCGGAGCACAACCGCGTCGTCGTCGGCTACGACGGCTCCGAGCACGCGCGGGCGGCCATGGAGTACGCGATCGAACAGGCCAGAAGCCGCCGGGCCGAGCTGCACGTGGTCACCGCCTGGCAGCTGCCGTCCTTGTCCCCGTACGCCGTCGCCTACAGCGGCCTGATCGACCGGATCATGAAGGAGGAGCCGCAGGCGGCACGCGAGCTGGTCGAGCCCTGGCGCACGAGCAACCCGGGCCTGGTCATCACTGACGAGCAACCCTGCGAACACCCGGTGGCAGCCCTGACCAGAGCCGCCGGCACCGCCGACCTGGTCGTGGTCGGCTCGCGCGGGCTCGGTGGCTTCGCCTCGGCCCTGCTCGGCTCGGTCAGCCACGCCGTGCTGCATCACGCGACCTGCCCGGTCGCCGTGGTCCGCCCGGCCCGCGAGGAGGAGTCATGACCGCCGAAACGCGGACGGCCGGGCAGGTGATGAGCCGCGTCCTGGTCGCCGTCAAGCCGGAGGAGTCGCCGCTCATGGCGTGGGAGCTGATGCGCCGGGCCGGCGTGCACCACCTGCCGGTGGTCGACGGGCGGCGCGTGCTGGGCGTCCTGACCCGCGAGGAACTGGCCGCGTCCTGGTCCGGCGGTCCGCAGGAGCAGTCCACCCGTCAGGTGGGCGACCTGCTGCGCCGGGCTCGTACCGCGCGGGTGCGGCCGGAGACGCCGCTGCCCCAGGTGGCGGCCGTCATGCTCGACGCCGGCGTGGACGCCGTGCCGGTCGTCTCCGTCGATGGGCTGGTCGGCCTGATCACCGCCCGGGACGTGCTGGCCGCGGTCGCGGGCCGCCTCAGCTCGGCCCGGGGGACCGGCGAGGTGCTGACCGGCATGTTCCACCTGGAACCCGTCCTGCCGGCGATCGGCGAACCGGACTCGCCCGCACGAAGCTGGCGGGAGGCGTGACATGGGTGGCGCACGGCAACACCAAGCGGATCGCCGCAGCGGTGGGCGGAGTGGTGAGCAGGGGTCAGGACCAAAGTCCCTCCGGGCCGGGTCGCACGGCCCTGGGGAGCGACCCGGACCAGGAGCAGCCTGACTGGCATGGACGTTCTGGATCTCTCCCGCTGGCAGTTCGGTGTCACCACCGTCTACCACTTCCTGTTCGTGCCGCTCACCATCGGCCTGTCGATCATCGTGGCCGGCCTGCAGACCGCCTGGCACCGGACGAAGAAGCCGGAGTACCTGCGGCTGACCCGGTTCTGGGGCCGGCTCTTCCTGATCAACTTCGCCATGGGCGTGGTGACCGGCATCGTGCAGGAGTTTCAGTTCGGGATGAACTGGAGTGACTACAGCCGCTTTGTTGGAGACGTGTTCGGAGCGCCGCTGGCCATGGAAGGGCTCATGGCGTTCTTCCTGGAGTCCACCTTCCTCGGCCTGTGGATCTTCGGCTGGGACAGACTGCCGCCCCGGGTGCATCTCGCCACGATCTGGGTGGCCGCCATCGGCACCAACATCTCGGCCTACTTCATCCTCGCGGCCAACTCCTGGATGCAGCACCCGGTCGGCTACCGGATCAGCGACGGCCGCGCCGAGCTGACCGACATCTGGGCCGTGCTCACCAACTCCACCACCCTGGTCACCTTCCCGCACGTCATCTTCGGCGCCTTCCTGACCGCCGCGGCCTTCGTGCTCGGCGTCAGCGCCTGGTTCCTGCTGAAAAAGCGGGACACGCCGCTCTTCCGCACCTCGGCGCGGCTGGCACTGGTCGTCGCGCTCGTCTCGGCCGTGGGCGTGTCGTTCTCCGGCCACTGGCAGGCGCAGATCATGACCGAGCAGCAGCCGATGAAGATGGCCGCCGCCGAAGCCCTGTGGGAGGACGAGAGCTCCGCCGGCTTCTCCCTGTTCGCCGTCGGCGACGTCGAGAACGGCCGCAACCACGTCAACCTGCAGATCCCGTACGGCCTGAGCCTGCTGGCCACCAACACCGTGGACGGCAGGGTCGAGGGCATCAACGACATCCAGGCCCGCTACCAGGCGCTGTACGGCCCGGGCGACTACCGGCCGGTCGTGGGCCTGGCGTACTGGTCGTTCCGCCTGATGATCGGCTTCGGCGCGCTGTCGGCGCTGCTCGCCGCGGCCGGGCTCTGGCTGACCAGGCGGGGCAGGCTTCCCGCAGGGCGGTGGGCGTACCGGCTGGCCATCGCCGGGATCGGCCTGCCCTTCCTGGCCAACACCCTGGGCTGGATCTTCACCGAGATGGGCCGGCAGCCGTGGACGGTCTTCGGCCTCATGCGCACCGCCGCCGCGGTCTCGCCGACCGCGGACGTCGCCTCGGTGGCCATCACGCTGGTGGGCTTCACCCTGGTGTACGCCGTGCTGGCGGTCATCGAGGTACGCCTGCTGGTCAAGTTCATCCGCATCGGGCCGCACGAGCAGGCCGAGCCGGAAGCCCCCGTCCCCGCCCTGAGCTACTAGAAGGACACGTCGTCATGGAACTGACCACCGTCTGGTTCGTCCTCATCGCCGTGTTGTGGACCGGATACTTCCTGCTGGAAGGGTTCGACTTCGGCGTCGGCATCCTGCTGCCGTTCCTCAGCCGGGACGAGGCCGACCGGCGCGTCATCGTCGCCTCGATCGGCCCGGTGTGGGACGGCAACGAGGTGTGGCTGCTGGTGGCCGGCGGGGCGACGTTCGCCGCGTTCCCCGAGTGGTACGCCACTCTGTTCAGCGGCTTCTACCTGCCGCTGTTCCTCATCCTGCTGGCGTTGATCGCCCGCGGCGTGGCCCTGGAGTACCGGAGCAAGTCCGACCGCACGCGCGGTTGGGACCGGGCCTTCTTCTGGGGATCCCTCGGCCCCGCCTTCCTGTGGGGGGTGGCGTTCGCCAACATCGTGCGCGGCGTGCCGCTGGACGCCGACCACGAGTACGCCGGCACCCTCTTCACTCTGCTCAACCCGTTCGCGCTGCTCGGCGGCCTGGCCACGCTGCTGCTGTTCACCCTGCACGGCGCGGTCTTCCTCGCCCTGCGCACCACGGGCGAGCTGCGCCTGGGCGCCGCGCGGATGGCCAAGAGCCTCTTCCCGGCGGCGCTCGTGGTGGTGATGGCGTTCCTGCTGACCGCCGGCGGCTCGCGGCCGGCCTGGTGGGCGGCGGTGGCGCTGGTCGCGCTCGGCCTGCTCGGCGCGCTCGTCGCGACGCTGCGCGGCCGTGACGGCTGGGCCTTCACCGCGAGCGCGGTGGCCGTGGTCGCGCTGGTGGCGGCCCTGTTCATCGGGCTGTTCCCGAACGTGCTGCCCGCGCTCGACCCGGCCAACAGCCTGACCGTGACGAACGCCGCCTCCTCGCCGTACACGCTCACGGTGATGACCTGGGTGGCGGGCATCTTCACGCCCGTGGTGCTGGCCTACCAGGCGTGGACGTACTGGATCTTCCGCCGTCGCCTCACCGGAGCGCCCGCAAGGGGATGACGTCGGACCTGTTGTTCCTCGACAAGACAACCCGATGGGAGGCGCGTGATGGACGCGCTGGTCGTGTACGAATCGATGTTCGGCAACACCGAGGAGATCGCCAAGGCGGTCGCGGAAGGGCTCTCCACCCGCCTGCGTACGGAGGTGGCCGAGGCCGGCCGCGCACCCGGAGCGGTGGGGGCGGAGGTCGGGCTGCTGGTGGTCGGCGGGCCGACGCACGCCTTCGCCATGAGCAGGGCCTCCACCCGCCGCTCGGCCGCCCAGCAGGCCACCAGGCCGCTGGTCTCGGCCGGGAACGGCGTGCGCGAATGGCTGGCCACGCTCCGTACCTCCTCGGCCGGGCTCCGCTCGGCCGCCTTCGACACCCGTGTCGCCAAGCCGCGCATGCCGGGTTCGGCCGCTCGCGGCATCGCCAGGCGCCTGCGCCGCCTCGGCGTCAGGGTCGTGGCGCCGGCGCAGAGCTTCTACGTCACCGGGACGGAAGGGCCGCTGGTGGAGGGGGAACTGGAGCGGGCCAGGAAGTGGGGCGAGAGCCTGGCGGCGTCGTTCCCCGTGACGACGGCCTGACTCGGGGTCCGGCAGGGACTTTCGTCCCCGGCGGCGGCGACCTCCGGCCCTGCACCACGACCGGGTGGACGCGGTCTGATGAGAGTGTCGAAGGAGGCAATCATGATCATCGTAGGAGTCGACGGTTCTGTGGCATCGCGGGCCGCGGTGGAGTGGGCGGCGGGCGACGCCGTACGCAGGGGCGTGCCGCTGCGCGTCGTGCACGTCACCGACACCACGTGGTACCTGGTCGGCAAGCGCCCCGAGGCGGTCCTGCCGGCCACGGTGCACCAGGAGGGATGGCGGGTGCTGCGGGAGGCGGAGGCTCTGGTGCGTGAGCGTCACCCGGCCGCCGAGGTCACCACGTGCGAGCTGGAGGGCCCGCCCGCCGAGGTGCTGCGCGAGCAGGCCGAGGGCGGGGCCGAGCTGGTCGTGGGCAGCCGCGGGCTGGGCGGGTTCGCCGGCGCGCTGCTGGGCTCGGTGAGCTCACACGTGGCCGGGCACGTCACCTGCCCGGTCGTGGTCGTGCGGGGCGAGAACCTGCCGGTGCACGGCGAGGTCGTGGTGGGTGTGGACGACTCGCCGGAGTGCGAGCCCGCCCTGGCCTACGCCTTCGAGCAGGCGGAGCTGCGCGGCGCGACGCTGCGGGTCGTGCACGCGTGGCAGTCGCCGGCGCACGACTTCGTCCCGTCGACCGCCTACGACGTGAACGAGATGCGTGCTATGGGGCAGCAGGCCGTTCACGACCGGGTGAAGGCCGCCGGTCAGGACCACCCGCGGGTGACGGTCGTCGAGGACATCCAGTCCGCGCATCCGGTGGACGCGCTGATGGTGGCCGCCGAGCTGGCGGATCTGCTGGTCGTGGGCTCACACGGGCGCGGCGCGCTCGGGTCGGCGCTGCTCGGCTCGGTCAGCCGGGGCGTCCTGCACCACACCTCGTGCCCGGTGGCCGTGGTCCGTTCGTGAGGTGCGCACCCCGCACCGACGTGCCGTGCCTCTTCAGCCGCCCGGCCGCCGACCTGAGGGCCGGCATCCGGGCGGCACCTGTATCAGTCCTTCCGATCGGCTTGCAACCGTGCGGCCAGGGCCGCCGCCTGGGTACGGCGCTGCATGTTCAGCTTGGCCAGCAGGTTGGAGACGTAGTTCTTGACCGTCTTCTCGGCCAGGAACATGCGCTCGCCGATCTGCCGGTTCGTCAGCCCCTCGCCGATGAGGTCGAGGAT
>NZ_JBEZFZ010000057.1:0-17000 GCF_040649735.1 Nonomuraea sp. NPDC048892 | reverse complement strand
ACCTCCACCGCGAACAACCCCGCCTGCGCGAACCGCGTCTGATCCACCCGACCCGGATCCGACCAGATCACCTCACGCACCAACCCATCACCGAACCCCGCCAACACCTCCTCGAACACGTCCCGAAACACCGGGAACACCTCAGCCAACTCCCGACCCATCCCCAGCCGCTGACTCCCCTGCCCCGCGAACAACCAGCCCGTCTTCCCCTCCACCACCGACTCCACCACCACCGGAGCCGACACCAACTCCCCACGATCAGCGGCCACCAACACACCGCGCCGCTCCAGCACGTCCCGGCTGGTCACGAGCGAATACCCCACGTCGGCAGGCGTCACGTCCCGCGACGACGCCTCGGACAATGCCGCGCGTAGTTGCTCGGTGACGGCCGCGAGACCGGATTCGCTCCGAGCCGACAGCACTACCGGCACCAGCGCGTCCCCCACAGGCTGCGGCTGCTCGGCAGGCGTCTCAGGGGGCGCCTGTTCGAGGATGATGTGCGCGTTGGTACCGCTGATGCCGAACGACGACACCCCACCCCTGCGCGGGCGCCCCAGTTCCGGCCACTCCACGGCGTGCTCGGGCAGCCGGATGTCGCCCCGCGTCCAGTCCACGTGAGTGGTGGGCTCGTCGACGCCCAGCGTCGCGGGGATGACGCCGTGCCGCAGCGCCAGCACCATCTTGATCACCCCGGCGACACCGGCGGCGGCCTGCGTGTGGCCGATGTTCGACTTGACCGAGCCGAGCCAGAGCGGCACCTGACGCCCCTGCCCGTACACCCCCAGCAACGCCTGCACCTCGATCGGATCCCCCAGCATCGTGCCGGTCCCGTGACCCTCGACCACGTCCACCTCGCTCGCGCTCAGCCGGGCCTTGGCCAGCGCGGTGGTCAGCACCTCCCGCTGCGCCACCTGGGAGGGGGCGGTCAGCCCATTGGAGGCGCCGTCCTGGTTCAGGGCCGAAGCACGAACCACCGCCAGCACCCGATGCCCCAACTCCCGAGCCCGCGACAACGGCTCCACCAGCACCATGCCCGCGCCCTCTGAGAACACCGTCCCGTCAGCAGCCTCGGCAAAAGCCTTGATCCGCCCGTCTCCCGCCAGCCCACGCTGCCGCGAGAACTCCACGAACACCTCAGGCGTGGACAACACCGTCACCCCGCCCGCCAACGCCAGCGAGCACTCACCGCGCCGCAACGCCTCACACGCCAGATGCAACGCCACCAACGACGACGAGCAGGCGGTGTCGACGGTCACAGCGGGGCCGCGCAGGCCGAACGCGTACGCCAGCCGTCCGGACATGACGGCCGTGGACGCGCCGGTGAGCAGGTGGCCCTCGACCCCGGCGGGGGCGGCGCCGAGGCCGTAGCCGCTGGAGGCCGCGCCGATGAACACGCCGGTGTCGCTGCCGCGCAGCGCGCCGGGCCTGATGCCGGCCCGTTCGAACAGCTCCCACGAGCTCTCCAGCAGCAGCCGCTGCTGCGGGTCGGAGGCGAGCGCCTCGCGCGGGCTCATGCCGAAGAACTCGGCGTCGAAGCCGGCGACGTCCTCGACGAATCCGCCTCGGGTGACGTACGTGGTTCCGGTGGCGTCGGGGTCGGGGTCGGACAGGCGCTCCAGGTCCCAGCCTCGGTCGGCGGGGAACGGCGTGATGACCGACCGCTCAGACTCCAGCACCCGCCACAGGTCCTCGGGGCTGCGCACGCCGCCGGGCAGGCGGCAGCTCATGGACACGATGGCGATCGGCTCGTGCGCCCGCTCCTCCCACTCGCGCAGCCGGCGGTTGGCGCGGCGCAGGTCGGCGGTTGCGCGCTTGAGGTAGTCGCGGAGCTTGTCGTCGTTGGCCATGCTGTCCTGCCTCATGGTTGGATGCCGAGCTCGTCGTCGAGGATGCCGAACAGCTCTTCGTCGTTGTCCGGGTCGAACTCCTGTACGTCGTCCGCGTCGGCCTCGTGGGCGTCGCTCCACCGGCGCAGCAGGATCCGCAGCCGCGCGATCACGCGGGCGGCGTCGTCGCCGGGCACCGCGGCCAGGGCCGACTCCAGGCGGTCCACCTCGTCCAGTACGTCCTGCGCCGGGTCGGCGCGCGTCTCCGGCGCGAGCTCCGCGAGGAGCCGGGCCGCGAGCAGGCGGGGTGTGGGGTGGTCGAAGACGAGGGTGGACGGCAGCCGCAGGCCGGTGGCGGCGTTGAGCCGGTTGCGCAGGTCCACGCCGGTGAGCGAGTCGAACCCGATCTCGTTGAACGCCCGATCCGGCCGTACCGCGTCGGGGCCCGTGTGCCCGAGCACTCCGGCGGCCTGCTCGCACACGAGCCGGGTGAGGTCGGCCTCGCTCATCGCGGCGAGGTCGCGTACGGCGGAGGATCCGGCGGCGGCGCGGGCGGCGCGGGCGGTGACGAGGCCCGCGAGCAGGGTGGGCAGCGGGCCCGGCCCGGAACGGTAGGCGGCCAGGTCGAGCGGGGTGGCCACGAGGAGCGGCTCGGCCACGTTCCAGGCGGCGTCGAAGAGGGCGAGTGCCTTGTCAGTGGTGAGCGTGCCGAGACCGGAGCGGCCGATGCGGTCGATCTCGACGTCTCCCAGGTGTGCGGTCATACCACTGCGTTCCTCCCAGAGTCCCCAGGCGAGGGACTGCGCGGGCAGGCCGCGGGCGGTGCGGTGGGCGGCGAGGGCGTCCAGGGCCGCGTTGGCGGCCGAGTAGGCGGACTGGCCTGCTGGGGAGAGGAGGGAGGCGGCGGAGGAGTAGAGGATGAAGGCGTCCACGTCGCCGGCGAGCTCGTGCAGGTTCCAGGCGGCGACGGCCTTGGATGCCAGGACCTTGTGCAGGCGTTCGGGGGTCAGGGACTCGATCACGCCGTCGTCCAGCGCGCCGGCGCAGTGCACCACCGCCGACCACGACCGCCCTTGCAGCACCTGCTCCAGTGCTTGGCGGTCAGCGGCGTCGCAGGCCACGATCTCCACCTCGGCACCCAGGTCGGCCAGTTCGGCGCGAAGCTCCTGCGCGGCGGGGGCCGTCTCGCCCTGGCGGCTCATCAGCACCAGACTTCGGGCTCCGTACGACGAGACCAGATGCCTAGCGACCAGGCCGCCCAGCGTCCCGGTCCCGCCCGTTATGAGAATCGGGCGTTCCGGGTCCAGCACCGGCGGCATCCGCAACACGATCTTCCCGACGTGTCCCGCCCGCTGCATCAGGCGGAACGCCTCCGGGGCCCGCCGCACATCCCACGTCCGCACCGGCAACCGTTCCATCGCCCCGTCCCGGAACAGCGCCAGGACCTCGGCGAGGATGGTCTGGACGCGGTCGGGGGGCACGGCGATCAGGTCGAAGGCGGTGTAGCCGGGGATGCCGGTGCGTAGGTCCGTTTTGCCCATTTCGATGAAGCGGCCGTCGGGTTTGAGGAGGTTGAGTGAGGCGTCGGTGAAGTCTCCGGCCAGGGAGTTCAGGACGACGTCCATCTGTGGGAAGCGGTCGGCGAACTCCAGGGTGCGGGAGCTGGCCAGATGGTCTTCGTCGAGGCCGGTGGCCTGCCATTTGGTGGGGCCGGCGGTGCCGTAGACCTCCGCGCCGAGGTGTTGAGCGATCTGCACCGCCGCCATGCCGACGCCACCTGCTGCCGCGTGGATCAGGACCTTCTCTCCTGGTTGGAGGCCGGCCAGGTCCACCAGGCCGTACCAAGCCGTGGCGAAGACGCCCGCGACGGAGGCCGCGCCCACGTAGGACCAGCCGTCGGGGATCGGTGCTAGCAGGCGGTGGTCGGTGATGACGGAAGGGCCGAACGCGCCGTCCATCAGGCCGAGGACCCGATCGCCCACGGCCAGGCCCGTCACGCCGGGACCCACCTCGCTCACCACGCCTGCGCCCTCGCCGCCCATCGGCGTGCCGCGTTCCGGGACCATGCCGAGGGCCACGACGAGGTCGCGGAAGTTCAGTCCCGCGGCCCGTACGGCGACCCGGACCTCGCCCTCCTCCAGGGGCCGGTCCTGGACGGGTACCAGTGCGAGGGTGTCCAGGGTGCCGGGCTCGGGGGCGTCGAGGCGCCAGTTGCCGGTGGGCGGGAGGAGGGCGCGGGTGGCGGCGGCGCGGGCCAGGCGGGGCAGCACGACCGTGCCGTTCCTTACGGCGACCTCCGGCTCCTCCTCCAGGGCGGCCAGCACGTCGGCGGCCGGCACCTCTCCCCCGGCGGGGTCGAGGTCCAGGAGGGCGAAGCGGCCGGGGTGCTCGGCCTGCGCACCACGTACCAGGCCGTGAACGGCCGCGGCCGCGGGGTCCGCGTCCGCGCCGGTGGTGACCAGCACCAGCAGGCCGGGGGTGTCGGCGGCGAGCCTGGCCGCGACGGCGTCAAGCGCGGCACCGGCCGCCGCCGACACGTCCCGCCCGGCCGGCAACGCGAGGAATTCGACCTCCGCGCCCCCGCCGGCGTCCGCCGTCGCCGGATCGGGACCGCGCGTGTCGTGGCCGGTCGAAGGCGGTGCGTCGGCGTGGCCGTCGAGGGCATGGCTCTCGGAGGGGTGGGCGTCGGGGGTGTGCCCGGTCGCAGGTGGCGCGGCGGCGTGGGGTGCGGTTCCGTTCGAGGCCGGGGCCGGGGCTGGGTCGTATGTGCCGAGGCCCGCTGCGGACAGGACCTCTGCTGTGGGGGCGTGGCCGGTGATCTTGGTGTGGCGGGGGCGGTGGCCGTGGTGGGGGGACGTGATCCAGTCCAGGCGGTAGAGGTGGTCGAGGTTCGGGCCGTCCGTGGGGCGGGAGACGAGTGAGTCCACCGACGCTACGGGGCGCCCGTCGGTGTCGGCCAGCCGCACGGTCAGCTCGCCGGACGCGGACCTGGACAGCCGTACTCGCAGCCGGGTGGTCTCCGTCGGCTGGAGGCGCACGCCCGACCAGGAGAAGGGCAGGCCGGGACTGCCGGACAGCAGCAGCGCCTCCACGTGCAGGGCGGCGTCGAGCAGCGCGGGGTGCAGGCCGTAGCCCGCCGCTCCCACGCCGTCGGGCAGGGCGACCTCCGCGTACGCGGTGCCGTCCAGCAGCCAGGCCGCGGTGACGCCCTGGAAGTGGGGGCCGTACTCAAGGCCGTGCCCGGCGAGCCCTTCGTAGAAGCCGGCCAGATCCACCGGCTCCGCACCCGGCGGAGGCCAGACCGCCAGGTCGGTCTCGGCGGCGGGTTCGGTGGTGAAGGGGGTGGGGGGTTCGTGCGGGGCCAGGGTGCCGGTGGCGTGGCAGGTCCAAGGCGTGTCGGCTGCGGCGTCGTCGTGGCGGGCGTAGACGGCGAAGGCTCGGGTGTCGTCGTCGGCGGGGGTGCCGAGTACGACCTGGACGTTCACGGCGGTCCCGGCGGGCAGCGTCAGTGGCGCGCGCAGGGTCAGCTCCTCGACGCGGCCGTGCCCGGTGCGCCCGCCGGCGTACGCGGCCAGTTCCACGTACGCGGTGCCGGGCAGGACGACGCGGCCCGACACGGCGTGGTCGGCGAGCCAGGGCTGCGACGACAGCGACAGGCGGCCGGTCAGGATGAGGTCGCCGGTCGCGGCCACCTGCACGGCGGCTCCGAGCAGCGGGTGGCCGGCCTCGGTCAGGCCCGCCGACTCCACGTTCGGGCGGTCCTCGCCGTCGAGCCAGTAGTGCTCGCGCTGGAACGCGTACGTGGGCAGCGGCGCCGACGGGCCGTCCCCGAGCAGCGGGGCCCAGTCCACGGCGGCCCCGTGCACCTGTGCCTCCGCCGCCGAGAGCGCGAACTTGGCCAGCGTGCCCTCGTCGCGGCGCAGCGTCCCGAGGACGGTGGCGCCCTCCGCGCTCCCCTCGATCGCGTACGTGAGCACGGGATGCGCGGTGACCTCGACGAACAGGCCGTGCCCCGTGCCGGCCAGGTGCTCGACGGCCTGTCTGAACAGCACCGGGGAGCGCAGGTTGGTGTACCAGTAGGCCGCGTCGATGCGCCGGGTGTCGATCGGCTCGCCGGTGACGGTCGAGCAGAACGGGATGTGCGCCGTTCGCGGGCTCAGGCCGGACAGGAGGTCTCCGAGCCGGTCTTGCAGCGGCTCGACGAGGGGGCAGTGGGAGGCGTAGTCGAGAGGCTGGATCCGGTTGGTGCGCACGTTCTGGGCCTTGAGCCGTTCCTGGAGCTCGTCGAGCGCCCCTGGCTCGCCGGTGACGACGACGGCGCCGGGTGCGTTGACGGCGCCGATCCAGACGCGGCCGGCCCAGGGTTCGAGCTGCTCGGCGGCCTGATGCTCGGGCAGGCTGACGGCCATCATGCCGCCGGTCCCGGCCAGGAGCTCGGTGATCAGGCGGCTGCGCAGGGCGACGACCTTGGCGCCGTCCTCCAGGGACAGGGCTCCGGAGACGACGGCGGCGGCGATCTCGCCCTGTGAGTGGCCGACCACGGCATCGGGTTCGACGCCGTACGAGCGCCACAGCTCGGCCAACGCGACCATGATCGCCCAGGAGGTCGGCTGGACGACGTCCATGCTGACCGGGGCCGGCGCGGCCGGGTCGCCGCGCAGCAGGTCGGTGAGCTTCCACCCGACGTAGGGGGCGAGCGCGGCCTCGCACTCCTGGACGCGGGCGGCGAAGGCGGGCGCGGTGTCGAGCAGCTCGCGCAGCCCGCCCGGGGTGACGGAGGTCTGCCCGGGGAAGGCGAAGACGACCCGGGGATCGATGGCGGCAACGCCGACCGCGACCCCGGGAGTCGTGCCGGACGCGGTCTCGGACGCTGTGCCGGGTGCCGGCTCGTTCGTGATGAGCGGTGTGGTGCCGGGTTCGGCGGTGGCGACGGCTCTCAGGCCGGTCAGCAGGTCGGCGCGGTCGCGGCCGACCACGACGGCGCGCTGCTCGAACCGGGTCCTGGCGCCGGCCAGCGTCCGCGCCACCGCGTCGGGCGGCAGGTCGGGGGCGGACTCCAGGTGTTCGGCGAGCTTGGCGGCCTGTGCGGCGAGCGCCTGCGGGGTGCGCCCTGACACCGGCCAGGCCAGCACGGTCTGTTCCCGGACAGCCGCCTCCTGGGCACTGCCATCCGCCCGGCCGTCGGCGGGCGCCGGTGCCGAGGTCGACTCGACGCGCCCGGGCGCCGAGGCCGACTCGACGGGGCCGGATGCCCGAGCCGACGCCGTGGGTCGCGGTGCCGGGGCGGCGTTGGCGGGTTCCGGTGCCGGGGCCGGGTCGGTGGGTTCTGGGAGTGGGGGTTCTTCCAGGATGATGTGGGCGTTGGTGCCGCTGACGCCGAAGGCTGAGACGCCGGCGCGGCGGAGCCGGCCGGGGGTGGCGGGCCAGGGTTCGTTCGCGGTGGCCAGGACGACGCCGCCGGACCAGTCGACCTCCGGCGTCGGCTCGCTGACATGCAGGGTCCTGGGCAGGGTGCCGTGCCGCAGGGCGAGCAGCATCTTCATCACGCCCGCCACCCCGGCCGCCGCCTGCGTGTGCCCGAGGTTCGACTTGATCGAGCCGAGCCGCAGCGGCGCGCCGCCGTCCCGTGCCGAGCCGTACACGGCCATGAGGGCCTGGGCCTCGATGGGGTCGCCGAGTGTGGTGCCGGTGCCGTGCGCCTCGACCGCGTCGATGTCGGCGGGGCCGAGCCCGGCGTCGGCCAGGGCCTGGCGGATGACCTTCTGCTGGGCGGGCCCGTTCGGCGCGGTGAGGCCGCTGCTGGCGCCGTCCTGGTTGGCGGCGCTGCCGCGGATGACGCCGAGGATGCGGCGGCCGTTGCGGCGGGCGTCGGAGAGCTTCTCCAGGAGGAGCATGCCGGCGCCTTCTGCCCAGCCGGTGCCGTCGGCGTCGGCGGAGAACGCCTTGCAGCGGCCGTCCGGCGACAGGCCGCGCTGCCTGCTGAACTCGACGAACGTGGCGGGCGTGGACATGACGGTGACGCCGCCGGCCAGGGCGAGGGCGCATTCGCCGCGGCGCAGCGCCTGGACGCCGAGGTGCAGGGCCACGAGGGAGGACGAGCAGGCGGTGTCCACGGTGATCGCGGGGCCTTCGAGGCCCATGACGTACGCGACGCGGCCGGTGGCGACGGCCCCGTCGCTGCCGTTGCTGAGGTAGCCGGCGACGTCTTCCCTGGCGGAGCCGCGGGTGCCGTAGTCGTGGTAGATGACGCCCGCGTACACGCCGGTGGCGCTGCCCCTGGCGGCGGCGGGGTCGATGCCGGCGGCCTCGAACGCCTCCCACGAGGTCTCCAGGAGCAGCCGCTGCTGCGGGTCCATGGCGACGGCCTCGCGCGGGCTGATGCCGAAGAACGCGGCGTCGAACCAGGCGGCGTCGTGCAGGAAGCCGCCGTGCCGGGTGTAGCTCCTGCCGGGGGTGTCGGGGTCGGGGTCGTACAGGTTCTCGGTGTCCCAGCCGCGGTCGGCGGGGAAGCCGGTGACGGCGTCCGTGCCCGACTCCAGCAGCCGCCACAGCGCCTCGGGGGTGTCGGCCGCGCCGGGGAAGCGGCAGGCCATGCCGATGACGGCGATGGGCTCGGCGTACTCGTCGAGCCGCCGCCGGGCCTCGCGCAGGTCGGTGGTCGCGCGGCGGAGGTAGTCGAGGAGCTTGGCCTCGTTTTCCATGGACGTCACCTCTGGTGGCGGGCGACCAGGTCCTCAAGGTCGCGGACGAGGTCGGCGGGGGACGGCGCGGTCGCGGCGTCGTCGCGGAGGGCGGCGGCGCGGCCGGCGTAGGAGGGCTCGTCGAGCAGGCGCACCAGGCCCGCGCGCAGCGTCTCGGGGGTGAGCTCGGCGGGCTGGACGGTCACGCCCGCGCCCTGGCGGGCCAGGGCGCGGGCGAGGCCGCGCTCGTCGTAGAGCGCGGCGGGGACGATGAGCTGCGGCACGCCGGCGGCCAGCGCGGTGCAGGTGGTGCCGGTGCCGCCGTGGTGCACGATCGCGGCGCACGTCGCGAGCAGCGGATGCAGGGGGACGAATCCGGCCAGCCTGACGTTGTCGGGGGCCTTGCGCCCGTCGGGCAGGCCGCCGGGCTCGATGGTGGCGACCACCTCGACGTCGAGGTCGGCGACGGCGTCGAACAGGTCGGCCACCCCGATGCTGCCCTGGCCGCCCCACATCTCGCCGCCGCTGACGCCGAGGGTGAAGCAGACGCGGCGCCGTGCCGGCGGGGGCACCAGCCAGGGCGGGATGACGGCGGGCCCGTTGTGCGGGATGTAGCGGACCGGCAGGTACGCGGGCCCGTGCTCCAGCGGGAAGCGCGACCAGCCCGGCAGGCTGTCGATGGTGGCCTGGCCGAGGACGACGTCCTCGTGGTAGCCGGCCCCGTACCGGGCGAGTTTGGCCGTCAGCCAGTCGGCCACCGGGTCCTCGTCGCGGTCGCCGCGCAGCCGCAGGAACAGGTCGCGCATGCGTGCCCAGTGGTCGCGGCCGAACGTGGTCCTGACGTGGGCGGCGCCGCAGGCGTGGGCGGCCACCGGGCCGGGAAACGTGATGGAGTCCCAGATGACCAGATCGGGCCGCCAGGCGCGGCAGAAGGCGACGAGGTCGTCGTACATGCTCTCGTCGGTGATGAGGTCGAAGGCGAGGGGCGAGGCCCAGGCAGTCAGGCAGTCGCGGACGTACGCGTAGGTGAGAACTTCCGGGCGTTCCTCGGCCAGGTCGTATCCGGAGCCGTAAATGTGTTCCTCGGGCGACATCGCGGCGAGCCGCTCCGCCACCGCGGACATATCGCCGACCGACACCCCGGTGATTCCGGTCTCGCGAATTCCGCCGGTGATGTCGGGCTGACCGGCGAGCACGACGTCGTGCCCGGCCGATTTCAACGCCCATGCAATGGGGACCATCAGATTCACATGGGCGGTCGCCGCGTGCTGGGTGAGCAGGACCCGCATTTACCATTCCTCCAGACCGCATTTCCCGTTCACCCGGGAAATTACCTAGCCGCGGCCCGGCCTCCGACCCCTAAGCCACCCCTCTCGTCCCCCTGTGCACCAGGCGTGATAGAGCGTGGCCACCAGCGCGGACACGGTGCCGGAGACGACGACGGCCAGGTAGAACCAGGCAGAGCCGGAGGGCAGGGGCAGGCCGCTGACCACGACCGAGTAGGGGATCAGCACGGGGACCACCCCGACGGTCCCCAGCACGACCCCGATCGCGGCCACCAGCAGGGCCTCGACGCCGAGCATGCGCATCACCTGGGCGCGGGTGGCGCCGCCGGCCCGGTGCACCCCGAACTCCCTGCCGCGCCGGGCGGCGGCGCTGCCCTGCGCGGCGGCCACGGCGATGGCGGTGAACACCATGATCACGGCGGTGATCAGGTAGTCGACCCAGCCGCGCATCAGGTGCTCGGCCGAGTCGGCGGTGCCCGCCGGATGCAGCCCGGTCTCCTCGGCGGCCTGGCGGGCGTCCACGCCGGGGCCGCCGCGGATCAGGACGCGGGCCGGCAGCGTGGCGGTGGTGTGCGGGGCGAGCAGCGCGGCGGGCAGGAGCAGGAACTCGGCGCCCGGCTCCAGCGCCAGCAGGGCGACCACGCGCACGCGTACGGGCGTGCCGTCGCCGAGCCACACGGTGATCGTGTCGCCGAGCGCCGCGCCGGCGCGGCGCGCCTCCTCCTCCCCCAGGGCGACGCCGTGCTCGCCGAGCGCGGCCAGCGATCCGGCCGACACGGGGAACGCGGTCAGGCCGGACGGGTTCGTCAGGCCGTGGGCGGGCCGGCCCGCCTCGCTCCGGCCGCGGTCGCCTGGCAGGTAGGCGGTGCTGGTGACGAGCCCTGCGGCGCTGATCCCCGGCAGCTCCGCGACCCGGGTGAGCGCGGCGGGCGCGAGGCCGCCGGTGGCGGTCTCCATGACGGCGTCGGCCCGCAGGCACTCGTCGAAGGCGCGGGTGGCGGCGTCGGTCTCGCCGGCCTGGAGGAAGATGTTCGTGGTGGCCAGGCAGGTGGCCAGCATGATCGGCAGCGAGGCCCGGCCGGCCCGGCCACCGCGCAGGTTGAGCAGGGCGAGGTCGCCGGTCCTCGCGGAGAGCGCGCGTACGGGCCCGGCCAGCGCTCTGCCGATCACGCCGGTCAACCGACCCAGGGTCAGCGCGCCGGCCAGGGCCAGCACGGCCACGGCCAGGCCCGCGACGCCGGCGTGCGGGGCGCGTACGAGCAGGGCGACGACGACGCTGAGCGCGCCCGCGCCGGCCAGGCAGACCTTGGCCATCGGGGACCAGCGGCGGGCCGCGTCCTCACCGCGCCGGGCCCGGCCGGCGCGGTGGGCGGGGATGTAGGCGCCGATCAGGCCGCCGGCCAGGCAGGCCAGAGCGGCGGCGCACAGGGCGAGCGGCGCGGGGTCGAAGAGGAGCTGCGCGGGCACCGCGCCGGCGGCGGCCATCCGTTCGAACAGCCAGGACGCCAGGTACGGCCCGGCGAGTGAGCCGGCCAGCGTGGCGGCGGCGGACAGGACGGCGACCTCGCCCAGCATCATGAGCCGGATGCGGGCGCGCGGCACCCCCATGGCGCGCATGGCCAGCAGTTCGGGGCGGCGGCGCACGGCCATCGAGCCGACCACCCCGGCGACGACCGGCGTGGTGGCCAGCAGGGTCATGGCGCCGATCGCGGCGGCGACCACGGCCAGGTCGGCGGCGCGCTCGCGGCCTCTGGGGAACTCGGCCAGGCCGCGCTCGTCGCCCGTCAGCGTGACGGCGCGGGTGCCGCGCAGCGCGGCGGCGACCCGGCGTTCGAGGTCGGCGACCCGCACGCCGGGCGCGGGCAGCACGGCGAGGGCATCGGCGGTGCCGGGATGGCCGCCCAGGCGGCGGGCGTCGGCGGCGGAGAAGAAGATCGCGGGGCGCGCGGCGGGCCGGCCGGAGTGGGACGTGGCCAGGCCGGTCACGGTGTAGCGCTCGCTGACGCCGTGCACTTCTACCTCCGCCTGCCCGCCGGGCCTGAGGCCGCCGCGCGCGGCCAAGCCGGCGTCGAGCACGATCTGGCCGGGGCCGGTGGGGGCGGCGCCGCCGGCCAGCGTGTACGGGACCAGCCCGGCCCCGGCCCAGTCGTGCCCCGCCGCGGCGGCGCCGGCCAGCTCGGCCGGGAAGGCGATGTCCTCGACGACCGTGGCGACGCCCCGTACGCCGCGTAAGGTCTGCGCGACGGAGGCGGGCAGGCGGACCTTCTCCGGCAGCCACACAGGGTCGTCGGGGTCGGCGCCCGGCGGGACGAACGACTGGTCGCCGAGGACGACGATGGGCGCGCCGTCCAGCCGGTGCGGCAGCACGGCGGCCCGCGCGCCGGTGGCGGCGAGCGCGGCGCAGGCCGACACGACGACCGCGGCCACCGCCATCGCGACGAACGCGGAGGCGAAGGCGTTCCTGCGGTGGCGGAGGTTGCGCAGGATCAGCAGCCACATCAGAACGGGTCTCTCGCTTCCCAAACCGCCAGGTGAACGGCTCGTTCCAGGGCCGCCTTGCCCTCGGGGAAGCTCATCTCGCGCTCCACCCGGCCGGATCTCAGCAGCACCGCGCGGTCGGCGTAGGCGGCGACCATGGGGTCGTGGCTGGCCAGCACGACGTTGCCGGCGTGGTCGTGCACGTACGAGGCCAGCAGGCCGAGCAGCTCGCCCGCGCTGCGGGGATCGAGCCCGCGGGCCGGGTCGTCGGCCAGGATCACCGCCGGGCTGGTGATCATGGCGCGGGCGACGGCGACCATCTGCTGCTGGCTGCGGCACAGGTCGGCGGGCATGCTGTCGAGATGTTCGGACAGGCCGGCGCGCCGGACGAGGTCGATGACCAGCGACGGGGCGGCCGACCTCCTGGCCAGGCGGAGCGGCAGCGTCAGGTTCTCGGCGACGGTCAGCGAGGGCAGCAGGTTGCGGGAGGAGAACACGTACGAGACGCGCTCGCGCCGCACGACGTCGAGCGCGGCCTCGTCGAGGGAGGTGAGGTTCTCGCCCGCGACGTCCACGGTGCCGGAGGTGGGCCGGTCGAGGCCGGCCGCACATCTCAGCAGTGTGGTCTTGCCCGCCCCGGGCGGCCCGAGGATCGCGGTGAAATTATTTTTCAGGCAGCGTAGCGTTACGCCGTCGAGGGCTTTCTTCGGGCCGTAGTTCTTGGTCACCGATTCGAGTCGGACGATAGCCTCCCCATCGTTACGCATATGCCGATCGTATGATGTGGGGCATCGTCCGCAATCGAACGGCGGGACCATTTGCATATCCTCCGAAGTAATGACCTGCTGGCATTACTTCGTTTATGAGTTGTTGTCAATAATGCTGTACAGCTCGTCGGCGGTGGCCTGCGACAGGTCGTCGCCGCCCGCCGTGCCCGCCCAGGCGGCGGCCAGGTCACGGAGCCTCGCGGCGATCCGTTCGCGGTCGGCCGGCGCGGGGGCCGCCTCGGCCATGGCGCGTTCGAGCTCGGCCAGCTCGGCCTCCAGCGGCGGCTCATCGCCGATCAGCTCGGCCTTGATGTGGGCGGCCACGGCCTCGGGGGTCGGGTGGTCGAAGACGAGCGTGGCCGACAGCCGGGCGCCGGTCAGCGTGCTGAGCCGGTTGCGCAGCTCGACCGCGGTGAGCGAGTCGAAGCCCAGGTCGGTGAACCCGCGCCGGGGATCGACCTCCTCCATGCGCGCGTGGCCGAGCACGCTCGCCGTGTGCGTCCTGACGAGGTCGAGCAGCATCCGCGTACGTGCCGCGCCGGGCAGGGCGCGCAGGCGTTCGGTCAGCGACTCGGCCGGCTCACCCGCGTCGTTGGCCGCCTTGCGCACGCCGCTGCCGAGCAGGCCGCGGAGCATGCTGGGTGGTCCGTCCTGCCGGTCGCGCACGGCGGCGAGGTCCAGCGGCGCCGCGACGACGGCCGGGGCGGCCAGGCCGAGCGCGGCGTCGAGCAGGGCGAGCCCCTGCTCCGGCGTCATGGGCCGCAACCCGTCGCGGCGCACCCTGCGCAGGTCGGCCTCGTCGAGCCTGGCGGTCATGCCGCCGCTCTCCGGCGCCCACATGCCCCAGGCGATCGAGGTGGCGGGCGCTCCGGTGGCGGCGCGGTGGGCGGCCAGGGCATCCAGGAAGGCGTTGGCGGCGGCGTAGTTGGCCTGGCCCGCGCCGTCGAACGTGCCGGCGCAGGAGGAGAAGAGCACGAACGCCGCCAGGTCGTGCTCGCGGGTCAGCTCGTGCAGGTGCGCGGCGGCCTGCGCCTTGGGCCGCCACACGGCGTCCAGCCGGTCGGGGGTGAGCGCGCCGATCACGCCGTCGTCCACGACGCCGGCGGTGTGCACGACGGCGGTGAGCTCGCGGCCTGCGACGAGGTCGGCCAGCGCCTTGCGGTCGCCGATGTCGGCGGCGGCGATCTCGACGGACGCGCCCATCCCTTCCAGCTCCGCCCGCAGCCCGGCCGCGCCCGGCGCGTCCTCGCCCCGCCTGCTCACCAGCAGGAGCCGCCGTACGCCGTGCGTGCCGGCCAGGTGCCTGGCGGTCAGCGCGCCGAGCCCGCCGGTGCCGCCGGTGATCAGGACGGTGCCGTCGGGGTCGAGCGGGGCGGGGACGGTGAGGACGACCTTGCCGATGTGCCGGGCCTGCTGCATGTGCCGGAACGCCTCGGGTGCGCGGCGCAGGTCCCAGGCGCGGACGGGGAGCGGGGTGAGCGCTCCGGTGCGGAAGAGGGCGAGCAGGGTGGCGAGGATCTCGGCGGTCCTGTCGGGGCCGGCTTCGTCCAGGTCGAAGGGGGTGTAGCCGGGGGTGCTTGGGCGGAGGTCGGTTTTGCCCATTTCGATGAAGCGGCCGTCGGGTTTGAGGAGGCCGAGTGAGGCGTCGGTGAAGTCTCCGGCCAGGGAGTTCAGGACGACGTCCATCTGTGGGAAGCGGTCGGCGAACTCCAGGGTGCGGGAGCTTGCCAGGTGGTCTTCGTCCAGGCCGGTGGCCGGCCATTTGGCGGGGCCGGCAGTGCCGTACACCTCCGCGCCGAGGTGGCGGGCGATCTGCACCGCCGCCATGCCGACGCCGCCTGCTGCCGCGTGGATCAGGACCTTCTCTCCTGGTTGGAGGCCGGCCAGGTCCACCAGTCCGTACCAGGCCGTGGCGAAGACGGCGGGGACGGAGGCGGCCGTGGCGAACGACCAGCCCTCCGGGATCGGGACGAGGTGGCGCACGTCGGCGACGGCGTGCGTGCCGAGCGCGTTGTCGAACAGGCCCATCACCCGGTCGCCCACGGCCAGGCCCGTCACGCCCGGGCCGAGCTGGGCCACCACGCCGGCGCCCTCGCTGCCCGGCTCCGCCGCGCCCGGGTACATGCCGAGCGCGATCAGCACGTCGCGGAAGTTGAGGCCGCAGGCGCGCATCGTGACCCGCACCTCGCCGGGGCCGAGCGGGCGGTCCGCGATCGGGGCGGCGACCAGGTGGTCGATGGTGCCCGCCTCGCGTACGTCCACCCGCCATGGGGCGGTCGCGGTGAGGGGCGGCGGTTCCGCCTTGGCCAGCCTGGGGGCCAAGGCGGCGCCTTCGCGCAGGGCCAGCTCGGGCTCGGTTCCCGTGAGGACGGACGGGAGCGCGCGGTAGGAGGCGTCGCTTCCGTCCACGTCGATGAGCAGGATGCGGCCCGGGTTCTCCGCCTGGGCGGCGCGTACGAGGCCGGCGACCGCCGCCTGCTCCGGGTCGGGCGCCGGGTCGTCCGGGCGCGCGGCCACGGCTCGGCGGGTCACTACGGCCAGGCGGGTGGTGGCCGCGTGCTCGTCGGCCAGCCGGTCTCTGAGCGCGCCGAGCACGGCGTGCGGCGCGGCCGGCGTCTCATCGCCCAGGTCGGTGTACGGCGGCTCGGACCGCGTGACGTCACCCGGGTCGAAGTGCGGCGGCCCTGCGTGCGTCCCGTCGGCCTGGTAGGTGGGCGGGGGTGCGGCGAGCAGGATCGTCTGGTCGTGTGCCGGGCCGTCCGTCACCGTGACTCCGGCGGCGGTGAGCGCCTCCCGCAGCCAGCCGGCTTCCGTGGCCACCGCGTGGGCGGCGGACGGCTCCGCGGCGTGTGGGGTCGTGGTCCAGGTCACCTGGTAGAGGCCGTCGCGGGGAGCCGTGGGCAGCGCCGTCATGGGGGCGTCGGCGACTGGTCGCATGGTGAGCCCGCCTACCTCGGCCAAGGGTGCGCCGGTGCTGTCAGCCAGGAGCACACTGGTCACGCCGCCGGTGGTGGTCACGCGGACTCTGGCCCGGGTGGCGCCGGTGGCGTGCAGGGTGACGTCGGTCCAGGCGAACGGCAGCTCGACGGCGTCGGTGCTCGGGTTGGCGAGGTCGATGGCGTGCAGGGCGGCGTCCAGGAGCGCCGGGTGGATGCCGAAGCCGTCTCCGTCTTGGTCGGGGAGATCCACTTCGGTGTAGAGAGTGCCGTCAGGGGTGGCCCATGCTCGTGTCACGCCTCGGAAGGTGGGGCCGTAGGCGACGCCTTGTTCGGCCAGACGGTCGTAAAAGCCGTCCAGATCGATGGGGGACGCCTCGGGCGGTGGCCAGGATCCGATCGAGGTTGGCGGTGCGGCTTCTGGGGTCAGGATTCCGGTGGCGTGGCGGGTCCAGATATCGTCGCCGGTGCGGGAGTGGATGGTCAGGGAACGGCTGCCGTCCTCGTCCGGTGCCGCCACCGACACGTGCAGAGCCGTGCCCTCGTGCGTGACAGGAAGTGGCGCGTGCAGGGTCAGCTCCCGCAAAGCCGGGCTGCCTGCTTGGGCGCCGGCGTGCAGGGCCAGGTCGACGAACGCGGTCCCGGGCAGCAACGCCGTGCCCATGATGGCGTGATCGGCCAACCAGGGATGGGTCTTCAGTGACACCTGGCCGGTGAGCAGGAGTTCGTTCCGGTCTGGAACGGGGACCAGCGCGCCGGTCAGCGCATGGCCGCCGGCCACCTGGCCGAGGCCGAGGACGTCGCCGGTGTCGGTGGGCTCGGGGGTCAGCCAGTAGCGGCGGTGCTGGAACGGATATGTCGGCAGATCGACCCGTCTGGGCCGCAGCGGAGCGTAGAAGGCTTCCCAGTCCACGTCCGTGCCCCGAGCGTAAGCCCGACCGACCGCCGCCACCAACGCCCGTGCCTGGGAATCGTCACGGCGGCCCGAAGTCGGAATATATGCGACCTTGTCACCGGTGATCTGCGG
>NZ_JBEZFZ010000056.1:0-19534 GCF_040649735.1 Nonomuraea sp. NPDC048892 | reverse complement strand
ACGGCTCGATCACCGATCTGTCCGCCCAGCTCGGCCGGGACGTCACCGTGCAGGAGGTCAACGATGCCTTCGCCGGGGCGGCCGAGGGCGGGCTGCGGGGCGTCCTGCGTTACAGCAGCGACCCGCTGGTCTCGCGCGACATCATCGGCGTGGCCGCGTCGTGCGTGTTCGACTCCGCGCTCACCCAGGCGAGCGGTGACCTGGTCAAGGTGTTCGGCTGGTACGACAACGAGTGGGGCTACGCCAACCGCCTGGTCGAGATGGCCCAGCGGATGGCCTGACCGTCGGCGACCTCAGGGGCCCCGAGAGCCTCCAGGAAGAGCACGCACGGGCCGAGCGGATGGATGCCACAAAGGAGAACAAAATGATCATCGTAGGTGTGGACGGCTCCGCGCCCTCGCGGGCCGCCGTCGAATGGGCCGCCGCCGACGCCCTGCGGCTGCGGGTGCCGCTGCGGGTGGTGCACGCCGTGGACCGCTCCTGGTACCAGGTCGGCAGGTTTCCTATCGAGGACATGCCCGACACGCTGCTCCGGAACGGGCGAAGGGTGCTGCGCGAGGCGCGGGAACTCGTCCACGAGTGCCAGCCCGGCGTGGAGGTCACCACGCTCGACGTCGAGGGCGTCCCCAAGGTGGTCCTGGAGGACCAGGCGAAGGACGCCACCGAGATCGTCGTCGGCAGCCGTGGACTCGGCGGCTTCGCCGGCACGCTGCTGGGCTCGGTAAGCACGCACGTGGCCGGTCACGTCCGCTGCCCCGTCGTCGTGGTGCGCGGCGAGCGCCCGGCTACGCCGTACGGGGAGATCGCGGTGGGCGTGGACGACTCGCCGGAGTGCGAGCCCGCGCTGGCCTACGCCTTCGAGCAGGCGAAACTGCGCGGCAGCACGCTGCGGGTGGTGCACGCCTGGCAACTGCCGGTGCACGCCTACGCTCCCGGGGTCACGTACGACATGGACGAGGTCCGTGTGGCGCAGCACCAGGTCGTCCGTGACCGGCTGGCGATCTTCGCCCAGGACTACCCGCAGGTGACGGTCATCGAGGACGTCCCCCATGCCCACCCGGTGCAGGCCATGACCGGGGCGTCCCAGCGGGCGGACCTGGTGGTGGTGGGCTCGCACGGGCGCGGCACGCTGGGCTCGGCACTGCTCGGCTCGGTCAGCCGCGGCACGCTGCACCACGCCGCCTGCCCGGTCGCAGTGGTCCGCGCGTAGGACCTTGGGCCCTGTCCTCCAGGACGTTCGCCGCTGCCGGCGGGGCCGCCCGTGGGGGGAGCGTGGTGGTGGAAGCGAGGTGGAGATCATGTCGATCGAAGTCAAGGACGTCATGGGACGCGTGGCCATCGCGGTGCTGGAGGACGCGTCGTTCGCCGACATCGTGGCCGCGATGAAGCGGTACGCGGTGGGAGCGGTGACCGTGGTGGACGCGGATCAGCGGCCGGTGGGCGTGGTGTCGGAGGACGACCTGCTGCTCAAGGAGACAGACCCGGCGCGGCACGCGGTGTCGATGTTCGAGTCCCGCAGGCAGCGGCACGAGCACGAGAAGGCCGCGGGGGTACGGGCGACCCAGCTCATGACCTCCCCCGCGATCACCGTCACGCCGGGAACCTCGGTACGGGACGCGGCGCGCCTCATGCACGACCGGCGGATCAAGCAGGTGCCTGTGATCGACGTGGTGACCGGGCGGATCGTCGGCACCCTGCACCAGCACGACGTGCTGCGCGTCTTCACCCGTCCGGCCGCCGAACTGGAAACGGACGTCAAAGCCGTGCTCGCCGATCCCGAGGCCTTCACCATCGAGATCGACAAAGGCGTGGTGACCGTCAGCGGACGGGTGCAGTGGAGATCCCAGGCCATCGCGCTCGTCGAGGCGGTCCGCGCGGTCGAGGGCGTCGTCGACGTCGTGGCCCGGATCACCGTCGGCAACGACGACCTCGTCGTCGTCCCACCGCTGCTCTAGGAGACCGCCATGGAAGCGGCGTGGCGGATCGAGGTGCACGGCATCGTCCAGGGCGTCGGCTTCCGGCCGTCCACGCACCGGCTTGCGACGGGAATCGAGAACATGGTCACCGGGGAGGGCATCGATCGGGAGGCGACCAGGTTCGAGATCGCGGAAAGCCCGATCGCGTCCGGCGCTCCCCGTGAGATCCCGCCGGACCTGGCCACCTGCGAGGATTGCCGGCGCGAGCTGTTCGACCCGGCCAACCGGCGCTATCGTTACCCCTTCATCAACTGCACCGCCTGCGGCCCCCGGGCCACCATCATCGAGAGCCTGCCCTACGACCGGGAGCGCACCTCGATGCGGGGCTTCGAGATGTGTAGGGCCTGCGCCGCCGAATATCACGACCCGGCCGACCGGCGCTTCCACGCCGAGCCGATCGCCTGCGCCTCCTGCGGCCCCCGGCTGCGCTTCCTGCACATGACCGCCGACGCGGCGCTGCGGGCGGCGGCGGACGTGATCGCGAACGGCGGCGTGATCGCGGTCAAAGGGCTGGGCGGCCACCAGCTCGTCTGCGACGCGATGAACGACGAGCCGGTCCTACGGCTGCGGCAGATCAAGGACCGTGACACCAAGCCGCTGGCGGTCATGGTGCGCGACCTCACCATGGCCGGAGCCCTCGCCGACCTGACCGACGCCGACCGCGACCTGCTGGCCGCCGCGTCCGCGCCGATCGTGCTCGCCCCTCGCCGGCTCGGCGTGCTGTCGCCTGGTGTCTGTCACGGCATGCCCGACATCGGGCTGTTCCTGCCGAACACACCGCTGCATCACCTGCTCCTGGACGCGTTGCGCCGCCCTCTCGTGGTGACCAGCGCCAACCACGCCGGCAGCCCGATGATGACGGAGGAGATCTCCGGGCTGGACGTGGACGGCGTGCTCACCCATGACCGGCCCATCGTGGGCCGCTACGACGACTCGGTGATCCGCTCGTTCGGCGGGCGTTCCACGACCATCCGGCGTGCCCGCGGCCTGACGCCCGCCGTGATGAGCCTGCCCGCCGCCGCGCCGCCCTTGCTGGCAGTGGGCGCCCAGCTCAAGAACACCATCACGCTCGCCGACGGCGGGCAGGCCGTGATCGGGCCGCACATCGGCGATCTGTCGGACGCCGAGACGCTGCAGGCGTACGAGGAGACACTCGACCACCTGCGCGCCAGCTACGGCATCGACCCTGCTCATGCCGCCCATGACCTGCATCCCGACTACCTGTCGACCCGGCTGGCGCGACGCTGGCGCAAGCGCGTCGCCGTCCAGCACCACCACGCGCACGTCGCCGCGGTGGCCGCCGAGCACCGCCTGGAGCCGCCGTTCCTCGGCCTCGCCTACGACGGGCTCGGCTTGGGAGACGACGGCACCTTCTGGGGCGGTGAGCTGCTGCTGGCCTCCTACACCGGATACCGGCGGCTCGGCCGTTTCTCCTATGCTCCGATGCCCGGCGGGACGGCGGCCGTACGACGCCCCGCCCGCATAGCACTCGGTTACCTGCTCGGTGGTGAGACCGCCTCAGGCGCCATCCCCCAAGGTCTCGCCGCCGGCCTGCCCGACATGGAGGTGATCGGCCGCATGATCGACCGCCGGGTGAACTGCCCGATCGCCTCCAGCGCCGGGCGCCTGTTCGACGCCGCAGCCGCGCTGCTGGACCTGTGCGTGGTCAACGGCTTCGAGGGTGAGGCCGCGATGCGCTTGGAACTGGCCGCCGCCGCTCACCCGGGCAGCGAGCCGCTGGCCTGGCGGCTGGAATGGCGCGAGGGGTTGTGGGTGTACGACGCCGTGGCCACCCTGCGCCATCTCCTGGAGGCCAAGGCCGACGGCGAACCCGCCGGCCGGATCGCCGCAGCCTTCCACGCCACCGTCGCGGCCGTCACCGTGCTGCTGTGCGAGCGGGCCGCGGCCGAGCACGACGTCACCCAGGTATGCCTGTCCGGCGGGGTGTTCCAGAACCGGCTGCTGGCCCTCGACGTGCTCGCCCGCCTGACCGCGGCCGGCTTCGAGCCGTACATCGGCGAGCAGGTCCCCGTCAACGACGGCGGCATCAGCTACGGCCAGGCGGCCGTTGCGGCTGCGAGGCTGTCATGTGCCTAGGCGTGCCAGGGCGCATCGTCAGCCGTGACGGCGAGATGGGTTCGCCGACTTCGACGGCCTGCGCCGGGAGGTGTACCTGGCCTGCACGCCCGAGGCGGCGCCGGGCTACTACGTGATCGTCCACGTGGGCTTCGCGATCTCCCTCATGGACGAGGAGGAGGCACGACGCACCCTCGCCGTCCTGCGCGCCATACCTGGAGGGCTGGATGAGATACCTCGATGAGTACCGCGATCCGGTGCTCGCCCGCCGCCTGGTCACCGAGATACGCACCACCGCCACGCGCCGATGGCCGATCATGGAGGTGTGCGGCGGCCAGACCCACACCATCGTCCGCCAGGGCATCGACGAGCTCATCCCGGTGCGGATGGTGCACGGCCCCGGCTGCCCGTCTGCGTGACCCCGCTGGGCACCATCGACCGGGCGCTGGCCATCGCCGCCCGCCCCGAAGTCGTCTTCACCTCCTTCGGCGACATGATGCGCGTCCCCGGGTCGGGCAGCGACCTGCTGTCGGCCAAGGCCAGAGGCGCCGACGTCCGTGTCGTCTACTCTCCCCTGGACGCGGTGCGTCTGGCGAAGACCACCCCCGGCCGGCAGGTGGTGTTCTTCGCGACGTGCCCGCGTCGAGGGCGATGGCGAAGACCGGCCCGGAGCCGCCTCGCAGGCGGTAATGGCCGGGCGCCTGCTCGTCGCCTTGACCCGGCGGGCAGGTCGGCGGCCGACCGCAACTCGGTGAAGCGGATCACACCGTCGCGGACGACCGGCCCACGACGGTGTACCCACGCTCGCGCAGCGTCCCGATCAGCGGATCGAGCGAGTCCAGGAGAACGTCGCTCATGACCGCGCACCGCGCCGGGCAGAGGCGGGGGTGACGTCGTCGCGCTCCCAGGACAGCTCGCCGACCACGCCGACCACGCCGTTGACCCGCCCGGCCGCGCGGATGGCGAGGGCCGTCTCGCTGCGGCGATCCATCCGGCCGTACAGCGTGACGACGCCATCGCTGACCTTGACCTGGACGTCGCTGGTGTCCATCCACAGCGCTCGGTGCAAGATGTCGTCCCGGACATCGGCGGCGATCTGCTCGTCGCCGCGCAGGAACAGCCTGACCAGGTCGCGGCGGCTGACGATGCCCACCAGGCGGCCGTTGTAGTCGACGACCGCGAGCTGGTTCACGTCGTGGGCGTCCATCAGGCGGGCAGCGTCCACCGCCGACTTCCCGGCCGTGATGGTGATCGGCGGGCTGGTCATCAGGTCGGCGGCCGTTTCGCCGGACGCCTTCCGCCTGCTCGCGCGGTGGCGCAGCAGGGAGCGCGGCGGCGGCCGATAGCTCTCACCGAAGTGCTGCTCCCGGAACTGCTCCTTGTGCAGCAGGTCGGCCTCGGAGATCATCCCGATGACGTGCCGGTCGCCGGCGAGCACAGGGGCGGCGCCGACGCCGCCGGAGACAAGAGCCGTGGCGACGTCCTTGAACGAGGTGGCGGCGCTGACGGGAACGACCTCGCGGGTCATCACGTTCTCAACGGTCATGCTCATCGTGCACCTCGGATGTCGATGGGTCGTCCTGCTTCCATTGCAGCTCCGGGCACACTTCGGCCCAAGGGGCGGAGGTCCCGCGATGGCTGCCGAGAGTCCTCTCAGACCTGTGTGGACTCCAGCTCCGCGGCGGGACGGCGGGGGCTGCGGGGCACGTACGGGCCGTATCCGAGTCTGATGATCATCTGTGGGTGGCCGCGCCGGTGGTGCGGGTCGCGCCGCTTGCGCATGTCGCGCAGGTCGAGCGGCTGGTTCAGGTAGGACGCCGACACTCCGTGCCGGGTGGCGACCAGCAGCATCCGCTGCAACGCCTGCCCGGCGCGCAACCAGTCGGCGGGCCGGTCGCCCGGTGTGGTGAGCACCGCGAGCTGGGGTCGCTCCTCGAATCGGGCCTCGCCGTGCTGCCGGCCGAAGTCGCGTACCGGGGACGGATCCCGCGACGCGCGAGGGGCGAGCGCGTAGTCGGGCACGCCGTCGTAGAGCGGTCCGCGCACGGTCCAGGCGGCCAGCTCGGCGCGATAGTCGTGGTCGCGTGACAGCTCGTCCTCGGCCATGGCGGCGTAGTCGAGGAGGTCGGCGGTACCGTGCCGGTCGAGCGTGACCAGCCGAGCGCCTTCACGGGAGGCGGCCAAGCGCAGCTCGGCCATGACTGTGGACGGGACGCGCCGGTCGAGGTACGGCCGGCGGCTGGTGCGCCGCACCGGGATGAGGTCGTACAGCTCCCGGTGCTCGGTCGTGGCGGGGATGGCCGCTCCGACGCGGACCGCGGCGAGGAGATCGGGCTGCTCCTCGGACGAGGGGAGCAGGAACACCATCGGCCGCCGCCCGGCGGTCCGCACGGCCAGGCGCAGGTTCAACAGGGCAGCTCCGCAGCTGACGTGCTGGTTGCGTCCGCGCGGGTCGCTCACCCGCAGCCGCCGCTCGGGGTCGGCGTAGACCTCGACCAGCTCACGGCCTGGGACGCGGAAGCGCCACGGCTGGGTGTTGAGCACCGACGGCGCCTGACCGGCCGCGACCAGCAGCCTCCGGACGCCGGACTCGTGATCGAGCGGAGTGAACATGACACACCTCCCACCACCGACCCTCCCGCGCGGGCCGTGCGTACGGCAGTGCCGTACGGCCCCCACCCTGGTGCCGAAAGGCCCTGCCCCCGGCACCCGAACGGCGGCGACCGTGACGGCATGACGACGACCGTGTCTCACCTCAGGCAGGGGCTCACCACCGCGCAGGCCACGGCACGGCTGGCGGCCGACGGGCCCAACGTGCTGCCCTCGCCCCGGCGCACGCTCCCGATCGTGCTGCTGCTGCGCCAGATGGCGCACTTCTTCGCGCTGCTGCTGTGGGGCGCGTCGGTTCTCGCCCTCCTGGCCGGGATGCCGCAGCTCGCGGTGGCGATCGTGGTGGTGGTGCTGCTCAACGGCGGCTTCGCCTTCGCCCAGGAGTATCGCGCCGACCAGGCCGCGCAGCGACTGCGCGAGCTCATCCCGGCCAACGTCGTCGTCCGCCGCGACGGCCGCCGCCGGCTCCTGGACGCGTCCAGCCTGGTCGCGGGGGACGTGGTACTCCTGGAGGCAGGCGACCGGATCTCCGCCGACCTGGACCTGGCCGAGGTGCACGCTCTGGCGGTCAACGAGTCGATGCTGACCGGAGAAAGCGTTCCCGTCCGGCCGCGCGCCGGTGACCCGGCCTTCGCCGGCACGTACGTGGTGGAAGGCGAGGCCGAGGCCGTCGTGATGGCGACGGGCGCCCGTACCCGGCTGGCCGGGATCGCCCGGCTGACCCAGGAGGCGTCCCGGCCGCCGAGCCCGCTGTCGGTGCAGATCGGCAAGGTCGTCAAGATCGTCGCGGGGATCGCGCTGGCCGTGGGCGTGGCCTTCTTCGGCCTGGCCATGCTGCTGGGCATGCAGGCGAGCCACAGCTTCCTGTTCGCGCTGGGGGTCACCGTGGCGCTGGTCCCTGAAGGGCTGCTGCCGACGGTCACGCTGTCGCTGGCGCGGTCCGCGCAACGGATGGCCGCCCGCAACGCCCTGGTGCGCCACCTCGAAGCGGTCGAGACGCTCGGCTCGGCCACGTTCATCTGCACCGACAAGACCGGCACTCTGACCCGCAACGAGATGACCGTGGCCGAGGTGTGGGCGCCCGGGCACGCGCCCGCCGACGTGCTGCGCACGGCGGTGCTCAGCTCCACCGGACGGATGAGCGACGGCAGGCCGGTCGGCGACCCGATGGAGGTCGCGCTGCACGTCGAGGCGTTACGCCTCGACGCCGACCTGACCGGCGAGATCACCGCGCGCAACCCCTTCGACCCGCGCCGCCGCCGCGCCTCCGTCATGGTGAATGGCCGGCTCCATCTCAAGGGGGCGCCGGACACCGTGCTGCCGCTGTGCCGCGACGTCCCAGGCGTGGGGGAGGCGCTGACCCGGATGAGCGAACGCGGACTGCGCGTGCTCGCGGTCGCCCGCGGCGGCGGGTCCGAGGAACACGACCTCGAACTGCTCGGCCTGATCGGACTCCACGACCCGCCACGTGAGGACGTGGCCGAGGCGATCTGGAAATGCCGCATCGCCGGGATCAAACTCGCCATGGTCACCGGCGACCATCCGCGTACCGCCCGCGCCATCGCCGCCGAGGTCGGACTGCTCGGTCCCGACGAACTGATCCTGACCGGCGCCGAGCTGCCCGCCGACGACGCGGCGCTGGGCGAACTGCTGGACCGGGACGGCGTTGTCGTCGCCCGCGTGACCCCCGAGGACAAACTCCGCATCGCCCGCGCGCTGCGTTCGCGCGGCCACGTCGTGGCGATGACCGGCGACGGCGTCAACGACGGGCCCGCGCTGCGCGAGGCCGACATCGGCATCGCCATGGGCGCCTCCGGCACCGACGTCGCCCGCGAGGCCGCCGACCTGGTGCTGCTCGACGACCACTTCGCCACCATCGTCGCCGCCGTCGAGCTTGGCCGCGCGACCTACGCCAACGTACGCCGCTTCCTCACCTACCATCTGACCGACAACGTCGCCGAGCTCACCCCGTTCGCGGTCTGGGCGCTGTCCGGCGGCACCATCCCTCTCGCGCTCACCGTGCTGCAGGTGCTCGCCCTCGACATCGGCACCGACCTGCTGCCCGCTCTCGCCCTCGGGGCCGAGCCTGCCAATCCGCGCACCATGCACGGCCCCGCCCGCGCCGGCAGCCTCATCGACCGGCGCCTGCTGTTCCGTGTGTTCGGCGTGCTCGGCCCGGCCCAGGCGCTGGCCGAGATGGGAGCGTTCGCCGGTGTCCTGCTGCTGGGCGGCTGGCACTTCGCCGCCGTACCGGATCCCGGCCTGCTCGCCGCCGCCTCCGGCACCGCGTTCGCGGCCGTCGTGGTCGGCCAGTTCGCCAACGCCTTCGCCTGCCGCAGCGAATCCCGCTGGATCGGCCGGCTGCGCTGGCGTTCCAACCCGTTGCTGCTCGGCGCGATCGCCTTCGAAGCCGTGCTGCTCCTGGTCTTCGTCGGCGTCCAGCCGGTCGCCCACCTTCTCGGCGGGACATTTCCCGCCCCGGCCGGCTGGGCACTCGCGGCGCTGGCGATCCCCGTCATGGTCGCCGCCGACACCGCGCACAAGGCATGGCGGGCCCGCCATGCCTCGAACGACCTTCCGGAATCAGGGTCTACACCGTCGCCAGAAGGGACACCGCTGCCATGACCCACATCCTGCTCGGCCACGAGCGGGCCCTGGCGGAACGCCGGTGGACGCCATCGGCTCAGGAGCGGTCCCGGACGAACGGCGGTTTCCGCTGGCCGCCCACCCGCTCAGGGATGCTGCGGCCGGCGCCATCTGTCCGAAGCCCGTACCCAGTCGGCGTCCCACTCGCGATAGCGTGCGCGGTCCAGCCACCGGCGGAAGCCAGCGAACGCGCACAGCACCAGGAACATGGTCACGAGCACGATCAGCATGCCGACCGCCACACCCCGCATCTGGAGCACCGAACTGTCGGCAGGCGGTGCGGCCGGCTTTCCGGCGGCGTCGATCCACACCGGGATCACCGCGCCCGCCTTGGCCAAGGGGCGCACGGGCACCGTGCCGATGCGAACCTCGCCCGAATGGGTCGTCCACCGCGCCACCGCTTCCTGCCTGCCCGCGGGGACCTCTGTGAAGGACACGCGGGTGACCGGAGCGTCCTCCAGCAGCGTCGCCATGACCTGCCGGGGGGCGCGGGAGCCGGCGCTTTCCTCCCGCAGCGCATTGTCATAGGCCAGTCGCCCGGCCACCACGGCGGGCCAGACACTGAGCAGCACCAAGAGCACGGACACGACTACGACGGCAGACTCCAGCCGGTCGGAACGGCGACGCAAGGGATTGCCGTCCGGGCGGTACAGACGTACTCGCGAATTCAGAAGATCACTCCATGCCTGCATCGGGCACCTCCTTGAGCTCACTGTGCGTGCTCTCGCGCGGGGATGGCAGTGTCCTATGACTCGGCAGGGGAGGGCCTTCGTCCCGAAGCCCTCCAGGCGCGAACTCAGCGGGCCGTAGGGGGACCTTCGGCCCTGGCTTCTCGGCGAGAACGAGCTCAGCGTTGTGAACGAGGCCCTGACCGCGATCCTCGCGGCGAGCGTGAGAACGCCGGTCGGGCCGGAGGCGGAAGGAGCCGGAGATGGATCTCAAGCCCCTCCTCGGCGAGGAGAGTGGCTACCTGCTGGAGCATCGCGCGACCGGTATCGCGCGGGAAAGCCTGCACCTGCCCGGCGCCGACTTCGTGGAGCGAGTGGTCACCCACACCGACCGCAGCCCGGCGGTGCTGCGTAACCTGCAGCATGTGTTGGACACCGGCCGCCTGGCGGGCACGGGTTACCTGTCGATCCTGCCGGTGGACCAGGGCGTGGAGCACTCCGCCGCGGCGTCCTTCGCGCCGAACCCCGCCTACTTCGACCCGGCCAGCCTGTGTGAGCTGGCCTTGGAGGGCGGCTGCAACGCCATCGCCTCCACCCTCGGCGTGCTCGGATCGGTGTCACGGCGATACGCGCACCGGATGCCGTTCATCGTCAAGCTCAACCACAACGAGCTGCTGACCTACCCCAACCGTTACGACCAGACCATGTTCGCCTCGGTCAGGCAGGCGTTCGACCTGGGCGCGGTCGCGGTGGGCGCGACGGTCTACTTCGGGGCGCGGGAAAGCATGCGTCAGCTGCAGGAGGTCCGTGAAGCGTTCCAGCGCGCGCATGAGCTGGGCCTGTTCACTGTGCTGTGGGCTTACCTGCGCAACGAGTCGTTCGCGACGGGCGAGGTGGACTACCAGCTGAGCGCGGACCTGACCGGGCAGGCCAATCATCTGGCGGCCACGGTGGAGGCCGACATCGTCAAACAGAAGCAGCCGGTGTGCAACGGCGGGTTCCCCGCGCTGAGGTTCGGCAAGACCGATGACAGGGTCTACAGCGAGATGGCCGCCGCCCACCCGATCGAGCTGACCCGCTGGCAGGTGGCCAACTGCTTCATGGGCAGGGTCGGGCTGATCAACTCCGGCGGCGCGTCAGGCGGGCAGCCGGATCTGGCCCAGGCCGTGCGGACCGCCGTCATCAACAAGCGGGCCGGGGGGATGGGCCTGATCGTCGGCCGCAAGTCCTTCCAGCGGCCGATGGCCGAAGGGGTCACGCTGCTGAACGCCGTCCAGGATGTCTACCTCGACCCCGACGTCACAGTGGCCTGACTCGAGGTGCACCGGCGGAACCGTGAGCAGCACGACGGGCAACAGGCAGGAGGCCGGCCATGGCCGGAGAACAGAAGTTGGCGGTGAAGATCGGCGGCGGCGACACGATGGTCGTCGTCGCGGAACCGGTGGGTGGCACGCTGGTGGCGGACAAGGACCTCGTGACGGAACTGAGCGAGATCACCACGTCCGTGGAACGGGTGAGCCGCGAAGTGCTCCAGGCTGTCCGCCGGGCGGGGCCCACCAAGGGCACGATCGAATTGGGATTCAGCCTCGCGGTCGAGTCCGGTCACGTCGTGGCCATGCTCGGAAAGGGCCGGGGCGAGGCCACGATCAGGGTCACCCTGGAGTGGGCCGCCGCGGACATGAAGGAGGCACGCGATGCCGCTGTCGGACGCGACCGTTGAGCTGCTCAAGCGCGTGCTGCACGACGCGACCGCCGCCGTGCACGCCGACGGCGATTTCCAGGGTACGGCGTTCTTCGTCAGCGATCGGCTGCTGCTCACCTGCGAGCACGTGGTTCCCGAGGGAGCCCGCATCGACATCGAGCCGATCGGCCGTGCCCGCCGCCCCGCCAGGGTGGTCAGGCGGGACCGGGACGCCGACCTCGCTCTGCTGGCCGGCGAGGCGCGCGACGAGCCCGCCCTCCCCTGCGTGGTCCTGGACACCAGGCTGGACACCTGCCGGTACTGGCTGGCCGGCTTCCCGCGCGAGAACGGGGAGCGAACAGGGCTGGAGATCGTCGCGGCCGGGGGCCACAGACGCGAGGACCTCCAGGATGGCGGTGACCAGAGTCTGCGGCTCGAACCGGGCACGATCATCACCTACGGGATGAGCGGCGGCCCCGGCCTGAGCACGAAGACCGGCGCGGTGGTCTCGCTCACCCGCTGGAGCAGTGACGCGGCGGACGCCCTGGGCGGCAGCGCGGTGCTCGTCGCGGTGGCGGCCGGGAGATTCGAGGAGATCGCAGCCCTGCTCAAGACGTCGACGCCGGCGATGGTGCCCTGGCGGGATGCGCTCGGCCGGGACGGTTGGCAGGGCCTCGGCCGCTCCTGGGACATCGGCGCGTGCGTGGACCTGCGGGTCAGCGGGAAGCGCAACTCCTGGCAGATCAGCCTGGAGCCGCATCTCAGCCACGGCCTGACCGGTCGTGACCTCGGCGAGGACGTCGCCGAGGCGCTGTTCCGGTGGGCGCAGCGACGGCGGGTCCGCGACGCGGACGAGGTGTCGCTGCTCGGCCCGCTGCTCGCCAGCGCGCTGTTCCCCCGGGACGTCGCCAACCATCTCAGCGTGGTCAGCCAGGCCGACAGCGTCCTGGTCCGCCTGCACGTGGAACACGGCAACGACCTCACCGACATCCCCTGGGAGCTCGCCGCCGTCCCCGGTGAGCGGGACAAGTTCCTCGCCGCCGACGAGAAGTTCAGATTCGTCCGGGTGTCGGACACGGACCTGACGGACGGGGACATGGTGCCGCCACCCTCCGCACCGGCCGCCACGCCGGCCGAGGTCGGCGTGCTGGCCGCTGTCGCCCAGCCGAGGCACTGGGCCCGCCAGTATCCCCTCGTGCCTCCCAGGCACCGGGGATCGCCCTACCGCTGGCCCAAGCCGTCCGACATGTGCATCCGCCCTCGGCGAGCGTGTCGAACGCGCCGGATTCGTGGTGAAGGTGCTGCCCGAGCCGCGATGGAGCGCCGTACAGGATGCTCTTCGCACCGGCGCCTACACCGTGCTGCATTTCATGGGCGTAGGCCAGCGCGAGGACGACGGCACGCCGCTGATCGCCTTCGTCGACGACGACGGGGACGGTGAGTCGTGGGAGGACCCGCGCGATGTGATCAGGACCGCCGCCGCGTGTGGCGTGCGCCTGGTCGTGTTCGAACTGCTGATGCCGCCCACCGACTACAACTACGAGCCGCTGACGCCCAGCGCGCTAGGCGACGTCATCACGGGGAGCGTGACAGCGGTGATGCTCACGCACCTGCCCGTGCACCCCAAGCAGTGCAAGGTGTTCAACGACTCCTTCTACGAGGCGCTGGGCCGCGGTGAGTCGATCGAGACCGCCGTACAGGCGGGCCGCAGGATGCTCAAGGTGGACAAACCGGTGGAGGACGCTGCCGGATTCGGCTGGTTCACCCTGGTCACCAGCCCTCAGTCGGGTGTGCGGCTGGTGAGCCCCGTGGTGGAGAGCCCGCTCCCACCGGGGCCCATCGCCGGCCGCCTCGTCGAGCCGATGACACCACGCTGGAGCGGAGCGCCCGATGTCCTCCATCACTGAGATGATCCGGCGCGCCGACGGGCAGTTGCGCAGGCAACTCGACGTGGACGCGGGACTGCGGCAGATCGCGGCGCGCGCGCAGGACGGGAAGGTGCCACGGCTGCTCGCCGCGCGCCGACGAGCTCTGGAAGAGGCGTTACTCCGTCTCGGGCGGCTCGCCGACGCCGTGGAGCACTTCTCGGTGGTCCGGCCGTTCCTCGCCGAGGGCTGGCCGGAGGAACGCGCCCGGCTCCGGCAGGTCCTCGCTGGTGATCTGCTGACCGGGCTGGGGGAGTGGCTCGGTTACTGGTTCACCGCGGCGAGCCGGCTGCGGACGGAGGCCATGGACCGGCTGGAAGCGGACGTTCCGCTGCCGGCCGCCGCCTCGGTGCTCGCCACCCGGATCTCCATGGCGAACCGGGCACTCGCCGCGGGTGACTGGAACCTGTGCCATGAACTCCTTGAGCTCGGCCACCATGGACTCCGAGTCGGCCGCTGGGCGGGCCCGGAAGAAAGCGTGCAGGAGGACTTGCGGCTGCTGGCCGCGCGCCTGGCGCTGCGACACGGTTTTCTCGACGAGGCCGGTGCCATCATCGGTGAGGGCGCCGGCGAGCCGGACAGCGCGGCCCGGCTGGCACTGCGATCCCGCTACGCGCGGGGGCGCGGACAGACCGACGTGGCCGATGCCCTGCTCAAGCGCGCTCGCGAGCTGGATCCACGCGACCTGGACGCCACCGTCGAGGCGATCGCCCTCGCGCGGGAGCTCGGAGATCTCGGGCTCGCGCTGGACGACGCCCGAGCCGCCGCCGAGGCGTTCCTGTCTCTCAGCGACATCGAAGGCGACGTCAACCGGCTGGTGGACGTTCCGTGCGAGCTGTACATCGCGCTCGCCGAGTGGGCACGAGACGAGGACGATCGCGACCGTGCGCTGGGCCTGCTGGATCGCGCGGCCACGGTCGCGCCACCCGGTGATGAGATCATCGCCATAGTGGAGGAGGCCCGCGCCGGGCTCCTGAGTTCACCGGCCGAGCGCCGTGCGGCCCTGCTGGCGGCTGGGCAGTGGCGTGCCGTCAAGGGCCACCTGGAGCTCGCCCGCCACGACTTCGAGTCCGCTCTGGAGCAGGACCCGCGGGACGAGGACGACGTCCGCACACGAGCGGTGGCACAGTTGCGGCTGGCCGACGTCGTCGCGATGACCGCCCGGCAGCGCCCCCGCGGCGACGTGGCCGGGAGCCTGTCCGAGGCGTTGTCGGCCCTGCTCGCCGCGCAGCGGCAGGCGGACGTCACGGGAAGCGAGTGGTGGAGCTATGCGACCGAGAGCGACCTGCGCGCCCAGCTCGCCGAGGTGCAGGGCGCCCACCGGCAGGCCGGGCAGTGGGGCGCCCTGCTCGCCGCGGCGCGGGCGCTGGCATTGAACCCGCTGTCGGCACAGGTGTGGCTGCTGCTGGCGCAGACGGCCCGGACGCGGTGCCTGCCCTGGACGTGCGAGGCCGCGGCCGCCCGCGGCTACGCGATCGTGCGGGACCCGGCGACGACGGCCGCCTATGCGGACGCCCTCGTGCACGTCGGCCACTACGAGCAGGCCTTGGCCCTGCTCGACGGCGCGACCGACGACTGGAGCCGGTGCATGATCGGCCGCGTCTCCATGGAGCTCGGCAAGCCGGAGGAGGCAGTGCGGTACCTCGCCGCCGGGGCCATCGACCCCACGTGGACCTGGGCTTGGACCGCCTACGTTGACGCTCTGATCGTCACCGGCGACTTGGACAGGGCCCGCGAGTGCTCACGCCTCCACCTCAAGGCGTCGGCCGGCCGGCTGGGGGAGCGTGACGAGCTTGAGACCGCCGCCCACGACGCCCGCGTCCAGGGGCGGCCTCGTGAGGCGCTGCGGATCGCCTGTCTGCTGCGCGACCGCGACCTGCCAGGGGAGACCTCCGGGCTGACGGAGATGGGGGCCGCGCTGCTGCTGAACGGGGACCCCGCGGGATGGGACATGTTCGCCGCCGTGCTCGCCATAAGGCCGTGGCCGGTGACCGTCGGCTCCTGGGAACGCCGCCTCCGCCCCGTCCTCTTGGCTCTCGCCGCCGAGCAGGGAGTCGAGCTCGACTTCGCCCGGCTGGACGCCCCTCTCGAACGCGCCAGAGCCGGTGCCGGTGCCGGCGACCCGACGGCCGAACTGCGGCAGGCGTCCGGCGCGCCCGGTACCGCGGACGTGGCCCGCCCGGCGGCCCGGCTCGCCGAGGCGGTGCTGCGTTCCACTGCCGAACCGAGGCAGGACCGGCAGGGCGAGCTGGACGAACTGCTCGACGGGCTCGCGGCGGAAGACGGCCTGCGGGCCGAAGCCGAGTCGCTGCGCCGCCACGCCGCGGGAGAACCCGGGCACGACGACGGTGCCGAGGACGCCCCCGCTCCCGTGCCGCCGGTGATGCGGTTGCTGTTGCCGGTGTCGTGGTTCGCGCAGTACGACGATCCCTTCTATCAGCATCCGCTTTCACCCAGTGCCTGCCCGAACTGAGGCTGCGAGCCGGTCGGCCCGTGCCTCCGGTGAATGTGGAGACGGAGGAGAGCCTGGAGCCGGACGGGTACCTCGTGCTCAGCGAAGACCGGCATCTGGCGAGCGGTCACGTGGACCCGGGATTGCGCTACTGCGACGAGGAGACGCTGGCGTTGCTGCCGAGGCAGGTACGCGCCGACCCTCGTACGGTCCTGACCCAGCACGGCTGGGGAGTGCCGACCGAGCTCGTGGCGGGCGCGTCCGGGCCGGCCGGACTGCTGACCAGGTCGGCCTACGAGGTGGTGGCCATGCGCTACGGCGAGGTCGTGGGCGCGGAGCCGCCGGGGCCGCGCCCGCCGTAGCCGCCGCCGCTTCAGCGAACGCCGCCCCGGGCTTCTGCTGTGTCATGAGCGGCCATCGCCCCGCGCACCAGGTGTCGCTGAAGTGCGTTCACCGGACATGCCGTGGCCGGACCACGGCGACTGGGCAGGCGGCATGATGAAGCAGGCCGTGGCCGACCGACCCGAGCACAGCGGAGGCGAAACCTCCCAGCCCTCGCGATCCGACCACGACCAGGTCGGCCGAGGCGGAGGCATCGACGAGGGCCGGAACCGGATGTTCGCTGATCTGCCGGCCGGTGATCTCGACGTCACGATGTCGCTCACGCCAGGAAGCGATCCGCTCCTGCGCGGCGCGGCACTCCTCCTGGAAGGCGTCCGCGAGCAGGTCGGCGAAGTCGGCTCCGTAGGCCGAGACCACGGATTGCTGCCAGGCGTGGACGGCGACGATCCGCGCGCGGCGGGCACGGGCCTGCTCGACGGCGTAGAGCATCGCCTCCTGTGCGGCGCCGGAGCCGTCGTCGCCGACCACGATCCGATCGTGCCTGGTGGCGGCGGGTGCGCGGACGACGACGACCGGGCCTTGGGCGTGCCCCGCGACCGCCAGGGTCACCGAGCCGAGCACCAGCCCGGCGAACCCGCCCACGCCCCGGCTTCCGAGCACTGTGGAGTCGGCGGACGCCGACTGCGCGATCAGGCTTTCCACCACGTTGCCCGCGGACAACTCCGCGTCCACCTCGATGCTGCCGTCGATCGCCCGGGCCAGGTCGGCGGCCGTCTCCAGCACGCCGGCGCAGTACTTCCCGCCGTCGATGTCGCTCCGCCACTGCTCGCACACATGCACGATCTTCAGGGGCAGCCGTCTGTTTTTGGCATCGGCGGCGGCCCACTCCACTGCCGCGTGGGACGGAGCCGAGCCGTCCACCCCCACCACGATCGGTCCGGCCATCGCCGCCCACCTCCACAGAGCTCCATTACCTGCTGCACTCATATCTGTGCAGGCCGAGGTCTGGTCGATCGTGGAGGCGGCTCTGTGTTCGGCAAAGGTGCGTCACCGTTCCCGTCAACTGGGAACACGGCGACATCGCCGACGGCCACATGGGCCGTGAACGCCGCGGCCGTCCCCGGTCTCAGCATGGGCGGCCGGCTGCCCGGCCATCCCGCGCCTGACGGCAAGGACGCCTCGGGCGGCTTGCATCCCGGGCTGAACCCGCATCCGGTGCCTGTTTCGGGTGCCACACCCGAGCAGTCGCGCGAACTGTACGCCATGGCACGTGCCTGCGAAGAGCTGATCACCGTGGGCTTCAACGGAGTGGCTCGGCGAGCCCGCGACTACGACGATCGCCGCGCCGGCCACGACGCCCGGCGAGGACATCGACCATGCCGGCTAGGACTCTCCCAGCATATTGCACCGGTCGATCCAAAACTGTTAGCGTTGCCCGCATGGCTCGACCACGGACATTCGACGAGGATCAGGTGCTGGCCGGCGCGATGGACCTCTTCTGGGCGTACGGCTACGAGGCCACCTCGACCCGGAGCCTGTGCGACGCCGTCGGGCTGGACCGCAGCAGCCTGTACAACGCGTTCACCAGCAAGCACGAGCTGTTCAAACGTGCGTTGACCCGCTACCTCGACGCTACCGCCGCCAACCAGGCGCGCATCCTGGAAGACCCGCGGCGCCCGCCCGCGGAGCGCATCCGCGAACTGCTCGCCGCGATCGTCGAGATGGAGTCCGCCTCCTACCGGAACGGCCACGGACGCGGCTGCCTGAGCGTCAACACCACGGTGGAACTGGCCGGCCGCGACCCGGAGATCGCCCTGCTGCTCGATCGCGACTTGGCGCGGCGACTCGACTCGCTGCGGACCGTCATCGCGGCCGGCGCGGCAGCCGGCGACATCACCTCGACCCGCACGCCGGAAGCACTCGCCCGGTTCGTCAACGCCGTGATCGCGGGCATGCGGATCGCCGCTCAAGGAGGCGCCGACCGGCCCACCCTGGAAGCCATCGCCGAGACGGCCACAGACGCACTCGCCTGACCCCACCCCCGAGCTCCGGCGGGCTTCGCCTACCCGAGTTCTACACCGTTCGATGCAAAATTCTCGCCAAGGAGCGACCACCTTGCCCCGTGCTGTCTATTTGCTGGCCCTCGGCATTTTCGCCATGGTGACCAGCGAGTTCGCCGTCGCAGGACTGATGCCGCAGATGGCCGCCGGACTCGGCGCGACCATTCCACAGATCGGCTACCTCATCACCGCCTTCGCGGTCGCTATGACCGTTGGCGGTCCCTTCCTCACCATCGCAGTGGCGCGGCTGCGGCCGAACCCGGCACTCACGGCGCTCTTCGTGATCTTCCTGGTGGGAAACGTGCTGTCCGCAGTCTCGGGTTCGTACCCGGCCATGCTGGTCGCCCGAGTGATCACCGGGGTCGCCTCGCAAGCGTTCTTCGGGCTGGCCATCTCCCTGGCCACCCAGCTCACGGACGAGCGGGTACGCGGGCGGGCCATCGCGGTGGTCCTGAACGGGCTAATGGTCGGCACGCTGCTTGGGCTCCCGCTGTCCACCCTGGTCGGCGAGCACCTGGGCTGGCGGGCCACCTTCTGGGCCATCAGCGCGCTGACCGTCCTGACCGCTCTCGCCACGCTCGTCGGCCTACCCCACCTGGAACGCGCCGGTTCCGACGGGCTCGAACTCCGCGAGGAACTGAAGATCTTCAGGAACGTCAAACTGTGGCTCGTGCTGTCCACCAGCACCCTCATCATCGGCGCGACCTTCTCCGCCTTCAGCTACCTGAGCCCGATCCTCACCCAGGTCACGGGGATCGGCGAGGGCACGGTGCCGTTGCTGCTCATCGCGTACGGCGCCGCTACCGTGATCGGCAACACCGTCGTCGGCCGCCTGGCTGACCGGTACACCATCGGCGTCCAGGTATGGGGGCTGGCACTGAACCTGGTCTTCCTGACCGGCTTCGCCCTGCTGGCCCACCTCAGCGTCCCCGCGGTGGCCTTCATGCTCGGCATCGGCCTGGTGGGCGTCACCATGAACCCCGCCATGGCCACCCGCGTCCAGCGCACCACCAACGCCCGGCCGCTGGTCAATACGGTCCACTCGTCCTTCATCACCCTCGGGGTCATCATCGGCTCTTCGATCGGAGGCCTGACCAT
>NZ_JBEZFZ010000055.1:0-19933 GCF_040649735.1 Nonomuraea sp. NPDC048892 | reverse complement strand
GGCGCGCCCCCCCCCCCCAAAATTACCCCCCGCTGGGGGGGGGGGGGGGGTCGGGGGGTGGGGCCCCCACCCCCCCCCCCCCCCCGGCCGGGGGGGGGGGGGGGGGGCCGGGCCCCCCCCCCCCCCCCCCCCGCCGCGCTACCCGGCTCCGCTCAGAGGATCTTCTTGGCCCCGGGCAACGAGCGCACCAGGTAGGCCAGCGACCAGCACAGGGGCAGCGCCAGCGCGAGCATGACGGCGAACTTCACGATCGCGACGGCGTCCAGCCAGCGCAGCGCCCAGCCCAGCCCGACCAGCACCAGCGGGTGGATGATGTAGACGGTGAAGGCGTGCCGCGACAGGAACCGGCCGCGCGGCCCCTGCTCGCCGAACCGCTCCCTGAACAGCACCGTCAGCCCGATGATCATGCTGACCGCGAAGGCCGACTCCCACAGCGCCATCAGGGCGGACGACAGCGCGCCGGTGGTCAGCAGCGCCGCCGGCACCAGCACCACGCTCGACACGCCGGAGGCGATCAGCCCGGCCCGCCCCGCCCGCACGGGCAGCGTCTCGAACCAGCCTCGCCGGTAGGCGACGCAACCGAGCACGAACATGGCGGCGTACTGCGGCAGGTACTGCGGCGACGGCAGGCCGAGCACCGGCACGTAGGTCCCGGTGGGCACCGGGATGCGCCACAGGAAGGTGACGGCCGCGAGCCCGAGCACGAAGGCCACGATCCAGGAGAGCCGCAGCGGGACGACGCGCGCCTCCATCGGCTGCCGCAGGCTCCGCCACGCCGCGTAGACCAGCACGAACCCGATCAGCACCTCGACGAACCACATGGGGCCCGGGTCCCAGGAGCGCAGGTAGTACTCCGCGTACGACATCCCGCCCGCCTGGGCGTACCCGGCGAAGTTCAGCGCCGGCCGCAGCAGCAGGACGAAGACGAGCAGCGGGATCCCGAGCCGCACCAACCGGTCGCGCACGAAGGCGCGCCCGCTCTTGCGGTCGCGGGAGCCGGGGGTGAAGAAGCCGGAGATGAGGAAGAAGAACCCCATGAAGAACGCCTGGTTGAGCATGACCAGCAGGTCGAGCAGGCTGCCGGTGGGGTCCTTGGCGGGCTCGACGTAGTACCAGAGGGGGATGTTGCCGTATGTGATCGCGACGTGGTGCGTGACCACTAACGCGGTCAGGACGATCCGGAGGTTGTCGATGGCGTAAAGCCTGGTCGTGGTCTCCGCCTTCATGCGCGGCACGCCCTTTCGATGAGGTCGGCGAGCTCTCTCGCGTGTGCGTCGAGGTCGTGGTCGGGGTTGGCGACCCAGTAGGCGAACATGGTGTCGACGGCGGCCTGGTGGGTGACGGCCATGACGCGGGTGTCGAACGGCCTGAACTCGCCGCCGGCCTGGCCGAGCCGGTAGAGGTGCTCCAGCATCTGGTAGAGCTCCTCGTTGGCGTTGATCCCGAAGCGGGGGGCTCCGTCGTCGGTCCTGAGGTTGTTGAAAATCTCTCCCAGCGCCTTGAGCTGGTCGCGGTGGCCGCGCATGTGTTCGGCCACCGCGAGGACGTGTGTCCTGATCAGCTCGGTCGCCGTGGTCAGCCCCTCCATCCTCGCCACCACATGCTCGGCCGCGCCCTCGTACGACCGCCGCACCACCTCCTCCATCAGCTCGTCCTTGCCGGCGAAATGATAGGAGATCACGCCCTTGCTGATTCCGGCGTGCTCGGCGATCCGCGCGAGCGACGCCTTGGCGAACCCCGCCTCCGCGATGACGGCGACGGCGGAGCCCACGATCTGGGCGCGCCGGGCCTCCTCAATGAAGGACCGCGGCTTCTGGCCGTCAGGTTCGTTTTCTGACCGCATGGCCAAAAAATAGCACAAACGGATGAATCGCCCAAGGGCGAGGTCGAGCGAGGAGGCCGGAGGGGAGCCTGCCGGCGCGTACCGCACGCTCCCAGGAGGCTTTCCGCGGGTCAGCCCAGCCGCGCCTGGTAGATCGTCCTGGCCTGCTGCAACAGGGACACGTGGTCGCCGAACTGGTAGGCGCTGGCCAGCCGCCCGTGCTGCCTGATCAGGTCCTCCAGCAGGTCCAGCCACTCCAGGCACCAGAGCACGTCCTCGCGCCTGGCGACCGGCCGGCCGCCGACGTCCACGTACACGGGGCTGGTCAGGGCGTATCCGGTGGAGGTCAGCGTGCGGGGATGCGGGTCGCACAGGACCTCGGCCACCACGTACGTCGGCTCGTCCACCTCCAGCACGGCCGTCACGGTCAGCCGCTCCTGCCCCTGCCACCCCTGCTCGGGCGGCAGCCGCTCGGCCCCGGCTCTGACCCCGTCGGCGGTACGGATGCGCACGGCCGCCACCTCGGGCCCGACGGCCGTGGCGGTGACGCTGATCCGGTCTCCCCTGCGGGCCTGGATCACGTGGCCGGGGCCGTGCCCGTTCACCGTCAGCTCCAGCCACGGGCCGGTGGTGGCGAATGTGCGGCCAGCGCGTACGGCCGCCGCGAACGAGCGGGCGCTCAGCTCCCCCTCGACCCGGGCGTAGACGCGGGCCCAGCCGGGCGGGTTCGACTGGTTGTCGGAGCGGGTGAAGGAGATCATCGCGTCGGTGCCCGCCGTCACGGCCATCCGGTTGCCCGCGCCGATCAGCCGCCGGTAGACCGCGGCCGTGGCCGGGATGGAGGCGTGGGTGAGCACGTCGAGGCTGTCCACCAGGCCGAGCGCGGCATCGGCGACCAGCTCGCGGGCGGCGCAGTTGCGCGGCACGGGCGAGACGACGCCCTTGGGCGGGTCGCCGTCGCCGATGGGCGTGCGAAAGGGATGGCTGTAGCCGACCAGCGCACCGAGCCCGCGCAGCTCGCGCAGCCCGTCGGCGTTGGGCGGCCAGTCGGCGTCGCCCGCGAAGCCGGTGTGGTAGCGGCCGGGGGCCGAGTGGAGCCCGAAGGCGTAGATGTGGCCGAGCAGGTCATTGCGGTATTCGACGCCCATCCTGGCCACGTGCGTGGCGTCGGACCACGGCAGGTCCTTGCCGGTCCAGTGCTCCAGGGCCTCGCGGTCGTACACCCGGCGGCCGGAGACGTTGCCGGCCAGGAGGTTGAGCACGTGCAGGTCCTCGCCGTGCTGGGCGGCGGCCGCGTCGGCGGGCACGGCCACCAGGTCGCCCGCCCAGTTGAGGTGGACGTGCAGGTCGCCGCCGTACCAGCCGGCGCCGGCGGCGTCGTAGAGGCGCTCGGGGGCCAGCTCGACCAAGTGCTCCTCGCCGGGCATCGGGGTGAGCTCGTGGCCGGCCGCGCCGTACTCCATGCCCCTGGCCGCGGTGATCGTCAGCGGCATGCAGGGGACGTCCACGAGCAGGTCGTCGCCGTGGAAGTACGGGCGGCCGTGGTAGTCGTAACGGTTGGCGACCCCGGGCGGGAACCAGCCGGCGCCGTCGGCGCTCACCACGCTCCAGCGGCAGGGCGTCCCGGACCGCAGGCGCAGCCGGGAGGAGGGGATGGGGCGCAGCAGGGTGTCGAGGCGGACGCGCTCGCCGTCCACGACGACGATGCTGTCCTGGTCCACCTCCACCAGCCAGGCCCCGCGGGCGGCCAGCAGCCGCTGGGCGTCGTCCACGCCGACCTGGCAGGGCCTGCCCCGCCGCGAGTCGATGAGCAGCGACATCCGCTCCTCGCCGGCCCGGCGCCGGCCTGGACCGTCCTCGTCGGCCGCGAGCGGGCACAGCTCCGGCGAAGGCAGCAGGATCGTGCGCGCCGCCCCCTCCAGGACGGCGCCGTCCTCCTCGATCCTGATGGCGTAGAGGTGCGCGGGCAGTTCGCCGTCGAGGGTGTCGCGCAGGACCCGGTCGTAGTCGGGCTCGGCCAGCCGGGCGACGAGCCGCTCTCTCGGCTCCTCCGGATGGGTCTCGGCGACGGCCTTGAAGACCAGTTCCCAGAAGCGGTCGAACAGCTCGGGACGCAGCACTCTTCGCCGGGCGAAGAACTTCACGTAAGGGATCTCCGGCTCACCCCAGGTGATGCCGTGCTCCTCAAGGAGGCGCCCGTACTCCTCCAGAGCATCCGTCACCCCTCCGGGCAGCATCGAATCCGCACTCATCAGAAACCTCCGAGGAAACCCCCGCCTTGAGACGGGAGAGGAATCGGACCCCTGCGGAGCAGGACAGGGGCAGGCGATTCGCCGCCAGGCGGACCGCCGTCGAAACGCGGCGCGATGCCGCGAAGTTCGGTAGTGTGTTCGACGGCGGCGATGACCAAGCCGCCGGAGCAACGATCCGACACACCCTCGCCGCCGGGCTGGCGGAGAGGCGAAACGCCTGTGGAGCCGGTGTAAGACCTCAACGAGAGATCCCTTTCTCGGGCGGGCAACCGGCGATGAAGCAGGAAACCTCACGGGCGACCGTGGGACTCCCCCTCCTTCAGGAGAGGGAGGATGTCAAGTGAGCCCTTCCCACGTCGTTGCGCGCCATCGTGGCATGGATCACGGGAACGGTCCGGGCGGCCAGGAGGAGGGGGAGGAGGAAAGTTCACCCCCGGGGGAGGTATCTCAACCCGGGGGGTGCTCGAAGCTGCTCGAAAGGGGCGTATCAGGCACGCTTGAAAGCCGCGAGGATCCGGTCGGCGGCCAGCGCGGGCGTGAGGTCGCCGGCCAGCACCGCCCGCTCCACCTCCGCCGAGATCGCCGTCACCTCCGGGTCGTCGCGCAGCTCGGCCAGCAGCCGCTCGCGCACCATCGTCCAGGTCCAGCCCACCTGCTGGCGGCGGCGCTTGGCAGCCAGGTCGAGGCCGTCCTGGTGGGCCAGCACCCGCCGCCAGAGTTCGTCCAGCCCGTCGCCGGTCAAGCCGCTGCAGGTCAGCACGGGCGGCGGGGCGAAGTCGGAGCGGAGCATGCGCAGGGCGCCCGACAGCTCGCGGGCCGCCTTCCTGGCGGGCAGCTCGTACTCGCCGTCGGCCTTGTTGACCGCGACGACGTCGGCCAGCTCCAGAACGCCCTTCTTGATGCCCTGCAGCTGGTCGCCGGTGCGGGCCAGGGTGAGCAGCAGGAACGTGTCCACCATGTCGGCCACGGCGGTCTCCGACTGGCCCACTCCGACGGTCTCGACCAGGACGACGTCGTAGCCGGCCGCCTCCACGACGACCATGGCCTCCCTGGTCGCCTTGGTGACGCCGCCGAGGGTGCCCGAGGTCGGCGAGGGGCGGATGAAGGCGGCGGGGTCGGCCGACAGGCGGGCCATGCGGGTCTTGTCGCCGAGGATGCTGCCGCCCGTCCTGGTGGAGGACGGGTCCACGGCCAGGACCGCGACCTTGTGCCCCTGGCCGGTCAGGCGCGTGCCGAGGGCGTCGATGAACGTGGACTTGCCCACGCCAGGCACGCCCGACACGCCGACGCGGCGGGCCCGTCCGGAGAGCGGGGTGAGCTCGACCAGCAGCCGCTGCGCCAGGGCCACGTGATCGGGTCTGGTCGACTCGACAAGCGTGATCGCGCGGGCGATCCAGGTACGTGAACCGGCCCGTACGCCATCGGCGTAGTTCTCCAGCGAATGCACCCGAATCGCCCCTTTCTTCCCAGTTAGATCAGCCTAACTTCTGACAAGTCTTGACTTTTGCCAGTAGGGTGCTGGAGTTCTGTCTCAGCCGTCACAGGAGTCACTCCCCTCATGCCCAACGTCGAACCCCTCCGCGAGGGCGACCCGGCAGCGGTGGGACCCTACCGGCTCGTCGGGCGGCTCGGCGCGGGCGGCCACGGTGTCGTCTACCTCGGTCAGGCCCGCAACGGCACCCCCGTCGCCGTCAAGGTGCTGCGCGAGGGGCTGGCCGTGGGCGAGCGCCTGGCGAACGAGATCGCCGCCGCGCGCAGGGTCGAGCCGTTCTGCCTCGCGCAGGTGCTCGACGCCTCGACCAGCGGGCGGGCGTACATCGTGTCCGAGTACGTGGACGGGCCCTCGCTGCAGCAGGCGGGCCGGCGCGGCGCGGCGGACCTGCAGCGCATCGCCGTGGCGACCGCCACCGCGCTCGACGCGATCCATCAGGCGGGCGTCGTCCACGGGGACCTGACGCCGTCCAACGTCCTGCTCGGGCCCGACGGGGCGCGGGTGGTCGACTTCGGCATCGCCGGAGCGCTGGGCTCGGGGATGAAGGCGACCAGCAACATCGTGGGGACGCCCGCGTACATGGCGCCCGAGCAGCTCGCGGGCAAGGCGGTCGGGGCCGCCGCCGACGTGTTCTCGTGGGGGTCGGTCCTCGTCTTCGCGGCCACCGGCGTGCCGCCTTTCGGGGACGACTCGCTGCCCGCGGTGATCAACCGCATCCTTCGTGAGGACCCGCAGCTCGGGGAGGTGAGCGGGCCGCTGCGCGAGATCGTGGCGGCCTGCCTGGCCAAGGATCCGTCGCTGCGGCCGGGGATGCGCGACGTCCTGCTCCGGCTGGCCGCGCCGTCCCGCCGACCCTCCGCCTCGAACGCGACCTCTCCCCCAGGCTCGCAGGCGGCTTCTGGGGCGCTCGTCGGTGAGCACACTCCCGACCGGGTGTCGGCGTCCTGGCAGCAGACCCTCGACCAGCCGCACGAGGGCGCCCAGGACCCGGGGACGGCGCACGGCCTCCCCGCACGCAACCGCCGCTCCACCCGCCAGGGCTCGCACCCGGCGTCCGGCACCGGCCACCACGCGGATTCCGGCATCTCGCGGCACGATCCGCACATGGCTTTCGGTGGCCCGCAGCAGAGTCCGCACGCGGCGTCCGGCGCCGCGCACGACGATCCATACGCGGCATCCGGCGCCTCGCGCCATGATCCGCACGCGGCCGGGGCCGCGCGGGCGGGGGCCGGGCATGAGGGGCCCGGTGCGGCCACCTCGCCGATGCAGGCGCTGTTCGACCTCTCCTCCCCCGTCGAGCCGCCCGCCGGGTTCGGGCCGCAGGAGCGCCAGGCTTCTACGCCGCTCTCCGCCCCGGTCGCCACTGGGCCTGCCACTGGGTCCGGCGCGTCCGCGGCCCGCAGGGATGCGGGGGCGCAGGATCGGCTGGCGTACTCGCCCGCGGCCTCGGCCCACGACCGCCTGGCCTACTCTCCCACCGCCGGCTCCCCCACCGCCGGGCAGCGCGGGCAGTTCGAGGGGCAGCACGACGGGCGGGGGCAGGGAGCGGGCGCGTACGGGCAGCCGGCGGCCTACGACGGCGGACCCGCCGAGAACGGCGGCGCTCCCGCCCCTCCCGGGACCGGCAACGGGCGGGCGCCGGCGCGCCGGGCGAAGGGACGCCGGGTCAAAACGGTGATCATCGCCGCGATCTCGGGCCTGTGCGTGTGCGCGCTGGCCGCGGCCATCATCTGGCTCACCCCCACCGAGCCCACCCCCAAGTCGAAGAGCGCGCCCGTGAGCACCACCGGCGCCACGACCGAGCCGGTCGCCACCTCGTCCCCCCGGCGCACCCGTGCCACCCGGCCGACCCCGCAGACGGACGGCACGCCCAGCACCCTGCCCGATGACACCGGCGGGGCCGACGGGCTCAGGGTCTCCGCGTTGCGGGCGGGCGGCACCAGGAACGGCGACTGCTGGGCCGGCGGCCAGGCCACGCTGCGCGCGATGGTGCGCCGCACGGGCGGGCCGGTGACGTTCAGCTACACCTGGCTCGTCGACGGCATCGCCACCGGCCGCGCCACGGCGCTCATCTCCGAGAACGGCCGCCGCTACCTCAACGCGCCGCGCCCCCTGCGGAGCACGGGAGGCACTCACAGCGTCACGCTGCGGATCACCTCACCCGTCACCGCCCAGCGGACGATCTCGGTGGCCATGTGCGCCCAGGGCACGTTCTGACCGCACCGGGGCGCCGCCGCCCGAGCCGGTAGCCGGCCGGGCGCGCGGGACCCCGCCGCGATCAGGCCGGACGGGTCAGGTCTGCTGGTAGATCGTGGCGGCGAGGCCGCAGGACGCGTCGAGGAACAGGTACGTGGTGCCTTCGGTGATGGGCTCGCCCTCCGGGTCCTGCGCTTCCTCCATTCCGATGTAGTCCATGGTCCGCGCGCAGGCGGGGCAGGCAGGGTACTCGGCGTCGCCGATCCATTCGGGGTATCCGCCGATGGACGGGGTCGTCATGTCCCAGCCGCCGGCGGACATGCCGGGATCGGTGAGGAGCTCTCCCGGCACCTTGCGCAGGGTCTCGGGCGGACTCTGGTCGTCGAGGACGCGGACGGGTGCCGCGGAGTGGTCGGAGAGACCGGATCGGCCGTCGGGGCTCACCGTGGAGTAGAGGGTCGTGTAGGCGTAACACCCCTGGCAGGTGACGATCCTGAGCCGGCCGTTCCAGCCGGTGTGGGCGAGCGCTTCCGCGACCCGCCGGTCACCCGTGTCGACGTCGAGCACCGTCCACAGCGGGGCACGGCACCATGGGCACTCGCCTTGAGCCGGGGGTTCCACCGTCCGCTCAGGATCGGGCCGCAGCGCGTAGGCGGTCCGCCCGCACAGTTCGCGGGCCCGGCCGTCGTCCAGCATCCAGCCGCCTTCGACCATGTAGTCGGCCGGGCCGATGAAGAGTTCGTCGGCGCCGGGCGGCGGCTGTTCCCGCCAGCGGCGGAAGGCGTTCTCGGCGACGGGACCCCGCGTGTGCGCCAGGATCAGCAACAGGGCGTTCAGGTCCGACGCACCCTCGTCGATCATGGTGACGACAGCCTGCTGGAGGTCGTCGCCGGCGGTGCGGTAGAGCTTCGGCGAAAACCAGGAATCGGCCGCGAGCAGGTCCGGCAGGTGCGGGGTGAGCGCTGCCGGGGTCTCGGTGGCCAGCTGTTCGAGCTCGTATTCCGCGGCGAACTCTCCGGCCGCCGCGCGGCGTATCAGCTCCTCGATCATCTGCAGGATGATAGCCGCCGGCGATCAGCCGCCGGCCTGAGCCAGGGCCAGGCGGCGGTCTGACCGCGCGGGGCCGGGCGAGGATCAGACGGCCGTAGCGGGCGGGCGCGGGTCAGACCGCCGTAGCGCGCGGGAGTCAGGCGGCGTGGCGGGCGGGGTCAGGCGGCGTGGCGGGCGGCGAGCTGGCGGAGCAGGTCGAGGGCGGCGTCGGCGATCACCGTACCGGGCGGGAAGATCGCGGCCGCGCCCGCGGCCCGCAGCTCGTCGTGGTCGCCCGGCGGGATCACGCCCCCCACGACGATCATGATGTCGGCGGCGTCCAGCTCGGCCAGCGCCGCGCGCAGCGCGGGCACCAGCGTCAGGTGCCCGGCGGCCAGCGACGATACGCCCACCACGTGCACATCGGCCTCGACCGCCTGCCTGGCGACCTCTTCCGGTGTCTGGAACAGCGGGCCGACGTCGACGTCGAAGCCCAGGTCGGCGAAGGCGGTGGCGATCACCTTCTGGCCCCGGTCGTGACCGTCCTGGCCCATCTTGGCCACCAGGATGCGCGGGCGGCGCCCCTCGGCCTTGGCGAACTCGTCGCAGGCGGCTCGGGCTCGCTCGATGTTCCCGGTCGTGCCCGATTCGTCGCGATACACCCCTGTGATGGTACGCACCTGCTCAGCGTGCCGGCCGAACACCCGTTCCAGCGCGTCGGAGATCTCTCCCACGGTCGCCTTGGCGCGGGCGGCGTCCACGGCCAGCTTGAGCAGGTTGTGCTCCAGGCCGGGCGCGGGATGCCCGGCGGCCTTGGTAAGCGCGTCGAGCGCGCGCGCCACGGCCTCGGGGTCGCGTTCGGCCCTGAGGCGGGCCAGCTTGGCGAGCTGCTGGGCGCGTACGGCGCTGTTGTCGACCTTGAGCACGTCGATGGCCTCGTCGCCGTCGGCCCGGTACTTGTTCACCCCGATCACCGGCTGCCGGCCGGAGTCGATGCGGGCCTGCGTGCGTGCGGCGGCCTCCTCGATGCGCAGCTTGGGCAGCCCCGCCTCGATGGCCCGCGCCATCCCGCCGGCCGACTCGACCTCCTCGATGTGGGTCCAGGCGCGCTCGGCGAGGTCGTGGGTGAGGCGTTCGACGTAGTAGGAGCCGCCCCACGGGTCGATCACCTGCGTGGTGCCGGACTCCTGCTGCAGCAGCAGCTGGGTGTTGCGGGCGATGCGGGCGGAGAAGTCGGTGGGCAGGGCCAGCGCCTCGTCCAGGGCGTTGGTGTGCAGCGACTGCGTGTGGCCCTGGGTGGCGGCCATGGCCTCGACGCAGGTGCGGGCGACGTTGTTGTAGACGTCCTGCGCGGTCAGCGACCAGCCGGAGGTCTGGCTGTGCGTACGCAGGCTCAGCGACTTCGGGTTCTTCGCCCCGAAACCCCTCACGAGCCTGGCCCACAGCAGCCGGGCGGCCCGCAGCTTGGCGACCTCCATGAAGAAGTTCATGCCGATGCACCAGAAGAACGACAGGCGCGGCGCGAACCGGTCGACGTCCAGGCCGGCGCCGACCCCGGCGCGCAGGTATTCGGCCCCGTCGGCGAGGGTGTAGGCCAGCTCCAGGTCCAGCGTGGCTCCGGCCTCCTGGATGTGGTAGCCGGAGATGCTGATGGAGTTGAACTTCGGCATCTTCTCGCTGGTGTAGGCGAAGATGTCGGAGATGATGCGCATGGACGGCGCAGGGGGATAGATGTAGGTGTTGCGGACCATGAACTCTTTGAGGATGTCGTTCTGGATGGTCCCCGCGAGCTGCTCGGGCGCGACGCCCTGCTCCTCGCCCGCCACGATGTAGAGCGCGAGCACAGGCAGCACGGCGCCGTTCATGGTCATCGACACCGACATGCGGTCGAGCGGGATGCCGTCGAAGAGCTGGCGCATGTCGTAGATGGAGTCGATGGCCACGCCCGCCATGCCAACGTCGCCGGCCACCCTGGGGTGGTCGGAGTCGTAGCCCCGGTGGGTGGCCAGGTCGAAGGCCACCGACAGGCCCTTCTGGCCGGCCGCGAGGTTGCGCCGGTAGAAGGCGTTGGAGTCCTCCGCCGTGGAGAAGCCGGCGTACTGGCGGATGGTCCAGGGCTGGTTGACGTACATGGTCGGGTACGGGCCCCGCAGGAAGGGGGCGGCGCCCGGATAGGTGCGCAGGAAGTCGAGGCCGTCGAGGTCGGCGGCGGTGTAGAGGGGCTTGACCGCGATGCCCTCAGGGGTCTCCCAGACCTCTCCCTCCACGTCCGGGACCTCGGCCGCCCGCCCCGGCAGGGGGGTCAGCGGGATGCCGGAGAAGTCGGGGATCATCGGGTCACCTCCAGGTCGTCGTAGGTCTCGTGCAGGACGGCCAGCGCGTCGCAGCCGGCGTGCAGGTTGGCGTCGACGCCCTCGTAGTGTCCCTTCCCCGCCAGCCACACCTTTCTCGCACCCGCCGCGTGCAGGGCGGTGGCGACGGCGGCGGCGTGCTGGGCGTAGAGCTTGTCGCTCGAACACAGGCAGGCCACGGACGCGCCGCTCGCGGCGAAGGCGGCGGCGATCCGCTCGGGGTCGGTCTCCTGACCGGAGGTCTCGGTGGCCAGGCCGCCCGCCTGGAACAGGTTGGCCGCGAACGCGGCGCGGGCGGTGTGGGCGGACAGGGGGCCGATGGTGGCCAGGAACACCTTGGGGCGTTCGGACAGGGAGTCGGCCAAATCGCGCAGCCGTTCGAACGGCTCGGCGTACCGGATCGCCGGCAGCCCTTCACGCGCTGCGAGCGGCCCGCCGGCCTCCGACGGCGCGCCGTCTCCCGGTGAGGCCGGGCGGCGGAGCGGGCGCTCGTGGAGGTCGGGGAACTCGCTCACCCCCGTGATCGGGAAGCGCCGGTGCGCGATGTCGTCCGCGCGCCGCTCCCGGGTGGCGGCGATCCGGCCGGCCACCAGTTCCCCGGCCGCGGCGATCCCGCCGGCCGCCTCGATCTCCTGGAAGAACGCCCAGGCCGCCTCGGCGAGGTCGGCGGTGCGGCGCTCGACGTACCAGGAGCCGCCGGCGGGATCGAGCACCCGCCCCAGCCCCGACTCCTCCAGCAGCAGCGACTGCGTGTTGCGGGCGATGCGCCGGGAGAAGGCGTCGGGCAGCCCGAGGCAGGCGTCGAACGGCCGCACGGTGACCGCCTGCGCCCCGCCCACGCCGGCGGCGAAGCAGGCCACGGTCGTGCGCAGCAGGTTGACCCACGGATCGCGCGCGGTCATCATGGCCGCGCTGGTGACGGCGTGCTGCCGCTGGCCGCCGGCCTCCGGCGCGCCGCAGACCTCGGCGACCCTGGCCCACAAGCGGCGGGCCGCGCGCAGCTTGGCGATGGTGGCGAACTGGTCGGCGGTGGCGGCGTAGCGGAAGTCGATCTGGCCGAGCGCCTGCCCGGCGGACAGGCCGCCGCCGGTGAGCGCCCGCAGCTCGGCGACGCCCTGCGCGATCGAGCAGGCCAGCTCCTCGGCGTCGCTGCCGCCCGCGTCGTGGTAGGGCGTGGCGTCCACGGTGACGGCCCGCAGCCCGGGGAACCCGTCTGCGCAGCGCCGCGCCAGCTCGATCCCGGCGGGGCCGCGCGCGGCGGAGACGCCCAGGTTGCCGCTGGGCGTGACGCCTCGCGCGGCGGCCAGCTCGAACAGGGCCTCGGCGGCCTCCGTCGCCAGGTCACCCGCCTCCAGGACGACCGGGGCGAGGTCGAGGTAGACGTCCTTCAGCACCGTGGCGAGCTCGCCCACCGGGATCGCGCCGGGGCCGACGACGAGCCAGAGCGAGGTGACGCCGTTCTCCAGGTCCGCCAGCACGGCCTCGGGGTCGGCCACGGCGTGCCGCTGGCGTACGTCCCAGCCGGCGGCGGTCGCGGAACCGCGTACGTAGGGGGTCGCGCCGGGCGCTCCCGGGTCGCCGGGGAGGTCGTCCGCGTCGTGCAGCGGCGCGACCGTGATCCCGTCGTACGTCGTCCTGGACAGCACCTCCTCCGGCGCGCCGGCCTCGGCCCCCGACTTGCGCAGGACCTCGGCCGCGAGCGCGCGCCAGTCGTCCCGTGAGATGGACGCGAATCCCGCTGCCAGTTCCATGATTCGGATAGTAGGCGGAATGCCGGAATAGGAGTAACCCCGGGCCACCCCCTGTGTTCCAGGTCACCCGTGCTTCGGACCACCGGTGGCTCAGGGGGCAGGCGCCTCCCACGTCAGCCGCCACGTGACCGGCCCCACGACCCCGTCGTCGTCGATGCCCTGGCTGCGCTGGAAACGACGACACACGTCACGGGACGCGGTCCCGTACGCGCCGTCGGCCTCCAGGTCCCAGCCGCGCCGCCGCATCTGCTCCTGCCAGGTGCGCACGTCCTGCCCGCGCGTCACCGGCGGATAGGTCAGCAGCCGGCCGGGGAACGGGGGCGCGGTGGGTCCGCTCTGCCCGGGGCGCGGGGCGCCGCGCCTGACCCAGGCGTAGAGGGGCTCGCCCGGGCAGTCGGTGGCGAAGCCGTCGCGGTGTCCCTTGATCTCCTTGCCCGCGTGGCCCCGGTCGCGTACGTGCTGGATCGCGTCGAGCACGGCGTGCAGGATCCCGTCGGGCGGCTTGACCAGCCCGGCGTTGCCGACCAGGCCCAGCACGGCGTAGTGGCCCGCGTTGAGCCCCGGGCCGTTCGCGGCCGGCAGGTGGTGCAGGCCGCGGCCCTCGAAGACCTTCCGGTGCGGGCAGGCCACGAAGGAGTAGCCGATGTCGATCCAGCCGTTGCCGTCCATGTGGAAGCCCTGGATCGACTGCACCAGGGCCACGCAGCGGGCGTGGTCGGAGACGATGCCCGCATCGACCCTTCCGCCCGTGTAGTGAACCTTGACCCCCTTGGTGGAGTCGAGCTGTGTGTAGTCGCCGCGCGGAGCGCGTGCTTTCCAATCGCGCCGTAACACCAGGTCGATGGCCACGGTGATCTCCGAAGGTCGCTGCCGGGAACACTGAGCGTAACGCGGCGGGCGCGGACAGGTCCTGGAGATGGGCGATTTCGTCTAGGGGCTGATCACCCGTTCGTTCAGGGCCTGATCACTCGTGCGGCTAGGGCCTGATCACCCGCTGATCCGTGACGATCGCGCTGATGAGGTCGTGCGGGGTCACGTCGAACGCCGGGTTCAGCGCCCGCGTGCCCTCGGGCGCCACCCGGACGCCTCTGACGGACACGATCTCGTCCGCGCCACGGTCCTCGATCTCGATGTGGTCGCCGGTGGGCGTGTGCTCGTCGATGGTGGATTCGGGCGCGACCACGATGAACGGCACGCCGGCCCGTTCCGCGCCGAGGGCGAGCGCGTACGAGCCGATCTTGTTGGCGGTGTCGCCGTTGGCGGCGATCCGGTCGGCGCCGATGAGCACCGCGTCGACCTCGCCCCTGGCCAGCAGGTACGGCCCCGCGGAGTCGGCGATGAGCCGGTGCGGCGCCCCCATCCTGGCCAGTTCCCAGGTCGTCAGCCTGGCGCCCTGCAACAGCGGCCGGGTCTCCAGGGCGAGCACCTCGGCCAGCCGCCCGCGTTCGTGCAGCGTCTGGACCACGCCGAGCGCGGTGCCGCGTTCGACGGCGGCCAGGCCGCCGGTGTTGCACACGGTCATGATGCGCAGCCGGTCGCCTTCGAGCAGGTCGGCCCCGCGCTCGCCCATGGCCACGCAGGCGGCGATGTCGTCGTCGCGCACGCGCAGCGCGGCGGCGAGCACCGCCTCTGGGCCCTCGTCCAGGTGGGCGGCGGCCTGGTCGACGCCCCAGGCGAGGTTGACCGCGGTGGGCCGGGCGGCGCGCAGCTCGGCCAGCAGGGCCGGGTCGCCGTCGGCCAGGACCGCGCCGAGCGCCCCCGCCACGCCGAGCGCGGGGGCGCCGCGCACGGCCAGCCGTTTGATGGCGGCGACGAGTTCGGCGACGGTGCCGATGCGCAACATCACGCACTTGTCGGGGAGCAGGGTCTGGTCCACGAGTTCGACGGCGCCGTCGACCCAGTCGATGGTCCTCACAGCAGGAACGCTAACCCACCGGAGCCCGGGCTCAGCGCTCGGCCAGGACGATCACGGAGTCCTGCTCCTTCAGGACGATGGGCCGCGTCTTGTCCGGGTTCAGCACGATGCCGTAGTGGGGCGGATCGTTCCTGGTCGCGGCGTCGCGGTAGCCGATGGCGGTCTCGCCCCTGCGCCGCGCCGCCTCCACGACGGTGGAGAACGTCACCTCCGAGCCCGGCGTGATGTAGTCGGCGGCGGGCCGCGGGTAGATCTCCGAGCCGCGCGAGTCGAAGAGGTAGCCGAAGACGTCGGCCAGGTGCCGGTTCTCGGCGAGCTGGGCCAGCAGCAGGCCGATCACAGTGTCGCTGATCACGATGTCGTCGGCCTCGGTGACCTCGGCCAGGGCGCGGTTGCTCTCGTCGTGCATCTCGCTGACGATCGAGTAGTGCTCGCCGAGCGTGCTCTGCATGTCACGCAGCTGCAGCAGCGTCATGAGGGTGCGCGTGTCGGAGTGGTGGGCGTCGAAGCGGTCGTCGGACAGCACGATGACGTGCTGGAAGAGGCCGACGCCGAGCGACTCCAGGGCGAACCTGTCGGTGGTGTCGCAGTCCTTGACGTTCACCGTGAGGTTGCGCAGGCCGGCCAGGTTCGTGCCCGCCTTGGGGTGGTCGGCGGCGATCTCCAGGACCGATCCAGGGGCGACGTAACCGTCGAGGTAACGCACGATCTGCTCGGCGCGGCCGTTCCAGTTGAGCAGGAGCGTGCGCTCGGTCGCGGTGGGCGTCGCCGGGGCCTCGGCGATGACGGACTCGTCGATGCTGGGCTTGCCGGCGGCCAGTTGCACGTGGGAGTCGTCGTGCGCGATGACGACGACCTGGTCGTCGGCGTTGATCACGGTGTCGCCCGGCGGGTTGAGCACGACGCCGGACGGCCGGCGCAGGCCGATGACGGAGGCCGTCTGGTACGCGTGCAGCGCGTCCCCGTACGTGACCCCCACGAGCTTCTTGGGGGTGCGCAGGTAGATCTCGCCGCCGTCGAAGTTGAGCAGGTCCATGCAGACGACGGACATGCCGGACTGGCGGGAGGACTGCACGATGAGCCGCGAGGCGGTGTCGTCGGAGTCGACCAGATGCACGTCCGGGCCGCCGGCCAGGCGGGCGGCGGCGGCGTTGCGGTTGGAGGTGAGCCCGGCCACGACCGGTGGGTGGATGCCGTCGCGCTTGGCCAGGGCGAGCAGGATCTTGATGACGTGGGCGTCGGGGTCGTCGCCCTCGGGCGAGAGCACCACGACGGAGCGGGCCGCGGCCAGGTTCATCAGGTCGAGGTCGCGCGGCTCCGTCGGCCTGCCCGTACGGCACACCAGACGGGTCCTGCCGAGGTCGCCGACGTGCTCGCGGATGTCCTCCTCCATGGCGAGTTTGTCACGGTCCGCCAGGACGGCGATGACCGAGCTCTTCTGGCTGGCCTGGGCCTTGACCAGCTCGGTCACGATGGTGAACATCTGGTCCGACCATCCGAGCACCACCGTGTGCCCGGACTCCACGATCCGCGAGCGTCCCCGTCGCAGGCGGTCCACCTTCTGCTTGAGCCCGTTCGACAGCAGGCCGACGAGCATGCTGACGATGAAGAGCCCGCCCAGCGAGCCGGCGAACATCACCGCCATGTATCCGACCGAACCCTTGTCACTGGCCACCCGGCTTGGGGTGAGCGCGTGCATGAGAGCGATCCAGAGCACCTCGCCGGCGTGGGACACGCCGTCCGGCTCATTGGGCGCAAGCCACAGTGTGAACGCCGTCACCAGCACGATCAGACCCACCGAGACGACCGCGAGCCAGCCGATCAGCGAGGCTGTGCCCTTGGACATGGTGTTGTCGAACCAGTAGCGCGCCCGTTCACGGAACGTGACCTTGGACACTTCCCCGATACCTCCGCGTAAGGAGTGATTTCACCCGACGACACAAGGTACCGGTGGATCTTTCCTTCCGCATGACGACAGGTAACGTATCGGCCATGGCGCAGCCCCTCACCCCCGACGATCCGGCGTCTCTGGGCGGTTTCCGCCTGTCCGGGCGACTCGGCGAAGGCGGGCAGGGCGTGGTCTATCTCGCCCATTCCGACGACGGCGAACCGGTCGCGATCAAGCTGCTCAACACCGGTGACAGAGAGACACGGGCCCGCCTGGCCCGCGAGCTCGAAGCCCTGGAGGGCGTCGCCTCGTTCTGCACGGCGCGCGTGCTCGACGTCTCGACCGACGGGCCGCGGCCTTTCGTGGTGAGCGAGTACGTCGACGGCCCCTCGCTGGCCGAGCGGGTGGCCGAGCGCGGCCCGCTGCGCGGCGGCGACCTCGAACGGCTCGTCGTCGGCACCGCCACCGCGCTCGCGGCCATCCACGCGGCCGGGATCGTGCACCGCGACTTCAAGCCGGCCAACGTGCTGCTGGGGCCCGACGGGCCGCGCGTGGTCGACTTCGGCATCGCCAGGGCCGAGGGCGCCGCCACCATGACGTCCGGGCTGATCGGCACGCCCGCCTACCTGGCGCCCGAGCAGATCTCGGGGGTACCCGCCTCGCCCGCTTCCGACGTGTTCGCGTGGGCGGCGTCGATGGTGTACGCGGCGTCGGGGACGAGCCCGTTCGGCGCCGACACCGTACCGGCTGTGCTGCACCGGGTGCTGCACGCCGAGCCGGACCTGTCGCCGCTGCCGGTGCGGTTGCGGGAGGTGCTCGGGTCGTGCCTGGCCAAGGATCCGGCACGGCGGCCTTCGGCACGGGACCTGATGGTGTCCCTGGTCGGCCCCGGCACCCCTGGGGCCGCCTCTCCCGGGACCTTTGCCCCGGGGACCGTCCCTCATGGGACCGCCACTCCGGGGACCGTCACTCCCGGGACCCTCGCCCCCGAGACTTTCGTCCCTGGGGCCCCCTCCCCCTCTGCTGCCCCCGCCTCCGCGGGCGTCCAAGGCCATCCGCCCGCCGCGTACCGAGGACAGGCGACGGGACCACGAGCGGGAGGACCAACCGATCCGCGGTCGCCGGCCGATCCACGGTCCCCGACCAATCCACGGTCGCCGGCCGAGACTACGGCGGGCACCTCACGCCGGCCACCCGGGCGCAACGTGCTGATCGGAGTGGTGGTGGCCGTGCTCGCCCTGGGTCTGGCCGGCGGCACCGTCCTCATGCTGAACCTGAACCGCCCGTCCGACACGAGAGCGGAGATCACGCCGTCGGCCACCCCCACCCAGAACTCCCCCTCACCCACGGAATCGGGGACGACTTCGGAGCCCAGCCCCGCCGAGACGGCCAGCGAGACGCCGGACGCGACCGCCACCAGTCCGACACCCACGGACACCGACGAGAGCGAACAGCCCACGACCGACCCCGACCTGAAGATCCCCGCCGCCTTCGAGGGCGACTGGAGCGGGCACACCACCAGCACCAACCCGATGAGCCCCGGCGGCGCCGACAACGAGGTCGACCTGCGGGAGGGCGAGTCCACCGCGGACTGGGCCGAGAAGGGCCAGGGCGCCGACTGCAAGGGCACCATCACGCTGACCAAGGTCGAGCAGACCCGGCTCACGTTCGCCCTGGGCGAGCACGAGGGCGGCTGCGTCCCCGGGACGATCACCCTGGACCTCGACGGGGACACCCTCACCTATACCTGGCGCGACGTGCCGGGCCTCGGATTGGTGACCCAGACGGGTAAGCTCCAGAAGAACTGAGCGGTTTCGCAGTCAAAACCCTTCGACATCCGGCGCAGAGACGGAGATCATTAACGGTATGTCTGTGATCAGGGAGGTGCCGTTCGCCAGCCCGGACTCCTCCGAGCTTCCGATGAACATCTGGATCGACGACGCCGATTCCGCCATCGACGTCATCGACGCGCTGGCGCTGTCACCGTTCGCCACCGGCACACAGCCGTGGTCGCGGCTGGCCAACCTGGAGCGGGTGCGGCCCGACGCCACGCTGACCCCCGCGGGCGGTCGCGTGCTGCGCACCGCGCGAGTCGAGGACGGCTCCGAGTCCCGGCTGATCTGCGGCGACGGCTGGACCCTGCGCGTCGTACGCCACCGCAACCGCACCGCCACCGTCAGCGTCACGGCGGTCGACGAAGACCTGGCCAAGACCGTGCTCGCGGAGAGCATCGACGGCGCGGAGGAGGCCGCCCCCGACGTCGACCACATCGAGATGGGCTTCTGGTGGCGCGGCATGCACGGGGGCACCCGGTCGGAGAAGCCGATCACGGCCCAGCCGTGGGACGAGATCAGCACCAACTACTCGGCCAAGGTCCGCCCGGCCCTCGACCGGCTGATGTCGATCACCCCGGCCGACGTCAACGGCCGCCTCATCCTGCTCCACGGGGAGCCCGGCACCGGCAAGACCACCCTGCTGCGCTCGCTGGCCAAGCAGTGGCGCGACTGGTGCCAGGTCGACTGCGTGCTCGACCCGGAGCGGCTCTTCAACGAGCCCGGCTACCTCATGGAGGTGGCCGTCGGCTACGACACCGACGAGGACGCGCAGCGCTGGCGGCTGTTGGTGCTCGAAGACTGCGACGAGCTGATCAGCTCGGGCGCCAAGGCGCAGGCAGGGCAGGGGCTCTCGCGCCTGCTCAACCTGACCGACGGCCTGCTCGGCCAGGGCCGCGACGTCCTCGTGGCGATCACCACGAACGAGGACCTGGCCCGCCTCCACCCCGCAGTCGTCCGCCCGGGCCGCTGCCTGGCGCAGATCGAGGTGGGGCCGCTGGGCAAGGAGGAGGCGGTCACGTGGCTGGGCTCGAAGGAGGGCGTAGGGCCTTCGGGGGCGACCCTGGCGCAGCTGTACGCGCTGCGCGCGGGCCGCGACATCGTCCCGACCCCCGGCGACGAATCCACCGGCCTCTACCTCTGACCGCTGCTCCACCTGAGCTGAACGTCCCGCGCTCCCACCAGAGCGCGGGACTCTTCGCATTCCCAGGCCCTCACCTGGCACGACCCCTCTCCCACCAGAGCGGTCCCGCCGATATCACCGCCCTCCTAAAGCGGGTGCCGCAGGTTCGAATCCTGCCGGGGGCACTCTGTGATGTCTCAGGACATCGGAAACCCTCGAACCTACGGGTTCGGGGGTTTCGTCTTGCTGGGGTTTGCCTGAGGTTGGTAATCGCGGCTGGGG
>NZ_JBEZFZ010000054.1:0-25723 GCF_040649735.1 Nonomuraea sp. NPDC048892 | reverse complement strand
ATCCTCGACCTCATCGGCGAGGGGCTGACGAACCGGCAGATCGGCGAGCGCATGTTCCTGGCCGAGAAGACGGTCAAGAACTACGTCTCCAACCTACTGGCCAAGCTCAGCATGCAGCGCCGCACCCAGGCCGCCGCGCTCTCCGCCCGCCTGCGCGCGGGACGCACCGACTGAAGGGCCCCCGGCTCACTCCATCGTGAAGACGAAGCGGTGCGCGCCTGAGGGGATTCGGGCCGTCAGGCGTACGCGGTGGATCGTCTCGTGCTCGCCGCGGTGGCCACGTACGTCCCGTTCCTCGGCCCGGGCCCGCCATCCGGGCGGGACCGCGAGCGCGAGCGGCCCCCAGCTCACCCGTCCCGGCGCCACGGACGGGCGGACACGGGAGACGAACAGCTCCTCCACCAGCGCGTCCCCGGTGCGGAGATCGAAGGTGTCCTCCAGCTCCAGCCGCCCGGCCCGCCAGCGGAACGTGCGGACGAGCCGGTCGAGCGCGGGGGCGTCGTAGGCGGCGGTGAGGTCGAGCGCGAACGTCAGCGCGCCGTCGCCGGCCGCGTGCGCGACGACCTCGGCGCGGCGGCCGGGGCCCGGCGACTGGCCGGAGCCGTCGATCAGGGGGACGGAGTGCCATTCCGCCGAGGCGTGGGGCACCCGGTAGCGGCCCTCGCGGAAGTAGTCGCGGGTGTACTCGGGCGCGCCGAGGTCGTCGAGCAGCGTCCGCCCGTGGCCGCGCAGCACGAAGTGGCCGAGGTCGAGGTGGTTGTGCGGCTCGTCGTTGTGGCCGCCCTTGGCGGCGAAGGCGGTGCCGCCCGACCTGGCCACCACGATCGCGGCGTCCGGCAGGTACGAGCACGGCTCCGGGCCCGCTTCCGGGACGTCCTCCGACCACCACAGCGTGCGGCTCAGGTGGCCCCACCGGTAGCAGGGGTCGTCGTGGAAGGACGGCTCGCCGGTGCGGACCGGCAGAGGAACGCCGAGGCGGCCGGACAGGCGGCACAACAACCCCAGGGGGTAGACGCCCTCGCCGTGCGCGTCGGCGAAGGCGGGCCTGGCGCCGTCGCCGAGGTCGATCCTGGCCGGGTACGCGGCCATCTCCCGTACGTGCGGATCGTCCAGCAGGTCCTCCCCGGTGTGCTCGCGCAGCGCCTCGGCGAAGTAGGTGAAGTAGCCGAACCCGTACGTCCAGTAGTCCGGCCCCTCCAGGCAGGCACCGTCCCGGCCCGCGCCCGACAGGAACGCCTCCATGGCCGCGCGCAGCCGGGGCAGCAGCACGGGCAGGTGGGACGAGCCGAGGGCGAGCGCGGCCAGGCCGGCCGCCCCGGCGCAGACGGCCGGCCAGTTGTGCCGGGCGCTCTCCCACCACATCGGGGCCGGATCACCATAAAGAGGACGCAACACCCTGCGGTCCACCTCCTCACGGACCCGGGCCAGGACGCGGGGGTCGGCCAGGCCGTCGAGCAGGGAGGCGGCCTCGGCCAGGGTGTGGCCGGTCTCGGCGGCGAACAGGTCCACGAACGTGTCCGGCGGGCGGTCCTGCGGCTCGTGGGCCGGCAGGACCCAGGTGCGCTCGTCGCACACCGACCACAGCAGGTCGTCCAGCGCCGGGTCGGGCCGGCCGTCGAGGTGCGCGGCCAGGACGAGGGCGGCCAGGCGGCGGCGGCGTTCGAAATAGGCGCGCTCGTACGCCTGCCGCTCGCCGGTGTCCGCGAAGCGGCGCCAGAGGGTGAAGGTGAGCTCGGGGGCCGGAGTGGCGCGGGCCCGGTCGGCCTCCGCGCGGATCTCGCGGACCATCCGGCCAAGGCCGGCCTGCCGGGGGGTGGGGGTGGCGGTCATGCATCCTTCCAGGTCACGGCGCGCCGGCCGCTTCGGTCTGCGGCGTCCGCCTCGCGGCACCCAACGTAACCGGTCCTGGCCGGCTCGGCGCGGGCGTACCAGGGGAAATTGTCTCGCGACCGGCGGCGGCCCCGGATAGATTCGCTGGTGTGCACGAACCCCTCGAGATCGCGTGTGACGAGTCCGGCGCGGAGGGCGAGAAGCTCATCGGCGGCAACACCGACACGTTCGCGCACGCCAGCGTGCTGATGGACGCCGAGACGGCGCTGGCCTGCGTCGCGGAGCTGCGCGTGCGGGCGCCCACGCCCGCCTCCGAGTACGCCGCGGGCCACGTGCTGCGCGACAAGCACCGGGCGGCGCTGCTGTGGCTGCTCAGCCCGAGCGGGCCGGTGCTCGGCAACGTGCGCGTGTTTCTCACCGACAAGACCTTCTACCTGGTGGGCAAGGTCGCCGGGCTGCTCCAGGACGACCACGCGCCGCGCATCGGCCTCGACCCGGCCGCCGTGGACACGGCGCTGACCCTCTACCGGGAGGGCCCGCGGGCGTTCGGCGCCGAGCGGTGGGCGGCCTTCCTCGACTCCTTCAACTACCTGCTGCGGGCCAAGAACGGCCAGGGGGTCGTCACGTCGGTCGAGGAGACGTTCGGGCTGGTCGACGAGCTGCGCGGGGCCGGCGGCGCGGCGGGGGCGATCATGGAGTCGCTGTGGCGGTCGCGGGCGCGGGCCGAGGCGTTCAGGGAACGGCTGCTCGACGACCCCTACGTGTTCCCCGCGCTCGACCCGCTCATCCCGGCGATCGTCCGGGCGGTGACGTACTGGGGCGCGGGCGGCGGCCCCGTCATGGTCGTGCACGACCGGCAGACCACACTGACCGACGAGCGCGTCGCGCAGATGCGCGAGATCGCCGGCGGCCGGATGGCCGGGCTGCGGCTGGTCGACTCGGAGCTGGACGAGCGGGTGCAGGTCGCCGACGTGATGGCGGGCGTGGTCCGCAAGGTGGCCGCCGACGAGCTGCACGGCCGCGGCGATCCCGTGCTGACCGAGCTGATCCGCCCGTACGTGGATCCTGAGTCGATCTGGGGTGCGCCCCGCCTCGCCCCCGACCAGGTCATGTCCCGGTAAACAGGGCCACCCCACCTCTGTCGTCACGATACGCGTCGTTAGAGTGACTTATTGTGAACAACTCTAAGCAAGTAGAGATATCCTGGCCGAGCCTCGGCATCACCGTGGCCGCCGAACTCGACCAGCGCAACCCCGCCCTGGCCCAGTGCCTGTGGGACGCGCTGCCCTACCGCAGCCTGCAAGGACACGCCCTGGTCGCCGGGTACCACCTGTACCACCTGGCCCCGGTGCACTCCCTGCTGCACACCGACGCCGAGTACAAGGTGGACCGGCGTACCGTGCCCGACGGCACGCTGTTCTGCTCGCGGCTGCAGCACCTCGGCATCAAGTACGGCGAGCTGACCGAGCCCATGACCGCCACCCCGGTCGGCCTGGTCGCCGAGAACGACCTCGACGCCCTCGCCGAGGCCGGCCGCGAGGTGTGGCGCTCGGTCTACACCACCAAGGAGCCGGTCATCGCCGAGGTCCGGCGGGCCGGCCAGAGCGGCGGCCACGAGCTGCCCCGCCTGCCCATCGGCGACCCCGAGCTCAACCGGCTCGTCACCGAGGTGCACGCCGAGACCCAGCGCATCTGGCTGGAGCCGCCGCAGGAGCTGCTCGACCTGCACGAGGGCCGCATCCCCTCGGGCGCGGGCAGCTACGACACGGTGCTGACCACGCTGCTGTTCGTCAACGGCGAGACCCGGCCGCTCGGCTACAGCTGCTACGGCGGGCTCGTCCGCGCCGCCCTCGACGGCATGCCGATGCCGTGGCTGCGCCAGATGACCCGGCAGCTCGCCCACACCCCTGCCGAGTTCCTCGGCTACTGCGGCCTCGACCAGCTGTGGGACTTCACCCAGCGGCTGCTGGCAGGGCTGGAGCGCCTCGACAGCCACGAGGACTTCGTCGCGGTGATGGCTCACATGGCCCTCTACTGCAACTGCCTGGGCGGGTGGAACCTGCACCTGTTCCCGTGGCAGGCCGGTGAGAACCTGCGCAAACTGCAGGCTCCCGCATGAGCCGCGACTCGCGCGTGGTGGTGATCGGCGGCGGCGTGATCGGGCTGTCGATCGCCTTCCACCTGGCCGAGGCCGGGGTCGACGTGACGCTGCTGGAGCGGGGCACGCTCGGTTCCGGCGCGTCCAGGGCCACTGCCGACGTCGTGCGCTCCTACTTCGCCGGCAACCCGGTCAGCTCGGCGCTGGCCGTACGCAGCCTCGACGCCTACCGGGCCTTTCCCAGCAGGCCGGGCACCGAGCTGCCGTTGCGGCAGGTCGGCTACCTGGTGCTGTTCTCCGAGCCCGAGCAGGTCGCGGCGTTCGAGGCCGACCTGCCCGCCCAGCGGGCGGCCGGGGTGAACGTCGGCCTGATCGGGGTCGAGGAGGCCAGGGAACGCAACCCGCTCATCGGCGACGTGCCGCTGGTCGCGGCGGCGTACTCGCCCGACGCCTACATCTCCGACACCACGGCCATCGTCACGGCTTATGCCCGCGCCGCCGAGCAGGCCGGGGCGGCGCTGCGCACCGGCTGCGCGGTCACCGCCATCGACGCCGAGGCCGGCCGCATCCAGACCGCCGACGGGGAGATCTCCGCCGACGCCATCGTGTGCGCGGCAGGCGCCTGGTCGGCCGCGCTCGTCCGGTGCGCGGGCGTGGACATGCCGCTCACCGACCCGATCGAGCAGGAGCTGCTCACCACCGACCCGCTCCCGCCCGCCACGCCGGACATCCCGGTCACCCTGCACGCCGCCACCGGCCTGCTGGTACGGCTGCGCGGCGACCGGCTGCTCATCGGCATGGGCTATCCGGGCCCGGACCGCGAGTCGTGGCGGCGTGAGGTGGCCGAGCGGCTGGCGGAGACGTACCCGAGCCTGGCCGGGCTCGCCCTGCACACCGCCGTCACCGGGCTGCGCGACGCCAGCCCCGACAAGACCGCCTTCATCGGGCACCGGCCGGGCCCGCCGGCCTTCCTGTACGCGACCGGCTTCTCCGGCCACGGCCTGTGCAACGCCCCGGCCGCCGGCGAGCTCGTCCGCGACCTCTACCTCGACCAGGACCCCGGCATGGACGTGGCCGCGCTGGCGGTCAGCGCGAAAAGGACGGGATGAGGCTCAGATGACCGATGACAGCCGCTTCATCCTCGACCCGGCCACCGCCGACCTGCACGGAGACAACGAGCGGCTGCGTGAGGCAGGCCCGCTCGTGCCCGTGACCGCGGAGGGCGTGCGGGCCTGGGCCGCCACCGACTACGCCACGCTGATGGCCGTGCTGACCCATCCGGACATGTCCAGGGAGCTGCACCACTGGGCGGACCGGCACACGCTGCCGCCGGGCACGGCCATCGACCGCATCGTCACCGACACGTCCATGCTCAACGCCGAAGGCGAACGTCACCGCCGGCTGCGCATGCCGCTGACCGCCGCCTTCTCGCAGCGCCGGCTGAACGGGCTGCGCCCGCGCATCGAGGAGCTCACCGCCAGGCTGATCGACCGGCTGGCGAGCCTGCCCGCGGACGCGCCGGTGGACCTGCGGCTGGAGTTCGCCTATCCGCTGCCGCGCGAGGTCATCTCCGAGCTGATCGGCATCCCGGCCGCCCACCAGGACGATCTGCACCGGCTCAGCGACGCCATCGCCCAGGTCGGCGGCCTGGAGGACTCGCCCGCCCTGCGCAGGGAGCTGCGCGAGCTGCTCGACCGGATCATCGAGGAGCGCCGCGGCACGCCCGGCGAGGACCTCATCACCGACCTGTTCGAGCTGCACGAGAAGGACGGCGGGCGGCTGTCGGAGGACGAGCTGTTCGCCACGATCGAGCTGCTGTTCATCGCCGGCCACGTGACGACCGTCAACCTGATCACCAACGCCATCCGCGTTCTGCTCGGCGAGCCGGACCAGCTGGAGCTGCTGCGCTCGGGGCGCTGCCCCTACAGCGCGGCCGTGGAGGAGACGCTGCGGTGGGACTCCCCCATCGCGTACTTCCCCATGCGTTACGCCGTGCGCGACGTCGAGATCGACGGCGTGCGGCTGCGCGGCGGCGAGCCGGTGCTGGCCTGCTTCGCCTCCGCCGGGCGCGATCCCGGCCAGTACGAGCGGGCGGACGTCTTCGACATCACCCGACCGCAGGTCACGCACCTGGCCTTCGGGCACGGGCCGCACTTCTGCCTCGGCGCGCCGCTGGCCAGGCTGGAGGGCGAGATCGCGCTCAAGGCGCTGTTCGCGGCGTTCCCGGCGATGAAACCGGTCGCGTTGCCGGAGGAGCTGCCGCCGCTGGACACACTGCTGGGCAACAGCGTCCGTACGATGCCGGTCATCCTGGGCCCCCGCGCCCGCTGACCGGCCGGCGCGGGGAGCAGCCGTCCTCAGCCGGTGCGGGCGGTTTTGTCGTAGTGGCGCAGGAACAGCTCCTCCAGTGTGGGAGGCCGGCTGACCAGGCCGCGGACCCCGGCCCGCGTCAGCCGGCGCAGCGCCGGGTCCAGCGCCGCGGCCTCCACGGTGAACCGCACCCGGCCGCCATCCGTGCTCACGTCGTGCACGCCCGGCAGGTCGGCCAGCCCGTCGGGCGGTCCGGCCAGGTCGGCCTCGATCGAGGTGCGGGCCAGCCGGCGCAGCCCCTCCAGCGTGCCCGTCTCGACCGTGCGGCCGTCGCGCACGATCGTCACCCGGTCGCACAGCGCCTCGACCTCCGCCAGGATGTGGCTGGACAGCAGCACCGTACGGTCGCCGCGCCGCCGCTCCTCCCTGACGCAGTCGCGGAACACCTCCTCCATCAGCGGGTCGAGACCGGAGGTGGGCTCGTCCAGGATGAGCAGCTCGGCGCCGGAGGCCAGCGCCGCGACCAGCGCCACCTTCTGCCGGTTGCCCTTGGAGTAGGCGCGGCCCTTCTTGCGCGGGTCGAGGTCGAAGCGTTCGAGCAGCTCGGCCCTGCGCCGCCGGTCGAGGCCGCCGCGCAGCCGGCCGAGCAGGTCGATGGCCTCCCCGCCGGACAGGCCCGGCCACAGCGTCACGTCGCCCGGCACGTACGCCAGCCGCCGGTGCAGCTCGGCCGCCTCCGTCCACGGGTCCCCGCCCAGTAGCCGGGCGGTGCCCGCGTCGGCGCGGAGCAGCCCGAGCAGGATCCGGATCGTGGTGCTCTTGCCCGCGCCGTTGGGCCCGAGGAAGCCGTGCACCTCCCCCGCCCGCACGGCGAGGTCGAGCCCGTCGAGCGCGGTGGTCCTGCCGAAAGCCTTGCGCAGGCCCGAGACGGCGATGGCGTCGGTCATGACGCGACTCCTCACGTGACTTCTCATGCGGCTCCTCATGTGGCTCCTCATGTGGCTCCTCATCCGGGCCTCCCCCGGTCGAGGGCGGCCCTGGCGCGGGCGGCCTCCTCGGGGGTGAGCAGGGGGTGGGAATGGATGTCCAGCAGCGCCCGCAGCAGCTTGTCCTGGCCTTCTGCGCTGTCGATCCCGGCGCCCATGCCCCGCTCGACGAGCTGCGACAGCACGGTGGGCGCCAGCGCCATCGCGGCCAGCACCGCCGCGCGGGTGCGCGGGTCGACGTCGGGCGGCTCGGGCCGGTCCTTGTCGGCCTCGGCCAGCCACCGCTCCCCGATGCGCACCATCTCGTCGAAGAACGGCGAAGCCCAGCCCTCCGACAGTGCCCGCGCGAGGTAGCGCCGGTAGGGCCCCATGACGGCGACCGGGTTGAACCCGACCGGCGGCTGCTGCCCAGCCTGCTCGTGCAGGCGGTGCATGGTCTTCATCAGGTGCTCGTCGCACGCCTCGCGCAGCGCCTGCTTGGAGCCGAAGTGGTGGCGTACCAGGCCCGGCGAGACGCCGGCGGTCTCGGCGATGCCGCGGATGGTGGCCCGCTCGTAGCCGTGCTCGCCGATGTGGCGCAGCGCCGCGTCCCTGATCCGAGCACGCGCCGTGAGGTCCGCTGGGTCCGGTGCGGTCGTCACCCCGCCCCTCCTGTCCGCTCGTACAACATGCTGTCCGTACGGAGAGCAGACTATACCGACGTATAGCCGGTGTCGAACGGGCGCCCCCGATCGCGCATAAGCGGCGATACCGTTCTACGCTCCAGTGACGACGATTGGAGCCTGACCCCGTGCCACAGCCCGACCTGCCACCGGCCAGCGCGCCCATGCGCCTGGCCACCACCATTCGCCCCTACGACTGGGGCTCGGTCACCGCCCTGCCGCGCCTGTTCGGCACGGAGCCGACCGGGAAACCGCAGGCCGAACTCTGGATGGGCGCCCATCCAGGCGCCCCCTCGACCGTCGGGGACGTCCCGCTCGGCGACCTCATCGCCCGCGATCCCGCCGCCACGCTCGGCGAGCGTACCGCCGCCAGGTTCGGCCCCGAGCTGCCCTACCTGCTCAAGGTCCTGGCCATCGAACGCCCGCTCTCCCTCCAGGTCCACCCCACGAGCGAGCAGGCCGCGGCCGGGTACGCCGGCGAGAACGCGCGTGGGATCCCGCTCGACGACTTCGCCCGTACGTACAAGGACGCCTCGCACAAGCCCGAGATGGTCTGCGCCCTCACCCCCTTCCACGGCCTGTGCGGCTTCCGCGCGCCCGCGTCCGCCGCCGGTCTGCTCGACCGGCTCGGCGTGCCCGGCCTGCGACCCTGGATCGACACGCTCACGAGCGGCGAGCCCACGCGGGCGGTGCGTACCGTGTTCGCCGAGATGCTCGGCGAGGCCGCACGGCCCCTGCGCGACCTGATCGAACGGACGCTGCTCGGCTCGGCCGAGCCCGACCTGGCCGCCTACGGCGACATCGCCCGCGCTTACCCCGGCGACCCGGGCATCACCGCCGCCCTCCTGCTCAACCACGTCGAACTGGAGCCCGGCCAGGCCCTCTACCTCGGCGCCGGGGTGCCGCACGCCTATCTCGGCGGCATCGGCGTCGAGATCATGGCCAACTCCGACAACGTCCTGCGCTGCGGCCTGACCTCCAAGCACGTGGACGTGGCCGAGCTGATGCGCGTCGTCGAGTTCGGGCCGTCCGAGCCGTTCCTGGTCGAGCCCGTACGCGACGCCGCCGGCGCGTACGACTACCGCCCCCCGGCGCCCGAGTTCGCCCTCACCCGTTACGAACTGGCCGGCGAGAGCGCCCATGAGCTGGCCGGGGGCGTACCGCGGATCGTGCTCTGCGTTGAGGGCGAGGCCCGCCTCGGCGACGACCTGACGCTGCGGCCGGGCGAGTCCGCTTTCGTGCCCGCCGCCGCTTCGGCGCGCCTTTCCGGCAAGGGCACCGCCTACGGCGCCCGGCCGGGTGCCTTTACAATGTAGATTCGCTGCTGGGGTGTGGGCCGGTCAGCGCAGGCGGCGGAGCAGGAGCAGGTTGTCCGTGCGCGTGGCCGGCCGCCCCTCCAGGTCGTTCTGCACGCGCTCGTGCTCCTCGCTGCGCAGCACCTCCCACTCGCCCTCCTCCGGCTCCAGCGAGTCGAACACCTCCCGCGGCGTCGGGAAGTGCACGCCGGGGATCGGGTCGGGGTGCCACGACGGCCAGCCCGCGTGCCCGGCGACCAGCAGCACGCCGCCGGGCGCGACGGCCTCGGCGGCCCTGCGCAGGATCTTCTCGCGCGGCATGTCGACCAGGGAGTGCAGGAAGCAGGCCGAGACCAGGTCGAAGGCACCCTCGGGGAAGGTGGCGGCGAGGTCGTGCCGCTGCCAGTCGATGCGGTCCGCCACCCCGGCCCGTTCCGCGTGCTCGGCGGCGCGGCGCAGCGCGACGCCCGAGACGTCGGCGGCGGTGACCCGCCAGCCCCGGCCGGCCAGCCAGATCGCGTCCCCGCCCTCGCCGCTGCCCAGGTCGAGCGCCCGGCCCGGCGGCAGATCGGAGACCTCGCGGACGAGCACCGCGTTGGGCTCGCCGCTCCAGATCTGGCCGCTCTCGGTGTAGCGGGCGTCCCAGTGCTGCTCCAGGGCCTCGGTACGGCGGGCGGCGACGGCCTCGCGGGTCTCCTGCGCGACCAGGTCGGCGTTGATCGACGCCCCGGCGCGCACACCGGCGGCCGCGGCGGCGACGACCTGGTCGATCACGCTGGTCACGTTGCCCGCCACCCACACGCCCGGCACCGCGGTCTCCCCCATCGGCCCCGACGGCACGTACACGCCGAGGACGTGCCCGCCCACCTCCTGCTCGGCCGTCTCCAGCCCGAGCCCTTCCAGCAGCTCGGTCCGGCCGGTCATCCGCGGGGCGACGGCCAGCGCCTGGCAGGGCACCTCGCCGCCGGCGGTCAGCCGAACGCCGCTCAGCCTGCCGCCGGTCATCGCGAGCCCGGCCACCTCGCCCTCGACCACCTTGACGCCCCTGGCGGCGAGTTGTTCGCGCGCCTCCTCCGCCGGCTCGGGACCGGTGTGCAGGTAGAGGGTCACGTCCTGGCTCAGCTGCCGCCACAGCAGGGCCTGGTGCGTGGCGAGCGGCCCGGTGTTGAGCACGCCGATGACCCGGTCGCGCACCTCCCAGCCGTGGCAGTACGGGCAGTGCAGCACGTCCTTGCCCCACAGCTCGGCCAGGCCGGTCACCGGCGGCAGCTCGTCCACCAGGCCGGTGGTCACCAGCAGCCGGCCCGCCTCGACCGCGGAGCCGTCGTCGAGGACGACGCGGAAGCGCCCGTCGCCGGTCCGCTCCGCCTTCTCCACCGTGCCCGTCACCACCTCGCCGCCGTAGCCGGCCACCTCCTCTCGGCCGGCGGCGAGCAGCTCACGCGGCGGCGTGCCCTCGTGCCCCAGGTACGTGTGCACGCCCGCGGCCGGGGCGTTGCGCGGGCTGCCCGCGTCGATCACCAGCACCTTGCGCCGCGCCCGGCCCAGCGTGAGCGCCCCGCTCAGCCCGGCGGCCCCGCCGCCGATCACCACCACGTCGTATGTCGCGTCCATCGCCCGTTTCCTCTCGAACGTCTGCTGCGCCCCTGATGCGCTCCTGATGCGCTCCGCCACTGTCCGTCCGCGGGGCCCGGTTTGACAAAGTTCGTTGCCGAAATGGCAATCTGGAGCGCATGGAACTCGATGACGTGCTGCGGGCGGTCGGCCCCCGGCTGAAGGCGCTGCGGCAGAAGCGGGACACGACGCTGGCGCAGGTGTCCAAGAGCACCGGCATCTCGGTCAGCACGCTGTCGCGGCTGGAGTCGGGCGGCCGCAAACCCACGCTTGAGCTGCTGCTCCTGCTGGCCAGGGCTTACCACGTGCAGCTCGACGAGCTGATCGACGCCCCGGTCACCGGCGATCCCCGGGTGCACATGACGCCGATCAAGCAGCACGGGATGACGTACATCCCGCTGAGCCGGCGGCCGGGCGGGATGCAGGCGTACAAGCAGATCTACCCGCCGCGCTGGCCGGGCTACGTTCCCGAGCAGAAGGCCCACGAGGGGTATGAGTGGCTTTACGTGCTGTCGGGGCGGTTGCGGCTGCTGCTCGGGCAGCATGACGTGACGCTGGAGGCGGGTGAGGTGGCGGAGTTCGACACGCGGACGCCGCACGCGTTCGTCAACCCGGACGACGAGCCCGGCGAGGTGCTGGCCCTCTTCGGGCCGCAGGGCGAGCGCATGCACGTACGCGCCCGCCCCGCCGCCAAGTGATGCCGCCGCCGGTCAGCCCGGCACTGGTCCGCTCGGCACCGGTCTGCCCGCCGCCGGCCCGCTCGGCACCGGTCAGCGGCCTGTCACGGTCAGGTCGAGGGCGGCCAGGCGGTCCGGGTCGGCCAGGATGTCGATCTCGACGATGCGCCCGTTCTCGATCGTGAAGCTCATCACCGCGGACGGCCGGCCGTCGATGGTGCTGACCAGGCCCGCCTGGCCGTTGACCAGCGCCGGATGTGCCGACGACGGCGAATGGCGGCGGAACGTGACCGCCTGCCCGGCCACCTGCTCCGCGCCGCGCAGCTCCGCGTAGCCGCCTCCGGCCGCCACGCCCACCTTGGCCCGGGGCCCCGCGGCCTCGGCGAGCGCGCCCGCATCGACCCGCAGCACCACGTCCGGGTCGAGCACGGCGACCAGCGCGGTCAGATCGCCCCGGTGCGCGGCGGCCACGAACGCCTCGACGACCTCCCGCTGCCTGGCCATGTCGGGGTCGGGCACCGGCGCCGACCCGCGCACGCGCCGCCGCGCCCGGCTGGCCAACTGCCTGGCCGCAGCGGGCGAGCGCCCCACGAGCGGCGCGATCTCCTCGAACGGCACCGCGAACATGTCGTGCAGCACGAACGCCAGCCGCTCGGCCGGGGTGAGCGACTCCAGCACCACCAGCAGCGCCAGCCCGACGGAGTCGGCGACCAGGGCCGCCTGCTCGGGGTCGAGGCCGTCGGGCGGGCTCACCACCGGGTCGGGAAGGCGCGTCTCAAGGGACTCTTCGCGGCGCGAGGTGCGGGTGCGCAGCATGTCGAGGCACACCCGCCCGACGACCGTGGTGAGCCAGCCGGCCAGGTTCTCCACGTCGCCCGCGCCGGCCCGGCTGAGCCGCAGCCACGCCTCCTGCACGGCGTCGTCGGCCTCGCTGAGCGAGCCCAGCATCCGGTACGCCACCGCTTTCAGGTGTCCCCGATGCTCCTCGAACCGGCCGGCCAGGAAATCGTTGTCGTTCATGGGGTCCTACCTCGTCATCGCGATCCTTCACCGCATTGACGTTCCCGACCGTCCAGATGTGACGGGCCCAATGTGACAGGCCGATGCGGTAGGCAGGGAGCGGTGCCCCCGGCGGAAGTGTCGCGGCGGGCCCGCGCCACCATGATTCCAGGGGTCGCCGCCGCCAGAACGCGGACCCGGCGAAGGCGAGCCGGTGTGGCTGGGCGTGGCGCGTGGGCGTGGCGGGGGCGATCAGCGTGCGGGGGGCGTGGGAAGCCCCTAAAGTCCCTGTGCTGCGGGGGTGTTGGCCACCGCCTGAGGTGATCGCGCTGTCGGAGGGTGGATGCTGCCGGGGGGTATGCGATGAGGCACGTGACGGGCTGGGTGGTGCGGCAGGTGCGGCTGTACCGGCCGGACGGCAACCCGCTGCGGCGGCGCTCCGATCGCCTGGAGGGGGCGGGGCTGCTGGTGGCGGCGTTCCTGGTGCTGCTGAGCGTCTGGCCGGCGGTGACCGGGGCGCGGCAGGCGTACACGGAGGCGCTGGCGGAGGCCGCGGAACGGCGGCAGGTCGCCGCGACCCTGCTGGAGGACACCCCACCACCACAGCCGTCCTTCGGCGAACTGGCGGGCTACGTGACGGACGGCGCGACCGGCGACACGACCAGCGGCGTGACGGGCAGCGCGACGAACGGCGTAGCGGGCGACAGGACGAGCGGCGTTGCGGCGGATGGCGTGACGGGCGGTGCAGCGAACGGCGTGACGGGCGGCGTTGCGGGCGGCGTTGCGGATGGTGCGGCGGGCGGCGTGACAGGGCGCGGGCTGGGTTCCGGGGCGGATGGCGTGCGGTGGGCGGAGGCGCGGTGGACGGCGCCCGGCGGGCTGACGCGGACGGGACGGGTGCCGGTGGGTTTCCCGGCCGAGGCCGGCACGCGGCTGACGGTGTGGGTGGACGGGGCGGGCGCGCTCGCCGGGCCGCCGGCCAGCGCCATGCGGCTGCGGGTCGACGCCGTGGTGACGGCGCTGCTGCTCGTCAGCGTGGCGGGGCTACTCGTGACCGGGATGTTCACGCTCTTCCGGCGCGCGCTGGACCGGGCCAGGCACCGGGACTGGGCGACGGCCTGGGCCCTGGCCAACGCACACCGGCACCGCCGCCGCCCGTAGCCGCCGACCGGCGTCAGGTGGTCAGGGGGTGGTGCCGTCCGTTTCCGGGGCGGTGGTGTTCAGGGCCGAGTGGCGGCGGCTGTAGGCGAAGTAGATGACCAGGCCGATGAGGAACCAGACGCCGAAGCGCAGCCACGTCGCCGGGGCCAGGAAGGTGATGAGCCAGATCGAGAAGACGACCCCCACAGCCGGCACCACCGGCATCCACGGCGTACGGAAGGAGCGGGGCAGGTCGGGCTGGCGGTAACGGAGTACGATCACCGCCACGCACACGACCACGAACGCCAGCAGGATGCCGATGTTCGTCAGCTCGGCCGCCTCCCGGATCGGCAGGAACCCGGCGATGACGGCGGAGGCGGCCCCCACGATCCAGGTGACGCGGGTCGGCACCCGCCGTACCGGATGCAGCTTGGCGAACCAGGCGGGCAGCAGCCCGTCCCTGCTCATCGAGAACCAGACGCGGGTGACGCCGAGCATGAACGTGAACATGACGGTGAGGATGCCGACGATGGCCCCGACCGCGATCAGCGTGGCCAGGCCGGACAGGCCGACCGAGGCGAAGGCCGTGGAGAAGCCGCTCTCCGGGTCGATCTCGCGGTAGTTCTGCATGCCGGTCAGGACGAGACAGGCCAGCACGTACAGGACCATCGCGATGACGAGCGAGTAGATGATGGCCCTGGGCATGTGGCGGCGGGCGTCGCGCGACTCCTCGGCGGCCGTGCTCATCGCGTCGTAGCCGAAGACGGCGAAGAAGACGGTGGCGGCGCCGGTGATGGCCCCGCCGATCCCGAACGGGAAGAACGGCGTGTAGTTGGCGGTGTTGATGTGGAAGAAGCCGACGACGATGACCAGCAGCACGACGGCGACCTTGATCCCCACCACGACGGTCTCGAACCGGGCGGCGGCGCGGATGCCGAGGTTCAGCAGGTAGGCGATGAGCAGGCAGAGCAGCACCGCGAACAGGTCGACCACGTGCCCCTCGCCGGTGCCGGGCGCGCCGAGCATCCACGCGGGCAGGCTGAGGCCGAGCTGCTGGAGCAGGAAGCCGAAGTAGCCGGAGATGCCGATGCCGACGACCGCGACGATCGCGGTGTACTCCAGCAGCAGGTCCCAGCCGATGAACCAGCCGACGATCTCGCCGAGCACGGCGTAACCGTAGGTGTAGGCGGAGCCGGCCTTGGGGATCAGCCCGGCGAACTCGGCGTAGGAGAGCGCGGCGGCGGCGCTGGCGACGCCCGCGATGAGAAACGACACGAGCACGGCGGGCCCGGCGGTCTCGTTGGCGACGGCGCCGGCCAGGGCGAAGATGCCCGCGCCGATGATGCCGCCGACCCCGATGGCGGTGAGCTGCCACAGGCCGAGTGTCCTGGCCAGCTCTCCCTCGTGTTCGGTGGCGATCCGGTCGACTGGTTTGCGCCGGAAAATGCTGCGCGAAGTGACCATGACGCCCCCACTGCCGATCGTCTCCCCGTGGATGCGATCTTCCCTCCCGGGCGTTCGTTAACCTATGTCCGCAGGTGAGGATGCCTGCCGGCGGAGCACGTTCTTCTGGATCTTGCCGGTGGAGGTCTTCGGCAGCTCGCCGAAATACACCGCTTTGGGGGCTTTGAAGCGGGCCAGGCGGGTCCGTACGTGCTCGATCAGCTCGGCCTCGGTGGCCCGCGCGCCGGGGGCGAGGCTGACGTAGGCGACGGGCACCTCGCCCCAGTGCTCGTCGGGCCGCGCGACGACCGCGGCCTCCTGCACGCCGGGATGGCTGACCAGGGCGTTCTCCACCTCGACGGAGGCGATGTTCTCGCCGCCCGAGATGATCACGTCCTTGGCGCGGTCGACGAGGCGCACGTAGCCGTCGGGGTGGACCACCCCCAGGTCTCCGGTACGGAACCAGCCGTCGGGCGTGGCCTTCTCCGTGGCCTCAGGGTCACGGTGGTAGCCCACCATGACGTCGTTGCCGCGTACCGCGATCTCGCCGATCGTGGCGGCGTCGGCCGGCACGTCGGCGCCGTCCTCGCCGACGACCCGCACGCGCTGGGCGATCACGTTGCCCACGCCCTGGCGGGCGGTCAGCGCGGCCGACTCCTCGACGTCCAGGCCGCTCCATTCGGGCTGGGGCTGGCAGATGACGGCGGGGCCGTAGGTCTCGGTCAGGCCGTACAGGTGGATGACGTCGATCCCGGCGCGCAGGGCGCGGCGCAGCAGCGCGGGGCTCGGGGGCGCGCCGCCGACGCAGGCCAGCAGGCGGGGGTCGAGCTCGGCGTCGGGCGCGTCCTCGTGCGCGAGCAGCGACGTGAGCACGGTCGGGGCGCCGCACAGGTGGGTGACGCGGTGAGCGCGGATCAGCCGCCACGCCTCGCCCGGCTCGACCTTGGGCAGGCAGACGTGGCGGGCGCCGGCCAGCGTCACCGCCCACGGGAAGCACCAGCCGTGGCAGTGGAACATGGGCAGGGTCCACAGGTAGCCGCTGCCGGCGTCGAGCCGGGTGTGCAGGGCCATGGCCAGGGACTGGAGGTAGGCGCCCCGATGGTGGTAGACGACTCCCTTCGGGCGTCCGGTGGTGCCGCTGGTGTAGTTGATCGACAGGGGTGACAGCTCGTCGCCGACCGGCACGAGGAGGGGTTCTGCCGCCTCGACGCGCTGCTCGTACTCGGCGGACGACACCAGCAGGACCGCCGTTCCCCTGGCCGCCGCGCGGGCGAGCTCGGCGGACCCGTCGTCGTGCAGCAGCACCGACGCCTCGGCATGGCCGAGGATGTAGGCCAGTTCGTCGGCGGACAGGCGGATGTTCATCGGCACCATGACGGCGCCCGCGGCCGGGACGCCGAAGGTGGCCTCCAGCAACCGGTGGCCGTTGGCGGCCAGCACCGCGACCCGATCCCCCGGCCGTACTCCGGCCGCCGCCAGTGCTCCGGCCAGCCGCTGGGCGCGTTCCCAGAGCTGGGCGTACGTGAGGGTCAGCTCGCCGTCCACGACCGCCGTCCTGGGGCCGAACACGGCGGCCGACCGCTGGAGAAAGCTCGTGGGGGTCAGGGGTTCGTACGAGAGGGCCGGCCCGGGTCGTTCGTTCCTCATGTGCGCTTGCTCACCTTCATCACCTCCAGGCCATAGTGATCCCTGAAGAGTGATCGGGCCAGGCCCCGCTGGACTCTCCCCCCGGGGGAGACGTCATGCTCGTCCCGTGCCCTTCGACCCACCGCACCACTGGAGCAGGACATGACGATCGTGGCGGACATCGACGCCCGGGGCGGACACCACTGCGAGACGACGGCGCTGGGAGTGCTGCTGCGGCACGAGGGGCTCGACCTGTCCGAGCCGATGTTGTTCGGGCTCGGCTCGGGGCTGTCGTTCGTCTACTGGGACGGCAGAAATCTGCCGTTCCCGTTCCTCGGGGGGCGCGTCAAACCGTACGCGCTGACCCTGAACCTGGCTGCCCGGCTGGGGCTGACCTTGCACGCAGAAGAGACCACGTCGGCGGGCAAGGCGTGGCGGAACGTGGCCGGGCCGATCGACGCCGGCCGGCCGGTCGGCCTCCAGCTCGACTGCTACCACCTGGAGTACTTCGGGTCGAGGACACACTTCGGCGGCCATGTCGTGGCGATGTACGGCTACGACGAGCGCGAGGCGTACCTGGTGGACACCGCGCAGCAGGGCGGCGGGGTGCGGACGAGCCTGGCCTCCCTGGCCCTGGCGCGGGCGGAGCGGGGGCCGATGACCGCGCGGAACCGGTCGTTCACCGTCGCCGTCCCCGGGGACGCGCCCCGCTGGCAGGAGCGGCTCGTGCCCGCGATCAGAGCGTGCTCCGAGGCGTTCCTGGCACCGCCCATCGCGAACCTGGGCCATCGCGGCATCGAGAAGGCGGCCGGGCTGGTGCCCGGATGGCTCTCCCGCGCGGAGCGGCCCGAGCGGGACCTGGTGCTGGCCGGCGACCTCATGGAACGGGCCGGAACGGGCGGGGGTCTGTTCCGTGCCCTGTACCGGGACTTCCTCGGCGAGTGCGCCGGGCTGATCGACGCCGCCCCGCTGCGCACCGGCCATCGGCTGTACGGCGAGGCCGCCGTCCTCTGGACGGACGTGGCCGCGCTGGTCGCGAAGGCCGGGGAGAGCGGCGACGCGGCGCCCCTCCAACGGGCCGGCGCCGTCCTGCGCGACCTGGCCCGGATCGAACGGGAGGCGATGCAGGCCCTCACCCGCCTGTAGCCCCGCAGTGATGCCACTGGCCGCGGACGTGTGGACGTTGCGGGCCCTCACCCGCCTGTAACCCCGCCCGCCGGGCCGGAGATGGCGCGACATATCCAGGCACCGGTGGTACCTGGCTGACGCCGCCGGCGGCCGTGCAGACTGGGGGCATGGACAGAAGAGAGCTGGCCGCCTTCCTGCGCAGCAGGCGCGAGCGGATCGCGCCGGCCGACGTGGGGCTGCCCGCCGGGCCGCGCCGCCGCACCCCGGGGCTGCGGCGCGAGGAGGCGGCGAACCTGGCCTTCATCTCGACCGAGTACTACACCCGGCTCGAACAGGCCCGCGCCCCGCGCCCGTCGCGCGAGGTGCTGGCGGGGCTGGCCCGCGCGCTGCGCCTGTCGGACGCCGAGCGCGCCCATCTGCACCATCTCGCCGGCGCGCCGCCGGCGCAGGTGCCCGGTCCGTCGCGCGAGGTGCGGCAGAGCATTCTCGACCTGCTGGAACGGCTGCCGCAGGCGGCGGCGATCGTGACGTCGGCCGCGTACGAGGTGCTCGCGTGGAACGACCTGGCGGCGGCCTTGATGGAGGACTTCTCCGCCCTGCCGCGGCGCGAGCGCAACCTGGTGCGCCGGGCCTTCCTCGGCCCGCACCCGCACGGCCTGCGGCTGTACGGGGTCTCCAACGTGGCGGAGTTCGCCCGCTCCGCGGCCCGCGACCTGCGCGCCACCACCGCCCGCTACCCGGACGATCCCGAGCTGGCCGAGCTGGTGGCCGAGCTGCTGGCCGGCAGCGAGGAGTTCGCCCGGCTGTGGGCCTCGCACGACGTGGACGACGAGCACTCCCTGTGCAAGACCTTCCAGCATCCGCTGGTCGGCCCGATCACCCTCAACTGCGACGTCCTGGAGATCTCCGGCCGGGACCAGCAGGTCGTGATCTACACCGCCGATCCCGGCTCACCCTCCGAGCAGGCGCTGAAGCTGCTGTCGGTCATCGGCACCCAGCGCATGGACGTGGCGCGCTGAGCGGCGCCCGCGCGCGATCGTGACGGCGACCAGCAGGACGCAGACGGCCGCGACGGCCACGACCACGGCGGTCACGCCGATCAGGGGCGCCGCCAGTGGCAGCAGCAGGATGGCCGCGACTCCCACCGCGACCACGGGCGGGCGTAGGGCGGCCTGGGCCACGAGCAGCGCGTGCACCGCCGCGATGAGGACGAGGAACACGGCGACGGGCACGGCGACCGCGTAGCCGAGCGCCGTGGGCGAGACCTCCAGCCGGTGACCGCCCTGCTCCACCGCGACCTCCAGCCCGGCGCCGAGCGCCGCGAGGGCGGCGAAGATCCCGTAATGTCCGTAGCCCCACAGGAACGAGCGGTGACGGCGCTCGCTCAGCCCCTCACCGGCCTCCACGAGGAAGTACAGCCACCACAGGGCGAACAGCAGCACCAGCCCGGACCCTGCGACCACCACCAGGGCGCCTCCGCCCCGGCCAGCTTCCAGCGCTCCCTGCACTCCCCTGCTCGCGGCCAGGACGCTCTCGCCGAGCAGGATGATGGTGAACAGGCCGTAGCGTTCGGCGATGTGGTGCGGGTGCCAGGTGGTGGGGTTGACCCGTTCGGCCCAGCGCGGCACCGCGAGCTCCAGGACGACGAGGCAGGCGAAGAACGGCAGCCGCAGCGCGGGCGGCAGGATGCCCGTCTCGTCCAGGACGAGCCTGAGCACCCAGCCGACCTGGAGCAGCCCGACGCCGGTCGCGTAGCGCAGCGCCGTACGACGCCGCCCACCGTCCTCGGCCGCGGCCCGCAGCCACTGGGCGACGAGCCCGAGCCGCATGATGAAGTAGCCCAGCGTGACGATCGCGTAGTCGTCGTGCCCGGCCGCGGCGGGCAGCCCGGCGGCCAGCACCAGCACGCCGGCCATCTGCACCATGGTCAGCAGCCGGTAGGCGACGTCGTCGGTGTCGTAGCACGAGGCGAACCAGGTGAAGTTCATCCACGCCCACCAGATCGCGAAGAACACCTGAAGGAACGGGATCAGCCCGGCGAGGCCGTGACCATCGGCGATGTGGTGCGCGAGCTCGGCGGTGGCGGCCGCCACGGCGACCACGAACGTGAGGTCGAACAGCAGCTCAAGCTGGCTGGAGACGCGGTGCGGCTCGTCGACGGGGCGGGCGCTCATCGGGACCCGGATCCGGAACGGGGGGCTGGCGGGTGGCAAGGGTCTGGCTCCTGTCGCTACGTGAAGTCGTACCGACAAGGACAGGACAGCCTGCCACCCTGTGACGACGATCAGCGTTCGCGCCGGTAGGCGCGCAGTGCACGGCGCGCCGCGCGCCGGTCGCGGCGGCGGTCCGCACGCCGGATGAAGTACCACTCCCTGGCTCCGCCCGCGCCTCCGAGGTCGAACAGGTAGAAGGAGGTGGCCTGCCAGTGGCAGCCGCTGAGGCGGCGGTTCAGCGACGCGCTGCCGGCGGTGATCTCCGCGGTCAGCGTGCACGGCCCGAAGCGGTGGTCGTGGACGGGCGCGCAGGTCACCATGGGCGCGTCGGCCAGCCGCACCCACCACGGCCGGGTCTTGTCGGTCTTGCTCATACGGTCACCTTTCGGCTCCGTGACACCCCGGGATGGGGCTGTCATGGGACCGGATGCACCGTGATCACCTCCTCACCTACGCACAAGACACGGGTCCCACATTACCCAGTCGTGATCGCGAATTTGTAAGTCGGTTGCGACGCTTCCGCGGCGTAGGCGAGACTCGTCCGCAGTCGCGAGGTGGGCGGAGGGGTTCGATGAGCACCGCTGGCAAGGGCAACGCCTATCTGGAGCAGGTCGTGGCGCAGCAGGCGGTGCTGGAGGACGATCTCAGGGCCCGCCGCCCTCCCGCCGAGCAGCCGCCCATGGCCGCGGGACCGCTGGTCAAGCGGGAACGCGCGCTCGGCGGCGGGCCGGGTCCTGACCGGTCCGGGGCAGGCCCGGTGGACGTGCGGATCACGGGTTTCTGGCGGTGGAAGAACGTCCTGGTGCCGCCCAACGCGTTCGTGGTCCACACCAGGCGCGGGCGGGCCCAGCCGCTGCACATCGGTCTCGGCGTCTCGTTCCGCTTCAACCCGGCGACCGACTCGTTCCTGGTGGTGCCGGGCGCCACCCAGACCATCCTGATCAACGCGTACTGCATCTGCCGGGAGCTTCAGGGCGTCCTCGTGCAGGGGTACGTGCAGTGGGGCATCCAGGCGTTCCCCACCGCCTACCGCAAGCTGGACTTCGGCGACCCCGAGGACCCGATGCGGCTGGTCAACCTCCAGCTGCGCGAGCAGGCGGAGGCGGCCATCAAGGACAAGGTGGCCACCATGGGCGTGCGTGACGTGCTCAGCGACAAGCAGCCCATCATCGAGGAGCTGACCGCCCGGCTGCGCGCGGTGGCCGAGGGCGAGGACAACAGCGACCAGGGCCTCGGCCTGCGCATCGTCACCGTGCAGATCAAGGAGGCGGTGGTCAGCTCCTCGCAGCTGTGGGAGAACCTGCAGAAGCCGTACCGGGCCGAGCAGGGGCAGGTCGCCCGGCTGGCGGAGCTGCGTTCTGAGGAAGCGATCGCCGAGCGGGAGATGGCGGCGGCGCGGCTGAAGGAGACGCTGCGCCTGGAGCACGAGCGGGAGCTGGACGAGCTGCGCGCCCGCAACGAGGCGGCTCAGTTCGACACCGAGGTCGCCGAGCGGCTGCGGCGCACCCAGCGCGAGCACGACGACGCCAGGGCGGTCGCGGAGCTGGAGGCGGAGACGACCAGGCACGCGATGCGGATGGAGCGCGAGCGGCACGAGGAGGAGGCCGAGACCGGCAGGCTCAGGATCGAGCGGGAGCAGGAGCTCAAGCGCCTGGAGCTGGACGGCGAGCTGCGGCTGACGCAGTCCAGCGCGCTGGCCGAGCACGAGCGGGCGCTGCTGGAGGTGGAGCGGGCGCGGCTGCGGGCCGACATCGACAACGCGCAGACGCCGGCCAGCCTTCAGGCCAGGCTGATCGAGTCGCTGCCCGAGATCATGGCGAAGCTGCCGAAGCCGGAGGAGCTGCGCATGGTGTCGTTCAACGGCGGCGACCGGACGACGGTGTCGGGGCTGCTGACGGAGCTCGCCATGGTGATCGGGGTGCTGCGCTCGGCGATCGACGGTGACGAACGCCCTTGAGCGCTCCGCACCGGACGCCCCGGGACGGTGGAGATCTTCGCCGGATAGGATGCGCCCAAACGGTCGACACCACGTAAAGGGGACTCATCAGGATGGGCGGCGCTGTCACCTCGGTCAGCAGCAACGGCGAGCACTCCTTCTCCAAGCCGGCCCGCGAGAGCATCACGTTGCTCGCGGGGCTCGGGGTCGAGGGGGACGCGCACATGGGCGTCACGGTCAAGCACCGCTCCCGGGTCGCTCAGGACCCGACCCAGCCGAACCTGCGCCAGGTGCACCTCATCCACGAGGAGCTCTTCGCCGAGGTGGCGGCGGCCGGGTTCGCGATCGCGCCGGGCGAGCTGGGCGAGAACATCACCACCCAGGGCATCGACCTGCTCGGCCTGCCGGTGGGCACGCTGCTGCTCATCGGCGGCGAGGCCGTGGTGGAGGTGACCGGCCTGCGCAATCCCTGCCTGCAGATCGACGGGTTCGGCAAGGGCCTGCTCAAGGAGGTCGTCGGCCGCGACGAGGCCGGGAACCTGGTGCGTAAGGCGGGCATCATGAGCGTGGTCAGGACGGGCGGCGTCGTACGTCCGGGTGACCTGATCGAGGTCCGGCTCCCGGACGGCCCGCACCGGCCCCTCGACCGGGTCTGACCAGAGATCCAGAACGCCCTCCGAGGCCGCCCCCTCTTCGCTCGGCTATTTCTTCCGAGTTATTGACGTAATTCATCTGAATTAGGCAGACTCCCGGACATAGCCGGATCACACCCGGCAGTCGCCGATTTGAAGGGACATGGCTGATGAGTGGTGCTGACCACGGAGCCGACGTCGGCAGGCGCTCCTTGCTGGCGGGCGCCGCCGGCCTCTTAGGAGCCGCCGCGCTGCCCGCCACGGCCGCACAGGCAGAAGAGCATGCGCGGACAGCGACGGCGGCGAGGCGGTATCCGCCGAACTGGCCCGACCCCGAGCCGTACGGCCTCGCCGACATCCGGCCCGACCTGTGGCCGCGCGAGGACAACTCGTTCGTGCTGCCGCTCGAACAGCGTCCCCGCGACAGGGAGCTCGGCCGGGTGTGGATGCGGGACACCTACGTCAACTGCTTCGACGTCGGCGGCAAGCCGCTCTACGTGGCCACGGGCACCACCCGGGTCCCCGGACTCCCCGCGGCCGCGCCGTGGAACGACGGCATCTTCGTCTGGACGGCCCCGTCGCTGCGCGGGCCGTGGCGGCTGGCCGACACCACCCGCGTGCGGCCCGGCGCCGAGAAGGGCAAGGTCTGGTCGCCCGAGTTCGCCGGCGAGAACCGGCCGGGCCGCGTGGTCGTGGCGCCCTGGCAGGAGTACTGGACCGACGAGCAGTTCGGCAAGCGCGGCAACGTCTGGGCACCTGAGGTGCACCGCTTCGGCGGCAAGTGGTACATCGTCGCGTGCATGGGCGACCACTCGCAGAAGGTCGGCTCGTTCCTGCTGGTCAGCGAGGGTGGCGTCGAGGGGCCGTACCGGCTCGCCGAGGGCAACCACGACAAGCCGTTCGGCGACTCGTTCATCGGCGGGCCCGCGTTCATCAAGCCGGGCGCTTACCACCACATCGACGGCAGCCTCTACACCGAGGGCCGCGACGCCTGGCTCGTGCTGCACAACCACCTGTACGCCAAGTTCAGGGACGACATGGAGGACATCGTCCCGATGACCGGCCTGCCGGCCTTCCAGCAGACGCCGTACGCGCCCGAGCCGTACCTCGAAGGCGCGTACGTGTTCAAGCACCGGGGCAAGTACTACCTGCTGCACGCCGCCTGGGACCGGGTGTCGGCCGACGGGGCCCGGCACGCCTACGATCCGCCCGGCGCGGGGCGTACGCAGTACCAGTACGACGCGGTGATCGCCGTCGCGGACCGGTTCGAGGGGCCGTACTCGGAGCGGTGGACGGCGGGGGTCGGGGCCGGCCACAACAACCTCTTCGCCGACCACGCCGGGCGGCTGTGGGCCACGTTCTTCCGCAACCCGGCCGCCGGTTACTGGGCCGACCCGTCGCGCGTCGCCGAGGCCGCCGTGCCCGGCGTCGTACAGATGGAGTGGACCGGGCCGGAGGGCAGCCGCCTGTACGTGCGGCGCCGCCACGGCCGCTGACCCGGCCGACGCGGCGCCCGGTCGTGACCGTCACGGTCACCGCCGGGCCCGTACCGGCGGTTCGCGCGCCCCGGACACCGTCGTCGCCGCGGCCGATGGTTACGGTGAGTACATGTCCTCTCACGATTCCCGACCGGCGGCAGGGTCGGCGGCGGCGCGGGCGGCGATGTTCGGTGAGTTGATCTCCGCCAGCCACACCTCGACGCTGGAGCAGATCCCCGGCCTGGTGTCCGAGCACGCGGCCCGGGTCGGACTCTGCGACGTGCTGATCTATCTCGCGGACCTGCAGCAGGAGGTGCTCTCCCCGCTGGTCGCCGAGCCGGCCCCGGCCGGCGAGCGCGAGAGCGACGAGATCGCCATCGAGGGCACGGTGGCGGGGCGGGCCTTCCAGCACGGGAAGATCATGCCGGCGACGGTACGCGACCCGCTGCAGTGGTGGGTGCCGCTGGTGGACGGCACCGACCGGTTGGGCGTGGTGAGCGTCACCCTGCCGGCCGTCGACCATGACGCGCTGCTGGACATGGAACGGCTGGCCGGGCTGGTGGCCCTGCTGGTGGTGTCCAAGCGCCCCCTGAGCGACGCCTACGCCAGGCTCGTGCGCCGCAGGCGGATGAGCGTCTCGGCGGAGATGGAGTGGCGGCTCATGCCGCAGCGCACGTTCGCCACCGAGCGGCTGGTGATCAGCGCGGTGATGGAGCCCGCGTACGAGATCAGCGGCGACGTGTACGACTACTCCTTCGGCGGCACGAAGGCACACCTGGCGATCTTCGACGCGATGGGCCACGACACCGGCGCCGGGCTGACCGCGAACCTCGCGCTGACGACCCTGCGCAACAGCCGGCACGAGGGCGACGGGCTCGCCGTGTCCGCGGCCAAGATCGACCAGGCGCTGACCGAGCAGTTCGGCGGCGACCGGTTCGCCACCTGCGTGGTGGCCACGCTCGACATCGTGAGCGGCCATCTCGAATGGGTCTGCTGCGGCCACTACCCGCCGGTCATCGTGCGCAGGCGCGCCACCGTCGAGCTCGACTGCTCCCCCGCGCCGCCGGCCGGCACCGGCCTGGGCCTGCCGGTGACGGTGTGCCACACCCAGCTCCAGCGCGGGGACCGGCTGCTGCTCTACACCGACGGCATCACCGAGGCGCGCAACCACCGCGGCGAGGAGTTCGGCATGGAACGCTTCGCCGACTTCCTCATCCGGCACCAGGCCGACGAGCTGCCCGTGCCCGAGACGCTGCGCCGGCTCATCCGCCACCACCTCGACTACCACGAGCACCGGCTGCGCGACGACGCCACCGTCCTGCTGGTCGAATGGCCCGGCTCCCCCTACTCCAGGCGCGAGGCCGAGGCCATCAGCGGCGTCCCGCCGAAGGACGACCTTCCTTGACCTCCTCCCCGGCCGGAAGGCCGAGGGGTCTCCCGTCGCGTCGCGGTTGAGCGGCGCGCGGGGGTTGACGCTTCGCAGACCGGGTGAGCCCGAGGTCTCCACGTCCTGACACCGCAGGCCCTGCGGCGTTGTTGATGTTGATCGCGGCGCTGGTGCCGGCATGGCCGACCCACCCGCACACGGGATTGACGCAGGCGAACACGGTGCCGTTGCGGCTGGCCGGGTCGCGGTGCCCGCACCGGTGGCAGGTC
>NZ_JBEZFZ010000053.1:0-27660 GCF_040649735.1 Nonomuraea sp. NPDC048892 | reverse complement strand
CGACAGCCGGGCACCCACGCTGACCACAGCGAGGAAATCGACCTCCAGCCGAAGACTTCAGCCGACCAACTCAAGGTCGAGAAAGATCGAGGCTAGGGAAGGAGCGCTGAGCTGCCCAGAGCAACCGAACCTGAGAACTCTGCTGATCTGTGTTAAGGCGGTGATCCGGGCTGGTGCAACTACTTCCGGCACTGCTCGTCCAAACGGACGTCCGGCCTACCGACCTACTAGGTCCCGGCACCGCCTCGTACGGTGACCGCCTTGGGCGGCGTAGGCGGCGCCGAACAGCGTGCAGTCGAACGGCATCCACACTTGCGAACATCTTCCCGGTCGGTATCCATACCTGCTCACGCCGCTGTTGTTCTCGGCGGCGGATCCCCTGACGCGTACCTCCTGTCACCGTGGTACCTCGCGTATCAAGAAACAACCAGCCAAATTCTGGCATCCCCCCTTTAGCCTCGGCAACAAAGTCAGATCACCGCGTAAGACCACGACCGCTCGCTCCCCGGTGTCAGAGCATTAAGCGCCGCACATTCGATCAATGAACAAATTGAGGCAAATCGGCAGCTCGGAGTGGTGGTCGAAATGTTGTTCGAATAGAATTGGGTGGTTAAATTTCTTAACAATGCTCGATTTTCGGGCCGGACGAAAATATCTCGATCAACTTTGCTCGCTGCGGCAAATGACACTCGCAACTATTCGGCATTTGGTGACTATGATATTATCTCGAGATTAGGCTAGTCGATCAAGGGTCGGGGTAGGTTGAATCGATACGTCTTCGCTTATGTAAATCCAGACACAGACGGCGTGTGCTGTGCGATTGCCTATGCAGAATTGGCCGCCCGCACGCGCGATGAGTGCTTTTTGCCCGTGGTTTGGGGGCGCATCAACCGTGAGACGCAGTTGGTGCTGTCGCGCTTCGGCGTCGAGCGTCCGTCCGTGATCAACGCGCTAGACGGCGACTACCGGGTCGCCTTGGTCGATACGCACCACCCGCAGCACCTGCCTGACGGTCTGGACTTTGATCGGGTGGTCGAGATCATCGACCACCATCCGGCCGGTCACCCTGAGGCATTCGCCCATGCCGATCTCCAGAACGAGGAGGTCGGCGCAGCGGCAACTTTGATCGTCGAACGCTTCCGTGCCGCAGCGCTCAGGCCGTCGCCGCAGGTTGCGGGTCTGCTGGCTGCCGCGATCATCTCTAGCACTCTTAACCTCAAGGCGCCGTCTACCTCCTATCGCGATCAGCGGGCGCTCGACTGGCTTCGCCCCGTCGTGGAGATATCCGAACCATTCGTCGAAGAGATGTTCGTAGCGCTGTCCGATACTGCGGGACTGACCACAGCGGAGGTGCTGGCTGCCAACTACAAAGAATTTCGAACGGGTCGGATCACTATCGGCATCGTCCAAGTCGAGGCGATCGACCCCACGGCCATCACACGTCGGGCCGACCTTCCTGAGGAGCTCCGCCGCCTGGCCGAGGCCCGCCCCGATACCGCTCACGTGTTCGTGTCGATCATCGGGATGCTGGCGCAGACCACCACAGTGATCGCCGTGCATGCCGCCACTCGCGAGCTCCTCATTCGTTCTTCAGGAATGACCTTCACAGGCGACGTTGCGCTGGTGCCCAAGATACTTCTGCGGAAGACCGACTTCGTGCCGGCGCTGGTCACGCTCGGTGAACAGGAGGGCCCGTGGTAGCGGTGCGAAGCAACAACCGCAACATAAGGGACTTGGGCGTCGCACACGGAAGGTTCCAGGTCTTCCACAATGACCATCTCAGGTACGTACTGGCGGCCAAGCAGCGCTGCGTGCACCTTGTAATCGGCATCACCTCGCCTAATCCAGAGCGTGCCCCGCTGGAGGCGGCCGATCCGCATCGCAAGGCGCCTGGGGCGAATCCATTTACTTACTTCGAGCGGATGTCGATGATCGCGTCCTGCTTATATGCAGAGGGTCTGAGTGGACCGGAATTCAGTATCGTTCCGTTTCCGATCGAATCTCCTGTAGAACTGGCTAACTACGCTCCTTCGGAGGCCACGTACTTCACCACTGTTTATGACGCATGGGGCGACGAAAAGATTGCTCGCCTGCGTGCTTTGGGATTCGATATCAAAGTCCTTTGGCGGTCCACGAACAAAGAGATCTCGGGAACGAGAATCCGAGCGGCGATCGCATCTGGGGGCTCCTGGCGTGCACTGGTTCCAGCGGCGACGGCGGATTACCTGACCCTTCACGGTCTCCTGGCCCGGGTGAGTGAGCCCAAAATGAAACGGCAGTGAATTGGTATGGGCAAGATCTTCCTGATCGTCCTCGACGGCGCAGCTGACAGACCGGTAACGATGCTCGGTGGCAAAACACCTATGGAGGCCGCACGGACCGACACGCTCGACGCGCTCGCCGCACGGTCTCAGCAGTCCATGATTACGGTGATAGGCGAAGGGATCTGGCCAGAGTCCGATTCCGGGGCGATGGCACTCCTTTCCTATGATCCGCTTGTGCACTACACCGGCAGAGGCCCGCTCGAGGGCTTTGGCCTAGGTCTGGTGGGATTCGACATGAATGCGATCGCCTTCCGGGTGAACTTTGCCAGCTATGACGAGAGCGCGGGAACTCTCGATCGACGCACGGCCCGCGACCTGAGCGATGAGCAATTGCAGGGATTGGCAGCTGCGATCCGTGACGAGGTGTCGCTCGACGACCTGAACGTCCAGTTCGACCTCATCGCGTTCTCGCGGCACCGCGGCATTCTGGTGTTCACCTCAGCTGGCCTCCCGCTTTCCGGACAGGTGACCAACACAGATCCCGGTTTCCGTAACGAAGGCTCGTTCAGCTTCCCAGTCCCTAACTTCACGCCTAAGCCACAGCTCGCCTCGCCTCGAAACCCCTCACTGGCCGCCGCGAATGCGGCCGGGGTTGTGAACGTCTTCGTGGAGAGGTCCGCTGCGGTTCTACGCAATCATACGGTCAATACCGCCAGGCGTAAGCAGGGAGCACTGCCCGCGAATTTGTTGCTCGTCCGCGACGGCGGCGATTCGCCGCGTCAACTCGTTAGCTTTGCCGACAAGTTCGGCTGCTCGATCTCCATCTTCGGCCAGATCCCGGCGGAGCGTGGGCTCGCCCGTCTGATTGGCGGCAACTTTGACTACTCCATTCCCGAACCCGGTGAACCCGAGTCTGCCTATCTCAATCGGACTGTCGGTCAAGTGCTCAACGTGGACACAGATGTGGTCTTCCTTCATCTCAAAGGCCCGGACGAGCCCGGCCACGACAACCAGCCCGTCGACAAGACACGGGCGATCGAGCTTATCGACGCCCACTTCATGACGCCTCTATTGGCGGCGCTCTCCCCGGACGATGTCGTAGCGGTCACCTGCGACCACTCCACTCCATGCGAACTGGGGATTCACTCGGACGATCCAGTCCCGGCGATCGTCTGCGCGCCGGGACTGGCCGCGGACGACATCACTCGGTTCGGCGAGCGGTTCGCCGTCGACGGGAAGTTGCCAATCACGAAGGCTGTCGAACTGATGCCCTTTCTCGTGAACGCGCGTGGAACGTGATGGCGCCGCGTATCCACCGCCTGTCGGTTCGGACGATTCTCAACAGCGGAGGTGGTCCTGCGGCGGAAGCGGAACTGATCCTCCACGACGGCAGCACTGGCCGAGGCTCATCACCGACTGCTATCAAACCAGGCCCACTGGAGCGTTCCACTAGCACGGATCTGCGCGTCGGTGCCCCGGTGCCCGATCGTGTCGCTGCCATGGCGACGGCACTACCCAATGCAACCATTCACGATCAGGACGAGCTGGACGGTTGGTTAGAGGACCGGTTGGCCGACCTCGGGACGGACGTGACGCTCGCGGTGTCGCTTGCCTACGCACGTGCCTCCGCACGCGCTGCAGACGTTCCGCTGTACCGATACCTGGCTACCCAGGCAGCCGCGGAGCCCGCATTCCCTGGCCTGCTGGCCGCTGTCGTTTCGGGTGGTCTTCACCGAACCGGCGGAGGGCCACCATTCCAGCAGATCATGCTAGCGTCACACGCACGGGTGCCAAGCGAGGACATCCCGGCCGTCATGGAGGCCTATCGTCAGACGGAGCTAGTGCTCCGCGCGCGTGACCTGCTCACTGGTTACTCAGCCTCCAGCGGTATGACCGTCACCGCCATGGACCCGGTCATACCACTGGACATTGTCACCGAGGTCCTCGATCAGCTTGGTCTTGCGGACACGGTCTCCCTTGCGATCGATGTCGCCGCTGAGCATCTCTGGGAGCCGGACGGATACCGCGTTGGTGATACAACGGTCGATGCCGACGGCCTCTCCGTTATCCTCGATGACCTGCTGAGCCGGTATCCGATTATCTTTGTCGAGGACCCGTTCGTCGGCGCGCATACCAAGTCATGGTCGGCACTGCGACAGCGGCACGCGGGCCAAGTAGACGTGATCGGGGACGACTTGTGCGCGACCAACGTCGCCTACATCGACCCCACCCTGGCCGACGGCATCCTCCTCAAGATGAACCAGGTCGGCACCGTCACCTCGGCGCTCCGCGCCGCCCAGGAGGCGTCGCGGGTTGGGATGCGGTGCTGCGTGTCTCACCGGTCGCTGGAGACCGAGGACACCGCCGTTTGCGACTTCGCTGTCGCAATCGGCGCGAGCTGGATCAAGATTGGCGGGCCTCGCCGAGGGGATAGGACGGCGAAGTATAACCGCTTGCTCCGGCTCGAAAGTTCGCTGACACAACCCGCGGGGTCGAGGAGGACCTGAACGCCATGGACAGCTGGAAACAAACGGGTGACCTGCTGCAACTGACCTCCGCAGGCGGCTGCGGCTGCAAACTGCCGTTGAACGAGATGCGCGAATTCATGACCGGCATTGACAATCTGCTGGGCCACCGTGCGTCCTCTGTCCGACTAGACGGAACCGACCGCGACGACGCAGCCCTCTATGAGATCACCCCCGGCTTGCTGCTGGCCGTGACGGTCGATTTCGGAACCCCGATCAGCTCCGACCTGGCCACCTGGGGGAGGATCTCCGCCCAGAATGCACTGTCGGACATCTTCGCCATGGGCGCCCGACCGCTCCTGGCACTTAGCGTTCTGGCGCTCCCTCAGAGCCTCGGCGTGGCTGCGATGACGGAGCTCACGAGCGCGGCCGTCGCAACGCTGACGGAGGCGTCAACGCCACTGGTCGGCGGTCACACGGTCCGATCGGAGGTTCCGCTGTTCGGCCTCTGCATTGTCGGACAGGTCTCCGTCGAGAATGTCATGCTGCTGTGCAACTGCGAACCAGGCGACCTACTGATCCTGACCAAGCCCCTCGGCACGGGGATCGTGATCGCGGCGAAGAAGGCGGGCGTAGTGCCAGCGGGCATGGTGCAGGTGGCGGAGGAGGTCATGCTGGCGTCCAACCGGATTGCGGCCACCCTCGCCACCGATGCTGGAGTACGAGCGGCGACCGACGTCACAGGCTTCGGGCTCGTCGGCCATCTGCACAACATGATGGCCGCCTCAAAGTGTTCGGCTCGGATCAGTGAGGGCGCCTTACCGGTTATTCCGGGGGTGCGAGCGCTCCTCGATCAGCATGGAGTAGTCCCGAACAGTGCTGAACGGAATCTATTCGCCGTTGAGGACTGTGTGGACTGGGCACAGACCCCGTTTAGCACACGGCTGGTTATGACCGATCCGCAGACGTCGGGTGGGCTGCTGCTGTCAGTCGCAGAGGACAGGGCGGCGGCCCTGCTCGAGGCGTGCGAGAAGGAAGGCGTGCCTGCCACAATCATCGGCAGGGTCCTGGACGGTCTGCCGGGCGCGATCCAGGTTACGGACTGATGGTCGACATTTCCTGGGCACCATGTTCGCCAACGTCAGCGTGCGTGTGCGAGCAGTGAGATACGTTGATCGGACCGACAGGAGGGAGCTCGTTCATATGAGTAAGTTCGAGTCGCTGGACGAGCGAAGTGTGTTCTCGGGAGAACTGGGCGAGGTTGTCCAGGCTGTGCAGCCAGACGGGCGGCTGTTCGAGCGCTTTCGCCGGCCGCCGGGTGTCCGCATAGTAATTGTCTCGGCCGGGAAGGTCCTACTGACTGAGGAGTACCGGAGCGAGACCGGCGGTTTCGACCTGCGACTCCCCGGTGGGAAGGTCTTCGATAGCGCGAAAAGCTTCGCCGAGGCACGGCGTACTGGGCGGATGAGCGAGGCCGTCAAGGAAGCGGTTGCTCGAGAGGCTCTGGAAGAGGTAGGCATCATCGTCTCGCGGCCGGAACCCCTGATCGTCGCCCAGGCCGGCGCGACCGTGGAGTGGGACCTGCACTACTTCCTCGTGCGCGACTTCACCAACGCCCCCGACGGGCCAGCACCGGAGAAGGGCGAGGACATCACACCGAAGTGGTTGAGGCCTGAGGACATCTATGCCGCGATCAGGGCCAGCCGGATGTCAGAGTGGCGGAGCGTCGGCGTCCTCCTCGGCCTGGTCTTTCCGCAGGAGTTTCCCGCCTTCGCCCCACATTAAAGCAGGTGCCACGCCATGCTGCCGTATCTGGAGACAGGGGACCCAAGCTGGAGCCATAAGGCGCTCGACATGTTCAAGGAGGGATTGCTGCATGGACAGGCGCGGATCGCGCCCGAGCAGGTCGTCGTCACACACGTGTGGGGATTCTGCCCACGCTGCAAACACCCTCTCGACGTACTCCAGACTCATCTTCCCTCCACTGGCGTAGCTGCCCCGAGGGCCGATGCAGCAAGCCGGGAAGAACATTTTCCCGTTGAAGTGATCTGCGCGTGCCAGGCTGGCTACCACCCCGGCAGCCGTGGGGCCGTGGGATGCGGAGCTCGATTTCGGATCAGGGTTCCCTTCATTGATCCGAGCCGCTCTTAACTTCCCCTGCCAGACCACGGTGGAGAGTGACGACAGTCACTCCCAGAGGGCTGGTCACCGCAAGGGTGTAACGGTCCACGGTCAGCGCTGTGCAACCCGCTAGGGGGATGATGTAGTGCGTTCCATCGCGCAGGTCCCACACGCGGACCGTGTTGTCCTGGCTGCCCGTGACGGCGACAGGGACACGGTCGAGATGAGCGAGGGCCACCGACCTGACTGGGCCAGTGTGTCCTTCCAGGACGCGCACTGCGGCGCCGGTATGGAGGTCCCATATTCTGACGGTGGTATCGTCGCTACCTGATACGGCGACCGGGGCGCCATCGAGTCGTGTCAAGGCAACCGATCGGACCCAGTCAGTGTGGCCCTCCAGAATTCGTACTGCGGCGCCGGTATGGGGGTCCCATATTCTGACGGTGGTATCGTCGCCGCCGGACACGGCAATCGGGATGCCGTCGATCTCATCGAGATCCACCGAATAGATAGGGCCGGTGTGTCCTTCCAAGAGACGTATTTCGGTGCCGTCCCGCAGATTCCAGATCCGGACAGTTGCATCGTTGCCGGCTGTCGCGGCGACCGGGATACGGTTGATTCGACCGACGGCGACCGATCGGATCCAGTCAGTGTGGCCTTGGAGAATCCGGAGCGGGGTGGCGTTACGGAGGTCCCATATCCTGACGGTGGCGTCGTCGCTGCCGGATACGGCGACTGGGGTGTCATCGAGTTGAATCACGGCGACCGATCGGACCCAGTCAGTGTGGCCCTCTAGAACCCGCAGTGCTCCACCGTCGTGTAAATCCCAGACGCGGACCGTGGCGTCGTGGCTCCCAGTGACGGCAACCGGGGTGTCATCGAGATGGCCGAGGGCGACCGATCGCACCCAATCCGTGTGATCCTCCTGGACACGTACGGGGGTGCCGTCACGCAGGTCCCAGACCCTGACCGACGTGTCGTAACTGCCTGAGACCGCCACTGGCCTGTCATCGAGGTAGCCGATCGCGACGGATCTCACCCCCGCGCTGTGCCCCTCCAAAACGCTCAGCGGCGTACCGTTATGAAGGTCCCAGACCCGCACGGTAGCGTCGTAGCTACCCGTGATGATCACTGGTGCGTCGTCGAGACGGCCGAGGCCGATCGAGTTCACCCCATAGGTGTGACCGCCCATGATCCTCAGCTTGGTGCCGTCGCGCAGGTCCCAAATCAGCATCCTAGTATCGCCGCCGCCGGTGACGATCACGGCTCTGCCATCGAGGCGGGTCAGTGACACCGACCTGACCGGCCCCGTGTGATCGTCCAGGACGTACAGCAGCGCAGAATCGCGCAGATCCCAGACCCGGACGGTCGCGTCATGGCTTCCGGTGACGGCGACTAGGCCGCCATCAAGATAACCAAGAGCCACCGACCGTACACCATAGGTATGACCCTCAAGGACACGCAGCGGGGTACCGTCACGCAGGTCCCATACCCGGACGCTAGCGTCGTCGCTGCCCGTGACCACGACCGGGACCCCATCGAGATTACCAAGCGCGACCGACCGTACACCATAGGTATGGCCTTCCAGGACCCGCAGCGTCGAGCCGTCCCGCAAGTCCCAGATCCGCACGGCCCCGTCTCCGCCGCCGGACAAGACGACCGGTCTGGAGTCGATATCGCCAATGATTACCGAGTTCACTGCCTTGGTGTGGCCTTCCAGGACGCGTAACGGGGTGCCTTCCCGCAGGTCCCAGACGCGGACCGTCGCGTCGCCGCCGCCGGTGACCGCCACAGGCGCGCCGTCGACTGTCCCAAGTGTCACCGCGTACACCGCACCTGTGTGGCCTTCGAGGACCCGGTGGTAAGCAGTGGGATGGATCCGTGCCCACCTCGGCCACCACCGGGCATCCGCGCGCTGGATCAGACCAAGGTCCTCTCCGTGCTGGAGTGCGGTCAGGGCAAGGGTGGCCGCCCGCTCACCGGGCTCCAGCCCGCGAAGTTGGTGGGCGCAGCGCAGGAACAGGCGTGCCGATGCGGGCAACCCTGGATCTAGCCCGGTCCCGAGGGCACCCGCCAGGACGTCCGGGTCGGCCGCGACCAGGTAGCCAACATCAGCGGAGAGCCCCGCCAGCGTGCCACCGGCCCGGGCGTGAAGCGCTAGGTAGTGCGCCGTGTACGGGTTGACATGCTCCCATCCATCCACCGAGGCAAGGACCTTCAGCCGAAAAGCGATCATGGCCTCCACATCAGCCTTGTCCGTCATCGCACACCGTTCGGATGAGATAGTCGGCAATCGCTTGGTGGTAGAGCCGGAACACGGCCTGCCCGTCTTCAGTGGCCTCGGTGAGATACCATCCGGCCTCCCGGATGATGCGTGCGACATCGGAGTCGCGGTAGCCCCGGCCGGACTTCGACAGTTCGCTAGCGAGCTCGGGCCAAATCTGCCGCCGGGGCAGTCCCTTACCCCGGGCGAACGCTAGCGGCGTCAGCACTTCGCGTATCTGGGCGGGATCGGGAAAACGTTCCAGGTCGCGGGAGAACACTTCGTGCAGACCTGCTGCGCCCACATCGCTAGGCAGGCGACCCTGCCAGCCGGGTTGCTCGACGATCTGTTCGTCAAAGCCCTCCAAGACGCGCAACGCGAACCGAGCGTAGAGAAACACTCGTCCAGCCTGCGCAGCCACCTCGCGCGCCGCTCTGCCCCGCCGTTCTGCCGAGAGCCAGCGGTCGGCGAGCCGGTCCTCGACATACCGGGCGATGTCCTGCGCGGTCGCGGGATCGGCACTAAGGTCGAGCACGTCGAAGGCGCCCACGCGGGGCCGCAGAGCGGAGACCAAGGGTCCCGGGTCGTCGGGAGTGGCATCGTGACGGCCGTCGCGGTCCCGCCGAGTGCCGACCACGACGCGACAGCCAGGAAGGCTGCCGATTGCCCGCAAGATGTCACGGGCAACGAACTCCTCCTCGCCGCGCTCGGCCTCGTCGAGCGCGTCCGCAAGGATGGTAACGGACCTTCCGGTGTCCACGAGGTTCAGCACTAGATCACGGGCCGGGCTGGACGACTCGGAGAGGGCGATGCCGAGTTGGGCCGCGATGTCCATGGCGGTGTCGTCGACGCGCCGGTTCTTCAAGTGCGTCACCACGTCGAAGCAGCCCACGACGGGCCGGGTCGCGGCATCGGTGTCGAGCATGCCGAGGACGCGGCAGGCCGGCTGAGAATCCGTGTCGGCGAGAACTGCTAGCCGCCCGAGGAACGCCGACTTCCCGGCACCGGGCGAGCCCGTAACGACGAAAACGCCACGATCGTGGGTGGCGAGCCAGTTGATGGCCTCCCGCGACATCCGCTGGCGGCCAGTGAAGAACCAGCCAACATCGTTCGCATCGGTGCTTGCGGCCTTACGCAGGAAGTGCTCGCGGTCGGCCGCAGGCAAGCGGCGCAGAAGTTCCCCCAGTTCGACGGCACGAGCGGCGGCGTCCGCTCGGTATCGCGGGTTGGGGATGACCTTAAGGCCACTGCGTCCCGCAACCTCCGCGCACTGTTCGTCCTTGAGCCGGTGACGCAGTTCGTCACGGAGTTCTTGTAGGGTGACGTACTCGTCACCGTCCTTCCAATGGCCTTGCTGTGAGCCCTCGTCGAGGGCAGTCAGCATCGCGTGCACGAACGCTCCGCTATACGACTGCTCGTGGTGCAAGCAAGAGACCAGCACACCGAGATCCATCGCGGCCCCGGCCTCGGCTGCAGCAACCCGCAAGAGCGCTTCTTGCACCTGCGCGGCCGCGAAACCTGCGTGGCAGACGTCCAGCAGCATCAGCGCCCTCCTGGCCCCGCTGTTAAGAATCTGCTCAACGACATCATCCGCACTGATCGACTTGGTTCCCCCGTAGGGGGGCGCAGCAGGACTAGTCGCGGCGAGGACGTGGTGCCGCCCATGATGCAGGCGGCCGTGCCCGCCGAGGTACAGCACGAGGGCGGAACATCCGCCGCAGGCACGGACTCGGTCAGACCACGTTTCAATAGCGTCGCGGATCGCGACTGCGCTCGCACCGGCCAGCTCACGCGAACCGGTTGCGGGGGTGAACCCCCACTGGCGAAAGAAAGCTTCAATACGTCGCGCATCATCAAGACACTCCGGAAGATGCGGATGGGAGCTGCGACTGTAGTCGATCCCCAAAGAGAAGATCCAGGTATCGCGTTGAACCATCACGCATGAAATAGTGACATAACCCAGAGGAAAGGAGAGGCCTTGGCACGCATCGGCAATGGCGATCTCATTGTCGTCGTTCCCGGCATCCTGGGGAGCACGTTGTATCGGGACGGACGCCAGACGTGGGGCTACCGGAACATCAGCTGGAACCTGTATCGACTCACCGCCCGGCTCACCGAGGATCTGTCGTTACCGCCCGAGGCATTCGCCGATCCAGCGTTGGGATGTGATGACGGTACCCAGGTCCGGGGCGTACTGAAGACGCTTGGCATCGTCCCGGGTTTTCTCACTATCGATGGGTACGACAAGCTGCTCCGGCGGCTGCGGGCGCGGTTCCGGGACGACCACCACACCATCATCGAGTTTCCCTACGACTGGCGTCAGTCGAACGAGTACACCGCAAGACGATTACAGACGGTGGTTGAGCCCATCCTGGAACGTCGGCGTCAGATCCATCCCGATGCAGGGATCGTCTTCTTCTGCCATTCGATGGGAGGTCTCGTCGCCCGCTTCTATGCCGAATGCTTGGACACCCGGAAACTCACCCGCCGCATAATCACCATTGGTACCCCGTACTCGGGTGCGGCTAAGGCATTAGGCGTTCTCGCCAACGGGTATGCGCCGCTCGGTTCGTGGCGTATCCGCCTAGGAGAACTGGCTCGGTCGCTGCCTTCGGTGGCGGAACTTTTGCCTATGTACGCCTGTGTCGGGCCGTCGGTGCACGCGCTCGCGCCGCTGGTGTCCGAGCCCGTGCCAGGGCTGCCCGACATCTGTCTGGAGCGCGGACTCCGGTTCCACCGGCGGATCGAGGAGGCGATCGCGGCCAATGGCAACGCACGGCCTTCATACCACGCGATCCTCAGCCACCGGCAAACCACCGAGACATGGGCATCCATCACCGACGACGGCAGCACGATCCTTCACGCGCCGAGTAACTTCGAAGAGCGCGGCGACGGAACGGTTCCCCGCTGCTCGGCCACGCCGCCCGAGTGGGCGGACGACTCCAACGCACTGTTCGTCGCAGGCAGGCACGCCGCGCTTCAGCAGCAGAACTCGGTCATCATCCAAGCGGAGGGCATCGTGACGACGCGGCGGCGTCCGATGGCCGCGATGGACGAGATAGCGGTCGATGCCGATCTGCACATCGAACCCGGCGGTGCATGGGAGGTCCGGGCAGAGTCCATCGAAGGGTCGGATCGCCTTGTACTCTTCGTGACCGTCACCGACCCGGATGACGGCCGAGTGGGCGTATCACGGTCGCTGCGCCCCGAGGGGGACAGCCGGTACTCGGCGCGGATCCCGATCGCTGGGCCCGGCGTCTTCCGGTGGACCGTCCACACCGCCCCAACGGCTGCCACACCCGTGGACCCGGTCAGCGACGTCCTCCTCTGTACCGACGAGGAGGTGTAGATATATCAGACTGGGGCGCATCTGGCGAACCCTACTCTGGCCCAAGTTACTGTCGTCCTGGAGGTTTGCGCCGGAGAGGGGACACCTGAATGAGCAGCGCCAAGATGCTTAAGGCTGCCCACATGCTCGCGCAGAACGACCCAATCGAAGCGATCCGTGCAGCCGCATACCGGGCGATGGTCCCGGAGGGTGTGGCCGCAGCCTGCACCGGCATGGGTGTTACTGCGGACTGTGCGAGCGGCGTACTCTGCACAACCATCGAGGAGTGCGCTACCGCTGAGCTCGCCTGCACCCCCTATGTGTACGCCCGACCGGCCACTGGTGCGGCCGATATGAGGGCCGTCCGAGAATCAATGGCTCTCTTCACCGCAACCGGTGGCACCACCAGCCACGCCGCTGTGCTGGCGCGCTCCTGGCAGAAACCGTGTGTGGTCGGCGCGGGCTTTTCGCTTCGGGAAGGAACGTTGACCCTGCAAAATGGAAGCGTCCTGCGGTCCGGTGAGTGGGTCACGGTCTGCGCGACTACCGGATCTGTCTGGCGCGGTGAGCTGAAACGGTACCGGGATCCGCACGCATCCGGCGTTCTGCAGGCCCTGATCGATGCGGCGGATGAGCTTCATGAGCTGCCCGGACCAGTTGTATACGCAAACGCCGAGACCGACGAGGAAGTTGTTCGCTGCATCGCACTCGGAGCAGAGGGCGTGGGCGTCGCCCGCACCGAGCACATGTTCTTCGGCGATACCGAACTACCCCTGCTCCGCAGGGCCCTATGGCCCAAGGATTCGGTCGATCATGTAGAGGCACTGGCATCGCTTCATGACCTGCTTGCCGCTAAATGCCTCAGCCTCATGAGAGCCTGTGCCGGTCGCCGCCTCGCGATCCGGCTTCTTGACCCTCCCGCTCACGAGTTCGCCGACCCCGAAACTCTGCTGCTCGTCCGCGAGGAGAATCCAATGATGGGTGTCCGCGGCGCCCGCCTTGGCATCCTGCACTCCGACATCTACCGCACCCAGGCCCAGGCGATCATCCAGGCCCACCTCAACCTGCCCCCCGACCGCCGCAGTTATCTGGCCGTTCTCCTGCCATTCGTCACCTTCGGTGCCGAGGTCAGCGCGTTACGCGAGATCCTCGATGTCCCCTCGGACAGTGGCATCATGCTAGGTGCAATGATCGAGACCCCCGAGGCTGTCTTCCGTTCCCCGGAGATTGCCAACGAGGTCGACTTCCTCAGCGTCGGCACAAACGACCTCCTCCAGTTCTGCCTTGCGATGAGCCGCGACGATGTCGCGAGCGCCCTGATTCCCACCTACATCGCCGAGAAGTTAGTAGATGACGACCCTGTCACCCATCTGGACCGATCCGCCAGCGCCATCGGCTTGCTACGCCTCATGACCGACCTCACCCCTGGAGTTCCCTGGGGCATCTGCGGTGAACATGCCGCGGACTCCTCCTCCCTCCGTGCCCTTCTTCCACTTGATCCCGCCTACGTGAGCGTCAGCGCAGCAGGCATGGTGTGCACGCGCGTCGAAATCGGCCGACACAGAGCCATCCAGTTCCTCCGCAACGAGCAGAGCCGTTGAGCGGAGGTCCAATTGATTGTTCGCAGAGATCATCAGCATGGCTCAGACTGGTCCGGTGCACCGACAGGCTCCGCGGCACCAGCCCCGTCCAGAATGCGGAGTACAGGGACCGCCGGCGTGCCAGTGGTGTGCGCCGCATCGTCAAGAGAGAACGTCGATATTCCCGGTCGGGCATTGGGCGATCGGCAGCCTCATGGCATGCCTGCCGATCCTTAGCAGGCATCCGCTGTAGGAGAGCGAGGGCTGGGTGGTATTCTCAACCGCTTGACCTGCAAGAACGCGGTTCATGATGGCTGCGCTGCTTGATCATCCCCCACATGTCCCGTACGTGGCGAGGTCGTAGTAGGCCATGCAGGCGCCAAACAATCCGAACCGCCAAAATCCTGCCGTGATGATCGTCTTCTTGGAGACACGACCAGTCGCGTTGGTTGCCCCGTTCGGGCTTCTGTAACAGACAAGCCCGCCACCGCTGATGGCGGGAACCGCAGGTAGGAGGCCGCTTGTGATCTTCGCTTGAGTGCTTAGATGTGATTGAATATGAAGTGAGAAGGTTGATCAAGTTGTCGGATCTCTCGGTCCTAGAGGATCCGTACGAACCGCTCCTGACCTAGCAAGTATCATGACGCGACTCGATGGGCATGGATAGGGTGCAAATCCGTGCTCGTGGATCACGAGAGTGCAGTCCGATACTGGAGCCTCGCGAAGGAAGGTCATGGCTGCGTCGGCGGACCACGTCAAGGCTCTCGTTCGAGCCCACGTCGAGGGCGACGAAGAGGCCTTCTACAGCGTTGCGCTGCAACTGGCTGCCAAGTCTGCCCGTCAAGGGCACAACTTGCTAGCGGCCGAGCTGCGCGACCTTGTGGACGAAGCTCGTGAGCAGCCGATTCGCCGGCAAGAGCCAACCCTAGTCGTCCAACCTCGCGGAGAGCTGGCCGAGCTTGTATCTGCGAGCTATCCAGACATTCATCTCGCTGATATGACCCTCGCGGAAGCTGTGCAAGAGCAGCTGCAGCGCGTGTTGCATGAGCAGCGCCAGCGCGAGCGTCTTGAGAACCACGGATTCGCCCCCATCTACAGACTGCTGCTTGTCGGACCACCTGGCACTGGCAAGAGCATGAGTGCCGCGGTGCTGGCCCGAGAGCTGAGCCTCCCTCTGTTCACAGTTCGCTTGGACGGCCTGATCAGCCGGTTCATGGGGCAGACCGCGTCCAAACTACGCCTAGTTTTCGACACCGCAGCCAAGAGTCGAGCCGTCTATCTTTTCGACGAATTCGACGCGATCGGGGCCGAACGCCGCATCGAGGGAGACGTCGGTGAAGCGCGACGTATCCTCAACAGCTTCCTACTCTTCTTGGATGAGGCAAGGCCAGAGAGCCTGGTGGTAGCGGCCACGAACCACGCTGGAATCTTGGACAACGCGCTATTCCGTAGATTTGATGCTGTCATTACCTATGATGTTCCGAGTGCGGAGCAAGCGATCGAGGTACTGCGCCGGAGGCTCGCGTCGATGAATACCAAGAGGGTGGACTGGAGTCGTCTTGCGGACCACGTTGGTGGGCTCAGTCATGCTGAGCTCGTGCGCGCTGCGGAAGCAGCCGCGAAAGACGCGATTCTAACCGGGCATGATCAGCTCTCCGGTTCAGTCCTGATGGCAGCCCTTGGCGCACGCCGTGCTACCCGGAATGGGTGAGGCCATCCCTCCCGCGTCCCGTCACCTTCCACATTTGCTCGTTCCGGGTGGCGGCTCTGACGTCGGGTACAGGGGGCGTCCCGCACCAATGGGCGGGGGCGTTCGGGAGATCAGCAATCCGAGAACGCACGCCTCCAGGCTGAAGTCAGAGCTAAACCTGGCGGAATCGGCAGCGCGCAGGGCTCGGGCCTTGGTGCCGCAGACCGTGCGGGGTGACGGCTTCGTGCTAACTGTTGCTTGTTGGTCCGCTGACCATCACCTTGCACTGAAGTCGCTCGACGCTCATGGCGCCAAGCTGCTCTCAGTTCTGCCCAAGAGTGAGGAACTTCCCGAGCGAGCGCTAGTCTGGCTGCCGTTCACGGCTGTACCGAAATTCGTAGATCTATTCGAGAAGTTCGCCACCGAGCTAACTTCGGTAGGTAAGCCGAAGAACGCAGCGCTCGTAGCCAACATCGACGAACTGCGGTTGTCGGTGCTCCATGAGTTGTGGCAGGAGAGCGACTCCTTCCCTGACCCTGAGGAACCTCGGTGGTGGGAGATCTGGCTCGTCCAGCTCACGAAGAAGCATGATCCCATTCGGGAGTTCCACCGTGTGGTCGAGCAGCTGCGCTGGCAGGCATCCGAGGCAGCTCTGGCGTTTCCGTATCGTGTCGTTACGCTGGTTCGTGCAAGCGCCCAGGAGCTCGGAACGCTACTCACTACTAACGCCATTCCCGGTGAGCTGCGCAAGCCGGGGTTCACCGAGGAGCTTTTCGGACTAGAGCGCACGTTTCAGGCGGACATAATCAACGATCTAGTGAGCCGTACAACTGCAGCCGAGCCCGAAGCTCCCGCGGTTTGTGTCCTGGACTGTGGCGTCCAGGCGGAGCATCCGCTGCTAAAAGCATCATTTGACAACGGTTACACAGCCATCGCAGGGACCACATCCGCGCCCGCACCCACTGCCACACATGGCACGGAAATGGCTGGGCTGGCTCTTTACGGTGATCTTGAGCCATTTCTCAATGGGTCTAGTCCAATTAAGCTTGGACACCGGCTCGAATCTGTGAAGATCCTTCGGGGACATCACGATACTGAGACCCAGCCAGATCTCTATGGCAAGCTGATGGTCGACGCGGCATCACGAGTGGAAATCGGACAGGATCGTGCCCGGGTTTACTCAATGGCTGTGACCTCTGGGGACCTCAGGGGGGTCGATGGACGACCGACATCGTGGTCGGCCGCGATTGACGCACTCGCGATCGGTACTGATGTTTTACCCAATACAAAGGGACTCGGACTGCTGGGCCAGCCAGATCATGAGGCTTCCCGGCTGTTTTTCATCAGCGCAGGTAACGTCACAGGCGATGACTGGGACCTTGATCATCTCGCTGTCAGCGACACCCGCCAGATTAATGACCCCGCCCAGGCATGGAACGTTCTGACTGTAGGCGCTTACACCGAGCGCGTGGATCCCCCTACGGATGCCGCCTACGCTGGGTATCGAGCAATCGCACCTTCCGGCGAGCTGTCACCCTTCAGTCGTACCTCCGTACTGTGGGGGAAGGGGCGCCCGATCAAGCCGGACATCGTAATGGAGGGTGGGAACCTTCTCATAGCGCCTTCTGGCGACTTCGATCACCATGAAGTTGTTGAGGTCCTTACGACCAGCGGAAGGCCGTACAGCCCTCTCGCCACCGCAAATGCGACAAGTGCGGCAACGTCGCAGGCGGCACGACTGGGTGCATTGGCGCTCAGCAGGTATCCAAGCCTCACCCCACAGGCGATCCGTGGCCTTCTCGTACATGCTGCGGAATGGACGCCGGCGATGGCTGCGCACTTCCCGGCACCTAAGGCTAGTTCACCGAAGACCAAGCGGCATGCCTTGTTAAGGCGCTATGGGTGGGGGGTTCCGACTGAGCAGCGGGTGTTGGCGAGCGCTGCAGACGATGTGACCATGATCGTTGAGGACGAATTCAAGCCGTTCGGGCGATCATCGGGAACCCTTTCCATGCGGGCCATGCGTCTCCATAACCTCCCATGGCCGGCGGACCTGCTTCAGGAGCTCGGAAACGCCTCGGTCAGGATGCGGGTGACGTTGTCATACTTCATCGAGCCGAATCCGTCGAACCGGGGATGGCAGGGTAAGTACGCCTATGCCTCGCACGGTCTTCGCTTCGATGTCATCCGACCAACGGAGAACCTGGCCGGGTTCCAGAAGCGGCTTGGCAATGAGGCAGAGGACGAGGAGCGTGGGGTGCGGGCCACATCGTCTACAGATGATCGGTGGTTCCTCGGACAGGCGCGAAATTCTGGATCTCTCCACGCCGATCTTTGGAACGGCCACGCGATTGATCTCGCTCGTTGCGGAGTGATCGCTGTCTACCCCGTCGGAGGATGGTGGAAGCAGAACAACCGTCGAGATCGAGTCGATGTTCCCGTCCGATACACCTTGTTGGTGTCCCTATTCGCCGACGTTGCTGCAGATATCTACACGCCAATCGCGAACAAGATTCAGATACCCGTTCAAATTGAGACGTAGAGGATGGCTCTGGGGTGATGTCAGCGCACCAGAGCGTGCAGCCGTGTCACAGGTTGTTCATCACGTCGAGTCCCTGCACAGTCCGGCGAGATCGCAGCGGGCACAGGTGTCGCACCAGGAAGACTTGCGTGGCAGTTGGTTGTCCCTCAATGCGTCACCGGCGTCCCGGATCTTCCCGTGGATACCCAGCAGGAGCTCCTCATTGATGACTTCGCGTGAGCTGGAGGTGCTGTCGTCCAGGTTGAGCACCTCGACCAGGTCGGCGTTTTTGCCGCTGAGCTCCTTGTAGCCAGCTGCGTATACGTGTAGCTGGTCGCGGGAGATGTCGTCGGTCTGAGCGCGCTGGGTGGACTTGAAGTCCACGATCGAGGTCTCGTTCGTGTCCAGGCGGCGGATCATGTCGATCCGACCATCCACGGTCACGCCAGGGGCGACATGCACGCGGATCGGCTGCTCGGAGTGAAGCGTGTTGTGCAGCCGCTCGCCGTTCTCCCGCAGGTAGCGGCGAATCGCGCCAAGCGCGGCGGTGCGCAGCTGTTTGGTGAGTTCCGTGCCGGCGAAGGGCGCGTTAAGGTGCCGATCGACCAGTTCGTCAATCTCGGAGGAGTCGATGATGTCGCCGTCGATGGCCCGCTTATGGATCTCGGCCAGCACATCGTGCAGAGACTTGCCGTAACCGAGCTCTTCGGCGATCGGCTGATCGAAGCCATACATGAAACGCAGCTTGAACTGGTAAGGGCACTCAAACAGGTATTTCAGTTCGCTGAAGCTCAGGGTCACCTCGGGTGTCTCGTGTCGGGCTCGCGGCTCCAGTCGATCGGCCGGTAGCGGCGCCTCGGCGGTGAGCATGTATGGGTTGCGTGTGGTGAAAGTGAAAAAGTCCGACTGCTTGAGATACAACTGGGACTCGCCCGGCGAGTAGGTGACGGCCAGGTACTTCTGCGCCCGGGTGATCGCAACGTAGAACAGCCGGACCTCGTCGGCCTCGGTGCCCTTGTACCGGTCGGCGTCGTCGACAGCCTCGGGCGGGATGATGTGGAAGGCGCTGAGCCCGCCATGTCGCTTGCCCGGAAAGCGGTTCCTGCGCATAGCAGGGACAAAGACTGCCGGCCACTGCATGCCCTTGGCCTGGTGGACGGTCGAGATGACCACCGCGTCCGGGGTTGCGTAACCGACGTCGGCGTCGCTTTCGGCGTAGTAATCGGGAGCCTGGTAGGTCAGAAACTGCACGAACCGGTCGTACAGGTCCGACAACGAGCTCTTGTAGTTGATCTGCTCGAACGCGGTGATGACCTTGCTGAACTTCCCGAGGTTGTAGAAGGCCAACTCGCCGACAGTCCGATCACCCGGCACCCGTTCCTCTCGGACTCGGACGGCTGTCAGGAAGTCGGCGTAGACCTGCTGCAGAGTGAAGGTGATACGTCGGTGCCGCTTGAGATCGAGCGTCTGAGCTCGGTAAAGGATCGCGAGCCCTTCGTCCAGGTCGGCGTCATCCAGCCCAAGGCCGGCCGCGTGCCAGGCGTCCCGCACATCGTGCTCAGTCACAGGCACGGGATTCTGCCCGCCGCTCTGCCCGATGAGGAACTCGAACAGCTTGACGCACGCCTGCACCTCGGGCGCCTCGAACAGCCGAGTCAAGCCCTTGATGACATATGGCACGCCGCGTTGCTTGAGCTCCTCCACCAACGGCCCGGCGTCCTTGCTGACGCTGCGGAACAATACGGCGAAGTCCGACCAGGACAGGCCGCGGGGCAGGGCACCGTCGGTGTCTTGGAACGGCAGGCCGCGCATCTTCTCGATCCGGTCGGCGGTCCATCGGGCCTCGGCCGCTGCGTCGTCAAAGGCCAGAGCTAGCAGGTCACCTCGATCGAACTGCTGATGCCCGGCTGCGACCATCGTCTTCGGCAGTCGCTGGTCGGCATTCATCTCTGCAACGGACTGACCGAGGGAGACCACGCCGACGCTGGAGCGGAAATTCTCACCCAACGTGACGGTCTGAACGTCTTCGTGCCGGTCGTCGAAGCTAAGGATCCCTGAGACGGCGCTGCCGCGCCACTGGTAGATCGTCTGGTCGTCGTCGCCGACCACGCACAAGTTCGCCCCCCAGCGGGTCAGCCCGCGGATCAGCTTCTCCTGAACTGGATTTGTGTCCTGGTATTCGTCCACCACCAGGTAGCGGATGTTGTCGCGCACGTGCCGGACCAGTGTGCCCGCGAGCTGATCGTCCGGGTCGTACTCCAACAGGTCGACGATTGTCTTGAACTGGTCGGTAAAGTCGAAATAGTTGTGCTTGAACAGCAGCTCGCGGTAGGCGCTCAGGTTGTCCATGAGCCCTTCTCGCAGGAGCTCAGTGTCGACAGTGTCCTCTCGCAGGATGTTGAGGACCTGCATATAGAGCCGTGAGTCCCGGTAGCGCTTCAGGAACCTGTCCTGCCCCTGGACGCGTGCCTTGGTCTTGGTCAGTCCGCTCTTGCTGCTGTTGCGGTCGATGAACAAGCGGGTCTGAATCTCGTCCAGCACGCTGAACTTGAATGTCTCGGGCACGTGCTGCTGCAGCGCGTCGAGGGCGTAGGCGTGCATGGTTCCGATGAACATCTCCGCGAGCCCGGTCATCTCACCGAGTTCCTTCTTTACTAGCAAGCCGATCCGCTCCTGGAGCTCGGCCGCAGCCTTGTTGGTGAAGGTGAAAGCCACCACGTTGCGAGGGTGGACCTCAGGCCGGCGGAGGATCTCGGTGATCCGCTGGGAGATGACCTGCGTCTTGCCCGACCCCGCGCAGGCCACGATCAGCAGCGGGTCGTCGACGATGGCGATTGCGCTCCGCTGAGCGTCTGTGTATTTCATGCCACAGATGATGCCAATCCGCACCGACATTCTTTGTGAATTAGCACACATTTTCGGGATGGCCAGTGAGTGTTTAAGTCCGCGCGGCAGAGTGGGCTCAGACGTCGTAAATTTGAAGGACCTCGTCGCCGTAGTGGTTGATCACCTTCACCGCGATCTTTCCGGTGTCCGGGATCGGGAACGGCAGCGAGCGGGTCGTGTAGAGCTGCTCCCAGGCGGCCTCGTCGATGTCGGACCTGAGCGCCTTCTTCAACCGCTCGTACGGCTTCTGTCCGCTGGCGAAATAGCAGTGCCGAACGAAGAACGACTCACCGTCGTAATCGGTGTCGATCATCCACAGGGCAATGTCGGTCGTGCCGCTTGACCGGATCTCACCTCGGGTCGGGTCGTACACGTCGATCCCACGCACCTCCACGACCACGCCCTCGCTGGTGCGCTCGATCGCGATGTCCGGCTCGCCGAAGACCATAAACAGGTTGCCGGTGTCGGTCTTCTTCAGCACGTCCGCCATGACCAGGTCGGAGTTCATCCGCACCAGCAGCACCGGGAGCTTGCCGAGGTTACGCTCCTCTTGGACCGAGGCGAAGTCCTCAGCGTTCGGCTTGAACTCCTCGGTAGTCTTCACCGCCTGCGGATCGAAAGCGAATGCGCACACGATGAGCAGGTCGAAGCCTAGCCCCTTGAGCGCCTCGCGGGCCGCGCGCCGGATCCACTCCGGGGCCACGGTCCCGTACTGAGGGCCGATGCTTACGGCGATCCGCTGCGGGGTACTCCCCTCGCTCGCCTGCTGGATGCCCTCGGCGTTGATCAGTTCGCCGGCGAACGGGATCAACGACTCGAACTCCAAACGCTCGTTCTTCCTGCCGTTCTGCACACCGGCCTTGGCGAGGTTGTCGAGGATCGACTGCTCGAAGCTGGAGGCGTCGGCTTCGGTCGCGGCCTGCTCTGTGCGAGTTTGTACGGTAGTCGCGAGCGTCTTGTGCGGGGCCAGGGACTCCACGGTGAAGGGGCCCGCGACGCGGACCTTCTTCTTGTCTTCGTATGGCTGGTCGTAGAGGAGTTCTTGCTCCGCGTATCGCGCAATCAGCTCCTGAATCCGCTCTCGGCTCAAACCCTCTTGAAGATCGGAGTTATTCGCAATTGCCTTGAGCCCGATGTGCGGGATCCGCTTGTATACAAACCCCTTTCGGATATCTCCGTTCAGGGAATTGATGACTGGAGGGCGACCGTTAAGCTTGGCCTCTTCGAGCTGGCCCTCTTTAGAGTCTGCAAGTAGATAGAAGGGATGCAAGCCGCTCATGATTCGCTGCCGGGCGAGTGCGAGTGCAACGCGAGAGGTATCCACTGTGATCCAGCGGCGCCCCCACTGCTCAGCCGTATATGAGCGAAAGATTCGGCAGCTTATCAAGCGTTTGGGTACCTAATCCTCTATCATCCAGTACCGCCCTCACGATCGCCTGGCTGCGGCCGGTCGTCATACGGGGTTGGGGGCGATCGAAGGTCCGGGACTTCGTTCCTCAGCCCCGGCCCACTGAAAAAGGTGGCTTGGCGTCGTCACGGGAATGCGCGGGATGGATCTGCCTCTCCCTCGCTCCCCGAGACTGCATGCCGGAAGGGCAATGGGCCTGGTGATCGCTGCTCCGCTTCTCGCGCCGTGCGGCCTGAACAGCAACAGGGCGGTCTCCCCATAGCCGCCCAGCAAGAGATTACGATTCGGGGCTTCCTCGCGCAGTTGTCGAAGGCCCTTACTAAACTTTGCCCGAGAAACCCAGCTTTCGGAGGCGGCGAGTGACGGACCGTATCATCGAGAACCCGATCATCAACTCGCCCTATCTATCACCAAGCAGGCACTTTGAGTTCGACAGCCACGGAGTCCCAGGCGATATCAAGGAAGGTCGTCGCCCGAGCTCCTTCTTCGTCCCGGTTCCGAAGGCCACGAAGGGCAACGCTCAGGTGGAGCTGGATCTTCCCGAGCTGGGGCTGTCTGGCGACCAGATCGAACAGAACCACTTCGTCAACGCAGTTCGGCGCAAGGTTGACGGCTGGCGCCTGCGCGGCTACCCGGATGTCACCGCCACCTCGCGGCGTCTCTTGGAATATTGGAGCGATCCCGCCAGGGACAACAGAATCCTGTTTTGTCAGCGAGAGGCCGCCGAGACAGCCATCTACCTGGCCGAGGCCGCGCACAAGCAGGGCGACCCCTCTATCCACAACGCACTCACCGAGATCAACGCCATCTACAACGACGGGCTCGCCCGGATTGCACTGAAGATGGCCACCGGTTCAGGCAAGACGATCGTGATGGCGATGCTGATCGCCTGGCACACCCTGAACAAGGTCGCAAATCCGCAGGACAGACGCTTCGCCAAGCGCTTCCTGGTTGTTGCACCAGGCCTGACCATCCGCGACCGGCTCCGCGTCCTGCTGCCCGCGGACGAGGGTAATTACTATCGGATGCGCGACCTGGTCCCGGTAGACCTGTACGGCTCGCTCTCCCAAGCGAAAATCGTCATCACGAACTACCACGGGTTCCAACGCCGGGAGACCAAGCTCGGGCAGGGCGTGGCCAAGACCACCAAGGAACTTCTGGCCGGCAAGTCCGGTGCGCAGAGTCCGTTCCTGGAGACCGTTGGGCAGATGGTAGCCCGTGTATGCCGGGAGCTGGGCGACTCCAAGTCCGAGATCGTCGTCCTCAACGACGAAGCCCATCACTGCTATCGGGACCGGATCGACGACCCAGAGGAGGACGCCGACGCAGGACTGACCGGCGAGGGCAAGAAGGAAGCCGAGGGCCGTAACTACGAGGCCCGCGTCTGGTTCCGCGGCCTGCAGGCGATTAAGGCCAAGCTCGGCGTCAAGTCTGTTTACGACCTATCGGCCACGCCGTTCTTCCTCGCCGGCTCTGGGTACAAGGAGGGCACCCTCTTCCCTTGGGTGGCCAGCGATTTCTCCCTGGTCGAGGCGATCGAGTCGGGCATTGTTAAGATTCCCCGGGTCCCGGTCGACGACAACAGCACCTCTGTGGATGTCACCTACCTGCAGCTGTGGCAGAACATCCGCGATCAGCTGCCCAAGAAGGGCCGCAAGGACCAGTCAGTCTCACCTGAGTACCTGCCACCCGCTCTCGAAGGCGCCCTGCACAGCCTCTACGACTCCTACAAGAAGTCCTTCGAGGCCTGGCAGGACTCCGTGGCATCCAAGCAGGGCGACCCGCCGCCGGTCTTCATCGTGGTGTGCAACAACACCACAGTCTCCAAGATGGTCTTCGACTGGATCGGCGGCTGGGACAGGCTCCTCGACGAGGAGACCACTGTCGCTGTCCGCGGCAGGCTGCCGCTGTTCTCCAATGTGGATGAGGGCGGCCAGTGGCTGCATCGGCCGCCGACGATTCTGGTCGACTCCGAGCAGTTCGAGAAGGGCGAGCTGACCGCCGAGTTCCGCAGGACACTTGGACACGAGATCGAGGAGTTCAAGCAGGACTACGCCCAGCGCTTCCCCGGCCGGTCCGCAGACGAGGTGGACGACGTTCAGATCCTGCGTGAGGTGATGAACACCGTTGGCAAGGCCGGCAAACTCGGCGGACACGTCCGGTGCGTGGTCAGCGTTTCCATGCTCACTGAAGGCTGGGACGCCAACACCGTCACCCATATCCTCGGCGTGCGCGCCTTCGGTACCCAGCTCTTGTGCGAGCAGGTGGTCGGCCGCGGGCTGCGCCGCCGCTCCTACGCAGTCGACGAGAACGACTTCTTCACCCCGGAGTACGCCGACGTCTACGGCGTGCCGTTTCAGTTCATGCCCACGAGCGGGAAGGTTGTCGACCCGAAACTGAGAGTGACCCGCCACGTGCGGGCGATCCCCGGTCGCGAGCATGCGGAGATCACCTTCCCGAGGCTAGTTGGCTACCGGATCGAACTGCCCGACGAGGATCTGATGCCGGACTTCGATCAGGACAGCCGGCTCCGGATCACCACTGACATGATCCCCACCCAGACCACGATCGCCGGCGTCGTCGGCGACATCGGGATGGACATCCTTGAAGGGCTCCAGGATGCTCGCGAGCAGGAGGTCGCCTTTCAGCTCGCCAAGCGGGTCATGGAGACTTACCTCACCGACCCCGACGACCGTAAACCGTGGCTTTTCCCACAGATTCTGCGGATCACAAAGCAATGGTTGGTTGAATGCGTCGACTATGACGCCCATACCTTCGTTGGTCTGTTGCTGATCGCTCAGCACGGCGACCGGGCCGCACGCCGGATTAAAGACTCGATCTTGACTATCAGGGGAAATCGGCAGCCGCGAGCCCTGCCGATCTTCCGCCCGTTCGATCACGTCGGTTCCACCGCTGAGGTCAACTTCTCCACCACCAAGCAGGTCTTCCCGACCGCCGAGGAGAAGAGCCACGTCAACTACGTCGTGCTCGACGGCGTGGACGGCAACACCTGGGAGCAAAAGGTCGCCCAGATCCTGGAGTCCACACCCCAGGTAGCTGCCTACGTCAAGAACGACCACATGGGCTTCACCATCCCCTACGCCATTGGCGGCCAGACCCGCCAGTACGTCCCAGATTTCCTAGTACGTCTGGCGCCGCCCACCCCGGATGACGACCTGGTCCACACGCTGATCGTAGAGGTCTCCGGCAGCCACAAGCCCGCCGACTCCACCCACGAGAAGGCGGTAACCGCGCGCGACCGCTGGGTCCCCGCAGTCAACAACCACGGCGGCTTCGGCCAGTGGAGCTACTGCGAGCTGAAAGACCCAGAGAAGTTCCGCGCCGGACTGGAGCAGGCGATTCAGGCACTATACGGCGGCCGCGGGACCAGCGCCCAGGTCGGCCCTGCCTGGGACCTCGACCCCATGTCCACAATGATCCTCGCCGGTGAAGGGAAGTAGCAGGATGCCGCCGAAGAAGACCTCCGGGCCGACCGCCGTAGAGTCGTTCACGCACGAGGACAAGCGGACGAACCTCCCGACCGCCGACTCCCACGACCTGCTCAGCGAAGAGGCCGCGGGAATTGCCAAGCTGCGCTACCTCCGCAACCCCGAACTGGACCCACAGCTGGTCTGGAAGGGCAAGGACACACAGGACTCCGAGGACCTGGTGGTGGACGCGCCGCCGATCTACATCCAGGAGAAGATCGACCCGCGCGTGCTCATCGAGAACCTGCGCCGTACGGCACAGCGGCCAGAGGACGAGCCTGAGCTCACCCTTTTCGACACCTTCGATGGTCTGGATGGCTTCGAGGCCATCGAGTACTACCAGCACCAGGCCAACTGGTCCAACCGGGTGATCCTCGGCGACTCGCTCCAGGTTATGGCCTCGCTCGCGGAGAAGGAGAGCCTCCGTGGCAAAGTCCAGATGATTTACATCGACCCGCCGTACGGCATCAAGTTCGGCTCCAACTTCCAACCCTCTACTCGGAACAACAAAGTGAAGGACGGTAAATCCGAAGACGTCACCCGCGAGGTTGAGCAGGTCAAGGCGTTTCGTGACACTTGGAAGCTTGGAATCAGCTCCTACCTCGCATACCTTCGCGATCGTTTGATCGTCGCACACGATCTACTTACCGAGTCCGGCAGTGTTTTTGTCCAGATCGGCGACGAAAATGTACATCTTGTTCACTCGCTCCTCGATGAAGTTTTCGGTAGTGAGAATTTCGTCTCGCTAATCAGTTTTAAGACAACATCGGGCGCAGGCAGCTTTGCCGTCGGAACAAATGTGCTAGCTTCAGTTAGTAGCTATATTGTCTGGTATGCAAGAAATATAGAGCAGATTAAATATCGCCAGCTCTTCAAGAGCAAAGACCGCCAGAGTGGTGGAGATGAGTACACCTCGATCGAGCTCCCAGATGGTTCTCGCCGTAAAGCCACAGCAGAAGAACTCCTGAACCCGGGCTCGGGGAGACTCTTCCGTCTGGACAACATGACTTCACAGACCACCCGTGTCGGTCAGACCACGGTCTTCCCCGTAGAGATAGACGGTAAATCAATTACCCCGGCAACCGGCGGCTGGAAGACTAATCGCGAAGGGATGTCGCGACTGATCTTCGCCAATCGGGTCGTCGCGCGAAAAAACTCGCTGGGCTATGTCCGATACATCGACGACTTTCCTGCCTTCCCCATCAACTCGATGTGGGAAGATACCGTGATTGCCGGGCGGCCAGGTGACAAGATCTACGTAGTTCAGACTTCTTCCAAGGTCGTCGAGCGTTGCATGCTCATGACGACCGATCCCGGCGATCTAGTGCTCGACCCCACTTGTGGGTCCGGGACCACAGCTGACACTCTGGATGACCGAGCAATGCTGATGAGCCGCTGGCGCTTCTTCTCATCTGCGTCAGTCCAGCGGTCCTTGGCCTTCTTCTGGACATCCCGATTGCCGGCGCCCGACTTCAGAGCGCTGGAGGATCCCACCTGAGCATGAACGACCCGCTGTCCCATTTGTCTCCCTGTTCTCGGGGCGCTCTCGTATCTGAGAGTGCGTTCTGCGAGTTGATGTCCCTTTCATCGGTGGGGTTGGGTTAGGTCGGCTGGTCGGAGACCCGCCGGTCGGACTACGGGCGTGG
>NZ_JBEZFZ010000052.1:0-33680 GCF_040649735.1 Nonomuraea sp. NPDC048892 | reverse complement strand
CGGCCCCTGGACCCAGGTCGACGAGGCGATAGAGGCACTCCTGGCGCGCCGCGTTCCCGGCAAGGCCGTACTCGACCTCGCTTCCGACGAACCGGAAGACCCCTCGAGCGGCCACGTGTAGAATCTGGGAGACGACCAAGAGCGGTCCGGGAGCCGGTGCTATCAAGGACCTGCTCAGGCGGGCCAGTACCAGCTGACCGCCTCCCGCGCCTGTCCCTGGGGAGGGACTGGCCGGCCGCGGTGACCGACGATGTGCTCACCACCGCCCTGGCCCGGCGCGCGTGGCCAGTTGGTCACGCAGATCGCCCACGAGTTCGGCGTCGGGCGGCTCATTCTCGTGGCAAGGCGCTGGCCCGCCCCCGGGACGCCGAGGATGTCCCCTCACGATGTCCCAGACGTTTCGTTTGAGGCACGTGTGAGGGCGTCCGAAGAGACCTTGGACAATTTTGCTTTCCGCTGTGAGCCGGGAAAGGATCGGGGGTGCCGCGGGAAACGCACAGGCCTCTACTAACATTGCAGGTCATGGAGTTGACGGAGCGCTTGGAGTGGCGGGGAAGACAGATCGCCTGGGGGCGCGCAGGTGCGGGTCCAGCCGTGGTGTTCTGTCATGGCACGCCGTTCTCCTCGCTGCTGTGGCGGCCGTTCGCCCAGGCCTTGAGCCGTGACTTCGCCGTCCATCTTTGGGACATGCCCGGATACGGGCGCTCCTCCAAGCAGGAAGGGCATCCTGTCGATTTCGGCGTGCAGGCCGATGCGTTCGCGGCGCTGCTTGCGCACTGGGGCCTGGAGCGGCCACACGTGATCGCTTACGACTTCGGCGGTGCCGTGTCCCTGCGCACGCATCTGATCCTGGGCGTCGATTACGCCTCGCTCATGCTCGTCGATGTCGTCGCCATCCCGCCCAGCGGCTCCCCCTTCTTCCGGTTCGTGCAGGACCATCCTGACGTCCTGGGGCAGTTGCCGGGCTATATCCATACCGCCATCGTGCGCGTCTATATTCAGGGCGCGAGTCACCGCGGGCTGCGTGCTGAAGATCTTGACGCCTTGGTGCAGCCGTGGACCGGACAGGATGGCCAACCGGCCTTCTACCGGCAGATCGCCGAGTATGACGAGCGTTTCCTCCAAGAGAACGAGCAACAGCTGGACCGCCTGGACATCCCGGTACGGATTGTGTGGGGGGCGCGCGACGCTTGGATCTCCCTCGATGTCGCCCGGCGCTTGCGGAGCCTGATCCCCGCCGCTGAGCTCTCGTTGATCGACGACGCCGGCCACCTGGTCCACCATGACGCGCCCGCCTCGCTCATGGACGAGATCCGTACCTGGCTCCCTTCGGGTTGAGGTGCCCGAATGTGTCGTGGACCGGGGGCGGCGGATCTTCTCGTGGCCCGCGGCCATGACGAAGCGACCGTCGTCAACACGACGGGAGCCGGGCGGAACAGCCGCTCCGGGGTGTCCCGATAACGGTCGTTATCCTCAGACGCCCGGAGGATGTCCTTCACGTCTCACACGAGGCTGAAAGTGCTGGGTGAGCTGCTCGGGATCAACCCCGTCACGATCGGCCAGGCGATCAAAGCCATCCGCAACTCCTGGACGAGCAGAAGATCTGCGTCACCCCGGCTGTTGTCCGCTACGTCACCCGAGCAGACGACCTACGCGCCTGGGCCACCGGCACCGACCCGGACTCGCACGTTCCGGCAAGCCCGACCCGTCCACCTGGGCGAGCGGTATCCGCAGCCGGCCCGCGTGTGCGAGACCGCCTGGGACCGCTTCACAGGCTCTTCGCCTTCGGACTTGCGGTAGCCGCTGCCCTCGCTGCCGGCACTGTGGCGGATGCGGGCGCGCCGCGGCGGACGGTAGTCGTCGCCGTAGTAGCGCTCCTTGAACTCCTTCTTGGCCAGCAGGTCGGCCTCGGAGACCACGCCCAGGACGCGGTTGTCGTCGTCCAGCACCGGCACGCCGCAGACGCCTCTGCTGATGAGCAGTTCGGCGGCGGCGGTCGTCATGACGTTCGCGACGATGATCGTCATGGTGTTCTGTGCCTGACCCGGACGATGCCGGGCACGGTGCGGGTGAGCACGTCGGCGATGCGGTCGGCGTGCTCGTGGGCTGGGCCGCTCAGCTCGGCCACGCCGTCGTGGACGGCGACGTCCCAGCCGGGGCCGGTGGGGTACTGCTCGCGCAGCACGTCCACGACCGCTTGGCGCAGGTCCTCGTCGGGGCGGGCGAGCATGGCCAGCAGGTCGCGGCGACTGATCATGCCGACGATCTCGTGGCCGCGCAGGACGGGCAGGCTCTTGATCCGCTTGCCCACCATGAGGTCGATGGCGGCGGTGACATCGGTGGTCTCGGTGACCGTGGCGACGTCGCGGGTCATCACCTCCATGACCTGACGGGGAGGCGGCGCCTGAGCCGCCGGTACGGGGCGTACGGTGGCGCGGGGGTCGGGCTCGAACTCGCCGCGCAGCAGGTCCAGTTCGCTGACGACGCCGGCGAGGCGGCCGGAGTCGTCCACGACGGGAGCCGCGGTGATGCGGTGGCCGGAAAGGACACGCACCGCCCGCCGCACCGGGTCGGTGTGACGGACGGTGATGGCCGGGCTGGTCATGACCTCGCGGACGAGCATGGTTATCGGGCTTCCTGGGTGCTGTCGTCGGTGTTCCAGGTCAGTTCGTCGATCACGCCGACCACGCCGTTGACCCGGCCGGCCAGGCGTACGGCGATGGCGGCCTCGGTGCGGCGCTCCATCCGTCCGGACAGCGTCACGACTCCCTGACGCACCTGCGTGGTGACGCTGGAGGTGTCGATCCACAGGGTGCGGTCGAGGACGTCGTCGCGGATCTCGGCGGCGATCTCCTCCTCGGGACGCAGGAACAGCTTGACCAGATCGCGGCGGCTGACGATGCCGAGCAGGCAGCCGTCGCCGTCGATGACGGCCAGCCGTTTGACGTCGTTGGTGTCCATCAGGCGGGCCGCCTCGACCGCCGAAGCCTCGTAGGAGACGCAGACGGCCGGGCCGGTCATGAGGTCGGCGGCGGTGTCGCCTTCGGCCTTCTGCCGGCCTTTGGGGCGGCGGAGCCGGGCGCGCAGCGGCGGGCGGTAGCCCTCCCGGTAGAACTGCTCGCGGAACTCCTCCTTGCGCAGCAGGTCGGCCTCGGACACCATGCCGATCACGTGCTGCTCGTGATTCAGCACCGGCACGGCGCTGATGCCGCCGGTGATGAGCGCCTCGGCGATCTCCTTGAACGGGGTGGCGGCGGTGACGGAGACGACCTTCCTGGTCATCACGTCGGCGACGGTCATGCGCATGGCTGTTCGGCTCTTTTCTGTGCGCATTCGGAGGGCTTACTTCCATCACAACCCGGGCGAAGCCCGGATGATAGGGCCGGAAGTCCTGAAGCGGGGTGGTCGTGGGTCAGCGCAGGCGGCGCAGCAGTGGTGAGGGTGGGGGCTGGCAGGGGAGGACTCTGATGCGAGCGTCCACGGTGAGGGCGCCGTCCGGGGAGACGATGACGGGGTTGAGGTCGAGTTCGGCCACCTGTGGCAGGTCGTCGAGCAACTGCCCGATGCGGACGAGCTGGTCCTGGAGGGCCTCGGCGGCCACGGCGGGTGAGCCGCGGTAGCCGTGCAGCAGGGGCGCGCAGCGTAGTTCGGCGAGCATCGCGGCCGGGTCGGTGATCGGGGGGACCCGGAAGGCGCGGTCGGCCAGCAGGTCGGCCAGGACGCCGCCCATGCCGACCATGACCACTGGCCCGAAGGCCGGGTAGTTGACGCCGCCGACGATGATCTCGACGCCGCCGGGCGCCAGGCGCTGGACGAGGGCGCCGGTCATCTCCTGGCCGATGCGGGCGGACATGTCGTGATAAGCCTGGCGTACCTCGTCGGTGGTCTGGAGGCCGAGCCGGACGCCGCCGACGTCGCTCTTGTGCACGGGACCGACGGCCTTGAGCACGGCCGGCAGCCCGACGCGGGACGCCGCCTCGGCGGCGGCCTCGGCGTCGTGCGCCTCGACGGACTCGGTCACGTTCACGCCGTAGCAGCGCAGCAGCGAGACGGTGGCTTCCGGGGGGAGCCAGCCGCCGTCCGGGTGCTCCTTGAGTGCGGCCTGCACGATCTGCCGCGCCGCCTCGGCGTCCGCCGCTACGGTGACGGCCGCGGGTTCGGCCGAGCGCCGCCACCCGGCGTACCGTACGGCGTGCGCGAGAGCCTGGACGGCCTGCTCGGGGAAGGCGTAACTGGGCACGCGCCCGTCGATCAGCCCGTCATGGCCGGCGACGCAGGCCAGCACGGGCTTGGCCGCTCCCTTCGCCGCCTCCGCGATGGCCCGGCGGGTCTCCTCCAGCCCGGAGCCGAACGGCGGCGTGTACACGACGAGCACCGCGTCCACCTCGGACGAGCCGGCCAGCGCCCGTACGGCGGCGCCGATCTCGGCGGCGGTGGCGTCCGCGGTGAGATCGACCGGGTTGCCCAGAGCGGCGGCGGCGCGGGCGTCGAGCAGGCCGGGTGGCAGTTCGGGAACGCTCAGGCCGTGGCTCTCGCAGGCGTCGGCGGCCATCGCCTGGGGCCCGCCCGAGTTGCCGACGACGGCGACCCGGGGGCCCTCGGGCAGCGGCTGGGCGGCCAGGAGTTTGGCGGCGTCGATGAGCTCGTGCACGCTGTCGAGCCGGATGACCCCGGCGGCGCGGGTGAGCGCGTCCACGGCCACGTCGGGGGTGGCCGCGGCGGCGGTGTGCGAGCGGACGGCCCGGCCGCCGGCGTCGCTGCGGCCGCTCTTGACCAGCAGGACCGGTTTGCGTGCTCCCACACGGCGGGCGATGCGGGCGAACTTGCGCGGGTTGCCGAACGACTCCAGATACAGGGCGATGACGTCGGTCCCGGTGTCGTCCTCCCAGTATTCGAGCAGGTCGTTGCCGCTGACGTCGGCCTTGTTGCCGACCGAGACGAACGAGGAGACCTCCAGCCGGTCCAGTAGCGCGGCGGCCACGGCCCCCGACTGCGACATCAGCGCCACCCGACCCTGAACGGGGTGGTGCGGAAGGAAACTGGCGTTCAGCCGGGCCCCGGTGTTGACCACGCCCAGGCAGTTCGGGCCGATGAGCCGCATCCCGGCCGTACGGCAGATCTCGAGCAGCTCCGACTCCACGTCGCGCTGCCCGGTCTCGGCGAACCCCGACGTCAGGACCACGAGCCCGGCCACGCCTGCGGCGGCGCAGTCGCGGGCCACGTCCAGCACGTGACGGGCGGGCACCGCCACGACGGCCAGGTCCACCCCGTCGGGGACCTTGGCGTGGCAGGGCAGGCCGGCCATCTTGGCGGCGTTGGGGTTGACCGGGTGGATCGGCCCGGTGAAACCTCCGTCGAGGAGGTTGCGCAGCACCTTGTGCCCGACGGCGCGTTCGTCGCGGGAGGCGCCGATGACCGCCACCGAGCGCGGGGTGAGCACGTGGGCGAGGGAGGCGCGGCCGGCCTCGTGGTCGCGGGCCTCGATGCCCGCCCGCAGCCTGGCCGTGGGCTCGGCGGCGATGGTGACGTGCAGCGTTCCGCCCTCGTTGCGCTCGGTGACGTCCAGGCCGAGATCGCGCAGCACCCGCAGCATCGGCCGGTTCTCGGTCAGTACGTCGGCCACCAGTTCGCGTACACCGTGCCCGGCCGCGTCCAGGGCGACGTGCTCCAGCATCAGGGTGCCGAGCCCGTGGCCGTGGACGGCGTCGTCGATGAGGATGGCCAGGTCGGCGCCGCCGCCGTCGATCGGGATGTACTCGGCGACCGCGACCAGCCGCCCGCGCATGACGGCCACCAGGGCGTGGCCGCGGTAGTCGCGGCCGGCGACGCGGTCCATGTAGGCGTGGGCGGTGCTCCGGCCGCCGGTGAAGAAACGCAGGTAGGCCGAGCGTTCCGACGAGCGGTCGACCAGCTCGTGCAGGGCGTCGCGATCGGCGGGACGCAGCGGGCGAACGTGGGCGATGCCGCCGTCGCGTAGCAGTACGTCGTATCCCTCGGGCATGGCGCATCTCCCGTTCGTGGTCGCCGGCGGGAGGCCTGATGTGCCCTCCCGTTCTCAGGCTGTCCGGCCCGCCGATCGCCGGGCAGGGCCGGACGGACCCCGTATCAGGGACCAAGGTCACCCAGCGCCGGAAGGGGCCCGGACGGCCGGCGTCCGGGCCCCCTGCCCGCCGATTACGGTTCCAGGCTCCGTGGGACGGAGTCGGACGGGCCGTAGGGCTGCTGGGTGTGCCCGCGGGCGTCGTAGATCTTCACCCACTTGACGGACGGGAACTGCTTGAGCGTCGGCATGATCTCGTCGGCGATGGTGAAGGTCGATCCCGCGCCCGTGAGGCGGCCGGTCAGGTAGACCCTGGCGACTCCGCGCTTGACGGTCAGCTTGCTGAAGCCGGTCGCCTTGGAGGAGACGAAGCGCAGCCCTTGTGCCTTCTCGGCCTGGGTGGGTCCGGCGAACAGCCGTTGCAGCGCGCCGTAGGCGGTGGACGGCGCGATCACCGGCCGTCGCACCGCCGTCGTGTACGGCTGCCGGCCGGCGTCGTACCTGGCCGTGTCGAGGAAGTAGCCCCGCACCGGGACGGTCCGGTAGGGAGTGGTGATGTCGACCACGACGCGACTGGGCCGGGTCAGGTGGTAGACCCGGAACGGAGCCTGCCTGGCCAGCCCCACGCCGTAGGTGAGCGTGGAGTGGTACGGGGTCGTGCCGACGACCTGGATGACGCCGGGCAGCGGGTACGTGGTGCGAGCCTGCAGGGTGCCGGCCCCGGCCCGCTCGAAGCGGATCCGCAGCAGGGCGTCACCCACGGCGCTGACGGTGCGCCCGGTGGCCTGGTCGACGATGGCGCCGGTGTAGCGGGCCTGCGCCCGGCGGGGGAGGCCGCCCCGGAACTCGAACACGAGCCGGTCGAGGCCCGGCTGGTGAGCGGCGCGGATGCCGGTCAGCACCGGTATCCGGGCGAGCTGCGTGGCCTGGGCCGGCAGGGCCAGCGGGACGGTCACCGCCGCGGCCAGGGCCGCGCCGGCGATGAGGGGACGGATCGGGAGCATGATGGATCATCTTCTTTCCCCGTGAGTGCTCCTGATTCCAGTCTCGCTGGCGCGGGGGAGAGGCAGTAGGGACGAACGTCCTGTCACCCGCGCCGGACGGCCCGCCCCCTCGCGCCGCGTGCGGCCTGCCGCCCGGCTCATCGTCTGGTCAGGACCACCTTGAGCGCTCCGCTCGTCTTCGGGTCGGAGAACGTCCGGTAGGCCTCGTCCATGTGGTCCAGGTCGAAGCGGTGCGTGATGAAGGCGGCCGGGTCGAGCCGTCCGGCGGCGATCATGTCCAGGAGGGCCGGTGTGGAGTGGGTGTCGACCAAGCCCGTGGTGATGGTCACGTTGCGGATCCACAGGTCCTCGAGATGCAGCGTCGCGGGTGCCCCGTGCACGCCGACGTTCGCCACGTGCCCTCCCGGGCGTACCAGGCGGGTGCACAGCTCGAAGGTCTCCGGGACGCCGACCGCCTCGATGGCGACGTCGGCCCCCAGGTCGCGGGTGAGCTCGGCGATCGCGGCGGCGGGATCGTCCCCGGCACCGACGAGCACGTCCGCGCCCAGCCGCTTGGCGGCCTCCAGCCGGGCCGGCGCGGGGTCGACGGCGACGATGTGGCTCGGCGTGAACAACCGCGCCGTCGTGATCGCGGCCAGCCCGATCGGGCCCGCGCCCACGACCACGACGGTGTCGCCGGGCCGGACGCGGCCGTTCAGCACGCCGACCTCGTACGCGGTGGGCAGGATGTCGGCCAGCATGAGGGCCGTCTCATCCGGCACGGCGTCGGGCAGCGGGTGCACGGAGGTGTCGGTGAACGGCACCCGTACGTACTCGGCCTGGGTGCCGTCGATGCGGTGGCCGAGGATCCATCCGCCGCCGCCCAGGCACTGGCCGTACATGCCGGTGCGGCAGTAGCGGCACCGCCCGCAGGCGGTGATGCAGGACACGAGCACGCGGTCGCCCTCCTTGACCGTGCCGACCGCGCTTCCCACGGCGGTCACCGTGCCGACCGCCTCGTGCCCGAGGATCCGGCCCGGCTTCACGGCCGGCACGTCTCCCTTGAGGATGTGCAGGTCGGTGCCGCAGATCGTGACGGCGTCCACGCGGACGATCGCGTCCGTCGAGTCCGTGATCCGCGGTTCTGGAACGTCCTGCCAGGAGCGGTTACCAGGTCCGTGATAGACGAGTGCCTTCATGGCGTCTCCTCCTTATCCGTCCAGTTCACAGGCTCCCTCGTGGGGCGGTGATCGGGCAGGGGCTAAGGTCCTCTTCCCCGACGACCGACGTCCTTCGTCACGGCCGGACAAGGCTTGGCAAGCGCAGGAGCGGGGTGCTTCACCGGACGCCCGCGATGTGATGCGCTGGAGGCATCGCCTTCTGGAGGTGGCCCATGAGCACCCGCTCGCCCAAGCAGGCACTGGGCGCGGCGGTGGAGGCCGCCCGCTGGGCTCCGTCCGTGCACAACACCCAGCCCTGGACCTTCGCCGTCTCCGGGGAGGAGATCGGCCTGAGAGCCGACACCGCCAGGAAACTGCCGATCGGCGACGCCGCCAGCCGGGAACTGCTGATCAGTTGCGGCGCCGCCCTGTTCACCATGCGCACCGCGATGCGTTGTGAAGGCTACGAGCCCGTGGTGCGGATCCTGCCCGATCCCGACCGTCCGGGGCTGCTGGCGACGATCAGGCCGGGCGTGGAGACCGAGGCCGACGAGCCGACCTGGGTGCTCGGCGGCGAGATCGAGCGGCGTCACACCCACCGGGCCGGGTTCGCCGACGTGCCGCTGCCCGACCGGTTCGTCGAGTCGCTGGCCAAGGCGGCCATGGCCGAAGGCGCCACGTTGACGCCGGTCCGCTCGTCCGCGGCGGTGAACGTCCTGGCCGCGCTGACCCAGGCCGCGCAGGGCGTGCAGGCGCAGGACGAGCGGTTCAGCCTGGAGCTCATCCGATGGGCCCGGCCGCCGGGCAGCACCCGTGCCGACGGGGTGCCCGCGCGGAGCTATCCCCGCGAGCACGTGCCGACGGAGCCGGACTTCCCCCAGCGTCACTACTCCTGGCGGCACGACTGGGGCGTCGAGGGTGAGGCCGGCGAGACGGCGACCGGCGTCGTCGCCGTCCTGACCACGCCGGGTGACAGCCGCGAGGAGTGGATCGCCACGGGACAGGCGCTGCAGCGGGTCTTGCTGCACGCGTCCGCGCACGGGGTCAGCGCCGCCTTCCACACGCAGGCATTGGAGACGGACCTGCTGCGCGAGTTCCTGCGCCAGGAGCTCTTCTCCGGCCGGTATCCCCAGATGCTCATGCGGTTCGGCGTCGCCTTCGACGACGGCCGGGGCCTGCCCCGGCGTCCGCTGACCGATCTGCTGGAGTGAGCGGGATCAACGGGGCGATCGATCGTTCTCCTGCTGGTCGGTCGGCGTCACACTGGAGGGGAGGGAGGTGGTGTGGTGGGCGCTGACAGGCTGCGGCGCAAGCCGTACGAGAAGCGGCTGTTCCGCTTGCAGGCGGAGCTGGTGAAGGTCCAGGAATGGGTGCGGGCGGAGGGCCGCCGCGTGGTGATCGTCTTCGAGGGACGGGACGCGGCGGGCAAGGGCAGCACGATCAAACGGGTGGCCGAATACCTCAATCCGCGCATGGCCAGGATCGTCGCCCTGCCCGCGCCGACCGAGCGGGAGCGGACGCAGTGGTACTTCCAGCGGTACGTCGAGCACCTGCCGGCCGCGGGGGAGATCGTGCTGTTCGACCGGAGCTGGTACAACCGGGCCGGGGTCGAGCGGGTGATGGGGTTCTGCACGCAGGAGGAGTACACCCGGTTCCTGCACCAGTGCCCGATCTTCGAGCGGCTGCTCGTGGAGGACGGGATCCTGCTGCGCAAGTACTGGTTCTCGGTCAGCGACGCCGAGCAGGAACGCCGCTTCCGGGCCCGGCTGGACGATCCGATGCGGCGCTGGAAGTTGTCCGCGATGGATCTGGAGTCGATCACCCGCTGGGAGGAGTACTCCCGCGCCAAGGACGAGATGATGATCCACACCCACATCCCCGAGGCGCCCTGGTACGAGGTGGAGAGCGAGGACAAGCGGCGGGCCAGGATCAACATGATCTCCCACCTGCTGTCCACGATCCCGTACCGGGAGGTGCGGCGCCCGCCGCTGGAGATCCCGGCGCGGCCCGAGTCCAGCGGCTACCGGCGGCTGCCGCGGGTGGAGACGCTGGTGCCCGACGTGACGGATGGCCGCTGAGGATCAGGATGGGGGGCTCAGGCCGCCGGCGCCTTGCTCGCGTCGTTCGGGACGGACTCGATGGTGGGGGAGGCGCCGGTGTTCTCCGCGTCCTGGAGCTGCCGTTCGATGCGGAAGGTCCACTCGGCGGCGACGGCGGCCAGGCCGGCGAGCACGGTGAGGAACGGGGCGGCGACGAACGCCACGGCCCCCGCTGTCAGCGGGATCTCCATCACGGTGTGCCCGTGCGAGTCCTTGATGATGATCCGGTGCACGTTGCCTTCGTGCAGGGCCGTCTTGAGCTTGCGGGCGAGCTCGGTGCCGCGGACCTTGACGTCTTCCTTGGTGACGGTCATGGTGACGCCCCTCTCTTGTAGTCCTGACTCCAGCCTCACGCGAGGGGCGGTGGCTGGGGGAGGGACGAAGGTCGTCGCGGGCGGGCCGAAGGTCACAGGTGCACCGGACGTTCGCGAGCTCGCGCAGGAACGGGACGGTGCCGGCTTCCGTTTCGTCGCGTGCCTCAACGTGTGTCGTCGTGCTTCCAGCTGAGCTGGTCGATGACGTCGACCACGCCGTCCACCCGGCCGGTCATCCGGACGGCGATCCTGGCGTCGCTGCGGCGGTCCATCCAGCCGGTGAGCGTCACGACGCCGCCGACGACCGTCACCCTGATGCCGAGGGTCTCGATCCAGAGCGAACGTTCCAGCACGTCCTCGCGGATGGTGCGGGCGATGTCCTCGTCGGAGCGGGCGAAGACCTTCAGCAGGTCACGGCGGCTTACGATGCCGCGCAGGGCGCCGTCTTCGCCGGTGACGACGAGACGCTTGACGCCGTGCTCGTCCATCGTCCGGGCGGCCCGTACGACCGAGGTGGTGGCGGGGACGGTGACGGCGGGGGCGGTCATCAGCTCGGAGGCGGTGTCGCCGGCGGCCTTGCGGCGCCGGCCGGCGCTGTCCGGGGACAGGCGGTGGCGCAGCCGGGTCTTCAGGGGTGGCCGGTAGCCCTCCTGGTAGTAGAGCTCCCGGAACTGCTCCTTGCACAGCAGGTCGGCCTCGGAGACGACGCCGAGGACGCGGCCGGCGTCGTCGACCACCGGGACGGAGCCGATGCCGCGTTCGATGAGCGCTTCGGCGATGTCCTTGAACGGCGTGTGCTCGTGGACCGAGACGACCTCGCGGGTCATGACCTCGTTGACGGTGACGTACATCGCGCTCCTCCTTCGGGGTCGTCGCGGCGCGGGCGCGCCGACGGTGGTGTGTGCGGAGAGTCCGGAAGAGGGGGCGCGCGGGAGCCGGAGCTCCCGTGCGCCCGTCCGGCCATGGGGCTACTGCTTCGGCCGGGCGATGAGCGAGGTGATGATCACCATGACGGCGATGATCACCGCCACGAGGACGATCGCGAGGGGCCAGTCCATGGTGGCCTCCCTTCCGCCGGTTCCACACCTCAAGCCCAGGTCATCGCCGTCGCGGGCACCAGGGACGAAAGTCCCGCGCCCGGCCCCCGGCGAAAGTGACGATGGTCCCGCCGGTACGAGGGCCTTCTCCTCTGGGGACGGGATTCCCCCGGGTGTGGCCTGGAGGTGTGGGACCGGGTCCCACGGAAGGAGGCTGCGATGAACCTGCCTGAGCGGAGGGACATCAGGTTCCCGTTCCCGGAGCTGCTGGAGTGGATGGAGAGCCCGATGTTCGGGTTCCGCCCCTTCGGCCAGATCGTCCGGGTCGAGGACTACATCGCCGACGGCCGGTACGTGCTGCGTGCCGAGCTGCCCGGGATCGACCCCGACAAGGACGTCGAGGTCACCGTGGACGGCGGCATGCTCCACATCCGGGCGGAGAAGACCCGCCAGTCGGCCGAGCCGCACCGCTCCGAGTTCGCCTACGGGGCGCTGTCGCGGACGGTGACGCTGCCCGCCACGGCCAAGACCGATGACGTCAAGGCCGTCTACCAGGGCGGCGTCCTGGAGGTCAGCGTGGGGCTGACCGAGGAGAAGAAGGCCGAGGGCCAGCGGATCACCGTCGAGCACTGACGCCTGACGGGCGCGGGCGGCTGCGGCCTGTCCGCGCCCGCCGACTCACCTGAACGAGGAGATGAGGGGTCGTCATGAAAGCGACTGTGGGGGATCGGCTGATCGTGGAGGGTACGTACGGCGCCAACGTCCGTCGGGAGGGCTTCGTCGTGGGCGTGGAGCACGCCGACGGCTCGCCCCCCTACCAGGTGCGCTGGCTGGACAACGGGCACGAGTCTCTTGTCTATCCCGGGCCGGACGCGCGTGTCGTCCCCGGCCGCCGATGACAGGGGCTGATCGATCGGGCGAGTCCGCCGGACGTCGCCATCACCCTAATCACCGACCTCGGCAGCATTCCAGACCTTGGCGAGCTCGTCGTGTAGGTGTGAGACGAGCTCGCCGGCACCACGTAGACGCTCAACCGGCCGCGGCCGGTGAGATCCGCTGCAGATTCTCCATGCTGCGCACGAGGGCCAGGTTCGCGGCCGTCAGCGTGCGTACCTGCTCCTCGAGGCTGTCGACCCGCTTCTTCAGCGTCAGCAGTTCGGCGTCGACGAGCGGCGCTTCCATGATCATGCGTCCACCGGTCATGATCGGTTCACCTCCTGGTGAGCTGATGGTGACTTGTCCACCGGGCTCGGAGCACCGGCGAAGGGCTGCTGGACGCGCCGGCCGGTGGCCTCCACCGCGGTGATGACGATGAAGTGGTCACGGCCCGGCGCCCACGGCGTCAGCGGCAGTCGTTCCAGCCGGGCGATCTCCTCCGGGTCGTCGGCGACGCGGGCGTACCCGACGACGGTGACCGACCAGCCGCTGCGCGCGTCGGCGTCGAAGTCGTCGACCTCGAAAGCCACGACCGAGCAGCGGGTGGCGGCCGCCAGCTTGGAGCCGGCCGCCGCCCGGATGACGATGTCCTGGCCGTCCAGGCAGAAGTTGACCGGCTGCACGGCCGGCAGCGCGCGGTCGGTGAAGACGATCCGCCCGATCGGGCGTGCGGGCAGCAGGCGCATGCACTCCTCATGGGTGAGCACCTGCAGGCCGGCCGAGTCGAGTTTCATGTCTTCAGCCTGCCCGCGTCCCCGCCCGGCCGGTCAGGGACGAAAGTCCCGCGACGACCGCCGATCGCCCCCGATGGTAGGCGCGGACGGGTTCAGGACGCGGTCGAAGCGCGCGGCGGTGTACGAGTACGGTGACGATCGGCGGCCGCCTGCGTGTGACTTGGATCGCTTGGGGTCGTGATTCTTGGATCGGTGTTTGTCGTGGTCGGCTTGGCTGGGGTGGTTGGTCCTGAGTGTTCTGAACAGGCCGCTGCCTGGCCCGGAAACGGGGGCCAGGCAGTAGCCTCAGCTCATGATCGTTGGTCGTGGATCTCCGCTTGTGGCTGGTGTGATCTCACATCGAGCCGATGACGAGGTTCTGCCGGGCGGCGTCGACGATCTCCTTGGTGACGACGGACATATCGTTGATCTTCATGATTCGCTCGATCTGCCCGATGAGGCGCACGGTGAGCCGGAAGTTGCCGCTGGTGATGCGGGTGATGGCGGCGACGGCTTCAATGGTGGCGTAGTCGTTGATGTCGTCGAGGCGTAGATGAGGCCATGAGCGGCCCAGGACGAAGGCCTGCTCGTTCGCGGACATGGGCTTGTAGTGGTGGATGAACCCGACGCGGGAGTAGCGCGAGAGCCGCATTTCTATGCCCGGCATCCCGATCAGGATCAGCCCGATGCCGGTCCGGTCGTGGTGGTCGCGTAGTTGCTCCAGTGGCGCGACCCGGAGCCTGTCGGCTTCGTCCACGATGAGGAGCTCGGCGTGAGTACTGGCGTTGAGCATGCCGTGCTCGTCGACGCCGCGGCCGGAGTGAGCATGATCTCCACGTTCCAGCCGAGCCGGTAGCACAGGAAGGAGATCTCTTTGTCGAGATGGTGTGGGGTGTTGTGGACCTTGGGCTTGTACATGACGGCGCGGGCTGCCAGAAGGTGCGCGGCTGAGGTGTCGCCGTCGTCGGAGCCGGCGGGGCGGATGCCGTCGAGGTGGTGGGCGAGCCGATCCCATGGGGAGTAGTGGCGGGCCGATGGTGTCTTTCCGACGCCCGGGCTCCGAAGCAGAGACCGACGTAGCGTCCGCGGCGTACGGCGTCGGCGAATTCGACGAACATCCGGTGTTCTTTGGTGATCATGATGGGGGCGGCGGCGGCCCCTGCTGTCGCGTGCCCGTTGCCGTCCGGGCCGGGCCGGTGGGGCGGTGGCGGCCGGTCGCTGATGTCCAGGCGGGAAGCGTGGCCGCCGGGTGCCGGCTCGCCGGCCGGCTGGTCGCGCGGCTGGCCGGGCGGAAGGTCGGCGTCTTCGGGGTAGGGCTGGTCGAGGGGATCAGGGGGTGGATCGGGGGTGTCGCCTGAGTCGCTGTCCTCTGTTAAGTCCACGCGTGGTGTGTGTCCGGGCGGGGAACGGATCACTCATTCCAGTAGCGTTTAAGTCGCGGACCGTCACGGCGGGTAGGGGTGGTGTCCGCGCCTGGCGGCGGCTCGGGGCAGGGATCGCCGGGCTGGGCGGCGGCCACGGTGTCGTCAGTGGCGGGCTGGGCCAGGCTGTGCCAGTTGGCGGCGCTGGCGTGGGGTAGGCGGCGGGCAGCGGTTCGGTGTGGGCGGCAGTAGCGCAAGGACAGGAAGTGGATCCCATCGGTGTGGATCTTGCGGGGCTTGGCGACCGTGAGCAGCAGCAGGTCCAGCTGCTCGAGTGAGCCGGGCATGCGCGGGATGAATGCGCCGGCCTCCCAGCGTGCCTGCGGCGCTGTCTTGGTCTCCGAATGGGGCCGCTGGTTGTAGACCTGATGGAAGAACCGGCCGATCGCGGCGTCCAGTTGGGGCAGGGTTAGCGTGGCTTGCCCGGCCCGGTCGCAGGTGCCGCGCGGCGCGTAGCCGAGCAGGTGGGCCAGGCACATCTGGTTGACGGTGCCGATCAGCCGCTCGATCTTGCCGTGGCCGTGTGGCTGGCCCTTGAAGACGGGCGTGACCTTCAGGTCGGCCATCACCTGCTGCAGGTGGGCGGAGGTGAAGTCGGCGCCGTGGTCGAGGTGCAGGACCGACGGGGCCGCACACGTGCCAGGACGGTTCGTTCTTGCGCCAGATCGCGTGCCGCAAGGCCAGCGCGGTGCTCAGCGCCGAGGGCGCTTCCAGGTTGACGGCGTATCCGGCGATCGCGCGGGAGTGGTCATCCTCGATCACGGTCAGCCACGGCCGGGCGGGGCTGTTGTTGTCGTCGATCACCCAGATGTCCAGCTCGGTGTGGTCGGCCTGCCAGATCTCGTTGGGCTTGGCGGCCTCGCGCCGGTAGACCAGCTCATAGGCTCGCGGTACTTCTTGGCGCCCTGCACGCCGAGGGTGACCAGCGCCGGGTCCAGCGAGCTGACGATCTTATGCACCGTCCAGTAGGTGAACCGGCGCAACCCCTTGTCCTTTCGGCCGGCCCGGCCAGCGCCTACAGCCCACCCTGCCGGTAGGCCGCCAGCCAGCGCTGCAACGTCCTGTAGGTGACACCGCTCTCGCCCTGCCCCGCCGCCAGCCGGGCCAGCGGCACGCCCTCATGCAGATGCGGGGCCGGCAGCTCATAGCGGGCCATCGCCGACCCACGGCCCGTCCCGGCGGCAGCCCGCCCGGAACGGGCCGGGCGGTCGCGGTCGCGGCTCCTTGAAGCTCCTCACTCGCGGTGCTCACCCTGTTATCGTCGGCCCCGCGCACCGCAGACACCACCCGCCTCGAAGCCACACTCACGCCACAGTCGGGTGGCGGCGACGTGCTCTTGGCGCGCGCGTGGGCGGGCCCTCAGCTGAGGGTGATCTGGGCGACCAGGGTGCCGTTCTGGCTGGTCAGGCCGGGGCTGGTGAGGCATTGCAGGGGGCTGAGGACGTGGTAGAGCCAGAGGATGGTGGCGTTGCCGCCGGCGAATGGGCCGCTTGGTGTGGCGGCTTGACCGACTGGGCCGGTCGCATACGCCCAGAACTTCGCGACCCATGATCGTTAGGTGGCTCCGGTGCGTACCAGGCCGCTTTCGTAGGCGAAGACCACGGCTTGGACACGGTCGCGTAGGCCGAGTTTGGCCAGCACGCGGCTGACGTGGGTTTTGACGGTGCCCTCGGACAGGAAGAGGCACTCGGCGATCTCGGTGTTGGACAGGCCGCGGGCGATGAGGCTCAGCACCTCGCGTTCGCGTTCGGTCAGGACGTCGAGGCTGGCAGCGGGTATGGCCTGGGCGACGCCGATGCCGACATATCGTTCGAGGAGCCGGCGGGTCACGCTGGGCGCGACGACCGCATCGCCGCGTGCGACCATGCGGATGGCCGAGAGCAGGTCGGGCGCGAGGGTGTCCTTGAGGAGGAATCCGCTGGCGCCGGCGTGGAGGGCGGCGTAGACGTACTCGTCGAGGTCGAAGGTCGTCAGGATCAGCACCCGGATCCGGCTGGTGCCGGTGCATATGCGGCGGGTCGCTTCGACGCCGTCGACCTCGGGCATCCGGACGTCCATGAGCACGATGTCGGGCTGGAGTTGGACGGCCATCTCCGCGGCCTGCGCGCCGTCGCCTGCCTCGCCGACGACCTGCATGTCGTCGGCGTTGTCGAGGATCATGCGGAAGCCGGTACGGACGAGGGCTTGGTCGTCGGCGAGCAGTATGTCGATCATGTGGCGTGTCCCTGGATCGGGAGCGCCGCCCGTACGGTGAACCCGCCTCGGGGCTTCGGGCCTGCGGTGAACGTGCCGCCGAGCAGTTTGACGCGCTCGCGCATGCCTCGCAGCCCGTTACCTGCGCCGGTGTTACCTGCGCCAGCGTCCCCGGTCCGGGCGCGGCCGTTGTCGCTGATCTCGATGCCGATCTCCGCGTAGTGGTAGGTGAGGACGACGCTGGCGGCGGCGCCCGTTCCGGCGTGTTTCATGGTGTTGGTCAAGGCTTCCTGCACGATGCGGTAGGCCGACAGGTCCATGGTGGCGGGCAGGGTCACGGGGGAGCCCTCGACGCGCAGCCGTACCGGCGTGCCTGCCCTGTTGACCTGCGTGAGCAGGGCGGGCAGGTGCGCCAGGCCGGGCTGCGGATGCCAGGCATCGTCCACCTCGTCGACCGCGGCGAGCACGTGTCGCATGTCGGCGAGGGAGTCACGGCCGGTGGTGACGATCGTCTCCAGCGCGGTCCGGGTATCGGCCGGGGTGTTGTCGAGCGCGGCGGCGCCGCCTTGGGCCTGGATCACCATGAGGGACAGGCCGTGGGCCACGACGTCGTGCAGTTCGCGGCTAATCCGGGCGCGTTCGGCGGCTACCGCGAGCGCGGCCTGCTGGTCGCGTTCGCGTTCGAGGTCTCGGGCGTGTGCGTGCAGCTCGTCGAGGTAGGCGCGGCGGCTGCGGGCGCCGGAGCCGATGGCCCAGGAGGCGACCAGGGCCGAGCCGAGTACGGACAGGCCGCTCCAGGCATCGGCCGAGGCCTGGCGATGGACCCTCATGACCTCTTTCGGGCCGGATGGGGTGCCAAGGCCGGGGCCCATGGAAAGTACCTCGGATGGGCCGGGTAGCGGGCCGTACAGGCTCCATCCGGCGGCCACAAGCAACAGGCAAGTCAGGGCCGCCAGCGAGATGACCCACGCGTAACGGGAGGCCACCGTGTAGAGCAGAACCAGCACGCTCAGATCGATGATCATGAGAGGTGCGGCCTGCGCCACGTGCACCCCGGCGGACAGCACGCAGACGACGAGCATCGGCAGCGGCCAGCGCCTGCGCAGCACGACGCCGCCGGCGGCGAGCGCCGTCGCCGCCCACCACAGGGCGAGTTGTCCGTCCTGTCCAGCGGCGACGGGGGTACCCGCCGTGTTGCCCACGATCGCGTTCGGGGCGTTGACCAGCACGCAGATCGCGAGCAGCACCGCGGCCGGCGCCGCGTCCTGCAGCATCGGTGAGCGTGACCACGCGCGAAGAGGCGTCATAGTCCTGTGAGCTTATGGTCAGGACCGATGCGCCCGCGTCTGCCGCAAGTCTGATTCGGCGACGCCCGTATACGTCTCAAGACAGATGCCCACGTGTGGCTGGAGGCGGACGCGGGTGCACGATCGCCGCCACCAAGGTGGGCCACATGACTGAACATGGACTTCTGACCGGCCGCGCGGTTGCCGCCGCAGCCGCGAGTGCCGTCACCTTGACCGCGCTGATCGCGGGCTCGCCCGCCGCGACGGCTGACAGCGGGCAGGCGCTGGCATCGGTCACGTGGCGGTCGTGTCCCGCCTATTCCGACGAGGTGATCCGTAGCCTTGCCGTCACTGATGAGCAACGGCGGACGTTCCGTGCGCTGCTGGGCCGGATGGAGTGCGGAACCGTCAGCGTTCCACTGGACTACCGCAAACCAGGCGGACGGCAGATCACCATCGCGATCACCCGGGTCAAGGCCATCGACCGCAAGCACCGGCTGGGCAGCCTGGCGCTCAACCCGGGCGGGCCAGGCGCCTCCGGTTACCTATTCCCGCTCCAGATCGCCTCGATGAACCAGACGAACGCCAAGCTCAACGACCGCTACGACCTGATCGGCTTCGATCCCCGCGGGGTCGGTTACAGCACCAAGGTCGACTGCCCGGCCCCCCAGGGCCAGGGCGTGCCGCCCCAGCCGGGGCCGCTGCCCGAGGAGACGGCCAAGCTCGTCCACGAGTCCGGGGCCGCGGCGAACAAGGCGTGCGGGGATTTCGATCCCGCCTTCCTCGGCCAGCTCACCACCCAGAACGCGGCCCGTGACCTTGATCGGGTGCGGATCGCACTGGGCGAGCGCAAGCTCAGTTTCCTGGGCATCTCCTGGGGCACCTGGCTGGGCGCGGTCTACCGCAGCACGTTCCCGCACAGCGTCGGACGCATGTTCCTGGACAGCGTGGCGCCGGTGAACTTCCGGCTCGACGACTTCGAGGACGGCCACGCGGCGGGCACCGAGCGTCACTTCCCGCGGATGGCGGCCTGGATCGCCGAGCGCAACGGGACCTACGGCCTCGGCAGCACCGCGAAGCAGGTGCGGGCCACGGTGCTGGCGCTCGGTCGCGCCTATGACGAGCAGCCGAGGCGCTATAGCGACTGGGAGATGGTGGCCGATGGTGCCACGGTCTCCATGCTGGCCATCCAGAGCGCACCGGACTGGCCGCAGGTCGCCCAGGCGTTCAAGGAGATGCGGGACGAGAGTGACACCGCGCCGCCGGCCCTGAGGGGACTTCTCGGGCAGGGCACTCTGCAGCGCGCGCCGGCCGGCGCGCCGGAGCGGTTCAACGCGACCGCGGGCCAGGCCGTCTTCTGCAACGAGGACCCCAGCCGGCTCAACTTCTCCGATGCCTGGGCCACCTACCAGCGGCGACTTGAGCGCAACCCGGTCACCGGGCGGGCCAGTAGGTTCTCCGCCCAATGCGCGGGCTGGCCGCTGCCGGTGCAGAAGATCAAGGTGCAGCGTCGCGGCGGGTCGCTGGTGCTGGCCGGACATCGCTACGAAGCCGTCTCCCTGTATGAGTGGACCAAGCAGATGCACGCCGCCGTCGGCGGCACGGTCTTCACCGTCGCCGACGACGTGCACGGGTCCGTCCTGCGCGTGCCGGACTGCGCCGCCGAGCTCGTGTCGTACTTCACCACGGGCCGCATCGACCGCGGCTGCGACGGCACCCCTGTACCCGCGAAGTAGCCGACGCTGCCCTCACCCGGTCGCCGGGACGGCCACCGCACGCGCCGTCTCGGCGACCGGGCCAATACTCACCCGCACACGATGGAGAACGACATGGCAAGCACTCTCGGCCAGAGCGTGGCCAGGCGGAAGTGCTCACGCAAGAGCACCGCGCGGGCCGTCGCACCGGTTCTCGCGCTGGCCGCCCTCGCGCTGGCCGGCGTGGCCTGCGGGGACAGCCAGGAACCCGGCAGGACGGTGGCCTCCCTAGCGCCGCAGGCCGGTCCGGCGTCCGCCGCCGCCCCGCAGGGCGGTTCCAAGGCCGATCCGGTGGCCTTCGCCCAGTGTGTCCGCGACAACGGGTTGCCGGACTTCAAGGACCCGGAGCCGGGCAAGGGCATGGGAGAGGGGATCGATCTCAACTCCCCGGCGTTCAAGAAGGCCGCCGAGGCCTGCAAGGAGTTCATGCCCGCTCCTCCCCCGCAGAACGACCCCAACGCGACGTGGTCCACGGCGGACAAGCTCAAGTACGCCGCGTGCATGCGTGACAACGGCGTGCCGTCGTTCCCCGACCCTGACGCAGGTGGCGGTTTCAAGCTCAACGACGACCCGAACACGCCGCAGTTCAAGAAGGCCGAGGAATCCTGTAAGCAATACCAGCCGCAGAGCATCCGGAACATGACCCCCGGCAAGACCGGCGGCGGCAGTTGAGTGCGATGCGCTGGGTGGCCGCGCTGGTGGCGGCCGGCGCACTGGTGGCCGGGGGTGGCTGGGTCTTGCGCGCCGACCCGTTCGCCGCGCCCACTGCGAGCACCACCGCCCAGAGCCCGGCCAGGACCGGGCTGGCACAGGTGACCAAGGGCACATTGTCGGCCCGTACCCTGCAAAACGGCACGCTCGGCTACGCGGGCAACCACCAGATCGTCAACAGGGCTGCCGGTACGGTGACCAAGCTGCCCGCCGTGGGCCAGGTCGTCACCGCGGGCAATGTGCTCTACCGGGTGGACGGCAAGCCCGTGGTGCTGCTCCACGGTGCGGTTCCCATCTACCGGTCGCTGTCGTGGGGCGCCGACGGCGCCGACGTTCAGCAGCTGAACGCCGCGCTGGTGACGCTCGGCCACGCCACCAAGGACCAGCTCGACCCCGGATCCGACTACTTCGGCAGGGCCACCTACAACGCTCTTCGGGACCTGCAGGACAGGGCCGGACTGGAAGAGTCGGGGAACCTTGCACTCGGCCAGGCGGTGTTCGTGCCGGCCAAGACGATCCGGGTGCTGAAGGTGAACGCGGTCAGCGGCGCGCAGACGGCGGCCGGGACCGTGGTGCTTGAGGCATCCTCGACGGCACGGCAGGTTACCGTCGAGCTGAACGCCGGCCGGCAGAGCCAGGTGGCCGTCGGCGACAAAGTGATCATCACGCTGCCCGACGGCAAGACAGCGCCGGGCGTGGTCTCCGAGGTCGGCAAGGTCGCCACCACCTCCGACAGCGGGACCACGATCGAGGTGAAGATCCGGCCGACCAGGCCGAAGCAGACCGGCAGCCTGGATAAGGCGCCGGTACAGGTCTCGATCGTCACCGGCACCGCCGAGGACGTGCTGTCGGTGCCGGTGAATTCGCTGCTCGCGCTGGCCGGTGGCGGCTACGCGGTCGAGGTCGTGGACGCCGGTGGCGAGCATCGGCTGGTGGGTGTGACGACGGGGCTGTTCGACGACAGCGAGGGCAGGGTCGAGGTCACCGGCGACGGCCTGGCCGAAGGTCAGCGCATCGTGGTGCCTGCGTCATGAGGAGTGTTCTGGAACTGGACCGGGTGAGCAAGGTCTATCCTGGCGCGACACCGGTGGTGGCGCTTCAGGAGGTCAGCTTCACCGTCGAGGCCGGCGAACTGGTCGGCGTCGTGGGGCCGTCCGGGTCGGGCAAATCGACGCTGCTGCAGATCATGGGTACGCTGGATCGGCCCACCTTGGGCACGGTGCGCATCGTCGGCGACGACGTGGCGAGCATGTCCGACCGGGCCTTGGCCAGACTGCGGGCGATGCGGATCGGGTTCGTCTTCCAGCAGTTCTTCCTGGCCCAGCACGCCACGGCTGTGGAGAACGTGGCCGACGGCATGCTGTACACCGGTGTCAGATATCGCGCCAGGCTGCAGGCGGCGTCCGAGGCGTTGGAGCGGGTCGGGCTGGGGCATCGCTTGGACCACCGTCCCCCCCAGTTGTCGGGCGGTGAGCGGCAGCGGGTCGCGATCGCCCGCGCGCTGGTCGGCAACCCGGCGATCGTGCTGGCCGACGAGCCCACCGGTAACCTCGACAGCGTTTCCGGAGCCGCGATCTTCACCCTGCTGAAGAAGCTCAACGCCGAAGGCGCCACTATCATCATGATCACGCATGACCGGGAGCTGGCCGCGAGGCTGCCCCGCCGCATCGAGATGCTGGACGGGCACCTCGTCGCCGATGGGCGGGAGCCGTGATGTATTCGGCCGACCTGGCGCGGGTGGCCAGCCTGGGGCTGCGGACCCGGCGGATGCGAGCGGCCCTGTCGGCGCTCGGCATCGCCATCGGCGTCGCGGCGATGGTGGCCGTGCTGGGCTTGTCGGCCTCCTCCCAGGCCGGGTTGCTGGCCGAGATCGACAAGCTGGGCACCAACCTGCTCACCGTCACCCCCGGCCAGACCATGGGCGGCGACAATGCGAAGCTGCCCGGTGACGCGCCGGGGATGATCGCCAGAATCGGCCCGGTCGAGAAGGTCGAACACACCGGTAAAACCACGGCCAACGCCTTCCGCAACCCCTACATCCCCGCCTTCAACACCAACTCGCTGAGCGTCAACGCGGCCAGCCTGGACCTGCCCGCCGCGGTGCGCACCAGCCTGGCCCAAGGCGCCTATCTCAACGCCGCCACCGCCCGGCAACCGGTCGCCGTCCTCGGCGCCGACGCTGCCCGGCGTCTCGGCATCGCGAAGATCCACCAGGGGATGCGCATCTGGGTCGGCGGGCAATGGTTCTACGTCGCCGGGATCCTCAACCCGGCGAAGCTGACGCCGGAGATCGACTCCGCGGTACTGGTCGGCTATCCGGCCGCCGAAAAATACCTGCGCTTCGACGGCCATCCGACCACGATCTACGTGCGGGCGGCCACCGAACACGTGCCCAGCGTGCGGAAGGTACTGGCCGCCACCACCAACCCGCGCAATCCCGGCGAGGTCAACGTCAGCCAGCCCTCCGCCGCCCTGGTGGCCCGCGCGGCCGCCCAATCCGCGTTCAACGGCCTGTTCCTGGGCCTGGGCGCGGTCGCACTGCTCGTCGGCGGCATCGGCGTCGCCAACACCATGGTCATCTCGGTCCTGGAACGCCGCTCCGAGATCGGCCTGCGCCGCTCCCTCGGAGCGACCAGAGCAGACATTCGCCTGCAGTTCCTGTCGGAGGCGATCCTGCTGGGCGCGCTCGGCGGCCTCGCCGGCGTGGCCCTCGGTGCCCTGGCCACCACCATCTACACCCACATCAACAACTGGGCCACCGTGATACCCCCGCTGACCTGGGCCGGCGGGCTGGGCGCGGCCGTCGCCATTGGCGCCACCGCCGGGCTGCTGCCCGCCATCCGCGCGGCCCGCATGCAACCTACCGAGGCACTGCGAACCGTCTGACATGCCCGGCGCGACGGGGCAAACCCGTCGGCCGGGCTTCAGGATGCCGGGCGGTCCGTTGATTGGATACTCACGACACTCACCCGCCCGCCACGCCCGCCTCCGCGCGAGCGCACCCCTGTGACCACCGCAGCACGTGAGCACGAGGGGTGCCCCGCATCCGGCGCAGGCCACTCCCGTGCGATCACCTGCCTGCGCTTTCCCCCTCGGCCGCGAACCCGGCCTACCCCGACCCGAGTAACCCGGCCGCGGTCCAGATCGGCCGCGGCTACAACCAGCAGCTCTACCTCTGCCCGGCAGCGCCGGAGCATCCGCATACCGAGCTGATGCAGTAACCGGCCCAGGCGGCTGCGCAAACGCACGACGCATCGTGATCACGTTGCTGCGCGCCAGACTCACCCCGAATGTCCGGACCGAACCCGCTCTTGGCGGCGTCCCGCAACTGCACATCATGAGCTGCTGCGGCTATGCCTCTCGTTCAGGTCATGTGGCGCGATTCTTACCAACGGGTCCAATGCGGCCCCGACCAAGTACGTGCTTGCGTTTTAAGGTTTCATGATCGTTTTACGCTCGGCGGTAGCTGTCACTTCCCGGGATAGCTGTCACTTCCCGGGATAGCCGTCACCTGAGCGCCGATCGGCAACCTGTTCATGGCCTAATTTGCAATATCTGTGTCATTGACGCCATCCATGTCACTGACCAGGATGAATGTCATGCGGCGACGAGTGGTTGTGGTGATCTTCGAGGGGTTCCAGCTCCTTGATCTGGCCGGGCCAGTGGACGTGTTCGAGACCGCGAGCTTGTTCGCCCCGGAGGGCGGCTACCGGGTGGAGGTGGCCGCGGTGCGCGCCGGCGCCGTGGCGGCTCACGGCGGGATCGTGATCGACGCGGCAATAGCCCTGCGCGAGGTCGAGGGGCCGGTCGACACGCTGCTGGTGCTGGGCGGCCTGAAGGTCCCGGACTGCGTGGATGATCGGGAGCTGGTTGAGCAGATCGCCCGGCTGGCGCGTGTGAGCCGCCGGGTCGCGTCGGTCTGCACCGGAGCCTTCCTGCTGGCTGAGGCCGGGCTGCTGAATGGCCGACGGGCGACCACGCACTGGATGGCGGCCGCCGACCTCGGCCGCCGTTACCCGGCTACCACGGTGGACGCCAATCCGATCTACATCCGGGACGGGGAGGTCTGGACCTCGGCCGGAGTCACCGCCGGAATCGACCTCACGCTCGCGCTGGTGGCCGAGGACCACGGCCACGCGCTGGCCCGGAAAGTCGCCCGCGGGCTCGTGGTGTACCTGCACCGGCCGGGCGGGCAAGACCAGTTCAGCACCCCAATGAGGGCCGGCACACCGCGCACCGAGCCGCTGCGCGAACTCCAAGCCTTCATCGACGCCAACCCCGCCGATGACCTGAGCGTGCCGGCACTGGCCCGGCGCGCAGGGATGAGCGAGCGCCACTTCTCGCGGATCTTCACCAACCAGACCGGAGTCTCTCCCGGCCGATACGTCGAGCGCAGCCGCGCCGACGCCGCTCGCCGACTGCTGGAGAGCACCGGCCATCCGCTCGACCGCATCGCGAGCCTATCCGGGCTCGGTACGCCGGAAACCCTCTACCGCGTCTTCCGCCGACACTGGCGGATCTCACCCGGCGACTACCGCCGCCGGTTCCAGACACAGGAGAACTGACCATGCACGTCGCCATCCCTCTCTACCCCCGGTTCACCGCCCTGGACGCGGTCGGCCCCTACACCGTTCTGGCCTTCGCGCCGGGCTGGACGGTCACCTTCGTGGCCGCCGTACCCGGCCCAGTCATCGACGACAAAGCCAGCCTCGCGATCACCGCTACCGCCTCCTTCGCCGACCTGCCCCGGCCGGACGTGATCCTGGTACCCGGAGGCCCCGGGACCCTGGCCGCCACGGGCGACCAGCAACTGTTGTCCTGGATCCGCGCCGCGCACGAGCACACCCGATGGACCACCTCGGTCTGCAGCGGCTCCTTCGTCCTCGGCGCGGCCGGTGTGCTGGCCGGTCGTAAAGCCACCAGCCACTGGGGCTGGGCCGAGCAGCTTCCCGCCGTCGGCGCCGAACACGTCAAGGAACGCGTCGTATTCGACGGCAAGATCGTGACAGCCGCTGGAATCTCCTCCGGCATCGACATGGCGCTGACCTTCCTCGCCGAGGCGCAGGATGAGGAGACGGCGCGGACCGTGCAGCTCGCGATCGAATACGACCCCCAACCGCCGTTCAACGCCGGCAACCCTCATACCGCCCCCGCCTTCCGGCGCGAGGCCGCACTGAACCTGATCTTCTGACCGCATCACGAGCAGCAGCTACCCGTTCCAGCAATCGTGACCCGGCTCATCGTGCATCCGTGGCGCACCTGAGCGTCGCACCGTCTTGGGTGATCACGATTGAGTGGCACAGCGGGCACGCCACCGTGACATGGGGGCCGGAGAACAGTGGAACGAAATCCGGCGTTAGCGAGTGGTCGACCTGGTCCAGGCCGTACTCACAGCCTGCGTTCCCTGAAGCGGTAACGCCGGATTTCGTTCCATCGCACACCTAAATCGGTCTTCAACAGGCGCGCCGATTGAACGCTGTGTAACGATTCGAGGACTCTCCGGAAAATTAATTATGTCTGGCCCTACCTTGTGGGCCGTGCCTGTGGAGTTCTTGAATGACGACGTCGTAGCCGTTCGACGGTCCTCCGTCGCGGGACGAATTGGAGAGGGTCTTCTTCCTCGATGACGCAGACAAGGCCCTGATCGCCAAACGGCGCGGGGGCCACCTGAAACTCGGGTTTGCCTTGCAGCTCGGGACGGTGCGTTTCTTGCGCACGTTTCTCACCGATCCGCTGGACGTGCCAACGGAAGTCATGGACTTCGTCGCCGAACAGCTGGAGATCGCCGATCCGTTGTGCGTGAAGCACTACACCGAGCGGGAGAAGACTCGTCTGGACCACACGTGGGAGATTCGGCGTGTCTTTGGACTGCGGGACTTCGCCGAGGTCGAAGACGAGCTGACCGCGTGGGTGGACGCGCGGGCGTGGATGTTCGAGGAAGGGCGCACCGCGATCTTCCACGGCGGTGAAATGGCTGGCCGAGCGCGATGTGCTGCGGCCGGGCATCTCGACGCTGACGCGCCTGATCGCCCACGTACGCGAACAGGCGATTGCGCGGCTGTGGGACGCCTTGAACGAGGTGCCGACGCCCGAGCAGCGCCAGGTGCTGATGATGGTGCCGGAGATCCGACCGGGGATGCGGATGTCGGATCTGGAGCGCTGGCGCACCAGGCCGGCGCGAGCCTCGGGCCCGGAGATGGTCAAGACGCTGAAGCTGGTCAGGGAGATCTGCCAGGCGGGGTTCGGGAAAATCGAGCTGGGCACGCAGATGCCGCGCCGACGGCTGGCGGAGCCGGCCCGCTACGGCATAGGGGCGCCAAGCCCTCACAGCTCAAGCGCCACCCCGAGGCGCGCAAGCTGGCCACGCTGCTGGCCACGGTGCGCCATCTGGAGGCCAAGACGGTCGATGACGGCCTTGAACTGCTGGACCTGCTGATGGTCACCGAACTGCTGGGCAAGGCGCAGCGGGCGGCCGACAAGGGCACGGTGCGCCGGGCGCCCAAGCTGGCCAAGGCCTCGGCCCGGCTGGTGGTGGCGGTGGAGGTGTTACTGGAGGCTACCGGCTGGGGTGAGGAGATCCGGCTGGCCGAGGTGTGGGACGCGATCGACATGGTCATTCCCCGCGCGGAGTTGCGGGCGGCGGTGGCCACGGTGACCGGCATAGTGCCGCCGCCGGACGCCGAGGACGACGGCGGCTGGCGAGCGGAGATAACCGGGCGGATCGCCACGGTCAGCGGGTTTGTGAAGCTGCTGCCGACCATCATCGCCTTCGGCGCGAACGCCGAGGGGATCGAGGTGTTACGGGCGATGCGCTGCCTGGCCGCCCAGCTGGACTCCAGCCGCAAATGGACCACCAAGACCATGCACGCGCAGGTGGTGACCGGGCCGTGGAAACGCCTGGTGTTCGGCCACCCGGCCGATCCGGGTGGCGCGGTGGACAAGAACGCCTACACCTTCTGCGTACTGGAGCAGTTCCACCGGCATCTCAAACGCCGGGAGATCTACGCGGAGACCTCGCTGCGCTGGCGTAATCTGAACGCGCACCTGCTGGAGGGTGCGGAGTGGGCTGCGGTCAAAACACCGGTGCTGACCGCCCCGGGGCCTGCCCGAGGACCCCGGCGCGCTGCTGGCCACTCACTTGGCTGGCCTGGATGCGGCCTATCGCGAGGGCGCCCGGAAGTCCTGCCAGTCCAAGCTCCCTGATCGAGGAAGGTGAACAGGTACTTCAGGTCGTACGCGTACGCGCTCAGAGTGTTCGGCGAGAACTCCCTGTCCCGAAGGTGATCCAGAAGCCGGCAGACCGGCCCCACCGGCTCTCCCTCATCGTTGACCGGCCGAACCCGGCGGACGATCCTGCCATCCCGCTCCTTGACGACCCGCATCTCGGCCTCCTCGCCTTGCGGCAGCAGGGATGTGGGCCAACGTATGCGACGAAGACGCGTCAAAGAGGGGAAACTCCAAGGTCATCCCAAGCGAATGTCCAGATAAGAACGTCTATGGGAAGTACTCGTTCGCGCTGCCGCAGCTGCCGGGCGGGCGCCGGCAGCTGCGCGACCCGGACGCCGCAGGCGACGAGGACGACGAGGACGACGACGAAGAGGAGGCGTAGATCCGCCTCAGCGCATCAACTGCCGCGAGGCCCGCCAACCCGACTCCAACGACCACCACGTCGAGCATCGAGCACCTCCCGGCATGGTGGTTCACAACAGTTGCGCCTGGACGAATCCGGCCAACAGGACGGTGACGCCGCCGATCTCGCCGACGATCAGTGCGGACATGAAGGCAGCCGTACCGCGGACGGGACGGCGAAGCTGGTTGTCGGTGTCCTGGCGCCAGCCATGGTAGATGTAGGTCGCGATCGCCGCGACGAAGAACAGGATTACGACGCCGGCCGCGACGAGATTCACCACCGGCGGCCAGCCACTCAGCTCGACGAACACCGCGATCAGCAGCGTCGCGAACGAATAGAGCAGCGCAGCCCTGTGAGCGATGTCCACATAGGGGTGGGCCACGTGCTGTTCCGAGTGGACCATCTGCCAGTACTTCCAGACGCCTAGCACCAATGCCCCCAGGAAGATCAGCCCTGCCGGCAGCAGCACGACGATGGTGTCCGTGCCCAACGCCGGATCGCTACGCATGATCGGCCGCCAGGAGCGGGCCAGCAGAGGGTGAGCCTCCTCGGGGCCGTCGTCGTGCAGCGAGTACCCATCCTGCTGGAGCACCGCCGGTTGCCAGCTCCCGCATGCCATGGTCGGCCCGTCGTCCGCTGGCCATCTGCCTCACCACACCTTATCTAGACACTGCTGTTCGACTTATCGCAAGCTCGACCATACCCTAAGTCGAACACATATGTTCAGTTTAGGAGGATTGATGAATCAGACCCCACATGCCAGGTACCACCTGGCGGCAGCCGACGGGCAGCGAACGTCTCGGCGCTGGTTGGTGCTGCTCCTACTGTGCCTGGCCCAGTTCATGGTGATCCTGGACGTGACGGTGGTGAACGTCGCGCTCCCGGTAATCGCCGACCGGCTCGACCTGGACCGGACCGCGCTGACCTGGGTGATTACCGCTTACACGCTGTGCTTCGGCGGGCTGATGCTGCTCGGCGGGCGCATGGCCGACGCGCTCGGCCGCAGGCGCGTGTTCCTGGCCGGGCTGGCGGTGTTCACCCTCGCCTCGCTCGTCTCCGGGCTGGCCGGTGATGCGGCCATGCTCGTTGCCGCGCGTGCCGCGCAGGGCATCGGTGCGGCAATGTTGTCACCCGCGGCCCTGTCGATCGTGACCACGACCTTCCACGGCCCGGACCGCAACCGCGCGCTCGGCGTCTGGGCGGCCATCGGCGGCGCGGGCGCGGCCATCGGCGTGCTGCTCGGCGGGGTGTTCACCGCCGGACCCGGCTGGGAATGGGTGTTCTTCATCAACGTACCCGTCGGCATCCTGGTCGCCGTGACCCTGCCGATGGTGGTCCCCTCCGGCCGTTCCACCCGCCACGCGACCCAGATCGACGTGCCGGGCGCGGTGACCGCCGCCCTCGCCGTCGGCTCACTGATCTACGGGCTGGTGCGGGCAGGCGACACCGGCTGGGGCGACACGGTGACGCTGCTCGCCCTCGCCGCAGGCGTCGTGCTGTTGGTGGTGTTCGTCCTGATCGAGCGCGTCACGATGGTGCCGCTGGTGCGCCTGGCAGTGCTGGCCCGGCGTCCCGTGGCCGCAGGGAACCTAGTCATGTTGACCGCGTCCGGTCTGCTGCTGGCCCACTTCTTCCTGGGCTCTCAATACCTCCAGCACGTGCTCGGGCTGAGCGCGCTGAGCACTGGGCTGCTCTTCCTCCCCGCCGCATTGGTCATCGGGCTCGGCACGCACCTGGGGGTGCGGATCGTCGGGCGATTCGGCGGACGGCCCGCTGCCGCAGCCGGCTTTCTCCTCGCCGCGATCGGCGCGCTGCTGCTGGCCCAGCTGCCCGCCGACGGCAACGCACTGGTCCATTTTCTGCCCGGCTTCGCCATCTCCGGGCTCGGCCTCGGCGCGACGTTCGTCACTGCGACCATCACCGTGATGGCGCACGTCGATCCGCACGACGCCGGCATGGTCTCCGCGCTGATCAACACCGGACACGAACTCGGCGCCACCCTGGGCATCGCGTTCGTATCCACCATCGCCGCCGCCAGCCTGGACACCATGCCCGTGGGCCCAGCATCAGTCACCGGATTCGGCGCGGCGTTCACCGCCGCCGCCGTAACAGCCGTGATCATGGCCACGGCCGCCGGGTGTCTGATACCAGCGGGCCGCCCGCCTGCCACCGACGGCCCCGTGTTCGCCCACTGACCATCTAGGCTGGGTCATCGTGGGAACCACGGACACGGGCCATCAACCAGACGGCGCCGGGGAGAAGCAGAGTGCGCCCCGGCGCCGCGCCGACGCCGAACGCAACATCACCGCCATCCTCGACGCCGCGCTCGTGTGCTTCACCGAGCAACCCCAGGCGAGCATGACGGCGATCGCCCGCACCGCCGGAGTCGGACGGGTCACCCTCTACGCCCACTTCCCCTCACGGGAAGTACTGCTGGAAGCCGTCCTCGACCACACCATCGCCCTGGCCAGCGCCGTCATCGACACCGCCGCCCCGAACGAGGGCCCCGCCGTCGACGCCCTCAGCAGGCTGCTGCACATCTCCTGGCACGTCCTCGACCGGCACCGCCGACTGTTCGAGATCGCCCAACGCGAACTCGACCCCGCCGTGCTGCGCCAGCACCACGACCAAGCCATGAGCCGTGTCGAGCAACTCCTCATCCGCGGTCAGCAGGAGGGAGCCTTCCGCACCGACCTCCCACTGAACTGGCTGGTCACCACCGTCTACAGCCTGCTGCACGCCGCCGCCGCCGACGTCAACACCGGACACCTCAAGCAGAACACTGTCGCCGACGTACTCGAAGCAACCTTGTTGCCCGCCTTGCGGCCTCCACAAGCGACAGTCCGTCGGCGTCGTAGAGGCTGAAGGACCAGGACCATCACACATTCACGGCCGTGCTGCGATCCATCGGCCACCATGGGTGCGGACACACCGCAGCAGAGTTCGCTCTACGTCCGCACCAGCACACGCTGTCCGTGCTGCCAACGCCTTCTCGACCGTACGGAGGCCCACCCCATACGACGGGCTTGAGTAGCAGCGGGGCAGCCATTGATAATCTTGTCGGTTAACGGTGTGCTGTCATGGATCTTGGCTATGGACGTGTCTCGACCCGCGACCAAAACCCCCACGCCCAGCGCGACCGACTGCAGGCCGCCGGATGCGACCGCACCTACATCGACACGATCAGCGGCACCCTGTCCAGCCGCCCCGCATTCGACAAGGCCCTCGACGCGCTGCGCGCCGGCGCCGGCCTGCGGGCGCTGGATCAAAACATCGACACCACACCGGAAGGCCGCCGGCCAAGCGCTCAGCGAGCTGTGGGGGCAAGCGCGCCGGCGACCTGGAACCGCAACCGCGCCGCTATCGTCTCCTGGCTGTCCTGGTACCGCCCCAAGAAGCACTGGGCCGCGCCGTCGGTCCCGGCCGACGCTGAGCGCCGCAAGGAGAGCGCCGACGAGACCCGCGCGGTCGGATCCACCGGCTTCTGTCGCGCCGTGACATCCCACTGCGTGAGCGGGCGCTGTGGCGGATGCTCTATGAAACGGCGGCCAGAGCGGCTGAGATCCTGGCACTGAACGTCGAGGACCTCGACCTGGAGCACCGCCGCAGCCCCGTCCGGTCCAAGGGCGGCGCGGTAGAGTGGGTGTACTGGGACAGCCTCACCGCCCACCTGCTGCCCCGCCTGCTCCGGCTCCCGGACGGCAGCTCACGCACGCACGGCCCGCTATTCCGGTCCGAACGCCGCCCCGTCCCCGCCCGCCGCCCGGCCGCCGCCGACATCTGCCCGCACACCGGCCGGGGCCGCCTCGGTTACGAACGCGTCCGGGTGCTGCTCGACACCTATGCCGGGCTCGACCTGCACCAGCTGCGCCACAGCGCCGCTACCCACCTCGGTGAAGCCGAAGTCCCGCTGCAGCTCATCATGGGCAAGACCCGGCACAAGAACCCCCGCACCGCCATGCGCTACGTCAAACCCGGCCCTGAGGCCATCGCCAAGGTCACCGAGCACCTCGCCCCGCCCCGCCGCCGACACTGAGGCCCAGTCACGAGGCCGGACCCCGGACGCCATCCCAGGCAGCTCAAACAAGGTGATCGCTCCCTCCGCCCTGGTGCTCGGTGATCACTATGGTGACCCCCACGACAAATACCGATCCAAGAATCACGACCTCAAACGATCCAAGTCACAGCCTGCGCGGGCCGTTCGTCCGATAGGCGAGGACCAACGGCCCTTTCCCGGCCGGGGGCACGTCACGAGAATGAAGGAAGACACCCGCCGAGGCGAGAGAATCCCATCCCCGCGGCGGCCCGACCGGCACCGGAGAGTGGCAGTCACGATGCTCCGGCCGCAGAAGGCGGCGACTCCGGGCCGGACGGGACCGTTCGATCACTCCGCGGGTGTCTTCATCTCCACACCCGATGCCGTCAGGGTGCGCGGTCAGAGGCCGTGGATGCGGCGGCCGGTGATCTGGTGGGGCGCGATGCGGATGTAGAGGTGCCGATCGCCGCCCGCCCAAGGGGTGACGTCGGCCCCGCTCACCGTGGCCGCGTCGTCGTCGGGCACGTGGTGGGCGGGGCCTTGGACGAGCACGCTCCAGCCCTCGCGCCGTGCCTCGTCGATTCGGTCGACCTGGAAGCCGATCTCGATCTCCACGCCCTCGACACCCGTGCGCAGGTCCTGGTCCATGGGGCCGCCGTGGGCGGTGCGGAAGACGATCGCGCCGTCGTGCACCTGATAGCGCTCATACCCTCCGCCCAGCAGAGCCTCCTCCGTGGTCTCCAGCGCCTTGGCCAGCCGGGTCACCGTGCCCCTGTCGGGGGCGCCAAGGTGGTCCTCCAGGGCTGAACGTATCCGGCCGACATGTCCGCACGATCGGCCACCTCCTCCAGCGTCAGGTTCAGCTTCGTACGGTGATGGGTGATACGACGCCCGAAATCGCCCGGATGAGTCATGAGTGTCTCCTCGACGGTGCGGACAGGGGTGACAGCTGATGCGAGCCGCCCCGTGCGAGGCTACCCAGCCACCCGCCCCGCCGGACGGGGGCCTTCTGTTCCTCAGCACGGGCCTCTGTGCGAGGACCAAGGTCCTTCCGCCTCGGGTCGTACGGCACTGAGCACCGGCCGCCGCGAACGGTGTGATGGAGGTGAGACAGGAACGTACGAGAAACCAGGAAAGGGGAGGCTCGCCATGGCCACCACCATCGACAAGCCCATGATGCACACCGGCGTGGACCAGGCGGAGCACAAGAACCCCGCCGACTACGCCTGGGCCGCCGCCCGGATCTCGATCGGCTGGATCTTCCTCTGGGCCTTCCTGGACAAGACCTTCGGCTGGGGCTTCGCCACCCCGGCGGCCAAGGCCTGGATCAACGGCGGCAGCCCGACCACCGGCTTCCTCAAGGGCAC
>NZ_JBEZFZ010000051.1:0-35919 GCF_040649735.1 Nonomuraea sp. NPDC048892 | reverse complement strand
GGGGTCGCGTTTGCCATCTGTACCTCGGGGTGCCCCTCAACCGACCGGCATCAACGCGCCCCGCGTCCCACCAGCCGAGAACGCATCGGCCCTAGCCTTAGTGCCAGAGTCCGCGCGGCCAGTCGCGGAGGAAGAGCGGCGCTGAACTTGAGGCCGTCGAGTGCCTTGCCATCCGGTTCGGGCAAGCACAGCCTCTCGGACGCATCGCGTATCGCGGTTTTCCAGATGGTCGGAGAGACATCGGAGCGTAGCCGGAGCCAAGCGTCGGTCACCTGCTGCTTGGGATCGGTGACCTCGGCGAGTGTGCTGCGGAGGGTGAGGTTGGCGCGGTAGCCGGCCCAGGTCCACCAGCGAACGTCATCGCCGCGTACGATCACGGTTCCTGCGGGATGCACGACGTCGAGATGGCGATCCCTGGCCTGTGCCAGGGCGTCGGTCGCCCTGCGGGTGAGCCGTACGGGCGGATCCGCTCCGAGTAGGACCTCGCGGATGGCACGCATGAGCTGAAAGGATCCGCCGCCGATCAGGGACGCTGAGCTCCAGCGAGCTTTGCCCCCGCCCGTTGCGGGCTCGACGAAGCAGCGGCGGCGCTTCCAGTCGATCCAGGTGACTTTCCAGCTTCGCCCGGCCAAGAGAAGCAGCCGGGGTCCCTCTTCCCGGTCGGACAGGAGCGAGGGGTCGGTCCTGCCGATCTCTGCACGTCCGTGCAGGACGGTGAACTCCGGAGCGGCGGTAAAGACGGACATGAGCTCCATGAAGTGGCGACGCCCGAAGATCTTCTCGGCTGCGGGACCGATGAAGAGCATGCCGTTGTCGGAGTCGATGAAACCATCGGCGAGCAGGTGCCGCAGGATCGGCTCCGCTGATGGGCCGAAGACGTCCATGCCCGACCACCATTCCCGCCAGGAACGGTCACCGATCTGGTGCTCCTGCAGGCACAGGGCAAGGATTTGCTGGGCGACGATGTGGCGTGGCTCGGGTGGCGGGGTGACGGGCTCGACCCAGTGTTCGCCCCACAGGTGGAGCAGGCCGGCGGCGTCCAGCAGGCCGCCTTCGTCCAGGGCCAGGAAGAGGCAGTTGCGGACGGTTCCGGTACGACGGCCGGTGCGGCCGATCCGCTGCAGGAACGACGTGACGGTCCCAGGCGCATTGATCTGGATGACCCGATCCAGGTCTCCGACGTCGATGCCCAGCTCTAACGTGGAGGTGGCCACGATCACGCAGTCGCGCGCCTCAGTGAACGCCTGTTCTGCCCGTCGGCGGTCCTCGACGGATAGGGACGCGTGGGAGAGGAAGGTGGTCACGCCAAGCGTGCGAAGCGTCGCGCCGAGCTGTTCGACGAGGCGCTTGGAGTCGCAGAACACCAGGCGTTTCTCTCCCTGGTGAAGCACGCTGATGACCTTGGCGGCGTTCTCGACGGAGCCGACGTAGTCGAGTTCGACATCCCCGCGCGACACATCCACGCCGGTAGGGGCAGGTGCGATCACCCGTCCGGTACGGCTGCCGCGCCCCGATCCTTGCAGCCAGGTCATCAGTTCGTCGGGATTGCCCACGGTGGCCGACAAGCCGACTCGCTGGATCGCGTGGCCGGTGATCCGGGTCAGCCGTTCCAGGACGCAGATCAGGTGCCAGCCTCGGTCGTCTCCGGCGAAGGCGTGTACTTCATCGACCACGATCGCGCGTAGCCCTGCGAAAATTATCGAGTGTTCGACCTTTGTGCTGGCCAGCATCGACTCCAGCGACTCCGGGGTGGTGAGCAGAATGTCCGGAGGGTCGCGCAAGATCGCTGCGCGCGCGGAGGAGGAGATGTCTCCGTGCCAGAGCGCCACGCGGCGTCCCAGCCATCCGGCGTACTGCTCAAGACGCGGCAGCAGGTTGTTGAGTAGGGCTTTGATCGGACAGACATAGACCAGCGAGACGCCGCTCCAGCCTTGCGTGGCCATCGCGGACAACAAGGGGAACAACGCGGCCTCGGTCTTGCCGCCTGCAGTCGGCGCGAGAAGCAGCGCGTCGTCACCTGACGCCAGCGGCGCGAGCGCCTCCCGTTGGAGGGGACGCAATTCCGGCCAGCCGAGCGTGTTGACGATGTGGTGGGTCAGCGTCGGATGCAGCAGCGACAGGTCACTCACAGGTCGAGTTCCACCTCCTCCGCACTACCTGCCGCCGCGTTCCGCTCGACCTTGGTGAGTTCGCTGGCCGACAAGGTCAGCGCGTAATGCCGACGCGGGTCGAAATCCTCGAACTGATCCACTCGGTCCATGACGTCGACCAGTTTGCGGAGAAACAACCTCGGCGCGACGCCCACCTGGCCACCGAGCTTGCCCGACACGGCCTCGGCGAGTTCCGACACGTAGGCGTCGTCCATGACCGAGACGACTCGATCACCTGCGTAGAGGTCGCGTACCTTGCGGCCCAGCTCGCCGAGGGAGTCCAGGGCGAAACCCGGCAGCCGGACCTGGATGGCCCGGGGGTTGTCGAAGCGGAGGTCTCCCATGAAGTCGGTGGACAACCGCTGGGCGAGCGGGGCCAGGCGCTGCACGCCCTGAGGTCCGTCATAGAACGTGGGCGTGCCCGTGATCAACAGATAGAGTCCGGGAAACCGGCCGGAGTGGACTTCGTCGATGAGCTGTCGCAGCGAGTTGAGCGCCTTGTCCCGGGCGTCGGAACGCACCCGCTGCAGGGTCTCCACTTCGTCCAGGACGAGGACCAGGCCGGGGTGCCCGGAGTCGCGCAGGACGGTGAGCAGACCTTGGAGAAAACCAAGCGCACCGAAGTGGTCGAGGTCGCCTCGGACTCCTGCCGACCGTCGGGCGGCCGCCGCCACGTTGGGCTGGCCGCCGAGCCAGGCCAAGATGGCTTCCGCCGTACCGGCGTCACCGGCCGACACCGCGGTCCGATAGCCGCGTAGCGCGGCGGCGAACGTCGGCGCGGAGCGACTCACCGCGGTCAGACGCTGATTCAGCAGTTCCTCGACCGCCTTGTCCAGATCAGCGGGTTCGGCGCCGGCCGTGAGCGCGTCCTCCTCCAGCACGTAGAACCAGGCATCGACCACGGGCCGCATCGCGCTGGGCGGGTAACTGGCCGTCGAAAGCCGTTCCGTCAGCCGCCGGAAGACCGTCTCCAGCTTGTGCAGCGGCGTCTCATTCTCGGACACCTGAACCTCGGCTGCTGCCATTCCTCGGCGTTTGGCCTGCTCTGCCAGCCATCGGGTGAAGAAGGTCTTGCCGGAGCCGTACTCACCGCGAACCGCTTTGAAGACCGATCCGCCGGAGACCAGCGTGTCCAGCTCAGCGCTGACCGCTTTGTCGAACCGGCTAAGCCCGACGGCCAGCAGGTCGAGACCCGCCTGGGGTACGGCTCCGTGTCGCAGCGCGTCGATCACTTCACGCCGGCGTGCGGCACTTACCGTCACCGTTATCGTCCTTTCAGCCCAAATTGCTCCCGCAGCAGGTGCACGTCGAGACGCACACTGCGTCCATTGTCAACGATCGACAGCACAGCGTAGTTGTCAATGTTGAGAATGCGCTGAAGTGTCGCGACAAACCCCGCCGCACGGACCGGGGGCTCACCCGCCGTTTCCGCGATCACCGGAAGCGGTAGGGGCCCACCCGCGTCCAGCAGCGCTTGCAGGACGGCTCCGATTTTATCTGTGGGCACCTTGCGCGGCATCAGTCTGTGCTGGGCCTCGAACAGCTCGGTGGCCAGCAACTCCTCCACTGGCGACGGCGCGGTTTCGGGGACGGGCGCGACGTCGAAGAGCGCCTCCACCGGCTCTGCCAGGTTCGGCCCAGCCGATTTCCGTGACTTTCCACGCGCCGTCTTGGGCGGGGCGGCAGGTGCCGCTGGGGCTGGCCGGAGTGACCACCAGTTCGGCTGCTGCTCGGAGAGCGCGCGCCAACCTTCAGGTACGGCTGCGCCGAGCGGCAGGAAGGCGAGCAGCGGGATTGTGACCTCTGCCAGGGAGGCTCCGCCGTGGTAGCCGGCCTTCTTCGGCCCGTAATGCAGGTAGGGATCCCAGAGGGCGATGATCCTGTTGTTATCGGCGATCACCCGCGGTCCGGAGAGCTCCACCTCTCCCGCGGTTACCGGCGGGAGGGCGGTGCGATGGCGTCCGGATTCGACGCCGGTCACCGAGCGGAGTGAGCCGCTGCGTTCCAGTACGTGACCATGGTCACTGGTGAGGATCACCGCGCGTCCCTGAAAGCGGGCGTAGTCGAGCAAGGTACGCAGGATTCCGATGTCCTTGATCTGCCAGGCGGAGTCGGCGCTCTGCGGCCCCTTGTCGAGGGTGTCGTCGATGGCGTTCAGGACGACGGCGACATGCACTGTGGGATCACCCAGCGCGGCGGTCAGGTCCTCGCTCAGCGCTTCGCCCGCCTCACCGGGAAGTGTTCCCTTGTGAAACAGCCGGACCTTCTTTCCGTGCCAGAACGGATGGGCCTCAAAGGCACTGCGCTCATCCTCCTGCCGGCCGGTGGTTAGATGGGCCGCGAAGAGACTGGCGCGGGAGACCTTGGTCAAGGTCGGCAACGCCGCGACGATCGCACGCCGTCGCGGTGTACCGCCGCCAACGGCGTCATACTCCTCCCACCGCTGCCCACGAAGTTCCTCGGCCAGTTCGCAGGCCACGGCAGCGCTCATACCATCCAGCACGACCAGGAGAATCGGACGCCCGGACTTGTCCGCGACCAGCGGAGCCACCACCCGGGGCAGGACAGTCTCCACGGTCAGGGCATCTCCCGGCCCGGCTGCGGCCCAGGCTGCCAGCTTTGCAGCGAACGCCTCGTTCAGACCGCGGGTGCGCTCGGCGACAAGGCCATGGAGCATGCCGTATGCCTGTTTCAGGGGCTCGTTGAGATGCTCTCCCGCCCAGATGTCGTCGCGGGCGCGGTCGACCCAGCCCCACTCATCGATTTGAGCCTGTACGGCTACGCCTACGCCGGAGACCCGGACCGCCGGGTCGTACGGCGTGGCCAGCCATTGGATGAGCCGCTGAGCCATTTCCGCTCGCCGGACCCGATGGGCGTGAGTGTCTGCCAGGGCGTGGTCGCGGAGCCGGGCGACGGCTAGAGCCAGTGCGGCGTTCCCCCTGGGTGAGTCCAGCGCCGCGGAGAGCAATTCTGCGACGTCACTCAGACGGTCCTCGAACCCCGAGCGGAGCAGGGCGCTGAAGCGCGCGACCGACCGCGCGCCGAACTGGATGATGAGCTCTTCGGCCCGATCCAGCACAGCATGGGCCAGGTGGGTCTCCTCGGCCGTACTTCGCCCCCGGAGAAGCCAACCTACGATCATTTCGGTATCGGAGGCGAAACCTTTAATGAGGGAGTCCTCCATGGAAGAGCCTCCCATGGTGGAAATGTAGGCAAGGACAGCACCCTGCGGGCGAGCCGCCACATCTGCGGCCTCAGGATTCCACAGGGCGGCGCAGACCAGCCCGAGGGCGAGAGCGTCACCAGCCTTGCCGCCATCAACGAGGCGGAACAGCACGTCAGCGGTGCGGCCGACGCGCTCGCGGAGCCAGGCGATCAAGCCGGTACGCTCATCCTCACGTAGCTGCTGGAACGCTTCGACTGCACCGGCGTCGGCGCTCCACAGCAGCAGCGCCGGCGCGCCGAGATCGTCCGGTTCTACACCGAACTGGTCCATCCCGAGCCGCTTCGCTGCCAGGTGGCGCAGTGCGACATCGCGAGTAAGGATGGTTCCGGTCAGCCGTGGCCACGGCATTGCGTTGATCAGCGCTTCCGCGGCCCACCCTTCGACGATGAGCCGTGGATCGATCTGCTGGGCGCCGAAGCTCTCTTCGACGACCTGCCACGGCTCGATCACGAAGACCCGCTGCCTGACCACCCTCGACAGCAGACCGGGGCCGAGGTCGCTCTCCTCGACGGGGGTCAGCACCACCAGCATGGAATCATCGCTGCGTTCGAGATGATCGGTGACCTGCTCAAGAATCGCCAGCGGTGACACACACCCCGCGATGGTGACCCGGCGACCATCAGAGGTGATCTCGTCCTGTCCGGTCCAGGACGGCTCGGCGCGGATCAACAGCACACGTTCATCGCGGGCCGCGTACTTACGCAGCAGCCTCGCGATCTCCTGCTCCAGCGCGGCCGGGGTGATGGGCAGCAGAGTGCGAGCCGGGGTCATGATTTGTGGATCACTTTCAGCGTGATCTCCACGGTGGCATGCGGATTCTTTGCCACCAGTTCCTGCGCATAGCTCTGCAGTTCCTGCAGCTTCTCCTCCATGACCGACACAGGTACCGAGTGGACCACCACATCTCCCGGGGGAGGCGGAGGTGGCGGAGGAGGGGGTGTGGGATCTTGCGTCGCCTCACGCAGCAGGTCAGCAGCGGCTGTGCCCGCGCGGCTGAGCGCAGGTCCGAGCGGGAGCGTTAGCTCATCCGCCACAGCGGCTTTGCGTAGATCGGCGAAGATCTGGACAGCCTTGCTCTGGTACGGCTCACGCAACCCCTTGATCAGGGAAAAGGTGTCCCAGCGAGCTCCCCTGAGCGCATCCGCGACGGCCGTGGCGCTCTTGATGCTTTTTCCTGTGCGTTGCGTCGGCCCGCCGAGGTCGGCGGTGGCGAGCTGATCGATGATGTCGAGCTTGCCGTGATGGGATCCAAGCCCGTCCAGCAGATCCGCCGCCCTACGCGCGGTATGCAGGCGACCATCTCCTGCTCGGACGTCGAGCCCCAATGGCTCGGCGTACGTCTCCAGCCTCGCAACCAGGTCATGAGCCGCGTCACGGTATTTGCGCGCGTCGTCCGAGAGGGTCCGAGCGAACAGGGCGGCGAGCCGGGCGCGACGAGCGACGGGTGGGTTGTGCCCGAAGATATCCATGGCACGCTGCCTGGCTTTTACCCAGACGTCCTCATCGGGCAGCTTCTCCTCACGCAGCTTCATGTCATCGCGGATCTGGGTGAGCTCGGGAGTGACGGGCCCGCCGTATTGGATCCAGGACCGATCAGTCTGTTCGGCGAAACAGGCGAGCACCAAGTTGGCGACCAGCCGATCCAGCCCACGCTGCTGCGGCTCGTCGATCCACCGGAGCAAATCGGTGACCAGCACGTCGCCGTTCACCTTGTCCTGGGCGATGCGCTGGTGAAAATGCTGCCGCCAGTGCGATCCGGCAACGAAGGCGGCCTCATGCATCTCGCCGAGCAGAAGGGGATTGGCGATACGACGCACAGTAATCCGATGGGCTTTCTCCACCTCCACCCGCCCATCAGAGGTTTCCACGGCCTTACGTATGTAGTCGAGCACAATCCGGGCTTCGGCGGGTTTGACGACGCTAGCGGCTCCCGCGCGGTCCGGATCAAAGTCGGGATGGCCGGGGAATTGGCACTTAAGCATCTGCTCGGCCAGCGAGGCCAGCGCATCGTGCAGGGAGGCCCCAGAGAGCAACCGGGGACGCAGCCCTTCCGACAAGGACAGCAGATGGTCATCGAAGTCGGGGACCACCTCGCTCTCGTGTTTGGTGGTGAGCCCGTAGGCCGCACGGAGCGTGCCGATCAGCTTACCTGCTAGTACGTCTCGTTGACCGCTGAGAGTCTGGCGGGCGCGTTCCCGGTCCCCGGGATTGAGGTCCCTCGCGAGGGAGTCGAAGCGTTGGCCATGCAGAGCGTAGTCGATCGTGACGAGCCGGCGCAGGTCCTGGATCCGCTCCGCCGCCAGCGAGGCGGGCACCCAGCAGAGCGTCCGTGCCTCAAACCCTTCACTGATCATCCTCTGGACCCGGTTGCGGTCGTAGGCGGGAGTGAACTCTCCCTCGTCGAACGGGTAGTCGACGATCAAACGCCAGCTGGTCGGATCGGCGGGTTTGAAGACCTCGTCATCCAGCTCGACTTTGTCGCGCACGTTACCGAAGATCACTTCCAGTGACCTCTTGCTGCCCCGCCAGGTGAAGTCGAATCGATCGCCTCCGTACTGGTTGGTCTCGACGACCCCAAATTCCTTGTAGAGGAGTGTGCGGATCAGGTTTTTGCGCGTCCCCATGTTGTCCGCGCCTGCTTGACGGGCGTTCTCAATGATCGAATCAACATCAATGCCCTCAAGTTCGAGCCCGACCCCGGGGTCATCCCCCTTGACGTATTTGATCTCATTGAATTGCGCTGCCCAGCCTTCGACCTTGCGGGCGACCTGGCCAACTTCTCCGCCTGGGATGGGGCTGGTGACACTACCGTGGTTGAGCGCGGCCAGCCTGCTGGCGGTGAGGTTGTGCAGCGCGGGAACGGTGGGTGCCAACGCCGACAGTAAAAGCGTCTTGATCAGTCGGTCATCACCGGTGAACGCACGAACCCGGCCAACTAACTGAGAATTGGTCTCCGTGCCGCGCCGCACGCGCTTGATTTGTTCTTCGGTGAGGTGCCCATTGGAGTTGGCCCGGTTTGGTGGACACCTGATCTCTGGGGAACCCTGGTTCCCGGAAGAAGGAGTCTGCTGTGCCGAACAACTATCCGCCGGAGTTTCGCCGGCAGATGGTGGAGCTGGTGCGCGCGGGACGGACGCCGGAGGAGTTGGCCAAGGAGTTCCAGCCCTCCGCGCAGTCGATCCGTACCTGGGTGCGTCAGGCTGACCTGGATGACGGCCGCCGTCAGGACGGGCTGACCAGCGCCGAGAAGGAGGAGCTGGACCGGCTGCGGCGCGAGAACAAGATCCTGCGCGAGGAGAAGGAGATCTTGCGTAAGGCCGCGGTTTTCTTCGCGCGGGAGACGGATCTGCCGAGATGAAGTTCCGGCTGATCCATGCGGAGAAGGACCACCACGAGGTCTCCCTGCTGGCCCGGGTGCTGGGTGTGTCGCGCCAGGGCTACTACGCCTGGGCCGCTCGCCTGCGGCGTGGCCCGTCGGCACGGGCCCGGCGCGACGCCGAGCTGACCCAGAAGATCCAGCGGCATCACCAGGCTTCGGATGAGATCTACGGTGCGCCGCGCATCCACGCCGACCTGCGCGAGATCGACGGGGAGCGGGTGGGCCGCAAGCGGGTGGCCCGGTTGATGCGCGCCGCCGGGCTGGCCGGGGTGAGCAGGCGTAAGGGTTGCCGCACCACCATCACCGACCACCGTGCTGCATCCGCGTCCGACCTGGTCAAACGCCGGTTCACCGCCGATGAGCCGAACCGGGTCTGGACGGCCGACATCACGTACGTGCCGACCTGGCAAGGCTTCGTCTACCTGGCGGTGGTGCTGGATGTGTTCTCCCGCCGGATCGTCGGCTGGGCGATAGCCGATCACATGCGCACCGAACTGGTGACCGACGCGCTGGCAATGGCGATCCACCAGCGCCGCCCGCAGGCCGGGGTGATTCATCACAGCGATAAGGGCAGCCAGTACACCTCGATCGCCTTCGGCCAGCGGTGTGAGCAGGCCGGAGTGCGCCCGTCGACAGGGCGGACCGGGACGTGCTTCGACAATGCGATCACTGAAAGCTTCTTCGCCTCGCTGGAGTGCGAACTCATCGACCGGCGCACCTTCCACACCAGGTCAGAAGCCGAACGGGCCGTCTTCAGCTATATCGAAGGGTTCTACAATCCACGCCGCCGCCACTCCGCCAACGGCTACTTCAGCCCCGCCGAATATGAACGCCGCCACGCGCTCAAGAACGCCCAAGATCTCGACTATGCTGCCGCGTAGTCGCAAGCCCTGATGTGTCTACTGAACCGGGGCAACTTCACCATGCTGTTCCAACAAGTGCGGGCGGAGCTTGGCGTTGTACAGTTTCTGCGCGGCATCGAACTCGACCTTCAGCTTCTGGGTAAACGGTTCGTCGCCGCCCTCTGTGATCACGTTGTAGAGGTCGCCGAGCGGAATGAGTTGGCCCAGCCGCAGGTCGTCACGGCGGCGGATCAAGATGCGGCGCATCAACTTTAGGGCAGTCCGGGAACGTTGCAGGGCGCTGGAGATGTGGACCAGCGTGTCCATGAAAGCCGGACTGAACGGGTAGGTTTTGCGGAACGCGCCGATGTCGGCACCGGTTGCGCTGCTGGAACCGAGCAGCGTGTCCCACACCTCGCTACGCACCTGGCTGGTCCGGTCGAACGCGCGGGCGATCTGCACCGCGGCGTCATCGTTCAACGGACTGAGCAACCGGGTCTGCGCGATCACCGGTAGGTTGCGGTCCTCTAATGGGATGGTCTCGAAGCGTCCCTTGGCTAGGTCGAGCGTGTCCTGAAAGCCGAGTTCGACCGCGCTGGTCTCCTGCGCGCCCACCAACTCACGCAGATCCCGCTGCCGGGCGATAAAGCTGATGACAGGGATCGGCCGTGTAGCATCACCTGACTCGACAAAGTTCGTGATCTTCTGAACTTCGCGGGCGACGAACTGCGAGTTTCCGACCGAGTTTGCCAGCCACAGGATGAGTTCGTCCAGGAAGAGGATGAGGCCGTCGTAGCCGAGGTCCTTGGCGTGGCGGCTGATCTCGTGCAGTCCCGGCGCGAGCGAGACGAATGCTCCTGCGTCCTCCTTCGCGTTGCTGAAAAAGCCCTCGTTCCAGCTCTGGAGAAGGTCATTGACCAGCTTCCGCCGCAGCGCGTCCTCCTCGGTCAGCACGACCGGCTGGTGTTCGTCGGCGTCGGACTCGTCCAAGTAGGAACCGGCGAAGGCGGTGTTCAGCTTCTCGGCGGTCCAGAAGGCGCTGGTGTCCCCCCACTCATCGGGCTCCTCGTCGCCGGGCAGGCCGTTGATGAACGCCTCGTCACCAATCTGGTCGCGGAGACGGCGGGCCTGAGCCAAGAGCGAGTCGGTACGGTGCACCGCAGGGATAGGCATCGAGCCGGTCGGGGGCTTGGGGATGTCCTCCGCCTTCAAGCCGCGGACGTAGTCGATGTAGCGCCCAAGCACCCGGTGTTCCAGCGACTTTGCATCCAGCATGTGGAAGGGAACCAACAGGAACCGCTTCCCCGTCAGCCAGTCATGCTCGGCAAGCAACTCTGCGAACTCATCTCGGCGACGGGCGGCCTCTTCGCCACGCAGCAGTGCGTAGAGCACCGCCATGAAGTGTGACTTACCGGCACCGAACGATCCGTGCAGGTACGCCGCTTTCGAGCTCTGCCCGGTGACCGCCGCCTTGATCAGATTGAGCGCCTGCCTGAAGTTGTCGACCAGGTCATCGGTGATCACGTAGTCGCGTAGCGTCGCCTCGGCGTCCGTGACTCCCTCGGCCAGTTTGAGCACGAAATCGCTGTCGCTCATCCCCTCGGGGATGTCGATGAGCTCCCTGAGCAGTGGCTGCTGGTTCAGCGTGGTCATAGCCCCTACTTCTTCCTATGTCCAGCAGAGCGCGGACGCCATTCCGTAAGATCATCGTCTGTCAGGTGGAGCCGATCCCGGGTCTGCGTGAGAAACCCGTCATAGATCGCCGCGGGGCTGGCGCCATACTCCGGATCAAACTCGTCGTGCCACTGCCGCACCCACGGCAGGACCTCACGCAGCCCTGCCAGCAACGGCGTCAGCCGATCCACGCCCCAGCCATGGTTCTGCTCGCGGTCCACAATCATGACGGCCAGCGCCTGGGCCTGCTCACGGTGATCCCAACCCGCCCAGCCCAGCAGCAACGCCGGGTCCCCCTCGCCGCCGGCGTATGGATAGGAGATGAACCGCTCCTTCGGTACATCTAGCTTGCCGCGATTCCTCCAGTACGACTCCTCCTGGAAGTCACCGGAGCTGTACTTGGTCGGCACCGGGATACGATTCCGGATCTGCCGCACCACAGCCTCGGCCTCGCTCCGCTTCTTCAGTATCTCTTCGAGCACGGCTGTCGCCCGCTGTCGGTCCTCGTCACCGACCTCGCCCTTGTCCGCCGCCTTGAGGATCGATCGTGGCTCCTCCTCCTGAGCGACGATCGCGTCCAGCACGGTCTTAGCGGCGTCCTCCTGCCGCTGACGGTCCCAGACGTCCTCCCAACCGACACGCGTGGCTAGGCCAGAGTCTTTGTAACGGAGCTGGGCGAGGTAAGGCACGTGCTCATCGGCCACCAGATTGGCGACGACCGCCTCCAGATCCTTGCCCGGCGCATAGAGTTCGGCCACTGCGATAACATCGGCATCGCGCCGGAGCAAATCGGCCAGTTGCGCGGTCGTCAGGATCCGAGGCTGCGGCTCCACCATGCCGTCGACTTCGTGGAACCACAACGCCTTATCATCAAACCGGTCCAGTAGCCAGCCTCGCAGTGCGGCTGCCTCCTGCTCTGGCCACCCCCACGGCTTGTTGTCCTTGATCAGAGCCCAGCGTCGCTTGTACTCGGGCCGCTCCAGCAGCCCGATATTCCGGTCCGACTCGATTAAGGCGATCCGGCGCTCCACTACCGCCTTGTACTCATCCGGCCAGTGCACAGGCAACTCGATGATCGGCTTCGAAGAGTGCCGCGCAAACCACTGCGTTGCTACCTCGCCGCGCTGCACCTTTCGCGCCAGCACGATCTCGAATGCCCGTTCCCCCAGATTCAGATTCGGTACGGCACCCGCTGGTGCGGCCAGTTCTTCGTCAAGGAGTCCATAGAGGGAATAGACCATCCAGTCCAACTCTTCCTGGAGCGCAAACATCCTCCCACGAGTAGACAGCCACTTGGCGCGTGCCGCAATCAGTCGCTCGCTTGTCGGCGCATTTTCAGCGCATATATGGACAGGGCTGAGTGTATTTATCTTCTGCCCCAGTGCATCCAGCTCTTGGGCGACAGCTAGCGAAAACTCGGAAGGCAGTGGCATTGCTCTAACATTTGTGGCATTGAATACATGCCTCTCCATCCAAATTTCCGGCTGAATCCCACGCCCGATGCCACTCCCACCTTTTGGGGCACCATGTTCTCTAAGCCAAAAGCCAGCTAGCGAGCTGTTGAGTAGGCCGGTTAGATTGATGAATAGCTCCTCTGGCGCATTCTCGGCCAGCTTAACCACAGGAGCGGAGCGGTTGAACAGTAATCCCTTCCAAGAAAAGGCGAAGTGGTTGTGCGTTGTAATATCTGCAAACACAATCGCTCGGGGGGATTTCAGGCGCTCGCGATAGAGTTCGCGATAGTCATGCCATGCGAAACGTGAGATTTCCTCCATAGGCGTTCCGAAAAGCTTGCGTCGCTGCAAGACGCGGCGATTCGGCCACAGCATCTTATTTATGTATGGCACTGCATCCATGGGTAGGGCCACAAGATCTTCACCATATGGCCATACGGCTACGTTGGCGGGAGAAATCGAAAAATCTCTAACCTGTGCTCCGCCGATAAGTGGAGTGCAGCTCTCTAGAGCCTTGCGGCGAGCAGTGGCCCAGGTCTCAACGATAAATGCGTCCTCTTCTGCAGGGATTGCGACAAACCCGAATTGCTGACCTACTTGGTCGAGTCGATGTTGAGCGTTCTTTCGAATTAGCTCTTTTAGTCCTCTGGCGCCGCCTCCAGTGAGGCTCCATGGATGTCTCGCAAGCTTGCTTCTCGGGGCGTCACTGGTGCCGACCCACTCGGACTCCGAGTTCTTCTTGGCGATTTGCCCGAGAATCGCCTGCCATACCTTGCCTTCAAAGGGAATAGTCGGGGTGGTGGGCTCGCCGCGAATGCCCATGACCATGTGGATGGTGTCGCGGCGCTTCCATTTGCGGTTGGAGCCGAAGAGAATCACGGTAGGAGTGCCATGGCCCGGGATATAGGCACCCGAAGTGTCGACGATATGGGTGAGTTCCACCTCGTGGGCGAAGAAGTTCTCGATTAGCTTTCGACCGAACTCCCGCTTCATGAACGAGTTGGCCGTGATCTGGCCGACGTAACCGGCGCCGCGGCCGTCGTTCCCTGCTGACAGGGCGAGCTCGAAGAAGCGTTGTGCGAATGGTACTGACAGGGCGTACTGCCCAGAGCAAGCGCTGTAGAGCCTCCGATAGAGTTCATTGAGACTCTTGTCCTTGACTGTGATATACGGCGGATTGCCGACCACCACGTGGTAGGAGCGAGGCTTGAGGATTCCGGGGAAGTTCGGCAAGTCCTCGGTTGCATAGGCGAATTCGGCCAGTTCATCGACGGGTGATGGGGCCTCGGCGGCATCTTCGCTATCATCTTCGCCGAAAAGGTCGGTTTGCTCATTCCTGGTAGAGAATAGGGCGGACTGCTCGATGATCCCAGGGAGCCGGTTCGTCTTCGCCGCTTGGAGCTGGAGCTCCGTCTTGCTGTACAGCTCCATCTGGCGCTCCTTGATCAAGGAGTCGCCGATAGCCAGGTTGAGCGGAAATTCGTACCCCTTGGCCTGCGACAGCGTCGTGAATCCCGACTCCCGAAGTGCGGCGATGAAGAGGCGGAAACGCGCGATGGCGATGGCGAAAGCGTTGAGATCAACGCCGTTCACGGCCTGGAGCGCGAGGCGGACCAGATCTCGTTTGTCGCGAGCTGGCGCAAGCCGTACCCACTCTTTCAAGAGGCGCCGGAAGGCACCGAGTACGAAGTGGCCGGAGCCGCATGTGGGGTCGATAACCCGCACCACGTCGTGGCCGAACTCGGCGATGGCAGGAGTAAGGGTGTAGTCGAGGATGAACTCCTCGACGAACTCGGGTGTCTGGAGCAGGGCGTATCTCTTCCGCGCCGCCTCGGATAGGTCCTGGTAGAGGTCGCCGAGGAAGCGGGTGTCCCAAGCGTCGGAGACGAAGTCATGGATGAGACGGCCATGCTCGCCCCTGCGTCGCCAGAAGGCGATGAGCTTCTTGGCCTCGTCGTGGGAGATCGGAATCTGGTAGAGCGCGTTGTGCTGTTCATCGAACAGCAACGCGCCGGCCTGTGACTCGGCAATCTCGGCGAAAGCTGCCAGCAGCCAACCGCGGTCGGTCTCGAAGGAGTAGGTGGAGAAGAACTCCTCCTGGGCTTCTTCAGCCAGCAGCATCGAATCGGGCGACGGCCCCGCCAGATAGAACGAGGAGAGCAGCCCATTATCCTCGCAGAAGCGGAGAAACACCGTCCCGAGCACCCAGGCCGCCGCGGCCTGGGTGACCCGCTCGTCACGCCAGGACGTCCAGGTCGCCGCCGTACGCCCCAACACGAACGCATGGTCATACTCGGCCTTGAGCCGATCACGAACCTTACGGGTCGACGTGGCGCCACCGATCGTCACCGTCTCCTCAGCGTTCTCCACCTGTTCGCGCAGGTCCTTCTCCAGACTCTTGATCTGCTTCTGGAGATCGGCCAGGAGTGCCTTACGGTCGATCACGATGCCTGGGCTCCACTTCGGTGCTGGTTGGCCACCCACGCGTCGGGCAGCTTGATCCATTCGTTGGGCAGTCGTGCCGGGGTCAGTGCTCCGTCAAGGTTCGGCGTCCTAGCGGCGTCGGGCATGGGGCAGAGGAGCCACACCGCAGGCCCACCAGATCGTGCCTGCTCGGCGAGTCTCTGCAACACGCCAAGCCCTTCATAGCGGGCCATGGGGCCGGCATCGTGAAGCAGCAGTGGTCCTCCGGCTCGGGCTGTCTCCAGATGGGATGCCACCAACGGCCAGGCATCACGGACGTACTCGGCCAGCTTCAGAGCCCCCCGGCTCCCGGGCTCGGCAAGGTCCGCGCTGAGAAGAGTTTCCCACTTCGGCAGCGGCTGGGGATCGACCAACTCGTGCAACGCAGCGAGGAACAGCGTGGCGACGCTCACCGGGCGGGACTCGAATCGACTGATCAGCTCGCGGCGAGCGCTTTCGACGCGTGACATCGTGACGGTCAGGGCACGGAATCCGCCTTCACGGGCCGAGGTGAGCCGCTCCTCGGCGCGGATCGCCTCGGCGAGTTCAGGTGTGCCCGCCGTCCAGCGGCTGGCACCGGTCCGGGTGGATCTGCGACGGACCACTGTCCCTGAGATGGTGTCCGGGGACTGGGGCGGGACGTAGCGTCCGTCTCGCCAGAGCAGATCGAAGCCGGCGTCGGCCAGCAGCCCGTCGAGCTGGGGATGGCCGGGCAGGGGCATCAGCGCAGGGAATCGGGCGTGGACCCGCTCGTGTACCTGGGCGGGAGTCAGTCCTGGCCCACCGACGGGGATCACCCCGGCTTGCGCCAGCCGAAGCGCTCGGATGGGTTCCAGGTCGCGAGGGTAGATCTCGAGTCTTGAGGTGGCGGCGGCGTGTTCTGATGCGGCGGCGGCCAGTTCGACGAGGCGCCGGTCCTCCAGCTCCGCTGGGCCGTTCACCGCACTGAGCTCCTTGAGCACAGTGGCCGACGGCGGAAGAACCTCCCGGTCGGCGAGCCGGTCGGCCACCTTACCCAGCGCGTCGGCGTAGTCCAGGAGGGCAGGAGCCGCAGCAGTGTCCGGGGAGTCGTCCTCGCTGACTTCGAGAGCGAGCATCAGTCGGTTACCGTGTCGCCGCACCAGGAGTCGAGGTTCCCTGACCGTTGGGTCGATCTCGACCGCCGCCCGAACAGCGGCGAGCGCGAGCGCCCGCCGTACCTTTGGGTCGCCGCGGTCCGAACCGCGCCGCGACAGCAGCGCCTCGGCGAGCTCAGTAACCCCCATTACCCTGCCGCTCTGCGTGAGAAGCATGATCAGCTCATCGCGAACGCTGCGAACCGTGCCGTCCTCCCGCCACCGCTTTCGCAGACCGCCGAGGATCTGGGCTACACGGCCCGCGGTCTTTCCGACCGCGGTAGCCACGACGGCGTTCTGCGGCCACGGGGGGAGTCCGGGAAGCAAACCGTTGTCGTCGGGAAGGCCGAGAATGAGCCTGGCGGTGTCGACCTCGGTGGCGTTGCGGGCCTTCGGCTGGAGGCTCGGCACCAATAGAGCCGCGATGGTGTCCAGCCCGATCCGGCTGAAGGCATCCTCATCGCCTGCCTTCTTCGCGCCGGCGACCTCCTTGCGGGCGGCGGCTTTCTCATCGGAGGTGATCGGCTCGGTCTCGCCGAGGCGCTGCTTCCATTCGCGGATGCGGCGCTGTAGCTCCTGCCTGGTCTTCGCGCCGAGACCGGGCAGGCTGAACAGGTTCTTCGATGGAAGGTTTAACAGGTCACCGACCGTGACTGCGTCCAGTCGGTGAGCAGTGGAGACCGCCCGGAGGGTGAGCCCGGAGGCTTCCAGCGCGGTCGCCCGGGTCGCGACCGCCGCGGCGGCGTCACGGGCCTGGTCGGGCGTGTTGTCCTCGGCCGGCAGTTCACCAGGGTGATCCGACCTGACCGGTGGTGACGCGTCCGAGGTACGAAACACCTGGAACCATGCGGTACGCATCTCCTTCAGCGACTCGAAACGCTTCTTGGCGTCCCGATGCAAAGCACGCTGGAAGAACTCCACGAGACCGTCGCGGATGGAGGCGTCGAACGCCTCGGCGGCGATGGTCGGCATGCCCTCGGTGTAGCGAGGCTCGGTCTGCCCGTCGCCCCACTCTGGAAGTTCTCGCGAGGCCATCTCGTGCAGCGTCACGCCCAGCGCATACCGCTCGGCATGGGCATCGTAGACCATGCGCTTGCCGTCCGCACCGAGAAAGGGATCGAGGTAGTGCGGGGTGCCCGCTTCGATCTCCTTAACCGAGATGCCGGCCAGAGAGAAGTCGAAGAGCACGAGTTGCCGGGTGCGGTTCGGCCGAATTCGGATGGCGATATTGTCCGGCTTGATGTCGCGATGCGTGACACCTTCTCCTTCGAGAAAGTCCATCGCACCGAACAAGTACTCGCTGTAGGTTTCCAACTCGTCCGGCGTCAAAGCGCCATGTTCGCGGATCTTACGGGCAACGGTCTGCTCGCCGGCGTGCTCCAGCACGAGGCAGGACCGGTTACCCAGCACGACGGGTTCAGGACGGATGAGTTTGATCACTCGGGAGTCGTCGCGAAGCTCCCTGAGTACGGCGGCCTCATGGTCGAGCCGGATCGCCTTCTCATCGGAGAGCGCAACTTTGAGAACTTCCTGCTTGCCCGTTCGCAGATTCTTCACTAGCAGGGCTCGTGACGTGGACCCGGTGCCCAGGCGCTTCTCGACCTGCCATTCACCGACCACGTCACCGGGCCGGGCCTCCAAGGGGTCGAGCTCCTTAAGCTGAGGTTCATCGCTGGGATGGATACTTTCCGGAGCCGTCGCCTCATCCTCGACGAGCTCCAGCATCTCGATGAACTCGGCGACGGTGGTGAGCCGTTGGGTCGGCACCGGTGCGGTCGCAGCCTGCACCAACTCATCCATGAACTCTGTTACCGAATCGGCAACCGTCGACGGGCGCAGGCCGTTCTCCTTGGACAGTCGCGCCAGAAGTTCCGCGCGCTTGTCGCTGGGCGGCTGGCCGGTGAGTACCAAGTAGGCGAGAGTCCCCAGGCCGAAGACGTCCAGTGCCACCGCGTCCTGCTTGGGGGCGCTGACCTCGGGGGCGAGGTATGCCTGCGCCGATGCCTCCATGTGCTCGCCGCCGTGGCTGGTGGTGCTGACCTTCAGCCCGGTGTCTTGGCTGCCTTTGCCTCGGGTCGCGGTCTGCCAGTCACTGATCTGTAGTTGAGGCTTTAGCCATCCCTGTTCTTGAGCGCTCTTGGGAGCCTGGCCGGGCGTGACCAGGACGCTCCGCGCCGACAGTGCCCGATGATGGAGGTGACGGCCGTGAGCGTAGGAAACAGCCTCGGCGAGCTGGCGGATCATGTTGAGCCGGGTGAGCAGATCGAGGCGCGAGCCGTACTCCCCGATGAAGTGGTCCAGGCGCATCGCGCGCGGGTCGTGCCGGAAGATGAGGGCGGGGCCTAGGTCATGCTGCTCCATCGTGTCGACTTGGACGATGCCCGGATGGCTAATTCCGTGCAGAGCCAGGACTTCGCGCCTGGCAGCTCGTCCAATGCTGGCTCGCATGGTCTCATCTGCGTTGCGCTCGACGAGATAGATCCGGATGCGACGCTTCTCCTCGGAGATCTGACCATGCTTGGCCAGATGGTCTTCCCAGGTAGGGCCGACATCGAACGAGCGCGGATTCAGCTCCCAGGTGCCTATCTGGAGATGACTGCGACTCCTGGCGATGCCGATGTCATGGAGCCATTTGTTCAACGGCTTGGAGAGCTCCGGCCTGATCCGCCGCCTGTCGTCGTCCGGCGGGAGCTTGAGCAGCTCAGACCATAGCTTCGGCAGAGTGCCGTTCTCCGGACCGAAGACTCCGTTCAAGTGATGGTCGGGCAGTTCCACACGCAGAGAGGGCACGGACAGGAAGACCGCCGCGTGGATGTACGGGATCTTCGTGCGGCCGGAGACCTTTCCGAGTAAGGAACGCAACTGCTTGGCCTTGGAGTCGGCCAAGTGAAGCGGGTTGTCGAAGAACCGGGTGTGTGACCCGTTGGTCTGCACCCAGTTAGCGCCGCTGGCGCTCAGCCGTCCGCGAAGACTCTTAACCTCGATCAAGTAGAGCCCGCTGGGCGCCGCGACGAACAGGTCGACTTCCCGGACATGCCCGGTATAGGCAGTAAAGGTGAAGTTCGACCAGGCCCGGTAGGGCTCGGCGTCGGGAAGCAGCTCGCGGACGTGCTCCAACGCCTCCCGCTCATGCTGAAATTGCGAAGGCGTGATCGATGTCCAACGGCCTTCTTCCACGTCCGGCTCTCCAGGGGGATACGTAGCTAGGGTCAGGATAGGTGTCGAGTACCCAAGCTCGTCAGATAAGTGGTAACAGGGCACTCACGATCATCGCAAGCAGCGTACAGAGATGGAAGGACTAGCGTCGGCGACGGAATAAACACGTAGTGCTCCAAGTGAGTTGCATCGTCCTATTTCAGCAATACGACTCTGCTGTGCGGTATCCCATGGGGGCGGCCCGTCCGCCAAAGCGCGCCAAGCGCGAGCAGGTCCGCTTCCAAACGGCGGGCATGTACGAGCGAGCGCGGCATCCCCCGCAGGTCGCCCGCGCGCTACGGGTCACCCCCCAGCTCGGATAATGCCTGGCAGCGCGCGTGGAAGGGCGGCGGCAGGCAAGCTCTTTCCTCCAGAGGGCCGGACGGCTCCATCTGCCGCCTGAATAAAGTGCAGGTCCAAACCTTGGAGACCGAACTCGACGGGGCCCCGCCGCCCACGGCTGAGAAGACCAGAGCTGGTCCCGCGTCATCACGGTGATCAAGCAGCTGTTCCACATTCGACTACACCCGCGCGAGGGTGTCCTACCTGCTGCACCGCATCGGCTGGAGCCCGCAAGTTCCCACGCACCGCGTCATCGAGCGCGACGAAGAAGCCATCACCACCTGAGTGAAGGAGACCTAGCCGCATCTAAGGCAGGCCGCCGAGCAGGGCGTCTGAATCTGCTTCGTTGACGAAACGCGGCACAACCTCCGGACGCTGAGGGAGCGCACCTGGGCACGGCTCGGCCAGACGCCGATTGTGACGGTGTCCGGCAAAGCCCCCGGGCCGGTTCTCGGTCGCTGGCGTGGTCTGCCTCAAGTCCGGCTGGCGGACCGGCTCATCTACCGGACGATCATGTGTCACAGTCGCAAGGACGAGCCCCAAGGCCTCGGCGTCCACGACTTCAAGCGCCTAATGGAGGCCGCCCCACCAATAGTTACGCGGCCCACTGATGATTGTGTGGCACAACCTGCCCGCGCACATCTGCTCCGCGATGCGCACCTTTGTCGACTGGCCCAGCACTTCCAACTTTCCAGTTACGCGTCCGAGCTGAACCCCAACCGAGGGCATCTGGGCCAACCTCAACGGCCACCTGGCCAAGGTGGCCGTCCGCGGCGGCGTGGACCACCTCGCCACCGTCATCACGCATCATCTCAAGCGCCTGCAGTACCGGCCCGGCCGGCTCGACGCCATCATCGCCCAGACTGAACTGATCCTCGAACCCGAACCACCTAACGCGAGAAGCCAGCCTTTCAGCCTCTGTATTCCTCATGGTGGCGCATTGCCTTTGCTGGCTCGCTGGGTCGCAAAATAGAACGCTAGTTCGGTGGGATCTCGCAGTTACTTCAAGTATGTTGCGGATAATTTGTAGTTAATAGGCAGTTGGCCTACCATGTGTGCTCTAGGCCATATGATTAGGCGCAGGTGAAAATGTCACAGTACGGTTACGTCGTTTACACGTTTCGCGTTCACCGGCGAGGCAAGAAGACGGATGCCCTTCCTCTCGGGCGACTGTCAGGCGGAGAGGACGTGCTGCCCCTCTTGTATGGTCTCCTGCGTGGTCTAGGGGAGCAGTCCTTCATGTCGAAGGACCGATACCTCCGAGCCAATCACGTAGTCCCTCTTGGTCGAACTGTCCGATTCATGGTCAAAATAGGACAGAGCGGCCAAACGTCGGAAATTATAGATCCAGATAACGGTGAGGCTGTCGTTTTCAACCGGACGGGGCGTCACATTGAGACGGGCCGGCGGCGGGGAATGATCATCGCGCCCTCTGGTTCATATGTAGGCCTACTCGTCCTAGAAGCCCATGGTCGTTCCAGCGCGAAGACCCTACTGTCCACAGCGCTGAAGCGAGGGCTACTGAAGCACGCCAACCACGTGCTGGATATCGAAGCTGTTGTCGATGATGCAGCCCTAGAGGAGTATGTCAAGAAGGCGAATGTTCATGCAGTCACTCTACGTCGGGCGGGACTGCCTACAGATATAGCTGAAGCGGTAAGCATGAGAGAGGCAGACGCAGATAAAGGGCAACTCGAGCTGCGTATAACACCCGGCCGGATCAAACAATTTCAGCAAAATCTGATCGCCAGATTGCGCGGAGACGATGGTGCCCGGCGGAGGCTGCTGCAAGTAGGTGGACTCGAGTTCAGTGAGCTGAGCATGAGTATGGAAGTAGGGGAGCGTAAGACAACCCTTACAGTCACGGCAGACCGGATCCCCAGCTTCGTCTATGATCTTGGCCGTACACTTCTCAGTGATGAAGTCTTCTTTCGTGAGGTCAAGAGCGGGGCAGAGGAAATCGGTGCGGCCCTCGGCATGATTGTCGGTGCTGGGTGGGATGCTGGTGAGTGGACGGACAAGAGTCTGTCTGAGCTCCTGCTCCTTCCCATGGAGGTGACTCCGGGTGATGATGGAGAACTCGTCACGGAGTAAATTCTCGGTCGTTGGCCTCGTTCTCGATCACTACGGCACTTTCCGTAATTATCAGAGCGGCAACCGAAGCCCTATGGACTATATCGTCTACCTTGGGGTTCCAGTAGTTTTTGCGATAGCCGCATGGCTTATGCAGCTTAAGGCCAACAATGTACCAGAAGTACTCGCGGCCGTGGCTATTCTTACTGGTCTAATCTTCGGTGTTTTCGTTCTCATCTTCGACTTGTCGATGCGAGCGTCTGGCACAGCGGATTCGATCCAGCGCAGCCGGGTGGCCAGGCTCGTAGAGGAACTAAGAGCGAACGTATCTTACGCCGTTCTTCTAGGGTTGATATTGACCGCCACCTTGTCGGGAATCTCGATGTTTGGCGCAGAGAAGGATCAGCCGATAAATCGGGAGCTAACTGCTCTAATTATGCTCTTGGGTAGTCAGCTTTTGCTGACCATTCTTATGATTCTAAAGCGCGTGCGCGCTACGTTCCGTAGCTTCTATCTGCAATATGAAGAGAGAATTCCCTAGATGTCGAATAGATGACTTGCGTTCTGATCTTGCAGTAGCGTCTGATGGAGTCATAGCTCACCTCGTAGGTCTCCGAAGACGATTAGGTGCGAGACATAGGACCCCGCCACGTTGCTCTGCACCACGACGGACAGTACTCGCGTACCCGGTGGCAAGCCGACCCGGAGCGCAGGGCCGCTAGGCCCGAGCACCGGAAGCGGTGCGGCAGCCCTTGGACATCAGCGCCCGCGGCCGGTTCGTTCAGTTCGTTGACTTCCAGCCGGGCGCTCACCGGACGGGCGAGGAGCCTTACCTCGTACTCTTGGCGGGTTTCGCCGTTGGTATAGGCGACGATGTGGCCGGAGTCGGAGTAAATGCGAGCACGTCGATGGGTTCGATGCCAACGCCGTTCTCTGCCTCAGTCTCTCGTACAGCGCACTGGGAAGCCTCGTCCATCGTGAGCGTGCCGCACGCAGGGACCAGGCTGTTAGCCTTGGGTGCATCCGGGTTGTTCCAGTACTCGACTCTTCCCACGAGGTTCCTCTCAAGTGTCGGTGCCGGACCACGGCACGGCCTCGGCCCGGACGCGCTTGGAACGAGCCCAGGCATTGATCGGCGATGGTGCCGCCGCCCAGATAGCGGAAGTGGAAGACGGTGTTGCCTGAGCCGGGCTCGCCGTACGCGTGCAGGTTGACAGGGCATCATCGTCGTAGCGGAAAGCGAGGCAACCGCTCCTGGCTCGACGCTCACGAATGCACGTGTTCTTGGCTTCTGGCGTTTGCTCGGTAGTCCTTCGCGCGTGGGGCGGCGCGGGCCGCGACCGGCCGAAGAGCCGCAGCGCGGCCCGCTAATCGTCCGACGCGCGAGGCGGGCCGCCGAAGGCGGCACGCCCTTGAAACCGTAGAGAAAAGTCTCATCCAGTAGACCAATCATGACCAAACATGGCTCTGACCTGGGCTTTTCTGTCGTTAGGACGCGCGGGAAGTCTCGGTTGATGCATTACAGAGTGGGCTGTTGCTGCTCGGCCGCCCAGCGCGAGCTGCCGGATCGCCTTCAAGGCGGTGGCCGGGGATGCGGTGGACAGTCTGGCGCGCAGGGCGGTCGAGTCTGAGGGTTGGATCATGTGCTGGAACCATGCGGGAGGCCAAGACGACAGTTACCGAGGGACCTCAGCTCCGTACGAGCAGGCCCCGGGCCTTCAGCTTGAGGATGAGCTCGTGCGGCAGCGCGGGACAGTCGTGCACCCGGACCTCCTTGAGAGACGGGAGGGCCGCGACCTGGCCCAGATCGCGCAGCTGGCGGCAGAAGCCGAGGTCCAGCGTACGCAGGGCGGGCAGGTCGAGCTCGCTTTCGCCGAGGATGCGCAGGTTGTCGACGTAGACCAGGCGGAGCTCCTCCAGATGGTGCAGCCCGGAGAACGGGGTGAGGTCGGTGAGCTGGTTCAGGCCCTGGACGGTCAGCTCGCGCAGGGCGGGCATGCGGGCGAGCGCGGAGAAGTCGCGCAGGTCGGTCGCGTAGATCAGGGAGATCCTCGCCAGCGACGGGTGGCCCTCGAGCCCGTCGAGCGAGGCGAGCCGCTGGTGACTCTGGATGGTCACTGAAGTCAGCGCGGGCAGCCGTGACAGCGGGCGCAGGTCGGGCAGTGGGGCGTCCGGCAGGCCGAGGGCCGTCAGCCGGGGGTGGTGGCCGAGGCCGCCCAGGCTCTTCAGGCCGGTGCAGCCGTAGAGCCCGAGCGTCTCGAGTGCGGGCATGGCGGCGATGCCGTCGAGGTCGAGGAGGCGGGGGCAGTCCAAAGTCAGCTTGGTGACGGAGTGGAGGTCGCGCAGCCCTGTCAGGCTGGTGATCTCAATGTGTGAAAGGTTCAGCTCGGTCAGCGCGGGCAGCCCCGACAGCCCGCTGACGTCGTTGATGGACCGGCAGTAGGTCAGCTCGAGTCGGCGCAGGTGGCGCAGTGCGAGCAGCGGGGAGAGGCCGGCCACTCTGCGGCAGTGGGCGATGCGGAGGTTCGTCAGCCCGGTGAGCGCGGACAGGGGTTTGAGGTCGCTGACGTTTCCGCAGTCGTCCAGCTCCAGCTCGCGCAGCCCGGTCAGTGCGGCCACCTCGGACAGGTCTGTCAGCTTCTTGCACTCTTCGAGGGAGAGGGTGTCGAGCATGGTCAGATGGCGCAGTCCAGTGAGCGAGTCGCGCCTGCTCAGGCTCAGCTCCGTGCGGCCCTCGGCGATGAAGGCAGGGGCGAGCACGCGCTCGGCGAAGCCATCGGGATCGAGCGCTCGGTGCCAGAGATTGAGCAGGTCGTCCGAGGTCCGCTGCGCGATCTCGGCGTAGTCGGCGGCCAGATCGAGCGCCTGGGCGTTGCGCGAGCGCAGCACGAGTTGCCGGACGGCCATCCAGGCCTTGGCCGGGGACGCGTTCGGTAACTGGGCGCGCAGGGCGGTCACATCGGGTGGCTGGGTCATGCCCGGAAACGATAGGGGGCGGGGCCGACGCTTTCGGATCAGAACGAGAAACCGGGCGGTCTGAGCGGCGGATATATCGCCGGATCGGCTGCGGGCGTCACGGTTGATGCTTGACGCTACTGGCGCCGACTGGCTCAGCCGATGTGCGGACTGTCGCCATCGAGGTAGTGGCTGATCCTGAGGCGCATGGAGTCGTGCATGCTGTAGTCGCCGACCTGGTGCCGCGGTACCCAGTGGACCTCTCGGGATTCACTACTCGGCGTCGGCTCTCCATCGATGGGTCGGGCCGTGAGAACGAGGGAGAACTCCTGCCGGACTTCGTCGTTGCTGGTGTAGTGGATGACGTGGTTCGGGTCGCTGTAGGTGCCGACCAGACCCGTGATCTCGCAACTGATCCCGGTCTCTTCGAAAGTCTCCCTGATGGCTGCCTGGGGGATGGACTCGCCGAGGTCGATGGCGCCGCCGGGTAGGGCCCAGTTGTCGTTGTCGGACCGGCGGATGAGCAGCAGCTCGCCGGCCTCGTTGGTGACCACGACGTTCACCGATGGCACGAGGCTGTTGGCGGCGGGCGTGTTCGCGTCGTTGTAATGGTCGATCCGCTGGCTCACGTCGCGGGAGCCTACTCCGCCGAGGGGCTGTCGTTGAGCCGATCGGCGTCCTTGGGCTACCGGGGATCGTCGCCGCTAGTGACGAAGCTGCCCAGGTTGGGGACGGTGTAGACCTTGCCGGCGCCTCGGAGGCGTTCCATGGCCTTACGTATGGTGGGGCGGGCGACGCCGAACTCTTCCATGAGCTTGACCTCGGAGATCTTGAACTTGGGGCCCCACTCGCCCGAGTCGATGCGCTCGTTCAGAACTTCGAGGATCTGTTCCCAGCGGGAGCGGTCCTCGTCGAACTCCCAGGTGCGCGTGTGATCGACATATCTGGCCACAGTATGAGAGTAGGAGGGCGTTTCACGCCCCTTCACGTCGGATCGTGGAGCGTCATGAAACTGCATGAAGCTCCATGGAATAGACAGGCACTTACAGGTTTGCTAGCTTGAGGGCATGGCGTTGGTGAGCGATACTCCAGTGCCCCTCCGGGTGGGGCTTCGCAGCGTGCGCTCCGGCATACCGCTCCGAGAGTGCGTACGGTGCGACTGGAGATGGCTCCTCGCTCACCAACGCCTGTTCATCGACATGGGCGCCGCCGGCGTCCCGCTGGCGGTAACGCGTCGCGAAGGATGGTGAGCCCCTGTGGCAGATGATGACGACTTTCACGGCTCGCTCGCACCCCGCGTCGCCTCGTCCAGACGCTGTGCGGGTGAGGTGGACCAGGGTGGAGCGCCGTCCAAGTCCCGCCCGGGTCCGGAACTACACCTGCGAATGCCTGACGCTGGTCTTCGAGGACTGCCGGGCCGGCGGGCAAGGGTTCATCCGGCGGTACGACCGGTCCGTGGTGCCGTGGGTCATCGCCGAGAGTCCGCGGGTGAGGGTCGGCGAAGCCGAGACGCTGTGGCGACAGGTCAGCAGTGGGGAAGCGAGGTAAGGGCACGCCGAACCACACGGTCCACACGCGCACGTAGCGTCACGATGTGGAACTGATCTGTGACGAGTGTTTCCGCAGGTCGAAGGTCGGCCTGCGGTTTCGCATGTCCGCCGACTGGCAGTTTTTCTGCCAGTGGCGCAGGTCAGCCGCCTTATCGTCGAAGCAAGCGACGGCGAGAGGGAGGGCTCGGACGTGGCAACAGAGTACGTGACGCAGGGCCAGCGGATCGCGCGGGCTCGTCATCGCAAAGGCTGGGACCAAGCGACCCTCGCTGAGAAGGTCGGCCGGTCCGTCTCCTGGCTGTCGAAAGTGGAGAACGGGCGCCTGCCGCTGGACCGCATGAGCGTGGTCGGGCAGCTCGCCGAGGTGCTCGGGGTGGAGGTCGCCGAACTCACCGGTCAGCCGTACCAGCACGAGACGACGGAACTCGACTCCGGCCACGCGGCGGTGCCGGCGCTACGGCTCGCGCTCCAGCAAGCTTCGCTGCCCAGCGGGGTGCTGGTCCGATCGGTCAACGAGCCGCGGCCGCTGCAGGAGCTTGAGGCGAACGTCCGCCTTGCCGAGCAACTCCGTCAGGACGCCCAGTTCACCGCCCTGGGGGAGGTGCTGCCCGGCATCCTTACCGATCTGATCGCCATCACCAACGACTCGTCGGCCGAGCGCGACCGGGCCGAGGCGTTGATGCTGCGTGTCTGCCACATGGCTCGGGTGTCGTCCAACCTCCTGGGACATTACGACCTGGGTTGGACCGCCGTGCAGCGTGAGCTCGTCGCCGCGCAACGCGTGGGCGCACCGGACCTGGTCGCCGCGGCCAGTTGGGACCTGTGCGGTGTGTGGCTGCACGAAGCGCAGCTCGACCCCGCCAAAGACGCGGCCCTGTCGGCGATCGACCAGATCGAACCCCACGTAGGCGGGAGCGACGCGATCAAGGCGATGTGGGGCGCGCTCTTTTGTTGTGAGCGGAGAGGCCTTAGATGAGCGCACCCGCGTGGGCAGCGGCCTGGAAGTCGTGATCGACCCGACAACGGGGACTGCTGACCTTCATCCGGCCTATGGGCATGCTCTCGACCTACTGAGCACGCTGAACGAGGTCATCAGAGCGGTGAGAATCGCTCAGCAAATCAAAGAGCGTGTGGGGCACTCGAAGAACTCCCCGCCGAGGTGGACACCTTCAGCAGGGAGGTGATCGAACTTCTTGAGCTGATGGTCTATCGGGAGTCGGTCGGAGTGGTTTCCCGGGGAAACGTCCACCTGCGCTCCATCTCCATGAACTCTCCGCTCACGCTGGAGCTGGTACCACGGGTGCCGGGGGCGCGGGCGTGATCTCCGCGGTTGTGTATCTGTTCAGGAACCCGGACAAGATCGGCTCGTGGTTTCCTAGACTGCAAGCCTCCTGGTACAACGGCCGCGCCGAAGCGGAGAAGGCCAGGAGCGCATACGAGAAGCTGCGCAAGGCTCGTACGCGGATGCGGAAACTTGATCGCTGATCACAGACCCCTCCGAGCTGCGAGTTCAGGTCGATGTTCGTACGCCGGGGTTCAGGTGCCTTCGGGGGAGACTTCGCCGGGTGGGCTGACGAAGCTGCCGAGGTTGGGGACGGTGTAGATCAAGCCTTCGTCGCGCAGCTGGCGGATCGCCTTGCGGATGGTGTCGCGGGCGACGCCGAACTCCTGGACGAGTTGAACTTCCGAAACAAGGTGCTTTGGCGGGTACTCTCCGGTGGTGATGCGTTGACGTAGAACTTCGGCGATTTGTTGCCAGCGTGGCCGATCAGGCTCGAACTCCATCACGAGCTAAGCGTAGAAAGGGGGCGTCACGGGTCTTCAGTCGCCTCTATTGATCTATCGGTACCTATAGGGGTCTGCGGCTACCTCACGGTATCTATAGGGGTAGACAGGCTCTCTCGCTTCCTTCTACAGTCGCGGTATGGCGTTGGTGAGCGATGGTTCAGAGCCCCTCGGGATAGGGCTTTGCAGCCGCGCCCCGGCATGGCTCCTCGTGAGGGCGCACGCTGTGACTGGAGATGGCTCTTCGCTCACCAGCGCCTGTTCATCGATCGCGGTCTCCGCAGGCGCCGCCCGGCACTCCGTTGGTGATCGCTCGTCACGCGAAGGACAGTGATCCCCTCTCTGTCAGTCTCTCGTGAGACTTGGGAAGAAGTAGTCTTCTGTGACTTAAGCAGGGCGAGAACAGGATCTTTCAGACAGTGACCTTGACTGTGGCCGACCTTCGCGGGGATCTCACCGATGATGGACAGGTGGGCAAGGATGACAACAGACCTCGATCGGATCGGCCGAAGCGGCGCTCGTTCATGCCGGAGTACAAGCTGGCGATGGTCGAGGCCTACGAGGCGGCGACCGAGCCGGGAGCCAAGGGCGCGCTGCTGCGCCGTGAGGGGCTGTATCACTCCCACATCATCGAGTGGCGCAAGGCCCGCGACGCGGGGGCGTTGAACGCTTTGGCGGCCAAGCCGTCCGGCCCGAGGATGCGCAAGAGCGAGGCCGAGAAGGAGAACGAGCGGCTGCGGGCGCGTGCGGAGAAGGCCGAACGCGAGCTGGCCAAGACCAAGGCCGCGCTGGAGATCATGGGAAAAGCGCACGCGCTCTTGGAACTGCTCTTCGAGAGCGCGGACAACGACGCGCCGCCCAGGACGTGATCGACGAGGCGTTCGCGGCGCTGGAGCCGGTGCTCGGCGTGACCGCGGCGTGTGCGGTGTCGGGCATGTCGTGGGCCACCGTGCATCGCCATCGCCGCCCCGCGCCGGTGGTGCTCGGGCCGCGCCCGGCGCCGGTGCCGCATCCGGCGGCGCTGAGCGAGCAGGAGCGGGCGAAGGTGCTGGCCGTCTTACGCTCGGCCCGGTTCGTCGACAAGGCGCCGGCGCAGGTGTGGGCCACGCTGCTGGACGAGGGCCTCTACCTGTGCTCGATCTCCACGATGTATCGGCTGCTGCGCGAGCACGGCGAGGTGCGTGAGCGCCGCCGGCAGGCCACGCACGCGGCCCGGGCGCGGCCCGAGCTGGTCGCTCGCGCCCCCTCGCAGGTGTTCACCTGGGACATCACCAAGTTGAAGGGGCCGGTCAAGGGCGTCTACTACGACCTCTACGTGATGATCGACATCTATTCGCGCTACGTCGTGCACTGGGAGGTCCACACCCGCGAGAACGCCGAGCTGGCCGAGCAGTTCATCGCCTCCGCCATCGCTGCCAACGGTGGCCAGGCGCCCGCGCACGTGCACGCCGACCGGGGCACCTCGATGACCTCCAAACCGGTCGCGGTGCTGCTGGCCGACCTGAACATCACCCGAAGCCACAGCCGGCCGCGGGTGTCCAACGACAATCTGTACTCCGAGGCGCAGTTCCGGACGCTGAAGTACTGCCCGGCCTTTCCCGAGCAGTTCGGCTCCCTGACCCACGCCCGCGCCTTCTGCCAGCAGTTCTTCACCTACTACAACCACGAACACCGGCACTCGGGAATCGGTCTGCACACCCCGGCCTCGGTCCATCTGGGCGCCGCCGGCCAGATCCGGGCCGAGCGCGCCCGAACCCTCCAGGCTGCCTACGCCGCCAACCCCGGCCGGTTCCGACGCACGCCCAGCCCGCCCAGCCTGCCCACAGCCGTCTGGATCAACGAACCCGCCAAGGAGGAATCCAGCTCCGATACAGAACAAGTCGCCTGAAACGTCTCAAACGGTTTGACAATTACCGGCGTGCCGAGGTCCTCAGGCTGCGCCGTACCGGAATGTCGTTTCCTGCGATCGGCGAACGGCTCGGAGTGACCCGGCAGCGTGTTCACCAGATCTACTGGGCGGCGTTAAGGGAGATCCCCGTACAAGAGGTCACGGACTACCGGGCCGAGCAGCTCGAACGCCTGGACGCTCTGCCGGTGAAGGCCAATGAGGTTCTGGAGCGGCACCACATCACGGTCTCGAACGGCCGGGTAGTGACGCTGGACGGAGAGCCTCTGCAGGACGCCGGCCCACTGCTGGACGCCATCAAGACGGTCCTGGACATCGAGACCAGGCGAGCGAAGCTGATGGGCCTGAACACCCCGGTGAAGCAGCAGCTTCAGACGGAGGAGACGATCACGTACGCGTTCGAGGGTGTGGACTGAGCAACTGCAGTAGGCGGGACTCCAGACGGGATGAAGCCCGGCTGGGGCCTTGATCCAGCCGGGCTCCGGTGCTACCTGCTGTGCAGGCGGAAGTGGTCGCGGAGGAACTCGTAGGTGAGCCTCACCGACGCGACGATCGCCGAGATCGTCGTAGGTAGCCACCACCAGCGGGAACGCTGGTTGGGTGTCTGATCGGAACTCATGTGATGTTCTCCAATCGGGCCTACGAGGCCACCTGTAATCGGAAGCCTGGACGGGTAGCCTGCCCGGACACGAGTTGGATCACAGGTAACGGTAACCACAGCAATCCCAGGAATTCCTGCGAAACAGCAATGAAGCTATTTCATCCCCCTGGTGGCCAAGGCCGTTGCGTTCTCGGCTGATGAGACTGCTGCACCCCTGGGCCGAGTGGCCGAGTAGGAGCGCCCCGGTGCGGAGATGACAAACGCGACCCCTGATGATCGTCGGTGTCTAGCCAGTCGATCAAGAACAGGGGCCGCGTTCGCGTGCCATCATCCCCGATCGATGTGCTCTCCCGCCACCTGGAGCACATCACGCTCACCGACGCCACCGTCGACCTGCCCACCCTGGCCGAGGTACTCGACGCTGTCCCCGATCCCCGCTGCCGCCGCGGGCGCCGCTACCGGCTCGGGCCGCTGCTCGCCTTAGCCCTGCTCGCCGTCCTCAGCGGAGCATCCTCACTGGTGCAGATCACCCGATTCATCGCCGGATACGATCCCAACACGCGTGCCCGACTCGGCCTCCCTTCCACCACACGACTGGCCGCCTCCACCCTGGGACGGCTGCTGGCCCGTCTGGACGGCGACGCCTTCGACGCCGCGACCTGCGGCTACGTTGCCGCGTTGGCAGCCTGCCAGCCGCCCGAGACGATGACATCCACCCGAACACCCCTGCTCGGCCTGGCCGTGGACGGCAAGACCCTGCGCGGCAGCCGTACCTCGAGCGGCGCGGTCCACCTGCTGGCCGCCATCCACCACGACACCCAGATCGTCCTGGCCCAACGCCAGGTCGAGGCCAAGAGCAACGAGATCCCCGCCTTCACACCCCTGCTGCGCGACCTGGATCTGACCGGCACGGTCATCACCGCCGACGCCCTGCACACCCAGCACGACCACGCCCGGCACATCGCCGCCGCCGGCGGCCACTACCTCTTCATCGTCAAAGGCAACCAGCCCACGATCCTGCACCGGCTCAAGGCCCTGCCCTGGCGCGAGGCCATCCTCAACGACCGCACCGACGAGCAAGGCCACGGCCGCCGTGAGATCCGCCGCATGAAGATCTGCACCGTCCGGCCCGGCCTGCCCTTTCCCCACGCCGCCCAGGCCATCCAGGTCAAACGCCGCCGCACCGACCGCAGAACCGGCAAGACCACCATCGTCACGATCTACGCGATCACCAGCCTCCCACCGGGCCGGATCACCCACGCCCAACTCGCCGCGCTGATCCGCGGCCACTGGAGCATCGAGGCCCTGCACCACATCCGCGACGTCACCTACCGCGAAGACGCCTGCCGAGCCCGGACCGGAGCGGCACCCGCGTCCTGGCCAGCCTCCGTAACCTGGCCATCGGCCTGGCCCGCCTGATCGGCTGGACCAACATCGCCGCCGCCACCGACCACTACCGCAGCCACCCAGCCGACGGTCTTCAACTACTCGGTCTCACGACATGAGAACGCTTCAGCCCTGGCGACGGAGCCCGTCATCGGTAGGAACCCGATGACGGGCCTCCCTCGTTGTGTCCGGCTGTCTACGGTGATCACCGAGGCAGATGGAGAGGACGGTTTGCCTCAGTCGATCATTTTGTGCAGGGTGCCTATGGTCAGCAGGCAGATGATCAACGTTGTTGCCGTCTCCTCCGTCTGGCCCACGAGAGCAGAGACGGCAGTTGCGGTGGCAAGGATCAAGAACCAACGCTGCGGCAGAGGCGGCGGGTTCTTGGGGTGGGGCTTGGGCCTTACTCTGGGCATGCGGCGTCTCCTCCTGGTTGCATGGAGTGGATAAGCCGGATCTACAGCCCCCGGGCGGTACCCCGGGGGCTGTACTTGTTTCCGGCAATTACATGGTGCTCCTCTGAGCCACGCTTCGCGACCCGACCTGCGTGACGTCTTGATCCGCCACCTACTGCTCTCTGAGCATGGGGAACATCCTTGCTATCGCTTCCCTATAGACAAGGGGCGGATCAAGACGCCCAAACCTCTCTCGAGGGGCCCTAAAGTCGATGGGAGGGCTCTCCTGTAAGGACATCACATGAGATTGAGGGATGGCGGCAGACTGTCGCAACGAATGGATCGCCTGCAGCGTATGGCGAGATCGTTGGCGGCTGCCCAGGCGAAGCTAAGGCGCCAGCAGCGTCGATCGATACGGTCCGTAGCGATTCGATCCCGCTTTGTTTACAAGGAAAGCTGGATTGTGCATCGCGCGTCTTACGGCCGTGCTCTTCCTCCCAAGGCCGCTCGACCGCCTGCCGCCCGCATCGTGTCTCCGAATGGCATGGCTCTGAAGCTGTACCTCATTGCCCTGTGCGTCGCTCAGATGAGCGCTGGGGCAGGTGCCCGCCCTAAGAACCGCTTGCCGCTGCGGGAGGGAGGAGGGGAAACTGGTTGGATTGATCTCTTTGCCTTGCCAGCATCTATTGCAGAGACGGCTCCTAAAGCTGCGGATAAGAAGCTTCGACGTTTGACGTCTGCCCTCGCCAGCTTGGCAAGTGAGGCCAACCAGCTCGTATACCTCCCTCATGGGCGTAAGAGATCTGGCAAATATGAGGAATTTCAGCTACTAGACGAAGGTGGAGTGAGGCCAACGGGCGATGCGGTGCCGTATGTGGTGCCAAGGATGGGGGAGTCTAAATGCAGTCTTCCGTACAGCTTCTTCGAGAATGGGTGGATACATTGTCTAGAAGATGCTGAGCTCCTTTTCCTTCTCTCTCTCGTGCATCATCGCGACGCGAATAGCCTGTCTAATAAGGATTGGATAAAGATCGAGAGCGTAGAGCGGTTGCAAAACTATGGGCTAGGCCGCGATGCCTATCAGTCTCATCACATCCTGCAGCGGTTTGGCCTGCTGGAAGTAGATGCCGACCCAGATCGGCGCGGTGATGGCACTCTCCCGGTTCGCCCCATGTACGCCGCGAACGGCTTGCTTCATAGATTTCGGGTAGTAGAGGATGGATTCGACGAGCCAGCTATAGAAGTAGCTACGGCAGCACTTCAAGAGTTCTTGTCCTAATGAGGACCGCTGAGTTGCCTCAGTCACGGCCAATGCGCGGCCAGGTTCACCCTACTGGCTGCAAGCGCAGGTCAAAGCTCGATTGCGACAGGACTCTAACTATCGGTATGCATACGCAAGTTCGAAGCTTGCACCCGCGACACCAGCGGCCAGTCACCGTTCCCAACAATCAAGGTCGCCATGGCTGGACGACTGGTCTGCGGCGGCCGACGGGTGCTCCTGCGCCTGGCCGCCCGATGGCCCTATGAGCAATCAATCGACCCGACGACCAAGGAAGGACACGCGCGCGCCCGTGGAACCCTGCCCACCCGATGCGACAGCCGGGCTGGCGCGCTGACACCACCCGCAACCACCCCTCAGCCGAACCGCTCAGCCGACCAATCCTTGATCACGAAAGCTGAGGCAGCCTTGGCGTCGGCGTGGCCAGAGCCGCGCGAGCAGCTGCCGCCCAGGGCGACGAAGCTGGATCCGTTCAAGCCGGTGATCGACCAGATCCTGAAGGCGGACCCTGTGCGCGCCGCGCAAGCGGCGGCACACCGTCACGAGGATGTGGCACCGGCTGATGGACGAGCATGAAATGACGAACGTGTCTTATCCCGTGGTCCGGGCCACGTCGCCGAGCGCAAGGCGCAGATTCGGGCGGGGCCTGGCCGAGGTGTTCGTACGGCAGTCGCACCGCCTCGGTGATGAGGCGGAGGTCGACTTCGGTGAGGTCGTGATCCAGTTGGCCGGGCAGGGCCCCCGTCCCTGTCACGCCGGACGTTGCGCTGTGCGAGGCAAGCCCGTGACCGACGACGGCAAGGCTGCCTTGGACTGGTTGCTCGGCCAGTCCGCCGACGTTCCGACCGCCGTCGGCCCACGTCCTGGCAAATCAGCTCTCCGGCTCAGGCGTCCCTGTTACCGGTCATCGAGATCAACCGGAGGCCCTAGTCGGGCGCGTGCACCGGTCCAGTCGGTGTCGCACTTAATCCGGATGGGGTTCGCCGATTTCGATGCTGTTCTCATCAAGAGCGTTGGCGATGTGGAAGCGACCGGTATCGAAGGCGAACTCCACTGCGAGGGTGCTGTTCGCCAGGTCATGACGTGATGATGGCCGCCACGCAAACAGGGCGACCTCGCGGGAGTTGGCGGCCGACGAACGGCTCGAGGCGCTCGTGGGCGTCGGACCACGCCGGCGTCGGCTCGAGGTGCCCCCAGCCGCTGATTGCGGCCGTCGTGTCGATGGTGTCCCAGCCGATCGACAGCTCATCGAACTTCCAGTGGCAGATTTCCGCCTGGATGCCGTCGAAGTGCAAGACGACGGGGCAGTCAGAGAACCAATCCCTGTCCTCGACGAAACGCACGAGCGCGAACCCCGTCAGCCGCCCGCCAACAGGTGCGGCCGGGCCCGGTCCATGCTCCTCGCGGACGGCTTCAACCCCGACGAGAAAGATCGGTTCGGAACCGGAGATCCTCATCACGATAGGCGATTGTCCAGGTTCATCGCGGAACCAGCCAGGCCGATACCTACCGACAAGCCTTATGGCCCGGCCTGCCACCGGCTTCGAATGAGGCGGTTGATGTGCCCTTTGACTGTGTCGGAACTGAAGGGAGAGCCGGATCTGCCAGGGCGGCGTCGACAACATCGCGCGAAGTCCCTCCTGCGAGAAGGGAGCGGTGGGTGTTCAGCCCGAAGGAGTAATGCAGTGGCTCTCCTATGGGCTGGTCGCAGCCCGGTGGGCTCTGGCGACGGCTTTACCCGGAGCGGGGACGGGCACTCGGCAGGTGAGCGTGCACCTCCAGCCGGGGTTACGCACGTATTTGGCATGATCACTCGTGGCGTTCGTCCAATGTCCGGGCGGTCGTAGCGGGGGCAGGAGGGCGGGATGGCGGAAAATCAGGCCCTGAGCTGGGGAAACGTCATCAAGATCATCCCGTGTATATCCCCTGATCATGGTCTTACGGCTGCGTGCGGGCACCGTCGGCTGCCTATCAAGGTCCACAAAGCAAAAGACCTGCGGCTAAGAAACCACAGGTCAGGGGCCCGAAAATGCCTATCTAGGTGAGTGCCCCCGGCAGTGTGCTGGTTCAGGACATAGGAAACCCATGTCGCAAGACATAGGAAACTTCAACAGAGTGTGTCTCGGGACATAGGCAACCATCGCGATCA
>NZ_JBEZFZ010000050.1:0-40859 GCF_040649735.1 Nonomuraea sp. NPDC048892 | reverse complement strand
CATGATCACGCCAAGGCCGTCTCCATGTCCCGCGAACGCCCCAAACCTCCACCCAGCTCAACGACCGGCCGGTGGGAGAGGTTAAAGATCAAGCTAAGGGTCTGATGCTCGTCACGGATGTCGGTTTCTTGGTCTATTTCGCCATCACCGGTCTCGGGCTGATCCCGCTGGAATGGGCATTCGCTGACTACGCCAACCCGTTGATGATCGACTGGAACTGGTCGTTCCTCTGGATCGATCTGCTGGCCAGCACCACCGGGCTGACCAGCCTGTGGCTCCTGCGCCGCGGCAGGGTGAGCGGTCCGCCGCTGATGCTGGTCTCGCTGGTGCTGACCATGGCCTCCGGGCTGATGGCGATCGCGTTCTGGACGTTGCGGGGAGACTTCTCACTCACCTGGTGGATACCGAACCTCTACCTCATGCTCTTCCCCGTTCCCGGGATCATCTGTCTGACGAGTCGACCCGTTGGGAGCCGCGCATGATCTTCAACAGGCTCCTGACGAAAGGTCTGGCAGACAAGACCGGGGACTGCGACATGATCAGCGTGGCGCGGCTTGTCGACGGTGGTCCGGGGTGGGTCGGCGGGCTCAAGGGTTGGGGTCGGGCATCAGGGTGACCTGGTGTTCGGCCAGTTCGGTGATGAGGGCGGATCGGCGCCGACGTCGTCACCCTCACCGGCGCCGCCCATGGGTGGATGTTCGGGGCTTCCGGCCAGGCGGCCGACGCGCTCGTGTCCTTCTGGGCGAAACACGCGCCCCGTTGACCTCTTGCGCGTCAGTCCGGCAGCCAGTGCAACTCGCGCGCCAGAGTTTTGGCGACGGAACGGATGCGGCGGTGAAGCGGCAACGGCTCGCGTGGGAGGACCAGATGGATCGTCAGGCTGGGCGCGCCACGCAGCGGTCGCCAGGTGAGACCGGCCGGTTGTGTCGTGACCGCGGCTTCTCCGGCCGGGGCGAGGGTGACCCCGTCGCGCAGGTCGCGCTGAGACATGTCGAAGGAGACCGCGGGCGTACGGAATCGAGGGTGTGGCCGGGTGTCTCGGAACAGTGCGGACAGCTGATCGTGGATCACGGGGTTGGCCGCACGGTCCGGGAGTCGCAGCGGGTACGCGGCCGCGTCGGCGATCTCGATCTCCGGGTGTTCGGCCAGTGGATGGTGCTGCGCCAGCTGGACCCCGACGCGCATACGCCGCAGCAGGAACCGGCGCACGCCACGGCCCGGCTGTTCACCGCGGGTGACCCCGGCATCGATGCGGCCGTCGGCGACCGCGGGGGAGATCTCCGGTGTCGCCATCGGAACCGCGCTCACCTCGAGTCCGCTGTTGCCGCGAGTCAGCCTGTCGACCAGAGCCGGTACGGTCTCGGCCCCGGCGCTGAGGCTGTGTCCGATGCGCAGCGTGCCCAGTTCGCCGGCCGCCGCGCTCCGGGCGGTGTCCCATGCCCGGTCCAGCGCCGCCAGTGCGGGCGGCGCGGACTCCGCCAGAGCCGCACCGGCCGTGGTCAGTACGACGCTACGCGTGTTGCGGACCAGCAGGGCCGTACCGAGTTCCGCCTCCAACCGGCGCATCCGGGCGCTGAGTGCGGGCTGTGCGATCCCGATCCGTGCGGCCGCGCGGGTGAAGTTCAGCTCTTGCGCCAGCACCAGGAAGTACCGCAGGCTCACCGTGTCCGGCGCCACGTGCCCTCCCTGCCGATTGATAACGATCCGTTCTGAGTCTAGCCCGAACCGGTCTTTCCCTCGGCCGCACATCAAGCCCTAACCTGCGCATATGACGACTCGACCGGCCGCAGTACCGGTCGCCGGGATCGATCGATCTGAGCGTCCATTCGAAGCCGGACGTGTCCGGCCCGACACAGGAGGTTTCCATGGCCAAGGGCTACTGGGTCAGTGTCTACCCCGCCAATTCCGACCCTGAGAGGCTGACCGCCTACGACAAGCTCGCCGGTCCGGCTGTCCAGGCCGGGGGCGGGCGCACCCTGTCTCTCCTCCCGTCCCGTGGCGGTCGGGTCGTCGCCCACGAGGCCGGAAGCACGCAACGCGTCGTTCTGATCGAGTTCGACAGCTTTGACCAGGCCGTCGCGGCATACGAGAGCGAGGCGTACCAGAAGGCGCTGGTGGCCCTCCCCGACGGCGTCCAGCGTGACTTCCGCATCGTCGAAGGCATCGACTGACGGCCTCGGTGAAAGGCGGTGCGGGTGCGGCCGCCGAGCCCATCAGCCCAGCCCTGATCCGGCGGGAGTCCGAGTTCGGCCCACGTCCGGCTACATGCCGGAGGCGGGCAGGCCATGAAGGCGCAGGGCGAGGCGGGTCCGGTCACGGACGTCGAACTTGCGCAGCAGAGCGGACACGTGGTTGCGCACCGTGCCCTCACTGATGAGCAGCCGAGCCGCGATCTCCCGGTTCGTGGCGCCTGCGGCGACCATCCTGGCCACCTCGTACTCCCTGACGGACAGACGCCCGGGTCCTTGCTCCGGGCTCGGCGTGGCGGGAGTCCGCCGGATCTCGGCGACCAGGCGTTCGGCGATGGGAGAGGCCAGCACCGTCTCTCCGCGCCCCGCCCGGTGGATGGCGTCGACGAGTTGCTCCGGGGTGCAGTCCTTGAGCAGGTAGCCGACAGCTCCGCCACGCAGCGCACCGAAGATGTAGTCGTCCTCGTCAAAGGTGCTGAGCACGATCGCGGCGACCCCGGGATGAAGGACCGACAGCCGTGAGATGAGCTCGACGCCGTCCATCCTGGGCATCCTCGCGTCCACCAGCGCCACGTCCGGCCGGCACTCCCCCGTCGCGCGCAGAGCCTCCTCGCCGTCGCACGCCTCGCCGACCACCTCGATTCCGTCCTCGATCTCCAGCATCCTGCGCAGCCCCTGCCGGATCAGCTCCTGGTCATCGGCCAGCAGGACCCTGACCGTCCTCATGACGCCACCCCCACCCGTACGGGGAGCTCCGCGCGTACTTCGAAGCCGCCGCCCTGCCGGTCGCCCGCGATGAGGGTGCCGCCCACGGCACGGGCACGTTCGGCCAGTGAGCGCAGCCCGAAGCCGCCGGCCGCGCCGTCGTCGCGGCCCCTGCCGTCGTCGGTGATCACCAGCTTCACGTGCCCGCCGTCGAAGGTCAGCCTTCCGCGTACGTGGCGGGCGCCGGCGTGCCGGACGGCGTTGGTCAGCCCCTCTTGCAGGACGCGGTAGAGCACCAGCTCCACATCGGGCTCCAGGTGCACCTCACCGCCCACCACCTCGAAAGACACCGCCAGCCCCGTACCGTCGAACGACGCCGCCAGCCGCTGCAGCGCCGCGCTGCCGACGCGGCCCTCGAGCGCGAGCGGGCGCAGCGCGCGGACCCATCGGCGGGCGTCGGCCAGCGCCTCCACGGTCAGCTCCTTCGCCTGCCGCACGTCGTCCCAGGCGGCCTCGGGCCGGCGGGTGCGGAACCGTTCGGCGTTCTCCAGGCTCATTTTGATCACCGTCAGGTGGTGGCCGATGGAGTCGTGCATCTCCGCGCCCATCCGCGCCCGCTCCTGAGCCACCGTGAGCTCCCTGACGCGGGCCAGCAGCCGCTGCGCGTCCGCCCGCGCGCTCCGCGCCTCCAGCACCGCCGACGTCATGCCGAGCACGAACGCGGAGAACACGACGAACGCGGCCGTCTGCGCGACGGCTTCGGCCACCCCGCGCCCGAACCACATCACGACGGAGACGAACAGGGCGGCGCTCGTCCACCCGATGATGACGAAGGCGGTCCGCATGCCGTAGACGAAGGCGATGTTGGCGATGGCGATGAGCGTCAGGAGCTGGTGGACCTCCGCCGAGCCTGCGGGCCCCAGCGTGAGCGTCGCGAGCAGGAACACCACCGCCACGTGCCGCCGCCATCCGCCGTCCCGCCGCCACGGCAGCACGAGCCACAACGCGGTCACGAGAGCCAGGTTGACGCCGAACGCCACGGCCATGCCGCTCGTCTCCCGGTGGGACACGTGCGCGATCCCCGTGGCCGCGAGCATCGCCCAGAACACGACGCTGAACAGGACAGGCCGGTCGGCATCGCGCAGCCAGAGCGGGCGTGACAGCAGCATGCCTCCGAGCGTAGTGATCCGCGCAGGAGGAGGGATCCTCCTGGCGACCCATGATCCTGGTCATGCCCGGAATCAGCCCACGGTTCGATGCGCGGCCGGCCCCGGCTTCCTAGCGTGGGCTTCCATGAGAATCACCCACCCCGTCTGGGTCGTGCTGGTCGCGGTCGCCGTCATGTTCGCCCAGGTGATCGGCGGTTCCGCACCCGTGACTCTGCTGCTGGACCCCGGTCACCCCCTCTACCGGCCGCTCGGCACGGCCGGGATCACGCTGGCCTCGCTCGGGCTGATCTATCTGGTACGCCGCTTCCTCTACCACCGCCCGTGGCGCGATGTGGGGCTCGCGCGATCGCGGCAGGCGGTGCCGCACCTTCTGGCGGGCCTCCTGGCAGGCGCGGCCGCGGTGGCCGCTTCCAGTGCGGTATCGGTGATGCTCGGCGTGGCCACCTGGGTGCCGTGGGATCAACTGGGCCCTGGGCTGCCCTATCTGCCGCTCGCGATCGCCTTGGCCCTGCTCGGCCAGGCGTTTCCGGAAGAGCTGCTGTGGCGGGGGCACCTGTTCGACACGCTGGCGGATCGGTTGTCGCCGAGGGCCGTGCTGCTGGTGACGTCCGTGGTGTTCGGCGCGTTGCACATCATCTCGCAGAGCGCGGCGGACACTCTCGCCGAACGCCTGCTCTACGTGGTCCAGGCGATCGCGCTCGGCTTCGCCTGCGGGGCGGCGCGGGTCCGTACGGGGACGGTGTGGATGGCGGTCGGCGTGCATGTCGGACTCCACACCGGCAACATGCTGCTGCCGACCCAGGACATCCGCTACGGCCTCCAGCTCGTCACCCTCGTCTGCACGCTCTCCGTCACCGCGCTGCTCTTGCTGAGAGGGCGTAGGAAGAGCGAGGTTCGCGGCGCCGATCATGCCAGGGGGATGCGGTGAGTCTCAGGGAGGGTTCGGGGAGATGCCGGAGGTGAGATGGCGCATGCGCGGTCGTCATGATCATGCACGATCCGGAGGCGGCGGCCCAGGCCGACAGCGTACGGTGAGCTCATGGAGGTCTTCTCCGTCGTCCGCGCCACCGTCTACCGGATGCTGAAGCGGACTCGGGGCACGAGCAGATGAGCTTCGGCAACTTCGCCCGCAAGGTGCGTGATCCCGCCCTGCCCCACCGGCGGCGGATATCTGCGCTGCGCTCGTGCGTACAGCTCTATCGGCCGATCGGCTTCGAGGCGACCCTGAGTTTCCTGCACGCCGAAGCCGGGCCGTTCCGCACCGATGAGGCCGCCCTGCTGCGGGCCCTGGCGATGCTGGAGGACAGCCGCTCGGCCTGGCAGGAGGCCAAGCGTGCCTACGCGGCCGCCCGACGAGAGGCCAAGCGGCGCGGTCAGCGAAGCCCCCACCCCTGCGACGTCAATCCGTACACCCCGACGCACTGGTACGGAGCGCGCCGGGAGGCGGCGCTGCATGCCGTGCTCTTCTGGCACCGGCGACGGCTGCCGAGCCTGCTCACCGACGATGACAAGCCCGCACACGACCTCCGTGCATGCGTGCAGACCTGCCTCGAAACGGACGGTCATCCACCCCCTGGGCAGCGACGGCTGCTGGCCGGCTGCATCGACCAGCTCGATGCCCGTCTTCAACCCGCGCTCCACCACGACGACCCGGTGGAATACTTCCGCACTCGCGACCTGCTGACCGTGGCCCGGCACCTTCAGGTAGCCACGACGTCGCCTCTGTTAGGAAGCTTATGAGCCACGAACCCGACCCGGCCGTCCTCTATCCGGACGTGGCCGCCCACGGCAGCCTCGCCGCGGCGCTCCACGCCGCAGCCGCCGACCAGGGCCTGTTCCTGCCCCTGGCCGTCACTTCCTCTGATCCGCTCCGCCATGCCACGATCGCCGGCGTCGTCCCGCATCGCCACTCGTCCTACGTCACGGCGTGGCATCACGAACGGCGCTGGACCATCTGGGGTTCGTCCAACGGCAGACTCATGATCTGCGGTGACACCGAGGACATGCGTGAGCTTCCCGAAGTGATTCGTGGCTGGGCCGAAGGAGCCGGTCTCGACGAGATCGACCAGGCTGCGCCCTTCGACCTCCTGACCGGACGTTTCGAGGTCCCCGACAACAACCCCGCCGCCGTCATCGCCTCAGAGTGGCAGTACCTGCTCAAACACTCCCGCGACGCCGACTGGCCCGCGTACCGAGCACTCATCGAGGCCGCCTACGCCGAACCCGCGCTGCGACGGCTCTACCCCTACACCAGCCACTGGACACTGGGCTTCTCCAGCACCCCCGACTACCCGTTCTCCCGGCCCTTCGCCTGGATCGACGCACCACGAGGAGCCGGTGGCTACACCATCCGCGGCGAGCGCGACGACTCCGACCCGATGCAGATCCCCACACCCGCCGAAGCGGTCTCCATCGCCGTCGGCAGAATCCCCGCGGACCTCCTGCAGACCTCCCTTGAAGACCCCGCGCAGGACTCCTGACATCAACCGGCACCGACACGTCATCGCGTCCCAACGGTTCACCGCTCCGGCTGGCGCGCGAGATGCTCCTGCAGTTCGACGTGCCGGAACTGGTAGTACGGTCCCTCGGTACGCAGCAGGCCGAGGCGGTGGGCGTCGTCGAGGAAGTCCATGGCCCGCAGAGGCAGCCGGCCCTTGGTGGCCAGGCGGGGAATCGTCAGTATGTAGGCCAGCCAGGCGTGGTGCTTGCCGAGCAGGAGCCCGATCAGGAGGCCCAGCACCAGCCCTGCTGCGATCACCAGACTCCAGAGCTGTTTTGCCATCAGCCCGACGACGCTGAGCGCGAGCCCCGCACCGAGGCCGGCGAGGATCCGGATGAAGGTCAGGTTCCGGTCGGCCCGCCAGGTCGATTGCGGAGACCTGGCGGTCGTGCCGGTGGTGGGGCGTTCGACCCAGCGGATCAGACCGTACACGAGGAGGTAGCCGACCCCGGCCAGCACAGCGTATGCCCACGCTCCCATCAGCGCGGCTTTCAGATCGGGCCTTATCGCGAAGGTCGTCAGAGCGCTGACCAGGCCCGCGAGGGTCGCGATGATCAGCGCGTCCCTGCCGATGCTGAGCAGCTCCGGGAGCCTGCCGCGGAGGTGGAAGTCCGCATGACCCGGCGGCTCGGTGAACCAGGATCCGATCCAGATGGCGACCCCGAGCGCGAACAGCACTCCGATCGACGCGCCGGCGTGGAGCAGCTTGGTCAGCAGCAGGGCGCCCGTCCCGGCCAGGATCCCGATCACGACGCCGGCTCCCACCTGAACGGGTCGGCTCGAGGTGTAGCGGGCCACGTGCCACCAGGCCATGTCCCGCTGGTCGCTGGGATCGCGGCTGAGCTGGCGGGACAGGTAGGTCAGCCAGTGGCCGACCTGCTCCGGGGACCAGGCGTGCTGCGGGCGGAAGGGCTGGACCGGGCCGTCGGCCGGCGGCAGCGTGCTCACCAGGGCGGGGATGAGCTGATCGCAGAGGTGGTCGTAGAGCTCTGCTGTGCCGCCGCGCCCGAGCTCCAGCAGCCGCGACGGGTCCACTCCGGGTGCGATGTAGGTGGCCCGCACCAGCCACAGTCCCAGCGGTGTGGAGGTGATCTGCGCCAGGGCGGGGGCAGTGCCGGAACGCAACGCCTCCAGGATCGGCGGCCAGGCGGGACGTGGCACCGGTGGAAGGCATGCTTCCAGATAGTCGGCCGCCACAGCGGGCGACATGACGTGAGGTTCGATCACGGCCGCCGCCGTGAGCACGTCCCCGATCTTGTCTACCGCGGCGGCGAACTGCGTCGTACGGCAGGTGAGGATGAGCTGGTGCTTGTCGCACATCGACCGGTTCAGCGCGGTCAGCATGTCCGCGCGGGCCTGGTCGGGCAGTTCGTCCAAACCGTCGAGGACGGGCAGCACCTCGCCGCGGGCCACGAGCGTCTCCGGAATGTCCGGGCCCAGGCCTTCGGCGAGCAGCGCGGGATAGTTCATGGCCAGGCTGGCGGTCAGCCACTCCTGCAGCCGCGGGTGCCTCTGGCTGTCCCAGCGGGCGGCCGACAGCAGCACGGGCACGGGCTCATCCGGTCGCCGGGTGCGCAGCAGCTCGAGCATCATCTGCACGGCCAGGGTCGTCTTGCCGGTGCCCGGATCGCCGAGGATGACCAGGCGGCGGCAGCGCAGGGCACGGAAGTTGCGTGCCAGGTCCGCGATGTGCACCGCCAACCCCGGAAAGGCCACGGTTCCCCTGGCGATGATCTCGGGGTGGTCGGCCAGTTCGCGCCGCTCGGTCGAGCTCCAGGGCACGGGCATCGGGGCGGGATCGCCCAGCGAACGCAGCGCCATTTCCTCGAACCACTGCTGGGCCACCAGCCCGGCCAGGATGTCCTTGGCGGTTCTTACCTCGTCGGACGTCGGCCCGCGAGACGGCGCCCCACGTTTACGCCACCAGACGAACAGCGGCCACAGTTTCTCGCCCGCCATCCAGGCACCGCCTATCAAGGCCACGATAACGCCACCTGCGGCCTCCTTGCTGAGATCGGCCTGCTTTACCTGATACGCGCCGACGCCTGCCAGGACCAGGAGAACAACGCCCCATCTCAGTGCGCGATGACTGGCATTGGGATGTCGCCAATAACGTGCTGCCATAACTCCAGTATGGGGATTTTCGACGACGGAGTGGGGCTGATAATGCCACACCCGAGGTCGATAAAATCCGAAAAACCGGCCCCGCCGTAAAGGAATTGCAAATCGATCGGCGATTATTCGGAAATCCGATCGGGCGGCCGGAAAAGCATTCGCCCCCTTCCGACGCTCGCCGCACACACCGGCGCCGGGACGCTCTGCCGTTGCACGCCATGGCCACCCTCGTCAGCATCGGGTTAGAGGTCTGATGGCCGCGAGTGGGAACCGTCCCGGTCGGCGATGCTGGCGCCATGAGCACAGCGGACATGACAACGGATCAGGCCGGCGGACCGAGGGCAGATGAGCGGTCGCCGGCCGATGCTTGGGCGGTGATGCGGAAGTTCTACGAGGCCGAGGCCGCGTATGTGGCCGCAGGCGGATTCGGCAAGGCGAGCTACGACCAGGTCGCCGCTCACCTGGACCCAGAGGTGATCTTGCATCAGGCCCCCGGACTGCCTTTCACCGGCACCGGTACCTGGCGCGGTCACGACGGCATGGAGCGCTTTCTGGCCCGGTTCAGTGAGGTGTGGGAGTCGATGGAGTTCTTGGAGCAGGAGCATTGGGGTGACGAGGACACCGTGGTCGTGCGGAACCGGGTGCGCTTTCGCGCCCGTGCCACCGGCCAGGAAGTCGACACGTTGATCGTGCAACTGATCACGGTAAGGAACGGATGCATGCTCGAATGCCGCCCCTTCTATTGGGACCCCCACGGCATCGCCGACGCCTGCCGACCACGTGACGCTGATACGCGTGCTCCCGGTCGCGAGTGATGACCTGTTCGTAGCGCTCCTGGCCTGATGTGCCGATCATGGTCGGCATGGACGTTTCCCTCAGCGCCTACGAACGGTCGCAACACCTGTTCCCCGGCCACGGCTGCCTGACCTGGATCAGGACCGGTGCGACGGACGACGCCTTCGCCGGCCTGGTCCGCGGTATCGGCGGCGGCCCGGCCACCGCCCGTCCTGCCACGTGGGAGGACGCCGAAGGTGAGGCTTACGACGACCTGGCCGACGACATCCTGCTGGCTGGGCGGCACGGGTTCGGCGCGGCGCCGGCCGTCGGCGGGGAACTGTCCGGAGTGCGGGTGGACGGCTCCTGGCTGCGGCGGGAGCACTTGTGCGTCCAGCTGCGTCCGCTGCCGCCCCGTCCCGTGACGCCTGAGGACCTGCTGGACGCCGACATGCGCGCCGTCGCCGGCCGCGATCCCCGCATCGCGGCGATCGCCGCCGACCCGGTCCCCGGCAGGCTGCCAGCCGGGCCCGAACCGGCGGGTGGTGGCCCATCCCGCCATCAGCCTGCTGGCTGACGCCGACGGCGTCCGCCTGCACCAAGCTGCGCCTGTTTCCGCACCAGCACGGGCAGGCCTACGTGCTGCGCATGCGTTCCTCCTTACAGAACCCTTGTTGACAGCCGCTCCAAGCCCTTGACTTTCCGGCATTGGCGTTAGCCCTCGTCATCGCATGCAGTGTGGCAGACGTACCTCGATGCGGGTCCCCTGCCCGTCTGGGCTGTCGATGTGGACGCGGCCGCGGTGCGCATCGGCGATGGCCGCCACGATGGCCAAGCCGAGCCCGCTGCCGCCGCTCGCCCGGCTGCGGCTCTTGTCGGCCCGGTAGAAGCGGTCGAACACGTGCGGCAGGGCTTCATCAGGAATGCCCGGCCCTTGATCGGTCACTCGTAGCACCACCTCATCGCCTTCCAGGGCCAGGTCGAGGTGGCAGGAGACGCCGGGGGGCGTGTGCATGCGTACGTTGCCGAGCAGGTTGCCGACGAGTTGGCTGAGCTGCTCCTCGTCGCCTACGAGTGTGATGCGTTCGTGGATGTCCCAGGTCAGCGGCCGCCCGGGCTCGACCGCGGCGGCGTCGCGACAGCAGTCCAGGACGACGCTGGTCAGGTCGAAGGCCTGGAAGTCGGTCTCGTGCTCTTGGTCGAAGCGGGCGAGTTGTAGCAGCGACTGCACCAGCCTGGCCATGCGCCGCGCCTCGGCGTGCATCCGCTCGACCGCCTCACGCTCGGCGGCGGCGTCCGGCAGAGCGTCGCTGAGGTAGAGCTCTGCGTAGGCGCGAATGGACTGGAGCGGAGTGCGCAGTTCGTGGGAGGCGTCGGCGACGAACTGCCGCAGCCTGCCTTCGGAGGTGTCGCGCGCCTCGAAAGCGGCCTGGATCTGGTCGAGCATACGGTCCAGGGCGGCGGCCAGGCGGCCGACCTCGGTGCGGGTGCTCAGCGGTGGTTCGCCGGACCGGCTCAGACGATGGGTGAGGTCTCCGGCGGCGATGAGGTCCGCCGTACGCGCCGAGCTCTCCAGCGGACGCAGCTCGCGGCGCACGATCCAGGCGCTGAGCAGGCCCAGGATCGCGACTCCGAGCACTTCGACGATGACGACGACGGCGACCATGGCATGGACGGCGTCCTCGGTCTCGTCCAGGCTCAGCCCGATCACCCCCACGTGCCCGCCGGCGAGCAGGGTGGTCATCACCCGGTAGCTGCGCGCCGCGCCCGGACCGGTGCCTGGCACGGTCACCAGTTCTCCCGGGACGGGAAGCGGCAGGGCGAGCGCCGGGCCGGGGCCGCGGGGAGTTCTGCCCGGCTCCAGGACGGCGAGGTAGAGACTGCCGAAGGAGGTGCGCTCGGGAGGGATCAGCCGGCCGGGAAGGTCGTGCTCGATGGTGGCCAGCGCGCGCAGGCCGGAGACGGTGGTGGCAAGCTGGGCGTCCACCCGCTGGTGCAGTGAGCCGATCAGGACGACGAGTGTGGCCGATCCGGTCACCGCGAGCACCAGCACGCACAGGCCGACCACGAGTACGGTCAGGCGGAGCCGCAACGGTTGCCGGGCAGGACGGCTCATGACGCGGCGGACCGCAGGCAGTAGCCGACGCCTCTCCGCGTGTGGATCAGCGGCGGCCCCAACGTGTCGATCTTGCGGCGTAGATAGCTGATGTAGGTGGCCACCACGGTGTCGTCGCCGCCGAAGTCGTAACTCCAGACGTGCTCCAGGAGTTGTGCCCGGGTCAGTACCCGTCCGGCGTGCAGCATCAGGTAGCGCAGCAGCCGGTATTCGGTGGGCGACAGCTCGATCGGCACATCGCCGCGCCGCACCGTGTAGCTCCTGGTGTCCAGCGTCAGGTCGTCCACCCGGAGCACGTGGTCGTCGGGCTGCCGTCCCCGCGTGCGGCGCAGCACCGCGTCCACCCGGGCGGTGACCTCGTCCAGGCCGAACGGCTTGGCGATGTAGTCGTCACCGCCCGCGGCCAGCCCGGCGACCACGTCCTTGCGGCTGCCCCGGGCGGTCAGGAACACCACCGCGACCTCGAGTTCGTCGGCGCGGATACGGCGCAGCACTTCGAAGCCGTCCAGGTCGGGCAGCATCACGTCGAGCAGGATCAGCTCCGGCATGAACGTGCGGGCCGCGGTGAGCGCCTGCAGCGCGGTGGTGGCGGTGCGCACCTCGTGCCCGATGTGGCGGAGGTAGCGGGAGACGGCGTCCAGGATGGCGGGTTCGTCGTCCGCCACGAGCAGCTTGGCCGCTCTGACCGGCGGGTTGGCTGGTTCGAGAATGATGCTTCTCCTCGCAGTTGGGGGATCCTCGCGCAGCGGCGTGCCTTCATGGGAGTTGCGTGTGAAAGGTCCGCCGCGAAGGCCGCCGGGCGCCGGGCGGCCTCATGCTTGGAACGGGCGCGGCCCCAGCCCGGCCGCCTGCCTCTGATCCAGTCTTTCGCCTTGGAGCTTATCTTGTCCACGTTGCTGTCGCCTGGGGCGGTTCGCCTGCTGGCGCGTACGGCGCATCTCCGGCGCCTGGGTACTCGTCCTGGGCAGGTGCCGCAGATCGCCCGGGCGCTGACAGGAGATCACAGATGACCAGCCGCGCCGACGCGCAATCCTTCGACCGGGTCGCTCAGGAGTACGAGCGTCTGCACGAGCTTCAGGGCGACAACCTGAGGAAGTGGCTGCCGGAAGTCCTGCCGGCCGGCGGCCGGCGGGCGCTGGACCTGGGCTGCGGCACCGGCAAGCACACGGTGGGTCTCGCTGAGCGGTTCGCGCACGTCGACGCCGTCGACCTTTCCGGTCCGACGATCGACCTGGCCCAGGCCAAACGCGCCCGGGACAACATCACTTACCGGCAAGCAGATCTTCTCGACGTCGGGGGCATGGGCCGTTACGACCTCGTGCTCAGTGTCGCGACCTTGCACCATGTTCCTGACCTACGGGCCGCCTTGCACCACATCAAAACGCTGGTCGCACCCGGCGGGCGGGCCGTGCTCGTCGACACCGTCTCGCCGCGACCCGCCAACCCGCGTTGGTGGCTCTACGGAGGCGCGGTACGCAAGCTCCTCCGCAACCTCGTCCGGCGGGACCCGGCGCAGGCGTGGGAGATCTTCCTGCTGTCCACCGGAGCATGGCTGGATCATCGGGTCAGCGACCGCTACCTCAGCCGGGAACAGTTCGAGCGGATCTACCGGGAGGTCTTCCCCACCGCCCGCTTCCGTAATGTGGGCCCGCACGCCATGATCTGGGACGCGCCCGCGACCGCGGATCCGCCTCCACGTTCATGATCACGTGAGAGGTCGCCGGGCGGACAGGCCCGCCACGCGACCACCTGGAATGGGTGCGTGGGCGCAACGGTTACCGGCCGTTGATCACTTTGGAGGTGCAAGTGGATATGCGGGTTCTATGCGTGCATGCGCATCCGGACGACGAGGCGATCTGGACCGGTGGAACCCTGGCCAAGTACGCCGACGAGGGCGCCAGGACCGCCGTCGTCACGTGTACGTGGACCCAGGGAACCCAGCGGGCCGCAGAGCTGGAGCGTTCTCTGGACATCCTCGGCGCCGGCAGACCGAGGTTGCTCGGCTACGCCGACGCCCGCAAGCCGGAATCCGCGCCCGGCAGCCCACGTTTTCTGGACGTGCCATTCGACGAGGCGGTCAGACGGGTCGTCGAGCACATCAGGGAGTTCAGGCCCGATGTCGTGCTCACCTATGACGGCTACGGCTCGTACGGAAATCCGGATCATGTGCAGGTACACCGGGTGACCATGGCCGCGGTCGAAGCGGCGGGGTATGACCAGCTCTACCCGGACGTGGGCGATCCCTGGAGGCCACGCGCCCTCTACCTGGCGACCATCCCGCGGTCCGTCGTGGTGTCACAATGGCAGGCAGTGTTCGGAACGCTTCCTGAACCGGAGCAGAAGCTGCCAGGCGTCCCCGACGAGCAGGTCACCACCCACCTCGATGTCGGGCAGTGGGCCGAGCGCAAGTGGTCGGCGATGCATGCGCACGAGTCCGAGGTCGGGCGTGGTGCGTCGATGACCTTGCTCACGTCACTGCCGGAGCAGGCCCGCGCTCAGATGCTGGCGAACGAGTGGTATCGACGCGTCTCCTACACCGGCACCTCGCAGACCACCCTTTCAGAACCTTGATCTTGAGCGCTTGAGGCGACCACACCCGAACACGGAACTCACCCGAACACCGGACAGTCCTCAGGCACGCCTGCTCAGGCCGCGGGGGCGTAATCCTGGCTGCAGACGAGCTTGACGAAGGCTTCTCGCTGTTCGAGCCTGGACATCCAGGCCCAGTTCTCGTCGACCACCTCCGCGGCGACCCGTTCCTGGTGAGCGAACGCGGAGCGCAGGCTCGTCTCGAAGTCCGCGCGGCGCATCAGCTTCACCACGGCCTCCCCCACCACCGGCACGCCGAACACCGCCGTCTGCGAGGCGAGTTCCTTGTTCAGGCCGGGCGAGTCCAGGAGCACGAGCTTGTCGACCCGCTCCGGGTGGCGCTCGGCGAAGGAGAGGGTCCAGGCGTCGCCCCACGAGTGACCGACCAGCGACGCCTTCGTCAAGCCCATCGCGTCGAGGAAGGCTCTGATGGCCTCCGCCATGGCCGGGATCGTGTACGTGAAGTTCCGCGCCGCGCGGGTGGAGCCCTGGCTCGGCAGGTCGACGGCGTAGACCGTGTGGTTCCTGGCCAGGGCGGGGATGGCATCGCGATAGGAGTACTGCCACTGGGCGCCGCCCGCGATCAGCACCACCGGTGCGCCTCGTCCGGTTCTGGTGTAGTGGAAGCGAGCCACGGAGGTGTCGGCGTACAGGGAGTGGACGCGGCTCAGGTACGGCGAGCGGTATCCCCGTACGGCGGGCGGCTGCCACACGTACGCGATCACCTGAACCCCGGCCACCAGCAGCGCGACCAGGCCCGCGAGCCATCGCGGCCAGCGCCGCCGGCGGGATGAGGGATCCATGGGCGTCAGTCCTCGGCGCCGTGGCCCCGCTGAGGAAGCAGAGCCGCCGCGGCCGCCCAGGCTCGGGCGAGCCCGAACTCCGCCACGCCGCGGATCAGGTCACGGAAGGTCTCCTCGGTGGCCCGTCCGCCCGCGCCAAGGCGGCGTGCAGGCGCATCGACCGGCCCAGCGTCTGGTAGAAGACGTCCACGGTCAGGCAGGCGATCGCCCGTTCGCGAAGGCCGAGGTGCGGATCCTGGTCGTCGACGAGTTCGACAGCATGAGCCTGGAGACGATCAAAGAGCTCCTCGACCCCGGTGATCCGGTCGGCAGCCTGCTCCAGGCCATCCGCGCGTACGAAGCCATGTCAGAGGGCGCATCCGAGCCCTCTGTACAGAACGGCCCCTGGCGCAGGGTTCCTTACTTCTTCGCCGAGCCGTCGGTGCGCATGGCCGTCTGCGCCACGCTCGACCGGGCGGGCGGGCGGATCGCACCGCTGCTCGCCGAGACCTGCGGTCTGAGCCCGACGCAGGCCCGGGTGCTCGCGAACGCCCTCGCCTTCGGCTACTTCGCCGCGCTCGAGCAGTGGCATCTCGACGGCGGCACCGGCTCCATCGCCGACTACGTCGAGGAGGGCATGCGACCGCTACGCGATGTCTGGAGCGCGACGCGTCCGCCCTCGGCTCACGGCCCGGCGGACCTGAGTTGAGTACGCCCTACTCAAGCGGCGCCGCCGGTGATCCCTGACGCTGTTGACCATGACAAAGCTCGTGGCACTGTTTCTAGTGTTCTGGGGTCCTCTGTACCACCCGACCTACCTCGCCTCGATGTCAGGGACGTACGAGAACGGCGTGGTCAGCGGGGAGATCTGGGCCTACGCCGGCCAGTGCGCCAGGGCCTTCATCGAGACCAGCTACCAGCCTGCGGGCGCCGGGTATTACATCACGCAGTGGTCGTACTCGGAGCCTGCCTGCTCGCCGGCGGCGTTGGAGACTACGACACCGTTCCGGACGTACCTTGACAGGCCGGTCGAGGAGATCACTCACATCGGCGCGTCTGTCTGCCGGTGGACGGCGTGGGAGTCCATGACCTGCGGCCCTGCCCAGACCATCTTCGCTCGCTGACTCCGCCTGCCCCGTGCCCGCTTCTCTGCCGTACCCCAGAAGCGTCATCACCCCGGCGGACTGCCGACGCCGCACACGCGACAATAGTGCGAGAGGACGACAGTTCGCGGCGAGTCACGCGGTGCCGGCAGCGTCCGGCGCCATCAGCGGCCCGATCGACGTACCCGCCCGCGCCCGTGCGGCCTCTGAGCGGGCGCTGGGCGCCGGCCACCCCGGCGCCCTCCTGGCCGCCATCCCGCTAGCCGACCCTGCTGACGTGCCAGCTCTGGTTCTCCCCGCCCCAGCACCGGGCCTGGACCACCCTGGCGCCGTCGGCGGGGTCCACGTTGGCCACGTCCAGGCACAGACCGCTGTGCTTGGCGATGACCCGCTTGGTGCCGTCGGCGTTGGTCTTGATCCGCCACCGCTGGTTGTTCGTGAAGCGGCAGGTCGCCTGGACCACGGCTGCCGCGTTCGCGGTGCTCGCATAGGCGACGTCCAGGCACTTGCCGCTGTGCCTGGCGATGAACACGTACGCCCCGTCGTCGAACCTGCGGGCCTCCCACTGCTGGCTGAGCACTTGGCCCAGGCACCGCCACTGATGTGTCGGGCTGGCGTGCCGGGTGCTCCCCCCCCAGTACATCGAGGCACTTGCCGCTGTGCTCCGCGACGAACTTGTAGTACGCGGGTGCGGCGTGAGCGGGGACCGCCGTCGCCGCGAGGGCTCCGGTCATCGCGCACAGCACGGTCAGCGAGGCGGTCAGGCGGATTCTGCGCATGGGAGTGTCCTTCCGGGGTTGTGGCCGCCGGCTGGCGGGTGCTCTCAGAGTCGCGATCCCGGCGTCCCAGCGCCCAGAGGCGAGATGTCCCTTCCGCAACCAGGGACGAATGCCCCTCATGGGACATGACGTCCCTGATCCCGCTGGGACCTGACGTCTCTGGAACCAGGGACGGCGGGAACGCGACATTGAGGCTCCCGCCGGAACAAGGGAGAGCCCTATGGAAACCCTCGCCCCCTCACGAACCACTCGATCGAGCCGCACCGGCGTCGTCGCCGTGCTGCTCTGCGCCGGCGCCGTCACGGCCGCGGCCGATCTCCTCCTGCGCCCGGTCCCGGCGCTCGACTTCGGCACGTTCGCCACGATGCGGGCCGAGCGCGACGCCGTGTGGCTGTTCAGCCTGCTGGGAGGGGTGGGAACGGCCGTCGCCCACATCGCCGCCGGCCTCGCCGCCTGCCTGCTCGTCCGTCACAGGGGCGCGGCCCTCGCAACGGTCGCCGCCGTGCTCACCGGCCTGGCCGGGGTGCTGTTCTGCGCCGGTTTCTTCGCCATCGGCGCCGTCGACTGGTATCTGACGTCCGACGCGACCGCCGGCCGTGCGCTGTTCGACGCCTTCCAGTCCGACTCGGGACGGGTCTTCGGCATCCAGGCGATCGGATTCCTGCTGTCCGTGGTGGGCTTCGCCGTGCTCGGGGCCGCTCTGTGGCGCTCTCGCGCGGTGCCTCGGTGGCTGGCGGCCGCGGTGCCGCTGAGCCAGATCGCGATGATCGCCGCCGGCGCGGGTGTCGTTTACGATGTCGTCCACGCGGTCTTCATGGCGACACTGGTCACGATCGCCTGGTTCGCCTGGCGTGGCCGCATCGAGTAAGGGGCTGCACCGGTGTATGGCAGGTGCCTTGCGGCCGACGCGCGACGTGTCGGCCGCGCCGTCGTGCTCATGCTCACGGGCCTCGTGCTCGTCATGTACGCCGCCGGGCTGGTGATGTGGATCGTCGAGGCGGCCCGGCTGCCGGAGGTCGCATTCGCACCGTGGTCCACACCGCGGGGGCGCGCGGTCCTCGACGCGTGGGGCATGCCGATCGAGTCGTGGGCCGCCCTGGTGGCCCTGCCCGGGGTCATCGTGACGGCCGCCGCCGTGACGTCCGCGACGTTGATCCTGCGCCACGGGACGTCGTGGTTCGGCCTCTATCTGGGCTTCACGCTCGTCCTGTTCGCGACGGGGGGCAGCGAGGCGCCGCTGGTCGTGGCCGCTTTACATCCCGAACTCGATGGTGTGGCCCGTGGCGTGCAGGGCCTGGCCTGGATCGCGTTGTTCCCTGTGGCGTACGTCTTCCCCGACGGTCGCTTCGTCCCCGCCTGGAGCCGCTGGCCGGCTGCGGCGTGGGCCGTCTACCTGGCGCTGGGTCTGGCCGGGGTCGGAGGAGGATCGCAGGCGGTGGACGCCTTCATCGTCCTGGTCCTGGTCGGGACCTGCGTCGCCGCCCAGCTCCACCGCTATCTCCGGGTTTCCGGACCGGTCGAGAGACAGCAGGCCAAGTGGCTGATGATGGCGATCGCCCTGTGGTTCCTGTTCGCGCTCACGCTCAACGTGAGTCCCCTGGGCGCCCTGTACTACGAGGCCAGCGCCCGCGGGCTGATCGCGTTCGTCCTCATCGGTCTGCTCACGGCCGCGCTGATGGCGCTGATCCCCACGGCGGTGGCGATCGCGGTGCTGCGTCACCGGCTGTTCGACCTGGACGTCTGGATCAATCGGGCGCTGGTCTACGGCGTCCTGACCGCCTTTGTGGTGGCCGCTTACGCGGCGGTCGTCGGCGGCATCGGCGCGCTGTGGGCCGATGGCACCGGCGGGTTGCTGACGGTCGTCGCGGCAGCCGCGGTGGCGCTGGCCTTCAGTCCCCTGCGCGAGCGGGTCCAGCGGCACGTCAACCGCTTGGTGTACGGCGAGCGCGGCGATCCGTACGTCGTGCTCAGCAGGCTGGGGCAGCAGCTCGGCAGCCTTGCCCGGCCCGAGGAGATCGCCCCCGCCATCGTCGAGACCGTCGCCCGCACGCTCAAGGCCCCCTACACGGCCCTCGAACTCGACCACGAGATCGTCGCCAGCACCGGGAGACCCGCGGGCGCCACGGAGAGTTTCGAGATCGGCCACCGGGGCGCATCGTTCGGCCGGCTCGTCGTCGCCACCCCCGGCGACAACCTGTCCGCCAGGGACCTGCGGCTGCTCGCCGACCTCGCCCGCCACTGCGGCGCGGCGGTGTTCGCCGCCCAGGAATCCCTGCGCATCCGCCGGCTCGCCACCGACCTGCAGAAGACCCGCGAGAACCTCGTCCTCGCGCGAGAGGAGGAGCGCCGCAGGATCCGCCGCGACCTGCACGACTCCCTCGGCCCCGCGTTGAGCGGTCTCGCGCTGACCGTCGACGCCGCCCACGCCGTCATGGCCACCGACGCCGCCGCCGCGGACAAACTGATGCGCGCGTTGAAGGATCAGAGCAGGCAGACATTGGAGGAGGTACGCCGCCTGGCGCGCATGCTCCGTCCCCCCGCCCTGGACGAGCTCGGCCTCGCCGGCGCCCTGGCCCACCTGGCGGAGGGTGCCGAGCAGGCGGGCCTGGCCACCACCGTGCGCGTCCCGGAACCGCCGGCGATGCCCGCCGCCGTCGAGGTCGCCGTCTACCGGATCGCGCAGGAAGCCGTCACCAACGTCATCCGGCACTCCGGCGCCGGCTCGTGCCTGATCGAACTGAACGCCGCCGAGCACGCCGCCGAACTCCTGGTGGCCGACGACGGCACCGGCATCAACCCCTCCAGCCGCCCCGGTGTCGGCACCGCGTCGATGCGCGAACGCGCCGAAGAACTCGGCGGCGTCATCACCGTCACCAGCGACGCCGGCGGCACCCGGGTCGCCGCTCGCCTGCCGCTGGCCGAGGAGAGCACATGATCCGGATCCTGCTCGCCGACGATCACCCGATCTTCCGGTACGGACTACGCGCCGTCCTCGCCTCCGACCCGGAGACCGAGCTGGTCGGCGAGGCCGGCTCCGGGGAGGAGGCCGTCGAACTGACCCGCCGGCTGCGACCCGACGTGGTTCTCATGGACATCACCATGCCCGGCCTGAACGGCGTCGAGGCGACCCGCCGCATCCTCGCCGAACTTCCCGGCACCAACATCCTCATCGTCACGATGTACGACGACAGCGCCTCGGTGCTCGCGGCGCTCAGAGCCGGAGCCCGCGGCTACCTCATCAAGGGCACGGATCGCGAGGAGCTGCTGCGCGCCGTACGAGCCGCCGCCGCCGGCCACGCCATCCTCAGCCCTGTGGCGGCCCAGTACCTGACCAGCCAGATCGCCCGCCCGCGATCCGGGCGGCAGCCCTTCCCCGAACTGACCCCACGCGAACACGACATCCTGGAGCTTGTGGCGGCGGGGTACACCAATCCCGCCATCGCCGAGCGCGCCGGACTGACCGCCAAGACCGTGCGCAACTACATCTCCACCATCCTCGCCAAGCTCAACGCCACCTCCCGCGCCGAAGCCATCGACCGCGCCCGCGCCGCCGGTCTGGGTGACTCGCAACGGTGACGACGAACCGGCCCAGCTCCTCGGTGATCACTTCACCCGCCCGGAAGGCGATGCCTCGGGCCGGCAGGGAGGTCTTCACCGTGACCAAGTTCGCCCGGTTCGCCCGCCATATGGCCGAGGCCAACCGGATCTTACATGCAGCGCAGGTCCAGCCCGCCGTTCAGCGTGCCGTCCAGGTCGATGATCAAGGAGGACGGGGCGGAGTCCTCCGCTGCCTCACCGCCCGGCTCGTTCACCAGGGCCCAGGCCGAGACCTCGTAGTCGCCGAGTCTTCCGTCGGGGTCCTCGATCTTCGCCTGGCGGTAGTGGTTCAGCACCTGCTCCACCGGCAGGTCCACGTCGAGGCCGAAGCGGATGGTGTACCGGCAGTCGCCGGAGTCGCCGCCGCGTACCTTCGTCTGCGGGCCGAAGTCGCCGAGGGTCGTTCCGGGCGGCCGCGGGTACGCCTTGACACGGTCGGCCATCCGGGCGAGTTCGAAGTCGTTGATCCACTCGGGCGTCTTGGCCAGCGCCCAGAGCAGCACGAACGGCATCAGCAGCCAGGCCAGGCAACCGAGCCTTCGGGTGATGCGCGATCGTCCGGATGAGGTGGACGCGGGGGGCGGCATGAGGTCCATGATCGCCTATCGCGGCGCATGGCCGTCGCCCCTCGTGCGGAGACCAGGGTCGCGGATCCGGGGTGGCCCCGGCGCGGACGCCGGGGCCGCGGTGAAGGTCAGTTCGTGCCTGGGGCGGTGGGCTTGTCGTTCGTCCAGCCGGCCTTGATCGTCTGTACGCCGGACTTGCCGAGCATCGGCTTGCCGCCGTGCTTGAGGTCGGTGTACTCGGCCAGCAGGATCATGGTCTTGGTGTCCACGACGTACTGCTGCTTGAGCACCGACTTCTCGTTGACCGGGACGGGCAGGGCGAACTTCTGGCCGGGGCGGCCCAGCGGGTCCTTGGCCCGGCCGAGGTCGGTGACGCCTTGGTGGTCTTGAGCACCTGGTACGCGGCGGCCCTGGCCTTGTCGGGCACCGGGACCGTGTACAGGAGATCGATCGCCCTCCCGGCGACATACCGGTCGAAGTTGACCAGCCACTCGTTCTTCGTGGCCTTCGGAGTGGTGGTCTTGGCCTCTTCTGCGGCTTCGTCGATCCAGGCGCTGACCTCGGCGGCCAGCTGCTTCCTGAGCGCCTCGGCATCCGTCTGCAGCGTCTGGAGCTGCTCGTACGTGACGTTCTTCTCGCCCAGCCGGAACGCGGGCACATCCTCCTCCACCGGGTGCAGAGTGCCCTTGCCCGGACGGGTGGACAGGCGGATCTTCATGCCTTCCGTGCGGTAGGCCCACGTGGCCGGAGAGCCGTCGGCACGCCAGGCCGCCTCGTCCTTCAGGGCGCGGGCCTGGACGGCACCGTCCCGGTGACGCTGGAGCTGTCGGTGGAGGGCCAGGGCGAGGCGCGGCCGTTCACGGTGAGTCCGGCGACGGTGACGGCGCCCGCGGGCGGACAGGCCGTCGTCTCGGTCACCGCCGCCACCGCGGCGGCGGCGGGCTACCTCGGCGGGCACCTCGTCGCCGCCGGTGGCGACGTCCGGGTGAGCACGCCGCTGGCGGTGGAGAACGAGCGGGAGGCGTACGCGCTGACCCTCATGCACACCGGCCGCGACGGCCGCCCGAGCGCCGGCCACCTCACCACGCTGCACCGGACGGACTCCGCAGGCCTGATCACGGAGCTCACCGCGTACGACCCCGTCGACCCGCGCCTCGACCGCCTGGACGTTCCGCTCCGAGCGCACCGGGGACGGCCGGCCGCTGCTGGTCTCCGTCGTCCGCTTCTCCCCCGCGCTGGACGCCCGCAACACCGCGCCCAGCGGCGAGACGTACGCGGTTCCGGTGTGCGTGGAGCGGCAGCGGGGCTCGGCCGCCGGCGCGGTACGCGACCTGGCCGCAGAGATCTCCTTCGACGACGGCGCCACCTGGAGACCGGCCCCGATCCGCAAGGGCCAGGTCGTGGTGAACCATCCGGCCATGGAGGGATTCGTCTCGTTGCGCGCCAAGGCCGTCGACACCGCGGGCAACACCGTCGAGCAGACCGTCATCCGGGCGTACCGCATCGCACCCCGGACCTGATCGCGGGGCCGGCCGATCAGGGCCGCTTCCTCTCGTGGCGAACTCATGCCGGCACGTCCGGCACCGGCCGTCCCGCGCCGGTACGGCCGCAGGTTGCGGGTCACCGGCCGATGGTTGTCTCCCGGTGTGGGGGCCGGCCGGTCGCCAGGGCGGCTCGTACGAGGCCCCGCGCGAGAGCGGTGCTTTCTGGGAGGGTGTCGAGAGGGAGCGGCTGGGTCGCGAGCGCGCCTTCGTGCAGCACGAGCAGCCGGGTGGCGAGCACGGCCGGGTCCTGGCAGCCCGCCGCGGCGGCGAGTTCCTCGAAGAGGTGCAGCAGCCAGAGCTTCTGCTCCGCGGCGACGCGGTGGGCGGGATGCGCGGGGTCCGGCAGTTCGGCCAGGGCATTCATGAACGCGCAGCCGCGGTCGTTGCTCTCGCTCCAGCTCCGCAGCGCGTCGAAGGGCGCGGTGACCGCCTCGACCGGATCGGCGCACGCGCCGACGGCCGAGGAGACGAGGGATCGCCAGCGCCGGTCGCGCCCGGCGAGGTAGGCCGCGACGAGGTCGTCCTTCGAGCCGAACTGGTTGTAGAGGGTCCGCTTGGTCACGTCGGCCCGCTCAGCGATCAGGTCCACTCCCACGGGCGTGATCCCGTTGTTGTAGAAGAGCTCCTCGGCCGCGGCCACGATGCGCCGGCCGTATCACGGCCGTCGGGCCGCGGGCGGACGAGGCGCTGATCGGCCGCCGCGTCGTCGTCGACCCGGCCATCTACGACGCCGAAACCCGGGACGCCAACCCCGTGGGCCTGATGGGCAGCGAACGCGACGGCGGCTACGCCGAGTACGTGGTCGCCCCGGCGCCACGCGTGCACGACGTGACCGGCTCACCCCTCACCGACGACCAGCTCGCGGCCCTGCCCACCGCCTACGGGACCGCGCTCGGGATGATCGAGAGGGGCCGGCCTCCAGCGGGGGCAGACCGTCCTGGTCTCGGGGGCCTCAGGAGGCGTGGGGCTGGCCGCGGTGCAGCTCGCCCGTGCGCCGCGGCCCAGCGGGAACTTTCACGGCGCCGGCACGTCGGCAAGATCGTCCTGCACCCGCCGGCGGCCTGACGCGCCGGCCTCGTCCACGCCGTCCCCTCACACCGTCGCCAGGCGCAGGCCGGGCGGAGCCGAAATTGGCGCGCGCGGGCTCGCGGCCGGAGGTTAGCCTGATCGTGCGGCCGGCTGGGAGCCATCGTGCGGCCGATGGGGGCCTGGGCGCCCGCGAGCACCGCGGGCTTTCGTCCTGGGAGGAAAGCGGTGCCGTCCGTCTCCGTTCTTCAGCTCGACGACGTGCCGGTGCGCGAGCGGTTCGACTTCTGGTGGCAGGCCGTCGCGGAGTCGGTGGTGTCGGTGGACGCCACCAGCGATCGGGCCGAGGACTTCTGGGCCGAGATGCGCGGCCTCGATCTCGGCCTGGCCCAGCTGTCCCAGGTGCGCTGCGTGTCCTTCGACGCGCGCAGGGGCGCGAGCCACATCCGGCGCTCCGACGCCGACCTCTACCAGCTGGCCGTGACCGTACGGGGCCGGTCGGGCGTGTGGCAGAACCGGCGCGACACCCGCCTGGAGCCCGGCGAGCTGGTGCTCTACGACACCTCCCGCAGCTTTCTCGCCTGGACGGTGAGCCAAGGCCCCGCCCCGTCGCACGAGCATCGCGGCGAGGTGGCCGAGGGGATGATCCTGCGCTTTCCGCACCAGGCGCTGCCACTGCCCGCCGCCATGGTCGAACCCCTGCTCGCGGTGCCTTTACCGGGGCACGAGGGCGTCGGCCCGCTGCTCGCCGGGCTGCTGCGCCGCCTCATCGCCCAGCCCGAGTGGCCGGCCCGCGACCTGGCCCGGCTCTCGTCCATCGTGCTGGACCTGGTCGCGGCCCTGCTGGGCCAGCGGCTCGGCCGGGACGCCTCCGCCTACCAGGCCGACCCCGGCGAGGTGCTCCTGCTGCGCGTCAAGTCCTTCGTCGAGGAGCGGCTGGGCGACCCCGGGCTGACGCCCTCGGTCATCGCCGCCGGCCACTACATCTCGGTGCGTCACCTGCACAAGCTCTTCCAGAACGCGGGGCTCACCGTCGGCGGCTGGATCCGCGAACGCCGGCTCGAACGCTGCCGCCGCGACCTGGCCGACCCCCTCCTGCGGCACCTTGCCGTCCAGGCCGTCGCCGCCCGCTGGGGATTCACCAGCCCGTCCCACTTCAACCGCGTCTTCCAGCGCGCCTACGACGTCTCCCCCGCGGCCTACCGGCGGCTGGTCCGCGAGCATGAGGCCGTGGCGCGCTGAGTGCTGCGCTCTGAGGCAAGGCCCGTGCGCTCGCGGGCAAGTGCGCGCCGGCCGCTCCTGCGAAGGTCGAGCCATGAATCTCCGTGAAACCCTCAAGATCGCCGGGGTCGGCGCGCTGATGGCCGCGGCGCTGATCGCGCCCGCGAGCGCCGCGCACGCGGCCCCCTCGGGCTGCAGCGACCTGTATCGGGACAACGCCTACTGGTACAACTGCACCAAGGGATCGGGATCGTTCCGGGCCGTGGTGCGCTGCTACCGGATCGGCCATTCGACGTACGTGACCAGATACGGCGTCTGGGAGCGGGTCGGCGAGGGCCCGTCCCGAGCCCAGTGCCTGTCCAGCGAGGAGACCTCGGACGGCCGCGGGGAGCACAGGAACTAGCCCGCGGCGTCACAGGGCCGTGGCCATGGCCAGGTCCGCCTCCAGCCGGCGGGCGGCGGCCTGGAGGGTCGCCACGAGGGCGGGCAGGTCGGTGTGCTGGTAGCGGACGCTCGGCATCGAGATCGACAGGCCCGCCACCGCCACCCCCTGATCGTCGCGCACGGGGACGCCGACGGCGACGACGCCGTGCTCGGAGCGGCCCTGGTTGACCACGAACCCGGCCCGCCTGATGCGGGTGAGCTCGCTCTTGAGCCGGGTCAGGTCGGGGCGGGCGGACGGCTGCTCGGCGTACCGGTCGGGGGCGTAGACGGCGTCGACCTCCTCGGCGCCGAGCTCGGCCAGCAGCAGCAGGCCCGCCGTGGTCTGGTGGGCGGGGAAGACCATGCCCTCCCGGTTGCCGACGCGCAGCGCCTGATCGCATTCGACGCTGGCGATGAACCGGGCCGTGTCGCCGGTGCGGATGGTCAGGTTGGCCGACTCCCGCACGGCGTCGACCAGGCGGCGCAGGTGCGGCAGGGCGGTCGCGCGCAGCTGCGAGGTGCGCGAGCGCGAGTGCTCGGCGAGCTGGAGCACGGGGCCGGCGTGGTAGCGGTGCCGTTCGTCCTGGACGGCGAAGTCGCGGTAGACGAGCATCTGCAGCAGCCGGTGCGCGGTCGAGCGGGCCACGCCGAGCCGCCCGGCCGCCTCCGAGACGGTCAGGGCGCCTTCGAGCTGCAGCATCGTCGCGATTCTCAGCGCGTGGTCGACGCTGGCGACCGCGTACGCCGGTGGGGTCTTCAGCGGCTTGTCCACCGGATCTCCGTTCTGCACAGAAGAATATGTTGTTCTATATGGTGGGATATCCAGCACTCTCTCACATATGAGCACGATACGAACCCCGGTCCGGCTGCAGGCCGTCTCGGCCCCCGACCAGCCCGACGTCACGCCCGCCCTGCAAGAGCTCTACCGCGGTTTCGAGGAGGAACTGCTGGTCCCGCTGTGGACGGAGATCGGCGACCTGATGCCGGCCCACCCGCGCTCGCGGGCGGTGGCGCACCTGTGGCACTGGGACACCCTGCTCAAGCTCGCGGCCCGCGCCGGCGAGATCGTGCCGGTCGGCCGCGGCGGCGAGCGCCGCGCGATCGCCCTGGCCAACCCGTCGCTGGGAGGCCGCCCGTTCGCCACGCCGACGCTGTGGGCCGCGATCCAGTACCTGATGCCCGGCGAGGACGCCCCCGAGCACCGCCACACCCAGCACGCCTTCCGGTTCGTGGTCGAGGGCTCGGGCGTGTGGACGGTGGTCGACGGCGACCCCGTGCCGATGAACCGGGGCGACTTCCTGCCGCAGGCGGGCTGGAACTGGCACGCCCACCACAACGCCACCACCGAGCCCATGGCCTGGCTCGACGGCCTGGACATCCCGTTCCAGTACGTCACCGAGGCGCAGTTCTTCGAGTTCGGCCGCGACGAGCTGCCCGGCGCCGAACGCACCACCCCCGAGCGGAGCCGTTCTGAGCGCCTGTGGGGCCACCCCGGCCTGCGCCCGCTCTCGGCGACGCCGGCCCCCGCCGGGGACTCGCCGCTGCTGGCCTACAAGTGGGAGTTCACCGACGCCGCGCTCGCCGACCAGCTCACTCTTGAGGCCGAGGGGTACGGCGGGACGGTCGAGCCGGGCCACGCCGCGGTCCGCTTCGCCAACCCCGCGACGGGCGGCGACGTGCTGTCCACCATCCGCGCCGAGATGCACCGCGTCGTGCGCGGCGCCGAGACCGCCCCGGTCCGGGAGACCGGATCGAGCGTCTACCAGGTCTTCAACGGAGCGGGAACGGTCACCGTCGGCGAGACGACCTGGTCGGTCACCCGCGGCGACCTGTTCGTGGTGCCCTCCTGGGAGCCGTTCTCCGTACGGTCGGAGGCGGGGTCCGCCGATTCGGACTCCGGCGCGATGGACCTGTTCCGCTTCTCCGACTCGCCCGTCTTCGAGGCGCTGCGGCTCGACCGGAGGGGGAACGCCTGATGAGGCTGGCCACCATCCGCACCCCCGGCGGCACCCGCGCCGTGAAGCTCGACGGCGGCACGCTGGTCGACCTCGGCGCCGAGGATCTCGGCGCCTTCCTGGCCGCTCCCGGCTGGGAGCGGGCCGCCGCGGCCGCGACCGGCCTCGCCTACGACGCCGAAGGCGCCGACTTCGCGCCCGTGGTGCCGCGCCCGTCGAAGGTGATCTGCGTCGGCCACAACTACACCGGGCACATCAAGGAGATGGGCCGCGAGCTGCCGGCGTACCCGACGCTGTTCCCCAAGTTCGCCGACTCCCTGATCGGCGCGCGCGACGACATCGTCAAGCCTCCCGAGACCGACGCGCTCGACTGGGAGGTCGAGCTCGCCGTGGTGATCGGCCGGCCCGTGCGCCGCGCCGGCGAGCAGGAGGCCGCCGCGGCCATCGCCGGATTCACCGTCATGAACGACGTGTCGGTACGCGACTGGCAGTTCCGCACCGTCGAGTGGACCCAGGGCAAGATCTGGGACTCCTCCACCCCGGTGGGCCCGTACGTCGTGACCCCCGACGAGCTCCCCGGCGGCGTCCGCCCGGCACTGACGGTGCGCACCACCGTCGGCGGCCGCCTCATGCAGGAGGACGACACCGCCACGCTGCTCTTCGACCCCGTGCACCTGGTGCGTTACGTCTCCACCGTCGTACGGCTCAACCCCGGCGACCTGATCGCCACCGGCACCCCCGCCGGCGTCGGCCATGCCCGCGACCCGAAGGTGTACCTCACCGGAGGCGAGAGCGTCGTGACGGAGGTCGAGGGCATCGGCGCCTGCGTCAACCAGGTGGTGGTGCGGCCGTGAGGCGGAGTTTCGCCGACGCCCGGCGCTGGGCGGACGACGGCACCAAGCTGCTCCTCGGCACGGTGGCCGGGCTGGACGAGGCACAGTACGCGCGACCCAGCCTGCTGCCGGGCTGGACCCGCGGGCACGTGCTCGCCCACGTCGCCGCCAACGCCGACGCCCTCCGCAACCTCGTGCGCTGGGCGGCCACCGGCGAGCCCACGCCGATGTACGCCTCCCCCGCCGAGCGCGCCGCCGGGATCGAACGCGGCGTGCGGATGCCGGCCGCCGGCCTGGAGACCTGGCTGCGCCGCTCCGCGACCGCCCTGGCCGAGGCGTCGGCGGCGCTGAGCGAGCGGCAGTGGGCGGCCGAGGTCGTCACCGCGCAGGGCCGTACCGTGCCGGCCACCGAAGTGCCGTGGCTGCGCGCCCGCGAGGTCTACGTGCACACCGTCGATCTCGGTCTCGGCGTCGCCTTCGCCGACCTGCCGCCCGCCTACCTGGAGGCGCTGTGCGCCGACGTCGCCGCCCAGCGCGGCGGCGTGCCGCCCGTCGAAGGACCTCTGGCCGAACGCGCCGCCTGGCTGACCGGACGCCCGCACCGGCTGACCGGCGCGCCCGAGCTGGGAGCGTGGCTGTGAGCAGCGACCCGGCCGGTATCGGGGCCGGTGAGGTGGATGTGCTGGTCGTCGGCGGCGGCATCGGCGGGCTGTCCACGGCCTACGCCCTGACCCGCAAGGGCCTCAAGGTCCGCGTGCTGGAGCAGGCGAAGGAGTTCGGCGAGGTCGGCGCGGGCATCCAGATCGCGCCCAACTGCACCCGGATCCTGGCCGAGTACGGCCTGCTGGAGGAGGCCAAGTCACTCGGCCTCCTGCCGACCGGCATGGTCATGCGCGACGCCCTGGACGGCAGCGAGCTCACCCGGCTCGACCTGACCGACCTCGAACGCGCCTACGGCTCCCCGTACATGGTGATCCACCGCAGCGACCTGCACGGCCTGTTCCTGCGCGCCTGCCGGCGCGCCGGCGTGGACCTGCTCACCGACCACCGCGTCGACGGCTACGCCAACACCACCGCACCCTGCGGAAGGCAGGGCGCGGAGGTGAAACTCGCCGACGGCCGCGTCATGCGGGCGCCGGTCGTGATCGCCGCCGACGGCCTGCACTCGGTCGCCCGCAAACTGCTCGTCGACGACGAACCGGTCAGCTCCGCCTACGTCGCCTACCGCGCCACCGTCCCGATGGAGGAGATGTCGCCCGGCGACGTCAACCTGTCCGAGGTCGTCGTGTACGTCGGTCCCGGCTGCCACTTCGTCCGCTACGGGCTGCGCGGCGGCGACCTGCTCAACCAGGTCGCCGTCTTCCGCTCACCCAAAGCGCTGGCCGGCGAACAGGAGTGGGGCACGCCGGACGAACTGGACGCCGCGTTCGCCGCCACCGCCCCCGTGGTGCGCTCGGGGATCCCGCTGATGTGGCGGGACCGCTGGTGGCGCATGTACGACCGCGACCCGATCATGACCTGGGTTCACGGCCGCATCGCGCTGCTCGGCGACGCGGCCCACCCGCCGCTGCAGTACATGGCACAGGGCGCGATCATGGCGATCGAGGACGGCTGGGTGCTCGCCGAGCACGTCGCCCGCCAACGGGACGCGACGGGCCGGGTCGACTGGGCCGCCGCGCTGGCCGCCTACGAGGCCGTACGGCCCGAGCACTGCCGCCGCGTCGTGCTCACCGCGCGCGCCTGGGGCGACCTGTGGCACCTCGACGGCGAGCCCCGCCTGCGCCGCAACACGATCCTGCGGGCCCGCCGGCCGCACGACTACACCTACACCGACTGGATCTACGGGCCGACCGCGCTCGTCCCCGAGGAGGAACCGCCGATGTACCCGGTGATCCCGCTGTCGTCCGTGACACTCGCGCAGACCTGACGGGAGGCCGGCGGCGAGCTGAGCCGGCGCTCTGACGGGCGTTTGCGCCCCCGTTCACCGGGCCGGTAGCGTTCGTCCACATGACGGGAGCGGACAGGGAACGGCCCGCACCGCCGTATCCCATCGCATCGGTGGACCGCGCGCTCAGCCTCATCCAGATGCTCGCCGAGAGCCCCGAGGTGAAGCTGTCGGAGGTCAGGGCCCGGCTCGACGTCGGCCAGTCCACCGCCCACCGCCTGCTCGCGATGTTCGTCTACCGCGGGTTCGCGGTGCAAGACCCCCGCACCCGCAGCTACCGGGCCGGCCCCTACCTCCTCGACCTGCGCCGCGACACCGGCATCCGCTTCGACGTCGCCCGCGAGATCCGCCCCACCCTCGCCCACCTGGCCAAGGAGAGCGGCGAGACGGCGCACTTCGCCGTCCTCGACGGCACCGACGTGCGCTACATCGACGTCGTGGAGAGCACCCGCGCGCTGCGGGTCACCGGCCGGCAGGGCCGCACCATGCCCGCCCGCGACACCAGCATCGGCCGCGCCATGCTCGCCGCCGAGAGCGACGAGTGGGTCAGCGCCCGCTACGGCGCCCCCGCCCAGCTCGGCGACCACGACGCGACCGCCCACGAAACCCTCCTGCGCGAGCTGGCCAGGACCCGGGCCCGCGGCTACGCCCGCAACCGGGGCGAGGTCGAGCTGGGCGTCTGCTCCGTCGGCGTCGCCGTCGTCGACCCCGGCGGCGACCTGCTCGGCGGCCTGAGCATCGCCGCACCCGACTCCCGCTGGAGCCCGGCCCTGGAGAAGGCCCACGTCCAGCGGCTGCACGCCGCCGCCGCCCGCCTGGCCGGACGCGGATAACCACACCACACCCGCACCGCCCCCGCCGGGCGGACGTGTGCCACGCCCGAAATACCCTGGAAACTTTCTGCTATGCAGAACGCGGAGTATCGACAGCAGACTGCACCGGCGCCTACAGTCCAGTGACCGGGCCGGGCGACCGCTGGACGCGAGACATCTGCCGGGCTCAAGCCGCGGGAGCAGCCCGGTCGTCGGGGGGCGAAATCCCGAGGGCTGGAATCCTCAACCAGCCGTGATGAACGGATCCAACTCATGCAAGTCCATCTGCTCGCCATCGGAGTGCTCGCACTCGCGTTCCTCCTCGGCGCACTGCGCGGCATCAACCTCGGCGCCGTCGCCCTCGTCGGCGGCGGGGCCATGGTCCTGCTCGTCACCGGAAAAGGCGTCGACGAGCTCTACGCCGCCTTCCCCGCCGACCTGTTCGTGCTGCTGATCGGGGTCACGTTCCTGTTCGGCATCGCCGCCGTCAACGGCACCATCGAATGGGTCGTCGACGTCCTCAGCCGATCCGTACGCGGCCGCGCGTCCGTCATGCCCTGGCTGCTGTTCCTCATCGCCGGAGTCGTCACCAGCCTGGGCGCGCTCGCCCCCGTCGTCGTCGGCCTGGTCGCCCCCATCGGGATGCGGCTGGCCAAAAAACACGGGATCAGCCCCAGTCTGGCCGGCCTGATGATCCTGCACGGCGCCTGCTGCGGCAACTTCTCACCCGTCAACCTGCTCGGCGCCACCGTCAACACCACCATCGAACGGGCCGGGCTCGACCCCAACCCCATCGCGCTGTTCCTGGCCAACATCGGCTACAACGTCATGCTCGGCGTCGTCATCTACTGCTTCTTCGGCGGCCTGAAGCTGTGGCGCGCCGAACGCGGCACCGCCGCCCTCCCCGTCACCGCTCTCGCCGAGCCGGTCACCGCCGGCGTCACCGCGGCCGCGACCTCGGCGCGGGTGGCCCCCACACCCCCAGCGGCATCCGGAACGCCGGCGGCCGACCCGGCCGACACGCCCGACGCGCAGCCCCTGACCTTCGACCGGATCAAGGGCCTGACCCTCGCCGTCATCGTCGCCGTCGGCGTGATCGCCATGGTCGGCAAGGTCGACCTCGGCATCCTGGCCCTGTCCGCATCCGTGCTCCTCATGGTCGTCGCCCCGAAGAGCTCGACCGGCGCCGCCAAGCGCATCGCCTGGGACGTCGTCCTGCTCATCTGCGGCGTCGTCACCTACGTCGGCCTGCTCAACGAGATCGGCACCATCAAGTTCGTCGGCGACGCCGCCAACAGCCTCGGCTCGCCGCTCGCCACCGCGTTCCTCATCTGCCTGATCGGCGCGGTCGTCTCGGCCTTCGCCTCCAGCGCCGGCATCATCGCCGTCCTCATCCCGCTCGCGATGCCGTTCCTGCTCAGCGGCCAGATCTCGGTGACCGGCATGGCCATCGCCGTCGCGATCAGCGCCACCGTCGTCGACTCCACCCCGTTCTCGACGATCGGCGCGGTCGTGCTGTCCAACGCCGACTCCGAGGACCGCGACTACACCTACCGCGGCTTCCTGTCCTGGGGCGCCCTCATGGTGGTGACCGCGCCGGTCCTCACCATGGCCTTCGTCCTTCCCGGACTGCTCTGATGGAAGCCACGCGCACCACTCCGAAAGTCTGAAAGGCGATCGATGACCACCACCGACGACGTACGCGCGGACGCCGCACCACCGACCGGCCACACCCCGCAATGGGGCAGCGACGCCATCGTCGACCTGCTGCAGCACGCCGGCATCCGGCACATCGCGCTCAACCCGGGCGCCAGCTTCCGCGGCCTGCACGACAGCCTCGTCAACTACGCCGGCGACGCGGGCCCGCACCTGCTGCTGTGCCTGCACGAGGAGCACGCCGTCGCCATCGCCCACGGCTGGGCCAAGGTCACCGGCGAGCCGATGGCCGTGGCCCTGCACAGCAACGTCGGCCTCATGCACGCCACCATGGCCCTCTACAACGCCTGGTGCGACCGCGTCCCCATGCTCGTCATCGGCGCCACCGGACCCCTCGACGCGGCCAAACGCCGGCCCTGGATCGACTGGATCCACACCTCCGCCGACCAACCGGCACTCGTCCGCAACTTCGTCAAATGGGACGACACCCCGACCTCGGTCCCCGCCTCGCTGGAGTCCCTCGCCCGCGCCTGGGACATCACCCGCACCGCACCGACCGCGCCCACGTACGTCGTCCTCGACAGCGCGGTCCAGGAGCAGCAGCTCACCAACCCGCCCCAACCCCCCACCATCAGCAAGGGACGCGCCGCCGACCAGCCGACCGCGTCGGCGGACTCGATCGCCAGAGCCGCGGCCGTCCTGGCCGGGGCCACCTCGCCCGTCATCCTCCTCGGCCCCGGCCGGCGCGACGAAACCGCCTGGACCAACCGCATCAAACTGGCCGAAGCGCTCGGCGCCCGCGTCATCACCGACCTCAAAGCCGGCTCCACTTTCCCCAGCCGCCACGCCGCCCACGTCCCAGGACCCGGCTTCTTCCTCGGCCGGCCCGCCCAGGAAGCCCTGCGCGGCGCCGACGCCGTCCTCGCCCTGGGCTGGATCGACCTCGCCGGCACCCTGGCCCAGGCCGCCGTGCCCGGCTCCACCGCCGTCGTCTCCGCGACCCTGGAACCGCTGCTGGCCAACGGCTGGAGCAAAGACCACCAAGGCCGCGCTTCCATCGACGTGTGGCTCCCCGCCGAACCCGACACGGCCGTGGCCGACCTGCTCACCCACCTGACCCCCGGCCCCAGCACGTCGTGGACCCCCCGCCCGGCACCCGTACCGGACGCCGGCACCGGACCCATCGACCTGCCACGCCTCAGCGCCACCCTGCGCTCCGTCCTGGACGGCGCCGACACGACCCTCGTCCGCCTCCCCCTCGGATGGGACGGAGACAGCTGGGACTTCGAGCACCCGCTCGACTACCTCGGCTACGACGGCGGCGGCGGAATCGGCTCAGGACCGGGCATGACCGTCGGCGCCGCCCTCGCCCTGCGCGACAGCGGACGACTGCCCGTCGCCGTCCTCGGCGACGGCGACTATCTCATGGGAGTCCAGGCCATCTGGACCGCCGTCAACCAGCACATTCCCGCCCTCATCATCGTCGCCAACAACCGCTCCTACTTCAACGACGAAGTCCACCAGGAGAAGGTCGCCCTCGTACGCGACCGCGACGTCACCCGCAAATGGGTCGGCCAGCGCATCGCCGACCCCGCCCCCGACCTCGCCGCACTCGCCCGCGCCCAGGGCGCCACCGGCTACGGGCCCATCACCGACCAGACGGACCTCGCCGACACCCTGCGCACCGCCGTCCAGGACGCCCGCGCCGGCGCCACCGTCATCGTGGACGTGGTCGTCGAAACCGGCTACGCCCCCGCCATGGCCGCCGCACTCACCCGCGAAGACCAAGCCGACGAGGCTGGAAGGACACCATGACCCACCCGCACCCGACCGGCGCCGACCTGCGCGACGCCCTCACCGCCGCCAACCACATCCTGGTACGCGAAGGAGTCCTCGACGCCTTCGGCCACGTCAGCGCCCGCACCGCACCCGGCGCCGACACCTTCCTGCTCTCACGCAACCTCGCACCGGGATCCGTGACACCGTCCGACCTGCTCGTCCACCACCTCGACGGCCAGAGCGAAGACCCCCGCACCCCCTACCTCGAACGCTTCATCCACGCCGAGATCTACCGGCACCGCCCCGACGTCCTCGCCGTCGTGCACAGCCACTCACCCTCGGTCATCCCGTTCGGCGTCAGCGACACCCCCCTGCGCCCGCTCGTCCACATGGCCGGATTCCTCGCCGCAGAACGCACCCCCATCTACGAGATCAGCGACCACGCCGGCGACGCCAGCGACCTCCTCATCACCTCACCCCGACTCGGCGCCTCCCTCGCGACCACCCTCGGCGGCGGCGCCGTCGCCCTGATGCGCGGCCACGGCTCCGTGACCGCAGGCCCCACCCTCATGGACGTCGTCTACCGCGCCGTCTACACCGAGGTCAACGCCCGCATCCAGCTCCAGGCCCTGACCCTGGGCACCCCGCGCTACCTCAGCGCCGGCGAGGCCAAGGCCGCCGACCAGACCGTCGGCGCCCAGGCCCGCCGCGCCTGGGACGTCTGGTACCGCCAGGTCACACAGGACGGGAACCACACCCGATGACCACCCAGCACATCACCGGACGCCGGCAGGAACGCCGCCACGAGATCGACCGCCTGCTCCGGCGGCCCTTCCTCATGCTGATCGGCGGCCGGCTGACCGCCGCCACAGGCGGGGCCACGTTCACCACCACCGACCCCTACACCGGCAACGCGCTCACCACGGTCCCCGACGCCCAGCCGGCCGACGTGGACGCCGCCGCCGAAGCCGCCGAACAGGCACGCGCCGGCTGGCGCTCCACCCCGGTCGCCGAACGCGCCCGCCGCATCCTCGCCCTCGCCGACGCCGTCGAGGAGCACGCCGAAGAACTCGCGCTCCTGGACACTCTCGACGTCGGCTCCCCCATCACCAACGCCCGCACCGACGTCCGCATCGCCGTCGAGCAGATGCGCATGTACGCCGGGCTCGCCCTGGAGCTGAAAGGCCAGACCATCCCCGGCTCCGGAGCCGTGCACCTGACCCTGCGCGAACCCGTCGGCGTCGTGGCCAAGATCTTCCCGTTCAACCACCCGCTGATGTTCGCCTGCCGCGTCGCGGCACCCCTCATCGCCGGAAACCCGTGCGTCATCAAGCCGCCCGAAGCAGGACCCCTGTCGACGCTGCGGCTCGGCGAACTGGCCCGCGACCTCCTCCCGCCAGGCGTGCTCAACATCGTCGTCGGCGACGGACCCGCCGTCCCCGACCGGATCGTGCGCCACCCCGCCGTCCGCCGCATCGGATTCATCGGATCCGAGCCCACCGGCCGCGCCATCCAGCGCGCCGCGGCCGAATCCGGCGTCAAACACGTCACCCTGGAACTGGGCGGCAAGAACGCGATGATCGTCTTCGACGACGCCCCCGTCACCGAAGCCGCGCGCAGCGCCGTCGCGGGCATGAACTTCATGTGGGCCGGCCAGTCCTGCGGCTCCACCTCGCGCCTGCTCATCCACGACAGCGTGTACGACGACGTCCTCGCCGAAGTCACCCGCGCCGTCGACGAGATCCGCCTCGGCGACCCCCTCGACCCCACCACCACCCAGGGCACCATGGTCGACCGGCGCGCCCAGGCCAAAGCCCTCGACCACGTCAAGATCGCCCTCGACGACGGCGCCCGGCTCATCCGCGGCGGCACAGCCCCACCAGCCGCCGAACCGGCCGCCTTCGTCGCACCGACCATCCTGGCCGACGTCACCCCCGCCGCCCGCGTCGCCCAGGAAGAGATCTTCGGCCCCGTCCTGTCCGTCCTGCGCTTCCACACCGAACAGGAAGCCGTCCAGATCGCCAACGACGTCCGCTACGGCCTCACCGGAGCGGTCTGGACCAACGACCTCGACCGCGCCTTCCGCGTCGCCGAAGCGATGGAAGCCGGCTTCACCTGGATCAACGGATCCGGAGCACACTTCCCCAACGTGCCCTACGGCGGCGTCAAAGCCTCCGGCGTCGGCGCCAAGGAAGAATGCCTCGAAGAACTCCTCTCCTACACCACGGAGAAAGTCATCAACATCATGATCCGACGCTAGGACGTGACAGCACACCGACCGGCTCACTCCACTGGGCGAGCAACCGCAACGCCATCTCCGACGGGCTCCCCGGCTCGACGTCATAGACGAACAATGTCTGATCGGGATCATCGGCCAGAATCAACGCCTGATACGTGACCGTGAGATCACCGACCAGGGGATGGTGATACTCCTTGCTCCCCGTGGTGCGCTGATACACCTTGTTGTCCGACCAGTAACGCCGGAACGCCTCACTCCGGACGGACAGATCACCGACCAGCGCACTCAGCGCCGGGTCCTCCGGATGACGGCCGGCATCACGGCGGAGCATGGCGGCCGTGTCGGCCGCGACGGCCGCCCAGTTCGCGTACAACTCCCGCGCGTGCGGATCAAGAAAGACGAAACGCGCCTGATTCCGCTCAGCCGCCGGCAACGCCCGGAAATCGGCGATCAGCCGCCCGGCCAGCCGGTTGTGCGCCAGCACATCCAACCGGCGCCCCAGAACGAAAGCCGGCCGCCGCGCCCCCTCGAAAACCTCCAGCAACCGCCAGGTAGCGGGATGAACCCGCTGCGGACGCGGACGCCGACGACGCCGCGCAGGCGCAGGACGCGCGAGAACATGCAGATGCTCACGCTCGGCGTCGTCCAGGCGCAGCGCCGTGGCCAGCGCGTCCAGCACCTCAGGCGAAGCACTCCGGCTACGACCCTGCTCCAGACGGGTGTAGTAATCCACGCTCACCCCGGCAAGCCGCGCCAGCTCCTCACGACGCAACCCCGACACCCGGCGCCGCCCCAGCACCGGCTCCTCGATCCCCGCCTCCTCCGGGCCGAGCCGGGAACGGGCCGAACGCAGGAACTGGGCGAGCGGGCTGTGGTCACGGTCCATACCCCCAGTGTCACCCCTTCGCGCGAGCCGGCGCTCCGCCAGGGTGGCCCAAACTGTCCCCCGATCCCCTGGGCCAGGATGAGGACCGTTTTCGCAGCTCAGGGCTGGTTCAGTGGAAGCCGGGCAGGAGACGGGAAACGACCCGCCCCAGCCCGTTCCACTCATCGGCACGAAGGAGCCACGCACATGTCCACCTGGTTCATCACCGGCGCCTCCCGAGGCCTCGGCCTGCACCTCGCCCGCACCGCCCTCACCCACGGCGACACCGTGGTGGCCGCCGTCCGCGACCCCGCCCGCCTGCCCGACGACCTCCAGCAGTCCGACCGGGTGCTCGGCGTCCGCCTCGACGTCACCCGCGACGACGAGATCACCCAAGCCGTCAAAACGGCCGTCCAGCGCTACGGCACCATCGACGTCCTCGTCAACAACGCCGGCCGCGGCCTGCTCGGCGCACTGGAGGAGATCACCGACGCCGAAGCCCGCTCCCTGTTCGACCTCAACGTCTTCGCCCTCATCAACCTCACCCGCGCCGTCCTGCCCGGCATGCGCGCCGCGGGCGGCGGAAAGATCGTCAACATCGGATCCCGGTCCGGCTTCGAAGGCGAACCAGGCGTGAGCATGTACTCCGCCTCGAAATTCGCCGTCGCCGGCCTCAGCGAAGCACTCTCAGCCGAACTGGCGCCGTTCGGCATCCAGTGCATGGTCGTCGAACCCGGCGTCCTGCGTACCGACTTCCTCGACACCAACTCCCTGTCCACCGCCGCACACCGCATCGACGCCTACGACGGCACCCCCGCCCACGTCACCCTCGACTGGGCCGGCACCGCCAACCACACCCAGCTCGGCGACCCGATCAAAAGCGCCGCCCTGATCTACGAGGTCACCAGCCACGACGAACTCCCAGGACACCTGTACCTCGGACCCGACACCCTCGAACGACTCCAGGTCACCCTCGACCGGATCGACCAGGACGTGGCCCCTTGGCGTGACAAGTCCGCCGCCACCGCGTACGACGCCGCCTGACCCGCACTTTCGAGACGACGCGCCCGGCTCCCGTACAGCCGGACGCGCAGCCTCAGGAAATGCTCAACGTGCCGTCCGCGTTACGGGCACACCCGACCACCGCACGCGGCGCCGCGGCGAAAGCACCGGCCAGACACTGACCGAGCACCGCATGACCCGCGGCGTTAGGGTGCCACGACTCCTGACACGTCTGGAAATAGGTGACACATGTATTCGCCGCCCGCTGGATACCGATCTTGTCCCAGCCGGACAGACTCGTGATGAACGAACCGGACGGCCCATCCTGCACCCGCACCGGCGTCGCCAGCGCACCCCCCGGACTACCCGGATTCTCACACAACCTGGCCCCGTCGAAAGCCCGCTGAACATCCAGCACCCGCACATCAGCCGCCGGACGCTCAGCCACCAGCACGGCCTGCGCATTCCGTACCAGAGACCCCAGACTCTCCGAGAACACCTGCCCAGGACCAAGACTCGCCCGATGAATCGGACACCCAGCCGCATACCGCTCCGCACCCAGAGCACGGAACTTGTCACGAGTATCGGAACGGTTGTCCTCCTCGTGATACTGCGCGGCGAGCTCCGGCGGCAACGGATTCGTATACGTCTGCAGAATCACCTGATGACTGCCATCAGCATCAACCTGCGCCAGAGTATCCAGAATCAACCGCAAAGCCGCCGTCGTCTCAGCCGTAGCGGCATCGACCTCAGCGCCGGTGGCCAGATCCGCAGCCGTACAGGGCCGCTGCGGCACCTCACCCTTCAGATAGGCCCAGAACTCCCACCACCCCGTCCAGGCATCCGCGATGAACCGATTGGCACACAACGTGGCCACATCACCAAAGGTGAACTGCGTGTTGTTCGACCCGAGACCGACCAGAACCACATCGACATCATGCGTCCGCGCGACGGCACGCAACTGATCGAGCTGCGAAGCAACCGCCCGCCCCTCAGCCCGAGCACTCGACGGAGCCGCGATGTCAGCCGGCTGAGCACCGGAGCACGCCAGGTTGAAACGCTGCTGAATCCCAGGAAGCGCCGCCGCGAACACCGACGCGTTCGCCGACCGATGACAGAAATAGGCGTTGCCGTTGGCCGCCGACCACCCAGGGAAACCCTGCGCCGTACCCGAGGCATCGACGACGGGCTGATAGCTCCCCGCACCCTCGCCACTGACGAAACTGTCGCCGAGCGCGACAGCGGCGGTAGGCAGAGCCGCCTGCGCCGGCCCGCCCTGCACCACCTGGACACCCGCCACACTCACCAGCAGCGCGACAACCGCGGCGGCACGCTGAAATAACCCCATAACCACCCTATTTCCTACTAAACGAGTACGAAATACGCATGAGTGGATCACAACACGCCACACCCACCCCGTCAACACACCACCCCCACCTCACTGATCGTCGAAAAAAACCTCCTCGATCCTCAGCGCGAACACCCTGGCGAGACGGAAAGCCACAGGAAGACTCGGATCGAACTTCTCCGTCTCGATGGCATTGATCGTCTGCCTCGACACACTGATCCGCCGAGCCAGATCAGCCTGCGTCCAGCCACGCTCGGCCCGCAGCTCCGTAATACGATTCTTCATCGGTACCTGATCTTGCCCACGACGAAGGCGACCATGTAAACGGCCCCCAGAAGCGCGGGAAAGACCGCGATATCGACGTCATACGCAACGAGACCGGCGGCGTCCGCGACGACGTACGAGAACCCGCCGACCCACCCCACCCCAAGAGTGATCACCAACGCGTCCTGCACGATCTTCCGCTGCAACTCATCGATCCCCCGGAAGAAGCGTGCGAAGGCGACGATCCATCCGATGCCGACGACCAGGTTGACCGCGACCGCGGCCCAGCTCGCCACCGGCCGCCCCGAGCCCCACGCGAGTCCGGGACCGAATTTCGACAAGGCCAGGGTCGCCGCCCAGGCGAACGTCCAGAGCACGAGTCGAACGGACGCCCTGGCCGACTCCCTGTAGCCCCCGGCCGCGTTGTGTGCTTGCACGAATGGCCCTCCCGCCGGCGAGATGTCAAGTACACTTGACACGGTAGGAGGCGCTCGTTCCGATGTCAAGCGTACTTGACATCGGAACGAGCCGACCCGGCATCCTGTTTGTGGGAGGCGGACGGGCGTAGCCCGTGCCCTTGTGGGGTGTATGTGAGGTTTTTGCTCTAGCCCAGCGCCTTTACAATGTAGATTTCTAACGACTCTCGCCGTCGAGACCGCCGAACTGGTCGAACGCGCCCTCCCCGAGACCGGCAGCACGCTGTCGGCCACCGAATGCGCCACCCAGGTGGGCATCCCCCGGGTCAGCGCCCGCCGCTACCTCGAACGCCTCACCGCCATCGGCGCCGCCGAGGTCTCCCTGCGCTACGGCGGCACCGGCCGCCCGGAACGCCGCTACCGGTGGCATCACCCCTCCTAGACTGCCGGCCTCCGCTCAGCTCTTCCGCTCACCCAGGACGCAGAACTCGTTGCCCTCCGGGTCGAGGAGGGTCACCCAGTGCTGCTCGTCCTGCACGGTGTCGAC
>NZ_JBEZFZ010000049.1:0-43798 GCF_040649735.1 Nonomuraea sp. NPDC048892 | reverse complement strand
GTGGGAGAGTAGGTCACCGCCGGACAATCTTTTGAGGAGAGGGTTCCGACACCTGTTGCGGGTGTCGGGGCCCTCTTCTTGCGTTTCCGGGCCCTGTTCTGGCGTCCTGAAGCGGTGGACATGCTTGTGCACGTCATCGACTGCGCCACTCTTCGAGAGCTGTTCGGGGGCTGTCCGGGGGTTTGGTGGGCTGCCGTCCCCAAGGGGGCTTCGGGTGAGGCCGTCCCCAGGGAAGATCTGGGCCGTGCGGCGGCGAAGGTGGGGTGCGGGGAGTGATGCCCACCCTGGCTCTATTGCTCTCCGGGGTGAGAGCTGGCCTGAACGATGAGGTGCCCTTCTCTCCTGCGTCGCCAGAACTGCTCTTCGGTAGCGCATTCTTTAGAGTCCCAGCGTGCTTGCCGGCGGGCGTTCTCGTCGTCGGTGATGGTCTCCTGCAGCCGTCGCAGTTCCCGCGAGGTGTAGCGCTGTGCGAACGCGACTAGGTGTTCGGGAGGGGCGAGCCGGCGACGGAACCGCGCGGCCAGCGCAGCAGCGCTCCCTGGAACTCTCGGCCGCCGCAGCGGCCACCGCAGCACTCCCCGGAACTGCGCGGCCACCGTGGCTGTCACCGTCTCGGCGTCACTGACGACGCCGAGATGCATCTTCTCCCTTCGGAGCCCAGGCCCTGGCCGAAGCAACCTGGAGATCCCACAAGGGACGCTCTAGCGGCATGTTGGTATATGTCGTGATAATGATCACGTGGTCGAGGCCGTGGCGAAGGCGATACTGCGGCTGGTCGTCGTGCTCGCCCTGATCCTGCCGCTGGTGCCGGTGAACAGATCGCAGGAGCCGGCCGGGGTCAGCGTTGCCGCCGTGCCCAGGGCTGAGAGCATGCGGGACGCGGTGCCCGAAGAGGCCGGGACGAGGCGTGACGTGCTGCCGGGGCCCGAGCTGGGGCGAGCCAGGGTGGCCGGCGACAGTTTGGGCAAGACGGCGGGGGACGGTCTGGCCAGGATCGGTGTCGGCGCTCGGGGCAGGGTCGGTGCGGGTGGTCTGGGCAACCTGGCTGTGGCGAGCGTGAGCAGGGAGGCTGTGCCCGGGGTCTCGGCCGAGCGGGTCTCGCGGCGGCTGGATCGCTTCCTGCGAGGGCGGCCGGGGCCGGTCACCGCCATGGTGAAGGACTTGGCGACCGGACGGGTCTACCGCTACCACGCCGGCGAACGGCTGATCACGGCCAGCACGGCCAAGGTGCAGATCCTCATGGCGCTGCTGCTGCGTACCCCGTGGAAGAAGCTTCCGGCAGAAGTCAGGCGGGACGCGGAGATGATGATCCGCTACAGCGACAACCACGCCGCGGACCGGCTCTGGACGCGGATCGGCGGGGCGGACGGGTTCAACCGGGCGGGGAAGCGGCTCGGGTTGAAGCACACGGTCGGCGTGCCGGGGCAGTGCGTCGATCTCTACTGCTGGGGGATCACCAGGACGTCCGTCGACGACCAGGTCAGGCTCATGGCGGCGCTGGTGTCCGGCAGGAGCCCGCTCAGGGCCGGTGACCGGAAGCAGGTGCTCGGGCTCATGGGTGAGGTCGTCGACGGGCAGAACTGGGGCATCAGCGCCGCCGCCTGCGACGGGGAGCGGGTGGCGCTGAAGAACGGCTGGCTCAAGCGGGTCTCCACCAAGCGCTGGGCCATGATCAGCGTGGGGCTGATCCGGGGCGGCGACGGCCGCGACTACGCGCTCGCCGTACTCACCGAGGGCAGCCCCGAGGTGGCGTACGGCGTGGCGACGGTCGAGGGCGTGGTGGAGCGGATCATGCGTGACTTCCGTGACTGCCGGGCGTGACCAGCCGATAGCCCACGCCGCGTACGGTCTGGATGAGCTGGTCGTCCTCGTCGCCCAGGCGCGCGCGCAGGCGTTTGACGTGCACGGCGATGGTGTTCGTCGAGGTGTTCGCGGCGGCGTGCCAGACGTGGCGCATGATCTGCTCGCGGGTGACCGTGCGGTCGGCGTTGCGCATCAGGTACTGGAGCAGCTCGAACTCGCGCAGCGGCAGGTGTACGGCGCGCCCGGCCACGCGTACCTGGTAGGCCTGGATGTCCAGTTCGACCCCGCCGACGGCCAGGACCTTGCGTGACTCGGGCGAGGCGGCCTGGATGAACGGCAGCAGTTCGGGCACCCGGTAAGGCCTGGCGACGCAGGCGGCCGCCCCGGCGGCGAGCGCGCGCAGCGCCTGCTCGGCGTGTCCTTCGCCGACGCCGAGCAGCACCGGTACGACGCGCGCCAGCCGTACCGCGCGGACGAACTCGACCGCGTCGATGACCGGCAGCGTGGCCGAGACGAGCACCACGTCCGGGCTGAGAGCTCCCGCCTGCAGCAGCCCCTGTGCCCCGTCGGGCGCTCCTGTGACGGCCACGCCCTCGAGTTCGAGGGCCGTGGCCACGTCCTCTACGACCGAGTCGTCCGGGTCGGCGATGAGCAGCACGGGCTTGGTCCTCGTGTCCCCGTTCATCGTGGATGCCGCCTGCTGTCGGGTCATCAGCCGAAGCGCCCCGTGATGTAGTCCTCCGTGGCCTTCTCCGCGGGGTTGGTGAACATGCGGGAGGTCTCGTCCATCTCGATGACCTTGCCGGGTTTGCCCTGCTCGGCCAGGTTGAAGAACGCGGTCCTGTCGCTGACGCGGGCCGCCTGCTGCATGTTGTGGGTGACGATGACGATGGTGAACTCGTCCTTGAGCTTGGCCATCAGGTCCTCGATGGCCAGGGTGGAGATGGGGTCGAGGGCCGAGCACGGCTCGTCCATCAGCAGGACCTGCGGCTTGACCGCGATGGCGCGGGCGATGCAGAGGCGCTGCTGCTGTCCGCCGGACAGGCCGGCTCCGGGCTTGTTGAGGCGGTCCTTGACCTCGTTCCAGAGATTGGCGCCCTTGAGCGACTCCTCGACGATGGCGTCCGTCTGCGACTTGCTGACGCGGCCGTTGAGGCGCAGGCCCGCGGCCACGTTCTCGTAGATCGACATCGTGGGGAACGGGTTGGGGCGCTGGAAGACCATGCCGATCATCCGGCGCACGGAGACGGGCTCGACCGTGTTGGCGTACAGGTCCTCGCCGTCGAGCAGCACCTTGCCGTCCACGCGTGCGCCGGGGATCACCTCGTGCATGCGGTTGAGCGTGCGCAGGAATGTCGACTTGCCGCAGCCGGACGGGCCGATGAACGCGGTGATCGAGCGGGGTTCGATGGTCATGGACACGTCCTCGATCGCCTTGTGCGACCCGTAGTACGCGTCGAGACCCGAGACCTGGATCTGCTTGGACATTGTGCTGATAACCCCCTATCGGCCCCTGGCGGGCGAGCGCCACCAGGCGATCAGGCGCGCCACCAGGTTGAGCAGCATGACGATCAGGATGAGCGTGAGGGCGCCGGTCCACGCCCGGTCGATCGCGGTGTCGTTGGGGCGGGCCGCCTGGTCGAAGACGAACAGCGGCAGCCCCATCTGCGGCCCGGTGAACGGGTCGTTGTTGATGGAGTTGGTGAAGAACACCGTCATCAGCAGCGGCGCCGTCTCGCCCGCGACGCGGGCCACGGCCAGCATGACGCCGGTGACGATGCCGGTGAACGCGGTCGGCAGCACGACCTTGACGATGGTGCGCCACTTGGGGACGCCCAGCGCGTACGAAGCCTCGCGCAGGTCGACCGGCACCAGCCGGAGCATCTCCTCGGCCGACCTGACCACGGTCGGCATCATCAGGATCGACAGCGCGAGCGCGCCCGCCCAGCCGGAGTAGGAGAAGCCGAGGAACAGGATCCAGAACGCCAGCACGAACAGGCCGGCGACGACGGAGGGGACGCCGGTCATGACGTCCACGAAGAAGCTGATAGCGCGGCTGAGCCGGCCGTTGTTGCCGTATTCGACCAGGTAGATCGCGGTCAGCAGGCCGACGGGCACCGAGATGACGGAGGCGAGCAGGACCTGTTGGAGGGTGCCGATGATGGCGTGGTAGGCGCCGCCGCCGGCGTCCCTGGCGCCGATGCCGTTCATGGAGTGGGTGAGGAACTCCAGGTCGAACCGGGGCAGACCATTGGAGATCACCAGCCAGAGCACCGAGATGAGCGGCACCACGGCCAGCGCGAACGCCAGATAGACCAGGCCCTGAACGACCCGGTCCTTGATCCGGCGGCTGGTGGAGATGTGTTGGATCGCGGTCATGCGCCGGCCCTCGCGTACTCCTTGCGGCGGTTGATGATCAGGCGCGCACCCATGTTGACCAGCAGGGTGATGACGAACAGCACCAGACCTGAGGCGATCAGCGCGCCCCGGCCGATCTGGGTGGCCTCGCCGAAGCCGTTGGCGATGTTCGCGGCGATGCTGTTGGCGTGCGGGGTGAGGATCTGGAAGGTGATGTCGAAGGTAGCGGGGAAGATCAAGGCGACCGCGATGGTCTCACCCATGGCGCGGCCGAGGCCGAGCATGGCGGCGCTGATGACGCCCGGCCGGCCGAACGGCAGCACGGCCATCCTGATCATTTCCCAGCGGGTGGCGCCGAGGGCGAGCGCCGCCTCCTCGTTCATCTTCGGAGCCTGGAGGAACACCTCGCGGGAGATGGCGGCGATGATCGGCAGGATCATGATGGCCAGCACGATCGATCCGGCGATCATGGTCTTGCCGCCGATGGCGCCTTCGCCGGCGAACAGCGGGAACCAGCCGAGGTGCTCGTTGAGCCACTGCGACGGCGTCCTGATCAGCGGGATCAGGAACGCGAGCCCCCACAATCCGTACACGACGCTGGGCACGGCGGCGAGCAGGTCGATCAGGTAGCCGAGCGGCGCGGCCAGCTTGCGTGGCGCGTAGTGCGAGATGAACAGGGCCACGCCCACGGCGATCGGGGTGGCGATGACGAGCGCGAGCGCGGAGCTGAGCACGGTGCCGAAGGCCAGGGCGGCGATGCCGAAGACCTGCTCGCCGTTGGGGTCCCAGGTGAGCTCCATGAAGAAGTTCGCCTGGTTGGCGCGCAGGGCCGGGATCGCCTCGCTGATGAGGAACACGGCGATGGCCGCCATGATCCCCAGCAGGACGACGCCCGCGGCCGTGGACAGGAAGCGGAACGGGCCTTCACCGTGGCTGCGCCGCGAGGCGGACCGGCTCGTGGCCGGCCCGCCGTCACGGGTGCGTACGTTGGTCGCCATGAGGTCAGGAGATCGCCTCGACGGCGGTCCGGACCTTCGTCAGCAGTGTGCCCGCGAGCGGGGCGTAGCCCAGCTCCTTGAGCGCTGCCTGGCCTTCGTCGCTGGCGGTGTAGGTGAGGAAGCTCTTGACGATCTTCTGCTCCTCCGCGGCGAGGCCCTTCTCGCAGGTGATCTCGTACGTCACCAGGACGATCGGGTAGGCGCCCGCGGTCTTGGTGGCGTAGTCGATCGAGAGGGCGAGGTCGTTGCCGGTGCCCTTGATCTCGGCGGTCTCGACCGTCTTGGCCGCGCTCTCCGGGGTGAGCTCGACGAACTCGCCGGCGCCGTTGGCCACCTTCGCCTTCTGCAGCGAGGAGTTCTCGGCGTAGGAGAGCTCGACGTAGCTGATCGCGCCCTCGGTGTCCTTGACCGAGGAGGCGATGCCGTCGGAGCCCTTGGCGCCCTGACCCTTGGCCTCGGCCGGCCACGCCTTCGCGGGCTCGTGCGGCCACTCGGCGGTGGCCTTGAGGAACTTGGTGAAGTTGTCGCTGGTGCCCGACTCGTCCGAGCGGTGGAAGGCCTGGATCGGGGTGGAGGGCAGCTTCGCGTCGGGGTTGTCGGCCTTGATAGCGGCGTCGTCCCACTTGGTGATCGTGCTGTTGAAGATGCCGCCGAGCGTCTTGGGCGACAGCTGCAGCCCCTCGACGCCGGGCAGGTTGTAGACGACCGCGACGGGGCCGGTCACCATGGGGATGTTGATCGCCTTGCCGGTCTTGCACCGGGCGTCGGCCTGCGCGGGCTCGTCTTCCTTCAGCGCCGAGTCGGAGCCGGCGAAGGCGACCGTGCCCTGGATGAACGCCTGCACGCCCGCGCCCGAGCCGCTGGGCTGGTAGTTGAGGGTGACACCGGGGTTGGCGGCCGTGAAGTTCTTCGTCCACTCGGTGATCGCGTTGGCCTGGGCCGAGGAGCCCGCGGCGTTGATCGAGCCGCTGAGGGCGTTGTCGTTGCCCGCGGCGGCGGGCGCGCTGGCGGAGCTGGTGCCCGCGGCTCCCGCGTTGTTGTCTGTGCCGCACGCAGCGAGCGAGAGCGCGCCGACGACGGCGACGGCGGCGAGCCGGCCTGCATACTTCACGGTTGGGTCCTCCCACTTGGTCCTTAGTCGCCTCGAAAGTTATGCAGCGAAGGTGACTCAGACCCCCCAACCAGGGTGAACGTTCGGTGAACGCACCAGGTCACCCTCATGATGGGAGCTATGACTTATCGCGTATGCGTGGTGTGCATGGGGAACATCTGCCGTTCGCCGATGGCCGAGGTGGTGCTCCGTCAGACGCTCGAAACCCGCGGCCTGGGCGGGCTTGTGAGCGTCGAGAGCGCGGGGACCGGCGGGTGGCACGTGGGCGATCCCATGGACGAGCGCGCTCTGGAGATCCTCACCAGGAACGGCTACGACGGCTCCGCGCATCGGGCCCGGCAGTTCACCAAGGACTGGTTCGACCGTTATGACCTGGTCCTCGCGATGGACCGGGACAATCTGTCCAATCTGCGCAGGCTGGCTCCGGCCGGGGTGGAGGTGCGGTTGTTCCGCTCGTTCGATCCGGCGGCGGGGGAGGGGGCCGAGGTGCCGGATCCGTACTACGGGGGGAGTGAGGGGTTCGAGGAGGTGCTTTCGCTGGTGCGGGACGCCTCGGAGGGGGTGGCCGAGCACATCGCGGAGGAGCTCGGCTGATGAGGATCACTGATGATCTCGGGGCGTCGCACGGGTGGCGGCTGCGGCGGGGCGTGCTGGACGACGGGCGCGAGGTGTTCGCCAAGAACGGGAACGCCTCCGAGGTCTTCGCCTCGGAGGCCGCCGGGCTGCGCTGGCTGAGCGAGGCCGTCGCCGTGCCCGAGGTGATCGAGGTGGGTCCCGACCGGCTCGTGCTGTCCTGGGTACGTCAGGAGCCGCCGTCCGCCGGGGCCGCCGAGCGGTTCGGCCGGGCGCTGGCGCGGCTGCACCGTGCGGGGGCGGAGGGCTTCGGGGCGCCGTGGCCGGGGTTCATCGCCGAGTTGCCGATGGACAATTCACCCGCTCCCGACTGGCCGTCCTTCTACGGGGAGCGGCGGGTGCTGCCGTTCCTGCGTATGGCGCGGCTGCCCGCGGCGGACGTCGCGCTGGTCGAGCGGGTCGTCGAGCGCCTGGCCGAGGTGTCGGGGCCGGCGGAGGCGCCCGCCAGGATCCACGGTGACCTGTGGAGCGGGAACGTGCTGTGGTCGGGCGGGGGCGGGGTGCTGATCGATCCGGCGGCGCACGGCGGGCACCGGGAGAGCGATCTGGCGATGCTCGACCTGTTCGGGCTGCCGTACCTGGATCGGGTGCTCGGGGCCTACCGCGAGGAGTTTCCGCCGGCGGAGGGGTGGCGGGAGCGGGTGCCCCTGCATCAGCTGCATCCGCTGCTCGTGCACGTGGTGCTGTACGGGGGCGGGTATCGGGAGAGCCTGATGCGGGCGGTGCGGCGGGTGCTTTCGCTGTGAGCGGTCAGGGGCGTCTTCTGTTGCGGTACGCGCGCTGGCGGCAGGCTCGCGAGCAGTAGACGCGGGGGCGGCCCGAGGGGGCGGGCTCCAGCGGGGTGCCGCATTCCTGGCAACTGTCGTCACGGGTTTCGTCACGCTTGTTTATGAGGGCTTCGATGCCGTCAAGGACGCGGGCCAGGCCGAACTCGAAAGAGTCCTCCGGCTGGTCCCAGCCGCCGCACTCCCACAGGTGGGTGAGGGTGGGGTAGCGGTCGAGGCGCTCGTACAGGGACTCGCGGGCGCCCCACCACTCCTGCTCGGACACGCCGCTGCGGCGCTCCTCGCGCTGGGTCTCGACCAGGACCAGGGCCTCGGCGTCCACGAAGCGGCCGACCAGGGCGATCGCCGCGATCACCTCGGACGGCCTGAGCGACGTGCCGGCCAGTGCGGCGAGCATGTGGTCGTAGTGCGCGACGCCGTTGGGCCCCGGCACGTGGCGGGTGCCGCGTACCTCGGCCATCCAGGGATGCCGCCGGCGCAGCTCCCACGCCTGCCTGGCGACCGCCTCCAGCCGGGTGCGCCAGCCGGCCTCTCCTTCCTGGGGCCGCGGATGCTCACCCATCACCTCGTCGAGCATCAGCTCGATGAGCTGCTCGCGCCCGGGGACGTGGCGGTAGAGCGACATGGTCGTGAAACCGAGCCGGTCGGCGACCTTGCGCATCGACAGGCCCTCCAGCCCTTCTGCGTCGGCCAGCTCGACCGCGGCGCGCACGATCCGGCCCGTGGTCAGCCCGCGCCGGGGCTCGTGCTCCTTCTCCCGCCACAGCAGCTCGACGCCGTCGTCCGGATCCCGTGTCATTGGCACCGTCTCAGTTTATGGTGTATTACTTCGTGTACGGCATAAACAGCGAAAGGCGGCTGTCTTGTTCCCATTCCACGTCGCTCCGGCGGGCGACGACTCCTGGCCCGGCTCCGCCGAGCGTCCGTTCGCCACCCTCGAACGCGCCAGGGCCGCGGCCAGACAGGTGAGCGGGGAGGCCGTGGTGCTCCTCAGGAGCGGGATCCACGTGCTCGCCCGGCCCTTCGAGCTCACAGAAGCCGATTCGGGGACCGTCTACCGTGCGTACGGGTACGGCACGCCCGAGCGTGAGGAGGCCGTCGTCAGCGGCGGCCGGGTCATCACCGCCTGGCGGGAGGCCGATGGCGTCTGGCGGGCGGAGGTCGGCGACCTCGACACCCGCCAGCTCTACGTGGACGGCCGCAGGGCCCCGCGCGCCTCCGTACCCGGACTGCCGGGGGAGGCGGTCGCGACCGCGACCGGCTACGTCACCGACAGCGCGGAACCGCGCGCCTGGCGGGGGGCCGAGTTCGTCTACCGGGGCGTCTACCCCTGGACGGAGGCGCGCCTGAGCATGGCGGAGGCGTCGGCCGACGGGGGCTCGACGGTGATCACCATGGCCCAGCCCGGGTTCGGCCTGGCGACCGAGCTGTACAACTCCACCTGGGAGGGCGTCACCAACGCCGGGCCCGGCCTGCCCACACGGATCGAGAACGACCCGGCCTTCCTGCGCGAGCCGGGCACCTTCGTGCTCGACCGGTCGCGGCCGGGCGCGCACGTGCTGCTGTACCTGCCCCTTCCCGGTGAGGATCCGGCGCGTACGCGGGTGGTGGCGCCGGTGCTGGAGACGCTGATGAGCGTGGCGGGGGCGCGCGGGGTGGCGTTCGAGGGGCTGGTGTTCGCCGACGCGACGTGGTTGCGGCCCGGCCGGCCCGAGGGCTTCCCGCACTACCACGGCAGCGGCTACTACGAGGGAGGCGGCGTCGAGGTCGCGCACCTGGGAGAGGGGGCTTCCGTTACGTATCCATCGGATTCCGTCACGATTCCTGCCTGCGTGACGTTCGAGGACACCGACGCCGCGCGGATCGAGGGCTGCCGTTTCACTCAGCTCGGGGCTTCTGGGCTGGGGGTCACGGGAGGTGACGGGCTCGTGGTGCGCGGCTGTTCCTTCGACACGCTGTCCGCGGGGGGTGTCGTGGTGAGCGGCAGCCACGGGACCGAGATCGCGGACAACCTGGTGCGGGAGGTGGGGCTGGAGTTCAGCGGGTCGCCGGGGATCGCCGTCACCGGGACCCGCGGCTGCGTCGTCGCGCACAACGAGATCACGAAGGTGCCCCACTGCGGGATCGTGGCCGGGCCGGGGGAGGGGACGCGGATCCTGCACAACCTGACCGTGAGCACCATGGAGGTGCTGGCCGACGGCGGGGGCGTCTACCTGTCCGGGCCTCAGGGGGATTCGGCGGCCGGCGGGGCCGTGGTGCGGGGGAACGTCATCGAGGACGTGCGGACGCCGTACAACTTCGGGCTCTATGCCGACTACGGGGCCAGCTGGGTGACGCTGGAGGAGAACGTCGTCGTCCGGGCCGACAACACGGCCGTGCTGCACGTGGCGCCGCCGCTGGAGAACGTGGTCTTCCGGGGGAACGTCTGGGACGCCGACCCGATCGGGCATGAGAACCCGCCGGAGGGGGTGACGTACGAGGGGAATGTGACGGTCAAGGACGAACACGAGCTGAACGCCGCCACGGCGACGATCCGGTCGCTCGCCGGCCGCCGCTCGGCTTCGGAGGGGGCACCGCCGGTCGAGGGCTGAGCGCGTGCTGCGGGCTCCGCCTCCCGCGTGCCTAGCCTTTGACGATGGTGCCGTTGAGGCGGTCGATGACCTCGGTGTGCAGGACGCCGTTCGTGCAGACGAGGCTGCCGCCCTCCAGACCCTTCACGCCGGCGACGTCGGTCCAGATGCCGCCGGCCTCCTCGACGATGACCGTGAGCGCCGCCATGTCCCACGGTGAGAGCTCGGGCTCGGCCGACAGGTCCACCGAGCCCTCCGCGACCATCATGTGCGACCAGAAGTCGCCGTAGGCCCGCGTGCGCCAGCAGGAGCGGCTCAGGTCGAGGAAGTTGTCCAGCTTGCCGGACTTCTCCCAGCCGCCGAAGCTCGAGTACGAGAACGAGGCGTCCTCAAGGGTCGACACGGACGACACCCGCATGCGGGTGGCCTTGGTCAGGCTCTTGCCGGTCCACGCGCCGCCCTCGGCCGCCGCCCACCAACGCCGGCCGAGGGCGGGGGCCGACACCAGGCCGACGACGACCTTGCCGTACTCCATGAGCGCGATCAGCGTCGCCCAGACGGGCACGCCGCGCACGTAGTTCTTGGTCCCGTCGATGGGGTCGATGATCCAGGACCTGGCGCCCCATCCGGTCTTGCCGAACTCCTCGCCCACGACCGCGTCACGTGGTCTGGCGCGGCGCAGCGTGCCCCGGATGGCCTCCTCCACCGCGCGGTCGGCGTCGCTGACCGGCGTCAGGTCGGGCTTGGTCTCGACCTTGAGGTCGACCGCCTTGAACCGTCGCATGGTCAGGTCATCGGCGGCGTCCGCCATGACGTGAGCGAGTCGAAGATCATCCGAGTAACCCTGCACGATCGCCCACGCTACCGTGTCGGATATACGGAGCATCAGTCGCAGACGCTCCTTTTCTGGTAACTCTCGTTTCAGTTACTGGCCAGTAGCATGTCCAGCATGTCGCTAGATATCGGTGATCTCCTGCTACAAACGGTCCCCTTTGCCCGCACTTTGGGCCTTGTTTTCGATTCGGTGGAAGAAGGTGTGGCGATTTGCCGCGTTCCTGACCGTGAGGACCTGCGCAACCACGTGGGCGGGCCGCATGCGGGGGTGCTCTTCACTCTCGCCGAGTCCGCGTCGGGGGCCGCCATGCTGTCCCTGTTCGGCGACCAGCTCAGCCGGGCCACACCACTGCCCACCACGGCCACCATCGCGTACCGGAAGGTGGCCCAGGGCGAGATCCGGGCCGAGGCCCGGCTGCTCGCGGGGAGGGAGGAGGTCGTGGGGCGGCTGGAGGCGGGGGAGCGGCCGGAGTTCGACGTGGCGGTGTCGCTGACGAACGAGGACGGGGTGGCGGTCGCGGATCTGACGGTGACGTGGACCCTACGCCCGAACCGGCCAGTGGTGGCGTGATCTGGTCGGCTTGTGTCGGGTGTCTGGCGGGGGCGTCGCGGCCGTTTTTCGTGGTCTGAGGGCGTTGTGATCGGGTTGCCTGACGCGGTCTGCGGGCGGTGCTGCCCGATCGCCTCGCGTGGCCTGGGGCGGCGTGACCCGATCGCCTCACGCGCGGTCTGCGGGTGCCATGACCCGGTCGTCTTGCGTGGTCTGCGGGAGACCTACCCCAAGTGCTGGACGCGTTTGCTCGTGGCGTACCTGATCGCCCGGACATGTCCGCCGACCGCGGAGCTTCCGATCACAGAGCAGTTGGCCCGATCGCCGGGCACTCGGCCGCAGGTCCTTCGATCGAGAGGCCGCCCACCGCCGGACCGTCGACCGCCGGGCCTCCGATCGCGGGGCGGAGGCGGCGATGACGGAGGACTCAGCGGGATGGGCTGAACGGTCGGCGGGACGGCGTGAACGGTCAGTAGGACGGCGTGAAGGGGCTACGGGACATCGACGACGACCTCGTGGACGACCCCGTGTCGTTCTCGACCCCGTGTCGTACTGGCGCTGATCGGGCCCGTGCGGGGGGCAGGAGATTTCGTGGGGAGATCAGGAGATCTCGTCCGGTACGGGCTCGCGGCGTGTCGTGGGTGAGTCGTCCGGGGTGCCGTCGCGGCTGGACAGGAGGCGGCGCAGGGACCTCAGGCGGGCGGGGTCGGCCTTGCCCTCCGCCACCAGTGTGTCCAGCGCGCACCCTTCGCCCAGGTGCGTACAACCCTTCGGGCAGTTGACCGTGCCTTCGTTCAGATCGGGGAAGGCCGCCAGCACCGTCTCCACCGAGACGTGGGCCAGGCCGAAGCTGCGCACGCCGGGGGTGTCGATGATCCACCCACCCTCTGGCAGTTCCAGGGCCACGGCCGAGGTGGAGGTGTGGCGCCCGCGGCCGGTGACCGCGTTGACCTGGGAGACGGCCCGGTTCGCGTCGGGGACCAGGGCGTTGACCAGGGTCGACTTGCCGACCCCCGAATGGCCGACCAGAACGCTGATGCGCCCGGTCAGGTGGTCGCGCAACTCGTCGAGCGAACCACCCTTGTGCACCACCACGTGCGCCACGCCCAGCGGTTCGTACTGTGCCACCAGCTCGTCGGGCGGAGCGAGGTCGGACTTGGTGAGGCAGAGCAGGGCGTCGATCTCGGCGTCGAACGCGGCCACCAGGATCCTGTCGATCATCCGGGGCCTGGGCGGCGGGTCGGCCAGCGCGGTCACGATGACGAGCTGGTCGGCGTTGGCCACGACCGGACGCTCGATGCCGTCCGTGTCCTCGGTGTCGTCGGCCGAGCGGCGCAGCATGGACGTGCGCGGCTCCACCCTGACCACCCTGGCGAGGGTGTCGGGGCGGCCCGACACATCTCCCACGAGCGCCACCCTGTCACCCACGACGATGCCCTTACGCCCGAGCTCGCGCGCCTTCATGGCGACCACGAGACGGCGCTGGGGCGGCTTTCGCTTCTGGGCCGAGCCTTTCGGGCGTTCCGGCTCGATCAGCGTGGTGTAGCGGCCGCGGTCGACGGCCACCACGAACCCCTCGACGGCGTCTTCATGCGCAGGACGAATCCGGGTCCGGGGCCTGGAGCCCTTGCCCGGCCTGACCCGTACGTCGTCCTCGTCGTATTCCCGCTTGCTCAGCGGTCTGCTCCCATGCGCTCGCTTCCTCTCATTGCGGTGCCCGGCTCAGTGCCCATCGGCTCTGTGCCGGCCTGCTCTGTGCTGATCTGCTCAGTGGTGGCCGGTTGTTCGGTGCTGATCGGTTCTGCGGCGATCGATTCCGTGCTGACCGGCTTCATGGCGGCCGATTGGCCTGATGGCGTCGGTGGGTGGGGCCGGTGCTGAGCTTGCGCCTGACCGGTGAGTGCGGCGTCCCGTCCGGTGCGATCGGTGAGTGCGCTGTGCTGACCTGTGGCCCATGAACGGACGTGCTGAGCTGTGTGGCCGGCGCACGTGACGTGCTCTGTTGTGCGCTCGATGAGCGTGATGTCCTGGCTGGTGTGGCCGGGGAACGTGGTGCGCTCTGCTGCGTGGACGGTGAGAGCGGTGTCAGGCCCGGCGTGAGTGGTGGCGGTGCCAGGCCCAGTGCGAATGGTGGCGGCGTCAGGCCCAGTGCGAGTGGTGAACGTGATGTGCCGGCCTGGGTGGCTGGTTGGCGTGGCGACCTGTCGGTGGGTGTGGTCGGTGGGTGTGCTGTGGCGGTGGGTGGAGCTGGTGGTGCTGGTGTGGCGTTTGGTGGGGCTGGTGGTGCCGTGGTGGGTGCCAGCTGGGGCTGGGCGGGTGGCGGTGTCGTGCTGGTGCGTCTGTTCATCGTCATGCGGGCAGCGCCGTCTCACGCGCCGCCGCCCTCTTCCGCTGTGCCCGGCGTGTCCAAGGTAAAACCAGCGCTCGCGGGCCGGCGAGTGTCGGCCCTGGTCGGGCGTATGTGAGCGGTGTTCATCGGGCGTCCAGCATCGCCGTCCACATCTGGACGAACTCCGGCAGGGTCTTGGCGGTCGTCGCGATGTTCTCCACCTCGACGCCGGGCACGGCCAGGCCGATCACCGCGCCGGCCGTGGCCATGCGGTGGTCGGCGTAGCTGTGGAAGGTGCCGCCGTGCAGCGGGCGGGGGCGGATGATCAGGCCGTCCTCGGTCTCCTCCGCGTCACCGCCGAGGCGGTTGATCTCGGTGGCGAGTGCGGCCAGCCGGTCGGTCTCGTGGCCGCGCAGGTGGCTGACGCCCCGGATGCGGCTGGGCGTGGTCGCCAGTGCGGCGAGGGCGGCGATCGTCGGGGTCAGCTCGCCCACCTCGTGCAGGTCGGTGTCGATGCCGGTGATCACGCCTGTCCCTCTGACCACCAGATCGGTGACGCCGGAGCCGGTGGCCGCCGGCGCACTCGTCCTGGACGAAGCCGCATCCGTGGCGGAGGAGTCGGCCGGGGAGCCGGCGGAGCGGGTGACCTCGGCGCCCATCTGGGTGAGCAGGTCGCGGAGGGCGTCGCCTGCCTGCGTGGTGGTGAGGGGCCAGCCGGGGATCGTCACCGTGCCACCCGTAACCAGGGCCGCCGCCAGGAACGGGGCCGCGTTGGACAGGTCGGGCTCCACCGTCATGTCTCTGGCCGCGATCGGGCCGGGCGCCACCCGCCACACGTCGGGCTCGCTGTCGTCGACCGCCACGCCGACCGCCCTGAGCATCTCGACGGTCATCTCGATGTGGGGCTGCGAGGGGACCGGCGGGCCCACGTGGCGGATCTCGACGCCCTTCTCGAACCGGGCCGCCGTCAGCAGCAGGCCCGAGACGAACTGGGACGAGCCGGACGCGTCGAGCACGACCTCCCCGCCCGTCAGCGGACCGCTGATCGTGAACGGCAGGGCGTCGTTGTCGATGCGTGCGCCGAGCGCGCGCAGGGCGTCGAGGATGGGGCCCATCGGGCGCTTGCGGGCATGTGGGTCGCCGTCGAACGAGACGGGGCCGTCGGCGAGCGCGGCCATCGGCGGCACGAAGCGCATGACCGTGCCCGCCAGGCCGACGTCGACGTGGGCGCCGCCGCGGATGGGGCCTGGGGCCACCTGCCAGTCGACCCCCGCCGCGCTCTCCTCGGTCGGGATCAGGGTCGTGCCCAACGAGCGCAGCGCCGACGCCATGAGGTCCGCGTCGCGGCTGCGCAGCGCCTGGCGCACGATGCCCGGGCCGTCGGCGAGGGCCGCGAGGAGGAGCGCGCGGTTGGTCACCGACTTGGAGCCGGGCAGCGGGACGGTGGCGGTGACCGGAGCGGTCGCCACCGGTGCGGGCCAGTGCGGAGCGGGCATGGTCAAAGAGTACTGGCCGTGGCGGGGCGAGGGTCACAGCCTGTGGATAACGACTGTCGCACTGTTGCGGCCTGTGGATGGCCGCGTCCCTCGGCATGTCGGATGGACGTCGCCTCCATATCGGGTGGACTTGGCGCTGGCGTGTCGGGTGGGCCTGGTCCGGGCGTGTCGGGTAGGTCTCGTCCTGGCGTGTCGGGTGCGCGTGCCCAAACATGCGATCGAAAGCCGGACATGGCAGTGTGGGGACATGTGCGGTAGATACGCGTCGGCGCGTAAGAAGCACGAGCTGCTTGAGGAGTTCGAGGTCGAGCAGGACGCCGAGCCCGACAAGGAGCTCGGCGCCGACTACAACGTCGCCCCGACCAAGAACGTCTACGCCGTCCTGAGCCGGGTGCCCAAGGAGGCCGAGCGGGCGGTGCGGCAGCTCAGGGTGGTGAAGTGGGGCCTGGTGCCGGCCTGGGCCAAGGACCCGTCGATCGGCTCGCGGCTGATCAACGCCAGGGCCGAGACGCTGGCGGAGAAGCCGTCGTTCCGGCAGGCGTTCGCCAAGCGCAGATGCCTGCTGCCGGCGGACGGCTACTTCGAGTGGATGCCCGTCGAGGGAGAAAAGAAGAAGAAACAGCCGTACTTCATCCATCCCGCAGACGGCGGGGTGCTGGCGATGGCGGGCCTGTACGAGTTCTGGAAGGACCCCTCGCGCGAGGACGACGACCCGCTCAAGTGGCTCGTCACCTGCACCGTCATCACCACGGACGCGGAGGACCAGCTCGGCCGCATCCACGACAGGATGCCGATGATGATCGAGCGCGAGCGCTGGTCCGAGTGGCTCGACCCCAAGCTCACCGACACCTCCCAGGCCGCCGGGCTGCTGGTGCCGGCCGAGTCGGGGCGGCTCACCGCGTACGCGGTCTCCACGGATGTGAACAACGTCCGGAACAATGGCCCCGACCTCATCAAACCGCTACCCGAGGAGGAGGAAACCGCGCTTTTCTAAAGGTGTAAGAGGCGCGATAAGTGGGCATCCGGTGAGGAAAGCGATGCATCCGTTTACTCGGAGTCACCGCCAAAATGCCCCCTAATTGCGCCGGGCGGGACATCCGGGGAGTCCTAGCCGCGGGTTGCCCTTATTCACCCGGAGGTGCGGATTCGTGGACGTCACGACCGCTCGTGAGCGGCTGGAAGACATGCTCGTGGAGCTGGACCGCTCGATTGGGGTCCTGCGGGGCGACCCCGTCGCCGTACGCGAATACTCCGCGGCGGACGCCGGCTCGGACCTGACCGACAACGACCGCGCCCAGGCCATGCTGACCGTGGCCACCGCGCAGCGGCAGGCGGTCGTCGAGGCCATCAAGCGCGTCGAGGAGGGGGTGTACGGCAGATGCGTCGACTGCGCCCTGCAGGTGCCGGAGGGCCGCCTGGAGGCCCGCCCTGAAGCCGCGCGCTGCGTGCAGTGCCAGGGCAAGCGGGAACGCCGCCGCTGACCACAGGGGTCGTCGCCGAGGGCACGCGAACCGCCCCCGCACGAAGCGCGAGCCGCCGGACACGAAGAACGGCGGCACGGCGTTCGTCGTCGGGCGTCAGGTCTTGCGGGCGCTGGCCACCAGGTGGATGCCGACCGTGTCGTCGTCGTCGGGATGGGCGTCGAGCTCCGTGCGCACCAGGTAGTTGAGCGCGCGCGAGTCCGACCCGAGCACGTGGTCGACCGTCGACGGCGACAGCACCGTGCGTGGCCGCATCCACTCCACTTCGAGCCCGGCCCCCACCAGCAGCTCACGCAGCTGCCCGCTGCTGAAGCAGCGCGTGATGCTGCCGTCGGGCCAGGGCACCAGCATGACCTCGCCGGTCTGCCGCAGGTGCTGCCACTGCCCCTGCTCTGCCAGGATCGCCATGCCCAGCACCAGCGAGTCGACGCACACGAGTGCCCGCCCGCCGGGACGCAGCACGCGGGCCACGTCGCTCATCGCGGACTCGGCCATCAGCTCGATCGACATCACCCGCTCCTCCGCGAGCACCGCGTCCACGCTCGCGTCGGGCAGGAAGGACAGGTCGTCGGCGCGTACGTGGCGGACCCGGTCGGCGTCGCGCAGCCGGGAGCCGTCGAGGGTCCTGCGGAAGTCGAGCACCTCGATCACCCGGTGTCCGGCCCTGGCGGCCTGGCCGGACCAGCGCCCGCGGCCGCCGGAGAGGTCGAGGATCACGGAGGGGTCGGCGGGGAGCCATCGGTTGAGTTGTTCGGCGGCTACGGCACGGTAGAAGGTCCAGTACGGCCCGAGCGTCCCTGAGCCGTTCAGTTCCTCGGCCGGAATGGGCAGCACACGCGACTCCTGGGTTCCGGAAAAAGGGCTACCAGCCGGTACGTATGACGTTCCCCGCACCGGGTCCTTCGTACCTTCTATCTTGCGGGAACAGACAAGGGCGCGGGCGTGTTGCGACGAGCATGCTCACATTGGTCGAACCCCGGCCCACTGACCGACTGGTCGCGGGCCAGCGGGTATCCTCCCCTGAGTACGGTGTTCCGCCACAGCCGGCCACCGGTGATCTTAGGGGGGTGGGTCCGGTGCCCGCGACAGGCGCGGAGACGCTGGAGCAGCGAAGCGAGCGATTCGAGCGCGACGTCATGCCGTATCTCGAGCAGCTCTACTCCGCCGCGCTCCGGATGACCCGAAATCCCGCGGACGCGGAGGACCTGCTGCAGGAGACCTTCGCCAAGGCGTTCGCTTCTTTCCACCAGTTCCAGCAGGGCACGAATCTCAAGGCGTGGCTCTACCGGATCCTGACCAACACCTTCATCAACAGCTACCGCAAGAAGCAGCGGGAGCCGAAGCAGTCGGGCACGGAGGAGATCGAGGACTGGCAGCTCGCCAGGGCCGAGTCGCACACGTCGAGCGGCCTGAAGTCGGCCGAGGTGGAGGCGCTCGAACACCTCCCCGACGGCGACATCAAGCAGGCTCTGGCGGCTCTGCCCGAGGAGTTCAGGATCGCGGTCTACCTGGCCGACGTCGAAGGCTTCCCCTATAAGGAGATCGCCGACATCATGGGGACCCCCATCGGGACCGTGATGTCGAGGTTGCACAGGGGACGCAGGCAGCTGCGGGGCCTCCTTGAGGATTACGCTCGCGGGCGTGGCCTGGTCCCGGCGGAGGGATCGAAATGAGCTGTGGCAACGCGCACGACACCGACTGTCGTGAGGTGCTCGACAAGGTCTACGCCTATCTCGACGGCGAGCTGACCGAGGGTGACGTGGCCGACATCCGGGTTCATCTCGACGAGTGCAGCCCGTGCCTGAAGGAATACGACCTGGACAAGGCGGTCAAGGCGCTGGTGGCCAAACACTGCGGCTGCGACCCCGTTCCCTCGGACCTGCGCTCCAAGGTGCTGGCCCGCATCGAGCAGGTGCGTTCGGAGCTGGCCGACTAAGATTCACCCCATGCGCGTGTTGGTCACCGGGGGTGCCGGGTTCATCGGGTCGAATCTCGTCGATCGTCTGCTCGCGGACGAGCACGAGGTGCACGTGGTCGACGACCTGTCCACCGGCAAGAGGGAAAACCTGGCCGGTGCGGCGGCGCACGACCGCTTCACGCTGCACGAGATGGACATCCGCGATCCCGCGCTGGTCGCGCTGGCGACCGAGCTGCAGCCTGAGGTGGTCTGTCACCTGGCCGCGCAGATCAGCGTGCGCAAGAGCGTGGCCGATCCGGTGCACGACGCCAGGCTCAACGTCGAGGGCATCGCGGCGGTGCTGACCGCGGCCCACGAGGGGCGCACGCGCAAGGTGGTGTTCGCCTCGTCCGTGGCCGTCTACGGGCGGCCCGCCACCATTCCGGTGCCGGCCGACGCCGCGACCGACCCGCGGTCGCCGTACGCGGCCTCGAAGCTCAGCGGCGAGATCTACCTGGCCACGTTCCGCGCTCTTTACGGCCTCGAATACACCACGCTGGTGCTGTCCAACGTCTACGGCCCGCGGCAGTCGCCCGAAGGCGAGGCGGGTGTGGTGGCGATCTTCACCGACGCGCTGTTCAACGGCACGCCCACGGTCCTCTACGGCGACGGCACCCAGACCCGCGACTACGTCTTCATCGACGACGTGGTCGACGGCTTCGTCAGGGCGTGCGGCGCGGAGGGCAACGGGCGCAGGTTCAACCTCGGCACTGGCATCCAGACCACCGACCGCCGCCTGCACTCCCTCATCGCCGACGCGGCCGGCGCCCAGGACAAACCGGGCTTCGCGCCGCCGCGTCCCGGTGATCTGCCGGCGATGGCGGTCGATCCGGTGCCGGCCCACGACGGGCTGCGCTGGCAGCCACGCACCGACCTGCCGACCGGGGTGAAGAAAACAGTCGAATGGGCCGCGAATCGTCGCGTGAAGTAGTGGCATGATTACGCTTTGCTTGCGATTTCCGACTCCGCCCTTGCGCCCACGCCGACTTCTGTAGCGTGAACCCCACAAGTCGACGTGGAGGCATGGGGATGATGAAGGTTATGGTCGCCCGGCTGCTCACGGCCATCGTGCTGATCACCCCGGTGATCATGGTGGTCGGCGGAGCGGTGCCTCCTGGGGTGTCCTGGACCTGAACACCGTGGGGGGCCGCAATGCGTGAACTGCCGTGGCCCGCAAGGGTCTATCTGGTCGCCGTGATCGGTGCGGCGGCCGCTCTCATCGGACGCAGCGTGCTCGTCTCCGGCACGCCCGTGGCCGTGGAGGATCTCGACATCCTCCTGGTGCTCGCCCTGCTGTTCCTGGTGTGCGAGTCGATGCCGACGCTGCTCAACGTGGAGCAGTTCGCGGTGTCGGTCAGCTTCTCGGCCTCGCTGGCGGCCGTGGTGCTGATCGGGCCGGAAGGCGCCGCGCTGGTCGGCTTCACCGCGCTCTTCAGCGTCCGGCCGGGGCTGCCGCTGGTCAAGCGGCTGTTCAACGGGGCCCAGTTCGCCATCTGCGGCTACGTCGCCGGGCGGGTCTACGAGGCGCTGGACGGCCGGGTGGGGGTGCCCGAGGTCAACGCGTTCGACGACCTCATCGGCCCGTACGCCGCGGCGACCGCCGTCTTCGTGCCGCTCAACATCGCGCTCACACTCACCATGATCGGGCTGGCCACCCATGTGCGGGCCACCGAGATGCCGGTGCGGGGCATGGCCCAGTTCCTGCTGTCCTATCTCGGATACGGGACGTTCGGGCTGCTCGTGGCCGGGCTGTGGGCCACCGTGGCGTCGATCTCGGCGGTGCTGGTGCTGCTGCCGCTGTTCGTGGCGCGGTGGGCGTTCGGCCAGTATCACGCCCAGCAGCGCTCCTACGACGCCACGATCGCGGCGCTCTGCCAGGCCGTGGAGACGAAGGACTACTACACCAGGGGTCACTGCACGCGCGTCTCGCACGCCTCCTCCATGATCGCTCAAGAGATCGGCATGGGGCTCGAACGGGTGCGCGCCATCCGCTACGCGGGCATGCTGCACGACGTCGGCAAGCTCGGCGTGCCCACCAAGGTACTGCAGAAGGACGGGCCGCTGACCGAGGAGGAGTTCGCCGCGATCCAGCTCCATCCGATGCGCGGGCTGGAGATCGTGCGCGGCATCGGCTTCCTCGACGAGGCCTACGCCGGGATCATGCACCACCACGAGCGCCACGACGGCACCGGCTACCCGATGGGGCTGGCCGGTGACGAGATCCCCGAGTTCGCCAAGGTGATCGCGGTGGCCGACGCGTTCGACTCGATGACCTCCGACCGCTCCTACCGGGGCGCGCGGCCGGTGCCCGTGGCCGTGGACGAGCTGCGCAAGAGCGCGGGCACCCACTTCGACCCGGTGATGGTGGCGGCCTTCATCAGGGCGCTCGAACGCGAGCCGTGGCAGCCGCCGCGCCGGGTCGACCCGCCGCCGCCCGAGGCCGCCGAGACGCCGATCAAGGACCACGACGACCCGACCATGCCCATCCAGGTCGTGACCGGGCCATGATCACCACAGAGCGCGTCAGGCGTACCGAACGATCCAGGAACACGGTCCTGCGCCGGCTCGACTCCGGGCAGCTGCTGCTCATCTGCGCGGCGGGCATCGTCGCGCTGGCCGGCGTCACCTACACCGCGGCCGTCGGGCTGCAGCGCCCGCAGATCGCGGTCGGGTTCGGAGCGCTCATCGCCGTCGGCGAGCTGGCCAGGCTCACCATGCCGGGCAACAGGGAGGTGGCGCCGATCGGCGCCGCCGCCGCGCTCGGCTACACGCTGCTGCTCGACCTCAGCCAGAACCCGCTCACCCACCCCGCGTTGCAGGTCGTCGCCGTGATCGCGGTCGGCATGGTCGCGGGGGCGCTGCCGCACCTGGCGGTGGGCCGGCCGCCGCGCCTCGACGCGATGGCCAGGCGGCTGCTCACCGGCTCGCTGCTCGCCTTCGCCTTCCGGCCGCTGGCCGGCACCCTCTACGAGCTGACCAAGCCGCCGACCAGCACGTGGTGGCCGGCGCTCGCGGTGATGGTGTCGCTCATCGCGGTCACCCTGCTGATCGACGTGCTGATCGCCGCGATGCTGCGGGCCGAGCAGGTGCGCACGGCGTTCAGGGTGGCCGTGCGCGACGAACTCAACATGGCCTTCCCGCTGGGGGCCGCGGTGGCCTCCTCCGGCGTGCTGCTGGCGCTGGCCACGCACAGCATGGACCTGGTGGCGCTGCTGGTGTTCGCCGCGCCGCTGCTGGTCACGCAGGTGGCCTTCCGTAAATACGCCGGCATCAGGGCCACCTACCTGCAGACCGTGCGCGCCCTGTCGCGGGTGACCGAGGTCGGCGGCTACGTCGAGCCCGGGCACTCGCGCCGGGTGAGCCGCCTGGCCGTGGCCATCGGCAGAGAGCTGGGCATGGCCGAGCCCGAGCTGCTCGAACTCGAGTACGCCGCCCTCATGCACGACATCGGCCAGCTCTCGCTGCGCGACCCGATCCCGGGCGGCGCGACCGTGCTGACCGATCCCGAGCAGGCGCGCCGCATCGCCGAGCTGGGCGCCGAGGTGATCAGGCAGACCGGGGTGCTGGACCGGGTGGCCGAGGTGGTCAGCCGGCAGTGCGACCCGATCAGCGACGACCCGCCGCTGTCGAGCCGGATTATCCGGGTGGCCAACGCCTACGACGACCTGGTGGGGCCGTCGACCGACCGCGACCGCGGGGGTGCGGCGCTGGAGCGGATCCGGTTGTCGTCCGGCAGCGCGTACGATTCTCATGCGGTCGAGGCGCTCGCCCGGGTGATCGACCGCGGCCGCGTCTGAGACCGTACGCGTCGTATCGCGTAAGTTCGAGACGCACAACGCCCGGACATTCCGGGCGCCCTTGCCCGGCGCCGCGATGGGCGCATTCCTGGGGCGCGTTCCTGTCCTACAGTCCGGGGGGCGACAGTCGTGTTCACGGACGCTCACCTTTGTAGGGTTTCTACAGATCGAACTCGCCGGATCGGTGGTTTCGGGGGAAAGGGGTCAGGCCTCCGGCGGCCATAGGCTGGTCGGCGTGCTTAATGAGACGCTCGGATCCGTTCTGATCGCCAACCGAGGGGAGATCGCGCGGCGGATCATCCGTACGGTCAAGCGGCTGGGCCTGCGGGCCATCGCGGTTCACTCCGAGGCCGACGCCGACCTGCCGTTCGTGTGTGAGGCCGATGAGGCCGTGCTGATCGGCCCGGCCAGTCCCGCGCAGAGCTACCTCGACGTCGCGAAGGTGCTGGAGGCGGCCCGCGCGACCGGCGCGAAGGCGATCCACCCCGGTTACGGCTTCCTCGCCGAGAACGCCGCGTTCGCCAGGGCCGTGATCGACGCCGGGATGGTCTGGATCGGGCCGGCGCCCGAGGCCATCGACAAGATGGGCGACAAGATCAACGCCAGGAACCTGATGGAGGCCGCCGGCGTGCCGGTCGCCGCGGGCACCCGCGAGCCGGTCACCGATCTGTCGCTGGCGCTGAAGGCCGCCGAGAACATCGGCTACCCGGTCATGGTCAAGACCGCGGGCGGCGGCGGTGGCATCGGGATGAGCGTGGCGCACGACGACGACGGGCTGCAGAAGGCGTACGAGCAGGCGGCCAGGGCGGCGGCGCGCTTCTCCGGCGACGCGCTGGACGGCCCCGCCGTGCTGCTTGAGCGCTACATCGAGCGGGCCCGCCACGTCGAGGTGCAGATCCTCGGCCTTCCCGGCGGCCGGGTCGTGGCGCTGGGCGAGCGTGACTGCTCGGTGCAGCGCCGCCACCAGAAGGTCGTCGAGGAGTCCCCTTCGCCCGGCATCACCCCTGAGCTGCGCGAGCGCATGCTGGCCGCCGCCGTACGCGTCGGCGAGGCCGTCGGCTACCTGGGCGCGGGCACGGTCGAGTGCCTGGTCGACGCCGACAAGCAGGACTTCGTGTTCCTGGAGATGAACACCAGGCTGCAGGTGGAGCACCCGGTCACCGAGCTGGTCACCGGGCTCGACCTGGTCGAGCTGCAGTTGCGGGTCGCCGCGGGGGAGAGCCCCGAGGTGCGGCCGGAGCCCCGTGGGCACGCGATCGAGTTCCGGGTCTACGCTGAGGACCCGAAGCGGTTCTTCCCGGGGCCGGGCACGATCACGGCCTGGGACGAGCCGTCCGGCGACGGGGTGCGGGTCGACTCGGGCTACGTGGCGGGCAACGCCGTCACGCCGTTCTACGATCCGCTGATGGCCAAGCTCTGCGTCTACGGCTCCGACCGGGCCGAGGCGCTGGAGCTGGGCCGCAAGGCTGTGGCGGAGTTCACGGTGGAGGGGCCGAAGAACAACCTGCCGTTCTGCGCCGAACTGCTGGAGAACGCGGAGTTCGCCACCGGCGACTACGACACCGGTCTGGTCGCGCGGATGCGCGCCTAGACCGCATGAGACCGTTGAAGCACGCGAAGAAGGGGAGTCCCGGTGGCTGAGGTACGCGCTGAGATGGTGGCGAACGTGTGGAAGGTCGTCGTCAAGGAGGGCGACACCGTCTCCGACGGCGACACGCTGGTCATCCTGGAGTCCATGAAGATGGAGATCCCGGTGATCGCCGAGGACGACGGTGTGGTGGCGCAGCTCAAGGTGGCGGAGGGCGATGTCATCCAGGAGGGCGACCTGATCGCCGTCATCGAGTAGCGCGGGCCATGAACCTGGCGCGGTCGACCACGACGCGTTCGATCGTGCCCTTGCCGACGACGGTTCGCCGGTCGTGGGCCTCGAAGGCGAAGACCAGCCGCCGGCCGTCGACCTCCGTGAGCTCCACGCCGACCTGGACGTGGGTGCCGAGCGGGCTGGCGGCGGTGTGCTCAAGCTCGACCCGGGTGCCGACGGACGTCTCGCCCGGGGCGAGGTGCCGCTCGATCGCGCGCATGGTGGCCGCCTCGGCCAGCGCGAGCAGCCGGGGCGTGGCCAGCACGGGCACGTCGCCGCTGCCGAGCTTCTTGGCGGTGTCCTCCATCTCGACCATGATGAGCAGCTGGGCACGCAGGCCGGGAACGAGCGTCATGGGATCACCCTATGGTGGCGAGGGGTGCGGGCCGTCGGATCCGGGGGTGTCGACTTACCGGAAACGCGGACAAGTGTGGCACTAAGGCCCCAGGATAGGCTTTGTACGGCTTGAGGCATTTAAGTGGCATGTGGGACAGGTGAGTCGTACACTCTCTGAGTTCCGTGACCACTGTGTTACCTCACCGCGACACAAGTTCGCTTTGTTGAGAACGGCGGGGTGGGAGAGGTTTCGGACGTAGGGGGGTAGCGGGGGAATCATGGTGGCCCAAGGGACGACGCTGGCGGGGCGGTATCGACTGGATACCCGCATCGGCGCCGGTGGCATGGGCGAGGTGTGGCGAGGCGAGGACATCGTGCTCGCCCGCACCGTCGCCGTCAAAGTGCTGCTCCCAGGCCGTATGGAGGACCCCGGGTTCGTCGCTCGCTTCCAGGGGGAGGCGCGGGCGATGGCCACGATCAACCACTCCGGCGTGGTCGACGTCTACGACTACGGCGTCAGCGGCGACACCGTCTACCTGGTGATGAAGTTCGTCGACGGGGAGCCGCTCGACCGGCTGCTCGGCCGGCTGGGCCGCATCCCGCCGCAACCGGCCATGGAGCTGATCGCGCAGGCCGCCTCGGCGCTCCAGGCCGTCCACGACCAGGGCATCGTGCACCGCGACGTCAAGCCGGGCAACCTGCTCGTGCAGCGCGACGGCACGCTCGTGCTCACCGACTTCGGCATCGCGCGCTCCGACGTCGCCAACCGGCTCACGGACGCCGGCATGGTGCTCGGCACCGCCGCCTACTGCGCTCCCGAGCAGGCCGAGGGCGCGCCCGTGACGCCCGCCGTCGACATCTACGCGCTCGGCGTGGTCGCGTACGAGTGCCTGGTGGGTCAGCGCCCGTTCGACGGCGAAAGTGCGGTCACGATCGCGCTGAAGCACATCCGCGAGGCTCCGCCGCCGCTGCCGCAGGACATCCCTCCGCAGGTGCGCAACCTGGTGGAGATCGCTCTGTCGAAGGATCCGACCAGGCGTTACCCGAGCGCCAGAGCGATGAGCGAAGCCGCCCGTGCCATCGCCAACGGGCAGATGCCCGCCGTCCCCGACCTGCCGGCCGCCCCGCCGGCCACCGGCGCCACCATGGCGCAGCCCCGCGACGGCTATCAGCAGCAGCAGCACCACCAGCAGCAGCAGGGGGACCCGGCCTACCAGACCGGCGTCAGGATGGCCCACGAGGACACCACCCTGAGCCAGCGGCGCGGGGGAAGCAGGCGCGCGGCGGTCAAGGGCTCACGCAGGACCGGGCTGATCGCGGGCATCACCGCGGCAGTCGTGCTCGGCGCCGGCGCCACCGCCGTGGCCCTGACCGGCATCACCAACATGGGGCTGCCCGAGCCGACCGTCAGCACCATCGACATCGCCAACCCGAAGCCCAGCACCAGGTCGCCCAAGCCCAGCAGGACCCCCACCAAGGATCCCGAGCCCACGCCGACGCCCGACAAGCCGACCAGGGTGCCGACGCGAACGCCGACGCTCGACAGGCCGACCAGGACGCCGACGAAGACGGCCACCAAGTCGCCGACGACCAGCCCGTCCCCCTCCAAGTCGCCCACTCCCACGACGACGGTCAAGACGATCCTGGTGCCGGACGTGGTCGGCAGGCGCTTCCTGGAGGCGCAGAGCATGATCGAGGCGGCGGGCTTCCAGTCGAAGACCGACGACCGCACCACCACCGTCGACGGCCGGCGTTGCGGCAGGATCCAGAAGACCACGCCGAACGCCGGAGTGAAGCTGGAGGAGGGCAAGACGGTCGTGATCCTCCTCGTCGACAGCGCCTGCCCCGAGGACGAGCCGCCGGAGACCTCCACCCCGACGCCGACGAAGACGCCCACCGCGAAGTAGCGCGCTCAGACCCCCGTCGTGTTGCGGGGGTAGGCGACCTGCGGGTCGGTGGCGATGTTCACCATGTACGGCAGGCCAGAGTCGAACGCCCGGCGCAGGGCGGGGCCGATCTCCGACGGCTTGGTGACCAGCTCACCCCCGCCGCCGAGGGCCGTCACGACCTGGTCGTAACGGCACTGCGGCTGCAGCTCGGCCGCGACGTCGTAGCCGTACAGCATCTGCATGGGGTGCTTCTCCAGGCCCCACATGCCGTTGTTGCCGCAGATCATCACGACGGGGAGCCGGTGGCGGACGAGGGTGTCGACGTCCATCAGCGAGAAGCCGGCCGCGCCGTCGCCGAGCAGCAGCACCACCTGCGAGGACGGCCTGGCCAGGCGGGCGGCGATGGAGTAGCCGAGGCCGGTGCCGAGGCAGCCGTAGGGGCCCGGGTCGAGCCAGTTGCCCGGCTGCTTCGGCTCGACGTACTTGCCGGCGTAGGAGACGAAGTCGCCGCCGTCGCCGATCACCACGGCGTCGTCGGCCAGGACCTTGCCCAGCTCGCCGTAGATCCGCATGGGGTGGATCGGGTCGGTGTCGGCCGCGAGCAGCTCGGCGTCGCCGGCGATGGCCGCGGCGGCGCTCTCGGACAGCTTCGACACCCACGAGGCGTACGCGTCGGGCTTGACCCCGGCCTCGCCGCAGGCCGTTCCGAGGCTCCAGAAGACCACCGACAGGTCGCCGGCGGCGGAGGCGGCCGGCTGCATGTGGGTGGTCAGCTGCGAGGGCGCGTCGGCGATGTGCACCACCCTGGCCAGCGGCGCGCCCTCCTTGCCGCCGAACCAGCCGTAGCCGAGCCGGAAGTCGAGCGGCGTGCCGACCACGATGACCAGGTCGGCCTGGGCGAAGGCCAGGCCGCGGGCCCTGGTGACGAGCAGCTCGTGCCCTGAGGGCAGGATGCCGCGGCCCTGGCCGTTGGGGATGACCGGCAGCCGCCAGGTCTCGGCGAAGTCGCGGGCGGCCTCCTCGGCGCGGTCCATCCACACGTCGGAGCCGTAGACGAGCACCGGCCGCTCGGCCTCGGCCAGCAGGCGCGCGATGCTCGCCAGGGAGTCGGGGTCGGGTTCGAGCGGCGAGGGGCTCTGCGTGCGCACCTCGTGGAGCGGCGACGGCGAGAACAGGTGGTCCATGTAGACGTCGAGGAAGACCGGGCCCCGGTGCGGCGCGGTCGCCGTGCGGAAGGCCACCTCGACCTCCTGGCCGACGGACTCGGCGTCGGACGCCGTGAACGCCAGCTTGGTGATCGGGCCGAGCAGCGGCGGGTGGTCCATCTCCTGCAGCGCGCCGCTGCCCCAGCGGGACTGCGGCGCCCGGCCGCCGAGCACGACCACGGGCGAGCCGTTGAAGTGGGCGGTCGCGACACCGCTGACGCCGTTGGTGATGCCGGGGCCGGCGGTCAGCACGGCCAGACCGGGTCTCCTGGTCAGCCGGGCCGTCGCCTCGGCGGCGAACACCGCGCTCTGCTCGTGGCGTACGTCGAGGATGCGCATCTCCTCGTGCACCGCGCCGTCGTAGAGGGGGAAGACGTGCCCTCCCGACAGGGTGAACATGGTCTCGACGCCATAGGCCTTGGACACGGCGACGGCGGCGTCACCGGCGTGCTTCGCAGACTCCATGCCGGGGAACTTACCAATGAGTCACAAGAGTAAACAGACCTTCGGCGACGCGTAGATCATCGCGGGGATCATCGCGGGGATCACCGCTGGGATCACCGCTGGGATCACCGCGGGGATCATCGCCGGCAGCAGACGCTCACCATGCCGTCGGTCGTGCCGGCGACGATCTTCTTCGAGGAGGTGGCGCTCCGCCTGACGCCGACCGTGGTGTTGACGCCGGTCGCCTTCACGTCGTAGACGCCCCCCGGCACGTCGAGGGCGACGTCGCCGCTCGTCCGCACCACGGCCTTGACGCTCGACGGCACGGCGGTGAACAGCAGCTTCACGTCGCCAGAGCCGACCTCCACGTCGGCGGTGTTGCCCGACAGTCCGGCGCCGTCGACGTCGCCCGTGCCGGTCCTGGCCCAGACGTCGCCGGAGATGGCGGTGAGGCGGACGTCGCCGGACACCGAGGTCACGCGGATGTCGGAGAACAGCTCGTCGACCGAGAGCAGGCCGCCGACCGTACGGGCCTCCAGGTCGGTCTCCGGCGGCACCGACAGCCGGTAGTTGGCCAGGCACAGCGGGCCGTCCGGCTGGTCGGAGCCGGGGCAGGCGGCGTCGAGCCGCAGCGTGGCCGTCTCAGCGTCCCAGTCTTCCGTGACCGTCGGCCGTTCGCGCGACCAGTGCAGCTCCCGATCGATCCGCAGCTCGCCCGCCTGGCCCGCCACGACGTCCAGGTTGACCTGGCCCCGGCCGGTCCTGATGTGCACCTGGCCGTCCTCGAACGGGATGGACCTGCTGGTGAAGTCGGTCGGCATCCTGGCTCTGGCGAACCCGTCCCAGATGCCGATCGTGGAGATCATCAGCGCGATCACGGTCGCCACGGCGCCGCCGGCCAGCCACGCGGCTCTCACGGCAGGCTCCTGATCTTGAGGAACTGCAGCACCGCCAGGACACGCCGGTGATCGCCCTCGGCGGGCGGAAGGTCGAGCTTGGTGAAGATGTTGCCGATGTGCTTGCCCACGGCGCCCTCGCTGAGCACCAGGGCCTGCCCGATGCCGGCGTTGGAGCGGCCCTCGGCCATCAGCTTGAGCACCTCATGCTCCCTCGGCGTCAGGCGTTCGAGCGGGTCGCTGTTGCCGCGCAGCAGGAGCTGGGCCACGACCTCTGGATCGAGCGCGGTGCCGCCCGAGGCGACCCTGCGCAGCGCGTCGATGAAGTCGGCCACGTCGGCCACCCGGTCCTTGAGCAGGTAGCCCACGCCGCCGGTCGCGGCCGAGGCGAGCAACTGGGCCGCGTAGCGCTCCTCGACGTATTGAGAGAGCACCAGGACGGCCAGCTTCGGCTGCTGGCGGCGCAGCACGAGCGCGGCCCGCAGGCCCTCGTCGGTGTGTGTGGGCGGCATCCTGACGTCGGTGACGACCAGCTCGGGCCGGTGCTCCTCGGCCGCTCTCAGCAGCCCCTCGGCATCGTCCACGGCCGAGACCACCTCCATGCCGGCGGCGTCGAGGAGCCGGATCAGGCCCTCGCGCAGCAGCACGGAATCCTCGGCCAGCACTACTCGCACGGCAAGTCCACCTCGATCGTCGTCGGTCCGCCCAGCGGGCTGGACAGGCGCAGCGACCCGTCGACGGAGTCGATCCGCTGGGCCAGGCCGCGCAGCCCGGTGCCGCCCTCCATTCTGGCCCCGCCGCACCCGTCGTCGTAGACGAGCACGTGCAGCCGGTCACGCTCGCGCCGCACGCTCACCTCGGCCCGCGTGGCCGCCGCGTGCTTGGCGATGTTGGTCAGTGCCTCCGACACGGTGAAGAACGCCACCGCCTCGATCGTCGGAGTGGTCCGCCGCTCGATGTCGACGCGGAGCTTGACGGGGAAGGGGGCGCGGGCGGCGACGCCGGACAGCGCCGCGTCCAGGCCCTGGTCGTTGAGCACGGCGGGATGCAGGCCGCGGACGAAGTCGCGCAGCTCCTTGAGCGCCTGCTTGGCCTCCTCGTGGGCCTGCTCGATGGCCTCGCGGGCCGGCTCGGGCAGGTCGGTCAGGGTGGCCCTGGCCAGGCCCAGGTTCATGGCCAGGGAGACCAGCCGCTGCTGGGCGCCGTCGTGCAGGTCGCGCTCGATCCTGCGCCGCTCGGCGTCGGCCGCGTCGATGACGCCGGCCCGGCTCTCGGTCAGCGTCTCGATCCGCTGCCCCAGCTCGGACCGGCTCGGGCCGAGCAGCGTACGGGCGACCGACAGGTCCAACGCCGCCATGCCGCGCGCCAGCACCGGGGCGAGCAGCAGCAGGGCGGCCCCGATCAGCATGAAGACGACCACGACCCGGTTGTCCCTGAGGTCGAAGAGGAACTCCAGCGGCGGCCGCTGCACCTTCGCCGGCAGGAACGCCAGGAGCCCCACGATCGCGCCGCCCCACACCACCGCCACCAGGAACGCCCCCGCCAGGCTCACGAACGGCGACAGCAGGTGGTAGCCGATCTGCCGCCACGTGGCCGGGCTGCGCCAGCTCCCGGGGGAGCGCACGGGCGGGATGTGCGCGCGCTGGAAGGCGTCGAACCTGGAGCGCTGCACGCCGGTGAACACCGGCACGGCCCGCTTCAGCACGGGCGGGACCGGGGCCAGGATGAGCGTCAGCCCGCCGAGCAGCACGCCGACCGGCAAGCCGATCATCACGTGGGCCGTGTCGAGCCACGCCCGCGCCGACCACGGGCGGGGGACTTTCATGTCGTCAACGGTATTGACCGGGGGCGCGGACGGGAAATGGGCCTGGTGTGCTGGTCCATGGTGGGGTTAGCCCCACCATCGTCGTGGGTCGGTGGGTCGGTGGGTCGGTGGGTCGGTGGGTCGGTGGGCCTGGGGCGTCAAAGGCTGTAACGCGCCCTGAACTCCGCCGGGTCGAACGCGCCGCCGAGCGTGGCGCCCAGCCCCTCGCGGGCCGCCTCGGTGAACGCCTGCCGGTCACCCAGCCCGCCGGCCCCCTCCCGCAGTGCCCCCGCCAGCGGACGCGCGGCCAGCATCTCCAGGTCGGCCACGCTGCTGCGCTCGGCCGTCCCCGGCGTGCCGGGCCAGCTCCCGATGACGATTCCGGCCAGGTCGAGCCCCCGGTGCGCGAGCGCCTCCAGGGTGAGCGCGGTGTGGCCCACGGTGTCGCCGCCCACGCGCACCACGACCAGCACCTGCGCCCGCAGCGTACGGGCCAGGTCGGCCACGGTGGCGCCGTCGTCGTCGTAGCGCTCCAGCAGCCCGCCGGTGCCCTCGACGACCACCAGGCGGTTGCTGTCGGCCAGCTCGCGCACCAGCTCGGCGGCCCCGTCGAGCGACACCGGCGGGGTCCCCGCGACGCGGGCCGCCGCCGCGGGCGGGAGCGCGCAGGGAAAGCGGCCGAGCTCGAACGTGGTGCTGATCCCGGAGAGCCGGATCACCTCGTCCACGTCACCGGGTACGCCGGCCGCCGCTCCGGTCTGGGCGGGTTTGACCACGGCCGCCGCTGACCCGCGGGCCCGCGTCAGAGCGGCCAGCGCGGCCGCGACCACGGTCTTGCCCACGCCCGTGCCGGTGCCCGTGACCACGATGATGCTCATGTTCCCAGCGTAGGAGCATGATCGGTCAGGGACGGCGAAGGCGGGTGACGAACTTGTAGCGGTCGCCGCGGTAGAGCGACTGGGCCCATTCGACGGGGTTGCCGTCGGCGTCGAAGGCGTGGCGGGTGAGCAGCAGCATCGGCAGGCCCACGTCCACACCCAGCGCCTTGGCGTCGTAGGGGGTGGCCAGGACGGTCTCGATGATCTCCTCGGCGTCCGTCAGCCGTACGTTGTAGGCGTTGTGCAGCGTCTCGTACAGGGACGCGTGCACCTCCAGCTCGCGCCGCAGCCGGGGGAAGCGGCGCGCGGACAAGTGGGTCGTGTCGATCGAGACGGGCTCGCCGTTGGCGAGCCTGAGCCGGTGGATGCGCAGCACGCGCCCGCCGGGGTTGATGGCCAGCCGGCGCGCCAGCGCCTCGTCCGCGGTGAGGTAGCCGATCTCCAGTATCTTCGTGTCCGGCTCCAGGCCGGCCGTGCGCAGATCCCCGATGTACGACGTCAGCTGCAGCACCTGCGCGACCTTGGGCTGCGCCACGAAGGTTCCCTTGCCCTGGATGCGCAGCAGCCGCCCCTCGACCACGAGCTCGGTCAGCGCCTGCCGCACCGTGGTGCGCGAGGTCTCGAACCGGACGGCGAGCGTGCGCTCCGGCGGCAGCGCCGTGCCGGGAGGGAGGGTCTTGGTGAGTTCGAGCAGGGCCCGTTTCACGTCGTAGTACTTCGGTACGCGGGGGCTGTCGTCGCTCACGCTCTCACCTTCACTTCTGCCACGGCGGTGAGGGCGTGTCTGATCACCGCGAGATCATCGGAACTCACTTTGGCCCGAGTGGTCAACCGCGGGCTTGCACAGCCGACCGGCGCCGTGCGCGTACGGGTGCGGGCACGCGCGGATCCGGGCAGCTCAGGTTGATGGTGAAGGATATCCACAGCAGCCTGCGCGATCGCAACCGAGGCGGGTTCGCCCGTCGTGTCGCGGCTCGGCCACCTGACCGTGTGGATCACCTCCGGCTCGCCGCTCAGAGTCACGTCCCGGATGCGGGACGGCATCGGCGGTGTGATGGTTCTCACAGTATGAGATTTCGGGAAAAGTCCAGCTAGGTGGGACAGTGCCGTATCAGCGCTCAACATGCGAGTGAGCCGTTGTGCGGCGCCGTACGATTCCGTCGGCGCAGGTCAGAGGGGGTCATGCGCGGGCCGGTTTGGTTGTTGCGGGGAAAAGCACGCATGATGCAGTCGTGCCGACTCTCAGCGACCTCGTAGCCCGCCACACCGCGCTCGACGAGGCGGATCTCGACTGGTTGCACTCGCTGGTCTCCGACTGGCAGCTGCTGGCCGACCTGTCCTTCGCCGACCTCGTCCTGTGGGCGCCGCTGCTGGGCGAGAACGGCTGGATCGCGATCGCCCAGATGCGCCCTACGACCGGCCCCACCGTCTACCACGACGACATCGTCGGCAGCGTGGCCGCCAAGGGCGAGCGCCACCTCATCGACACGGCCTGGAACGAGCGGCGCATCTGCCGTGAGGGCGATCCCGACTGGTCCACCGGCGTCCCCGTCAGGGAGGAGACGATCCCCGTGCGCCGGGCGGTCGAGGGCGGCGAGGCCCGCTTCCTCGCGGTCATCCAGCGCTCCACCAACCTGTCCTCGGCCCGCACGCCGTCCAGGCTGGAGCTGACCTACCTGCAGAGCGCCTCCGACCTGGCGCAGATGGTGGCCGAGGGGCGCTTCCCGTTCTCCGGCGAGGAGCCGATCCTGGTGCGCTCGCCCCGCGTCGGCGACGGGCTGCTCAGGCTCGACCGGGCCGGCCGGGTGACGTACGCCTCCCCCAACGCGCTGTCGGCGTACCGGCGGCTCGGCCTGCACGCCGACCTGGTCGGCGCAGAGCTGGGCCGGGTCACCGCCGCGCTGTGCTATTCGGACGAGCCGATCAACGAAGACCTCATGATCGTGGCCAGCGGCCGCGCGGCCAAGGAGACCGAGGTCGAGTCCGGCGGCACGATCGTGCAGCTCAGAGCCATCCCGCTGATCGTCGGCGGCGGCCGGATCGGCGCGCTGGTGCTCATCAGGGACGTGACCGAGCTGCGCAGGCGCGAGCGCGAGCTGATGACGAAGGACGCCACGATCCGCGAGATCCACCACCGGGTCAAGAACAACCTGCAGACCGTCGCCGCCCTGCTCAGGCTGCAGGCCAGGCGGCTGCAGGTGCCCGAGGGCCGCGAGGCGCTCGAGGAGGCGGTCCGCCGGGTGGGCTCGATCGCCATCGTGCACGAGACCCTGTCTCACGCGCCCGAGGAGTTCGTGGACTTCGACGAGATCGCCGACCGTGTGTTCGCCATGGCCGGTGAGGTGTCGTCGCCCGAGGTGGCCGTCACGCCCCGGCGGGTGGGGGTGTTCGGCGTGCTGCCCTCGCTCATCGCCACGCCGCTGGCGATGGCGCTGACCGAGCTGTTGCAGAACGCGTTGCAGCATGGGCGGCCCAAACGGCTGGAGGTGGTGGCGGAACCCACGGCTGAGCGGCTCACCGTGACCGTCTGGGACGACGGGCTCGGCCTGCCCAGCGGCTTCGACCTCGACAGTTCGACCAGTCTGGGGCTGCAGATCGTGCGCACGCTGGTGGAGGGAGAGCTGTCCGGGCGGCTCACCATTGAGCCGCGCCTGGAAGGCGGCACGGAGGTCGTGCTGTCGATCCCGCTCCCGTCCGGCTGACGGCGCCGCACGCGCGGGGCCGCCGTACATCGGGGGAGAGGGCCGGCCGCTACAGGTCGGCGGTCGGTCGGTGGATCGGGGATCCGGCCCACGCCGAGGCGGGCCGTGCCGGCTCGTGGCCGGGTCGTTCGGCTGGGTCGTGCGGGTTGTGCGGTTGGGTCGTGCGGCTGGGTCGTGCGGCTGGGTCAGGCCGTGAGGCGGGCGCGGGTGCGCGCGGAGCGGCGCTTGAGCGCGCGGCGCTCGTCCTCGCTCAGACCGCCCCAGACACCGGCGTCCTGGCCGGACTCCAGCGCCCACTTCAGGCACGATTCGACGGCCGGGCAGGAACGACAGACCTGCTTGGCCTCTTCGATCTGCATGAGTGCGGGGCCGGTGTTGCCGATCGGGAAGAACAACTCGGGGTCCACGTCACGGCAGGCAGCTCGGTGGCGCCAGTCCATGCGTCCACTCCTTAGTAGATGGAGCCTCTGGTCGGCTCCGTGCGGCTACTTTGTGAAGAGTTTCACTAACTTGCGCGAACAATTACCCGGCTCCGTGTGTGGACCGGGCTTGCCCGCTGACGGTCAGGTCAGAACCTTGGGGTGTTAAAGGTCCTACCTTCCGACATCCCTGAGCTTTTCAGCCACGGAGAGTGCACGCAAGGGGGTTGACGGGAAGTTTTGGCGGTTATGGATGTCGGATGCGTCACACAATGACCGAATGTAACCAGCTAGACCAGCACTTGTAACGCGTTCGGGGTAGACCGGAAAGTTACTGATTCGCGTTCGCCCAGGTAGTCGCCGTCCAGTTGAAAGGCCACCGGGCGTTGCGCGGTGAGCGTGAACTCGGCCTCGTCGTGGAGCTGCACGAGGTTCCGGCCGGACGGAAGAATGTCACTCTCCGTAAGGATATGACGAATGACTCCGGCGAGCGTCATCGGGCCCATCCGGCGCAACCCCAGGAGGTCGAGCCCCGTCTCGAAACTGGCCCAGGGGGTCGGGCGGACGGGCTTGCTGCCCACGTACGTCCACGGTGAGGTGTTGGAGATGATCGCCATGAAGACGCCTCTGGCCGCCGGGATGCCGGGACCGGTCACCGTCATCGCGGGATGCCGCTTGTCCGTGGCCAGATAGTGCCTCAGGGCCGTGTTCACATACCGTGTGGGGGTAGCCTTACGGCCGGTGCCCCGCAGGCCCTCCACGGCCCGTACAACCTCTGCGTCGTATCCCATCCCCGAACAGAAGGTGAAATATCGGGACTGGCCCTCCCAGAGTGCCTGCCCCAAACCCACCGTCCTGCGCCGGCCCTCCCTGAGCGCCTCCAGCACGACTCCGGTGGACTCCGTCGGGTCGTTCGGCAGGCCGAGCGCGCGGGCGAAGACGTTCGCGCTGCCGCCGGGGATGACCACGAGCGCCGGCCGGCCCGCGCTCGGGTCGTCGGTGTACTCGTTCTTGAGCGGGGTCGCGTCGCCGTTCACGGGGTTCAGCAGGCCGTTGACGGTCTCGTTGATCGTCCCGTCGCCGCCGAGCACGGCGACGACGTCGTAGCCCTTGGCCCGGGCGGTCGCGGCCAGCGCCGCGGCGTGGCCGCGGTAGCGGGTCTCCTCGACGGCGAGCTGCACCGCCGCGCCGAGCGCGCGGATCAGCACGTCCCGGGTACGGGCGTTCGTGGTGGTGGCCTTGGGGTTGACCAGCAGCATGGCGCGCATATCGCCAGCGTAGCCGGTGAGGTTGTCCGGCTTATCGGCCGAACGTCCCGTTTCTCGGGGCAACCGGCCCGGAGGGTAGGGTACGGACCGTGAACGGTCGCCCGCTTACCCTTCTCATCGCCGCCGCGGTAGTCGCCGTGGAGGGCCTGGTCGCGCTCGGGCTCGGCGTCTTCGTCGCGGTGGAGACCCTGACCGGGACACCCGACGACATGACCTCCGCCGTGGCGGAGGCGGTGTTCGGGCTGCTCGTCGGCGCCGGTCTGCTCTGGGTGGCGTGGGGCGGGCTGTTTCAGATGGAGCGGTGGGGGAGGTCGCCGGCCGTGGTGACCCAGATCTTCATGCTCCCCGTCGGCGGGACGCTCATCACGTCGGACCTGCCGCAGCTCGGCATCCCGCTGATCGTGGTGGCACTGGCGGGACTCGCGACGCTGCTGGCGCCCCCCACCACCCATGCTCTCTACGGCGACGGTTAGTCGCGGTCAGTCGTCGGCGGTCAGGCCTTCGCGCAGCTGGGCCAGGGTGCGGGCGAGCAGCCGCGAGACGTGCATCTGGGAGATGCCCAGCTCGGTGGCGATCTGCGACTGCGTCATGTTGCCGAAGAAACGCAGCAGCAGGATGCGCTTCTCCCGCGGCGGCAGCCGTTCGAGCAGCGGTTTGAGCGACTCGCGATATTCGACGCCTTCGAGCGACTCGTCCACGATGCCGAGGGAGTCGGACACCGCGGGGGCGTCGTCGTCACCTGAGTCGGGCGCGTCGAGGGAGACCGTGGAGTAGGCGTTGGCCGACTCGAGCCCTTCGAGCACCTCCTCCTCGGTCATCTTCAGGTAGGTGGCCAGCTCGGACACGGTCGGCGCGCGGCCCTCACGCTGCGACAGGTCGCTGATCGCCTTGGTCAGCGAGAGCTTGAGCTCCTGCAGCCGGCGCGGCACGCGCACCGCCCAGCCCTTGTCGCGGAAGTGCCGCTTGATCTCACCGACGATGGTGGGCGTGGCGTAGGTGGAGAACTCCACACCGCGGTTGAGGTCGAACCGGTCGATCGACTTGATCAGACCGATGGTCGCGACCTGGGTGAGGTCGTCGAGCCACTCGCCCCTGTTGCGGAAGCGGCGAGCCAGGTATTCGACCAGGGGAAGGTGAAGCTCGACCAGCTCGTCCCTGATGCGCTGGCGGCGCGGCTCCTCGGGGCCCAGCTCGGCCAGCTCGGCGAAGAGCATGCGGGCGCGCACCCTGTCGGGCACGGCGTGTTCGCTCGTGGCCATGGCTCCAGTCCTTTCCGTCACGCCGGCCCCGCCGCACTGTGGGCCGCGCCTCGGCGCTTGCGCAGGACGATCGCCATGCGATCAGGAGAGTCGGTCACGGCGTCCACGTCGTCGGCCAGGGCGGTCAGCACCATCCAGGCGAAGTCGTCACGCTTGGGCGCGGAGCTGCCGACGGTGGCAACCTCGACCCTGACCTGCATCTCCTGCCCGGTGAGCTCGAACTCCGCGGTCAGGTCGGTGCCGGGCACCGCCTCGCTGAGCAGCATCGCGCAGGCCTCGTCGACCGCGATCCGCAGGTCCTCGATCTCGTCCAGGGTGAAGTCAAGCCGCGCCGCCAGTCCGGCGGTAGCCGTACGCAGCACAGACAGGTAGGCACTCGCCGCGGGGAGCCTGATGCTCACCACGTCACGGATGCCGGCCACGCCTTCTGCGCGCGTCTCGGTTTCCTCGGTCACGTTCCTCCTCGCGAATCCGACGCTGACTGCAACTTACCGCCCCTGAGCGGTGCTTGGACTATTCAGACTCGCCATCAACGGAAAAGGCTCTGCGCGGCCTGCCGCCACGCAGAGCCTTTTGTGCCGTTTTAGGCGGCCTTGGTCTCCCAGAAGATCTTCGAGATCTCGTCGATCTTGCCCAGCAGGTCCTCGGCCTTGGCCACGTCGACGGTGCCCTTGGCACCCGCCGCGCCGGCCAGCTTCGTGGCGTCCCAGAAGAGCTGGTGCAGCTGCGGGTACTGCTCCAGGTGCGGCGGCTTGAAGTAGTCGGTCCACAGCACCCACAGGTGGTGCTTGACGAGCTCGGCGCGCTCTTCCTTGATGGTGATGGCGCGGGCGCGGAAGACCGGGTCCTCGTTGCCTGCGTACTTCTCCATGATCGCCTTGACCGACTCGGCCTCGATGCGGGCCTGAGCGGGGTCGTAGACGCCGCAGGGCAGGTCGCAGTGGGCGGAAGCGACATGCTTGGGTCGTAGCAGTCGTGCGAGCATCAGAAAATCCTTCCTGGATGCTGAATCAGCTTGGTCCACAACCGACCTTACTCGTGTCTCAACACCTGCGGACTAGGGGGTAGCGGCCGATGAGAGTGCGTGTCGAGGGCGACTCGATGCGGCCGGCGCTGGTGCCGGGCGACTGGCTGCTCGTACGGAGGGGCGCCGCAGTGCGTCCTGGCGACCTCGTGGTGGCCCGGCTGCCCGGCGATCCCGATCGGCTCATCGTAAAACGGGCCCAGTGGCACGGGGCGGACGGGTGGTGGCTGGAGAGCGACAACCAGCGGGCCGGCGGGCGCAGGGACAGCTGGGACTTCGGCCCTGTGGAGGACATCGTGGGCCGCGTGGTGCTGCGTTACTGGCCGTGGCGGCGACGGGGCGGGAAACGGGGCGTGAAACGGGGCTGAGCAGGCTGTGGAGTCCGCGTGGAGACCGCGGGGGAGCGGCGCTGAGGGGCCGTTCAGGGGGCTGGGGCGTCGTTCCTGCGGCGGGCGCGGAAGGCGGCCACGTTCGCGCGGCTGGAGCAGCGGGCCGAGCAGTAGCGGCGGGAACGGTTGGAGGAGGTGTCGAGGAAGGCCAGGCCGCAGTGCGGCTCCCGGCAGCGGCCCAGCCGGTCCACGCCCAGCTCGGCGACGACCGCGGCCAGGCCCATCACGGCGGTCGCGGCCGGGTCGTCGGCCAGGTGCAGGTGCCAGGGGCCATCGTGGTCGGAGAGCTGGGGGCGTACGGGATAGCGCACGAGCAGGGCGTTGAGCAGCCCGGCCACGGCCCGGTCGTCGCCGGCCGCGTCGAACACGCCGGCCAGCTCGTCACGCAGCCGCCTGAGCTCGGGCGGCGGCTCGGGATCGTTGGCCAGCCGGACCGCCCACTCGGCGTAAGAGGTGAGGTCCATCCCGATCCATTACAGCAGAGGCGGGCAGGCCCGGCGAAACAGGCGGCCGGGGCTCCGGCATGCCGGTGAGCGGTGGCCGGGGCGCCCGCGTTCGACGCGGGCGCCCCGGCCGCGGTGCTCAGCCCTCGGGGTGCAGGACGCGGTGCAGGAAGGCGCGGGTGCGCTCCTGCTGCGGATCGCCGATCACCTGGGCGGGCACGCCGTCCTCGACGATCACTCCGCCGTCCATGAACACCACCCGGTCGGCCACCTCCCGCGCGAAGCCCATCTCGTGGGTGACCACCAGCATGGTCATCCCCTCCTCCGCCAGCTTGCGCATGACGGTGAGCACGTCGCCGACCAGTTCGGGGTCGAGCGCCGAGGTGGGCTCGTCGAAGAGCATGAGGTCGGGGTTCATGGCCAGCGCCCTGGCGATGGCCACGCGCTGCTGCTGGCCGCCCGAGAGCTGGCCGGGCAGGGCGTCGCACTTGGCGCCGACGCCGACCTTGTCCAGGTTCTCCCTGGCGACGACCTCGGCCTCCTTCTTGCCGCGCTTCAGCACCCGCCGCTGGGCGATCATGACGTTCTCCAGCGCCGTCATGTGCGGGAACAGGTTGAACTGCTGGAAGACCATGCCGATGCGGCGGCGTACGGCGTCGATGTCCACGTCGGGGTCGGTGACCTCGACGCCCTCGACGAACACCTTGCCCCTGGTCGGCTCCTCCAGCAGGTTCACGCAGCGCAGCAGGGTGGACTTGCCCGACCCCGAGGGGCCGATGACGCAGACCACCTGGCCGGGCTCGACGGTCATGTCGATGCCCTTGAGCACTTCGTTCCTGCCGAAGTACTTGTGCAGGTCGCGCAGCTCGATGGCGTGTGTCATCGCGTCCTCCCCTTTCGCCCCTCCAGCCGGGAGGCGAGATAACCCAGCGGGATGGTGACGATCAGGTACGTGATGCCGGCGACCATGATGGGCGTGGCGTTGGCGTACTGGGAGGCCAGGTCGTTGCCGAACTTGGCCAGCTCGACGTACTCGCCGGACACCCCGAGGAACAGCACCAGCGACGAGTCCTTCAGCAGCGACACGAACTGGTTGGTGGTCGGCGGGATGACCATGCGGATCGCCTGCGGGATCACCACGGTGACCTGGGCCCTGGTGGCGGACATGCCCAGGGACCTGGCGGCCTCCGTCTGCCCCTTGGGCACCGCTTGCAGGCCCGCGCGGAAGACCTCCGCCTGATAGGCGGCGCCGACCAGCCCGAGCCCGAGTATGCCCTGTCCGTACGTGCCGCCGGGCACCTGGAAGCCCGGCAGCGCCAGCGGCAGGAACGTGATCATCAGGAAGATCAGCAGCGCGGGCAGGCCGCGGAAGATCTCGATGTAGACGATCGCGATCCACCGGTACGGCAGGACCTGCGAGAGCCGCATGAGGGCCAGCAGCAGCCCGAACACGAACGCGAAGAGGAACCCGCCCACCGTGTAGATGATCGTGTTGCGCAGCGCGACGGTGAACAGGTCGGGCAGTGCCTCCTTCGCCACGTCGATCTTGGCGAAGTTCTGGGCGAGGCTGCCCCAGTCGGCGTACAAGGCGACGGCGACGAGCGCGAGGACCAGCACGATGTACTGGACGCCGCGGCGCACCTGCTGCTTCTTCCGGGGGCTGAGCCTGGCGCGGCCAGGCTCAGCCGTCTTCGGCTGGTCGGCCATGGATCAGCTCAGCTCGCCGGGCTTCTTGCCGAACCACTTCACGTAGATCTTCTCGTAGGTGCCGTCCGCCTTGGCCTTGGCGATCTCGTCGTTGATCGTCTTCAGCAGGACGGGGTCGGCGCCCTTCTTCAGGCCGATGCCGTACTGCTCGCCGGTGTCGAGGCTGCCGATGAGCTCGAACTTGGCGGCGACCTCGGGCTTCTTCAGCCAGGTGAGCACCACGGGCAGGTCCTGCACGATCACGTCGGCCTGGCCGGCCTGGAGGGCCAGCAGCTCCTTGGAGGAGTCGGCGTACTCGGTGGGGTCGAACCCGTTCTTCTTGACGTAGTCGAGGCCGGTCGTGCTGGCCTGGGCGCCGAGCTTGAGCCCCTTGGCCTTCACGTCCGCGAGCGACGTCGCGCCCGTGCCCTTCTTGGCCAGCAGGGCCTGCGTGGCGTCGAAGTAGGGAGCGGAGAAGTCGATGTTCTTCTGCCGGTCGGGAGTGATGGTCATGCCGGCCGCGGCGACGTCGCACTTGCCGGCCGCCATCGCCGCGCCGCTCTTGATCACGGCGAAGTCGATGTCGACGATGTTCTGCTCGACGCCGAGCTTCTTGGCGGCCAGATCGACGATGTCCACGTCGAACCCGACGATCTTGCCGTCGGCGTCCTTGAACTGGAACGGCTCGTACGGGATGTTCGTGCAGACCGTGAGCTTGCCGGGCTGTACCAGCGTGGCGCCGCTGCCGCCGGCGGCGGAGGCGCTGGCACTGGTGGTGCCGGAGCCGGAGCTGGACTCGCTGCCGCACGCGGTCAGGGCGAGAGCAGCCGTCAGGGCGAGCGCGCCGACGGCGTAACCCCGGCGGCCCTGGGGACTGAGGGCCATGTACGGCCTCCTCGAAGTGAAATGCCACGAAACTTGCGTTTTGTGCAGTTTAAATGGCTTTTGCTGCGGTCCGTCATCGGGCGTTTAACGATGCGTCAACAGAACGGCGTCAGGCCCGACACCGCACCGATCCCGACACCATCTCACCATGTGGCACTATGGGGAGACGGGTGACCCCCGAACCCCCTCACGAGACGCTCGGCGAGGGGTTCCTGGCAGCTACAGAAGCCAGCCCGCTCGCGCACGTCGGCCGAAGGTTTACTTCCCGCTACCAATGACTCCAGGGGTCGCTGTGGCTGCCACGCCCGCTTCTGCTGTTTCCGTCGACACACTCGATCAGGACCCGGCCTTCGCGCTGCACCGCGGAGGCAAGATCGAGATCCGCTCCACGGTCCAGGTCCGCGACGCCGACGACCTGTCCCTCGCCTACACGCCCGGCGTCGCCCGGGTCTGCTCCGCCATCGCCGAGACTCCCGCCCTGGTCAACGACTACACCTGGGCCTCCAGGGTGGTCGCCGTCGTCTCCGACGGCACCGCCGTGCTCGGCCTCGGCGACATCGGTCCCGCGGCCGCCATGCCCGTGATGGAGGGCAAGGCGCTGCTGTTCAAGGAGTTCGCGAACGTCGACGCCGTCCCCATCTGCCTCGACTGCACCGACGTCGACGCGTTGGTCGAGACCGTGGTCCGGCTCGCGCCCTCGTTCGGCGGCATCAACCTCGAAGACATCAGCGCGCCCCGCTGCTTCGAGGTCGAGGAGCGGCTGCGCGGCCTGCTCGACATCCCGGTCTTCCACGACGACCAGCACGGCACCGCCATCGTGGCGCTGGCCGCGCTGCAGAACGCGGCCCGCGTGACCGGCCGCTCGCTCGGCGACCTGCGCGCCGTCGTGGCCGGCGCCGGCGCGTCGGGCGTCGCCGTCACCCGCATCCTGCTGGAGGCGGGCATCGGCGACATCGCCGTGGCCGACTCCAAGGGCATGATCTACGACGGCAGAGAGGGCCTCAACCCGGTCAAGCAGGCGCTGGCCCGCGACACCAATCGGGCGGGACACACCGGCTCCACCGAGGAGGCCCTGGCCGGCGCCGACCTGTTCCTCGGGCTGTCCGGCTCCACCGTGTCCGAGGACGCCATCGCCTCCATGGCGCCGGACTCCATCGTGTTCGCGCTGTCCAACCCCACCCCCGAGGTGCACCCCGAGGTGGCCGCCAAGCACGCCGCCGTCGTCGCCACCGGCCGCTCCGACTTCCCCAACCAGATCAACAACGTGCTGGCCTTCCCCGGCGTCTTCCGCGGCGCCCTCGACGTGCGGGCCAGCACGATCACCGAGAACATGAAGGTGGCCGCGGCCACCGCGCTGGCCGGCGTGGTGGGCGACGACGTCTCGCCGACGTACATCATCCCGAGCCCGTTCGACGAGCGCGTGGCGCCCGCCGTGATCGCCGCCGTGTCCGCCCAGGCCGTGGCCGACGGCGTCGCGCGCGTCTGATCCCGTACCACGGCGAGCGGGGGCCTTTCGGCCCCCGCTCGTTCTTTTCTGCAGCTCGAAGGGGCATTCGGAATACCCGATCCGGCCGTGGGTAGGTCACGTCTCCGTCCAGGGGCGCGGGGGGGGGGGCCCCGGGGGCGCCGCGGGGGGCGGGCGGGGGGGGGGGTGGGGGGGTGGGTTTTTTAGAGGGAAAAAAAAAAAATAAAAAAAGGAGAAATAATT
>NZ_JBEZFZ010000048.1:0-45453 GCF_040649735.1 Nonomuraea sp. NPDC048892 | reverse complement strand
CCATCCGCCCCCACCACCGCCACCGCACCCGGCGACCGCACCACCTGCCCCTCAAACAACTCCACCAACGACCCCGCCGACACCCCCACACCCGTGTCATTCCACCCCTCCACCACCTGACGCCACTCACCCTCACCCATCACCTCAACCCCACTAAGCCGAGTCCCGGGGTCAGCGGTAACCGCGTCCAGAACCCGTACCAACCGACCGACCAGCACCTCCACCGACCCGCGATCAAACACGTCGGCCGCCGCCACCACCGACCCACGCAGCCCCGCAGGCACGTCCCCGGCACCGAACACCTCGCCCAGCGTGAAGTCCAGGTCGAACTTCGCCGCCGACATCCCGGCGGTCACCTCCGCAGACACCGCGCCGGACGGCCCGCCCGCCCGAACCCCCGGCAGTTCCAACTCCGCCTCGGTGTTCGTGGTCGACTGGACCTTGAACATCACCTGGAACAGCGGATGCCGCGCCATCGACCGCGCCGGTGCCAGCTCCTCCACCAGGCGGTCGAACGGCAGTTCCTGGTGCGCGAACGCGCTCCACCCGGTCTGCCGGACGCGGGAGAGCACCTGCGTAAAGGTGGGGTCGCCGGACAGATCCGTACGCAGCACCACGTTGTTGACGAAGAACCCGACCAGGTCGTCGAGCGCGACGTCGGTACGACCGGCCACCGTCGTGCCGACGGGGACGTCGGTGCCCGCGCCCAGCCGCGACAGCAGCACGACCAGCGCGGCCTGCAACACCATGAACGTGGTCGCGCCCTCGACCCGCGCCAGCTCCGCCACCCGGGCGTGCACCTCGGCCGGCACCTCGATCGGCACCGTGTGCCCCCGGTGCGAGGCCACCGCCGGACGCGGCCGGTCGTAGGGCAGTTCGAGCTCCTCCGGCAGGCCGGCCAGGGTCTCCCGCCAGTACGCCAGCTGGGTGGAGACGAGGCTGTCCTGGTCGTTCTCGTCGCCGAGCAGTTCCCGCTGCCAGAGGGTGTAGTCGGCGTACTGGACGGGCAGCGGCTCCCACTCAGGCGCCCGCCCGTCGCACCGCGCCGCGTACGCGACCGACACGTCCCGCGCCAGCGGCCCCATCGACCAGCCGTCACTCGCGATGTGATGGACGACGACCACCAGCACCCGCTCGCCCGCCCCCGCCTCGAACAGCCACGCCTTGATCGGCGCCTCAGCCGCCAGGTCGAAGGCGTAAGCCGCCGCCTCGGACACCTTCGCGGGCAGGTCGGCCGAGGCGACCTCGACCACGGTCAGCTCCCACGCCAGCTCCTCGACCGGCACGATGTGCTGGTAGGGCTCCCCCTCCACGTCGGGGAAGACCGTCCGCAGCACCTCGTGCCGCCCGATCACGTCCCGCAACGCCGCGCTCAGCGCCGCGACGTCCACCTCGCCTGACAGCGACAGCACGACTGGCATGTTGTACGTGGCGCTCGGCCCTTCCGACCGGGTGACGAACCACAACCGGCGCTGCGCGAACGACAACGGAATCATCAGGACTCCTTCTGAGTACGCATGTTCTGAGTACGCATGGGCCGCAACGCCGGCCTCGCCGACTTGAGATCACCAAGCTGTCGTGCAAGTCCCGCAACCGTCGGGGTCTCCAGCAGGACCTTCAACGGCACCTCCACACCGAGCGCCGCCCGGATCTGACTGACCAGCCGCACCGCCAGCAGCGAGTGCCCGCCGAGCCGGAAGAAGTCGTCATCCACCCCGACGCTCTCCAGGCGGAGGACGCGCGCGAACGCCTCACACAGGACCTGCTCTTCGCGGGTGGACGGTTCGCGGCTGGGGGTGGTGACGTGCTGAGGGACGGGGAGGGCTTTGCGGTCGAGCTTGCCGTTCACCGTCACCGGCAACTGCTCCAGTACGACCACGGCGGACGGCACCATGTACTCCGGCACCCGCTCACCGGCGAACCGCCGCACCGCTTCCTCGATCCCCGCCCGCTCACCGGCCGGAACCACGTAGGCGACCAGCCGCACCTCCCCGGGCAGGTCCTCCCGCGCCACCACCGCCACCTGCCCCACCCCAGGACAAGCGGCCAGCACCGCAGTGACCTCACCAGGCTCCACCCGGAAGCCCCGGATCTTCACCTGATCATCGGCCCGACCGGCGAACAACAACTCACCCTCAACCGACCAACTGACCCGGTCTCCGGTCCGATACATCCGCTCGCCCACCTCGAACGGACACGCCACGAACCGCTCGGCACTCAGCCCCGCACGCCCGGCATAGCCACGAGCCAGCTGAACGCCCGCCACATACAGCTCGCCCACCACGCCAGGCGGCACCGGCGACAGGAACTCATCCAGCACATACGCCCGAGTGTTCGCCACCGGCCGCCCAACCGGGACGGACAAACCCTCCCAATCCGCCTCACATCGGAAAGCGGTCACATCGATCGACGCCTCGGTGGGCCCGTAGTAGTTCTCCAGCCCAACCCCACCCAGCACCTCGGCGAAGCGCCGCGCCAGGTGCGCCGGCAACGCCTCCCCTGAACACACCACCCACCGCAAGCCATCACAGTCGGCAGCGGCCGGCTCAGCCAGGAAAACCTCCAGCATCGACGGCACAAAATGCGCCACATCCACCCGCTCACGGCGAATCAACTCCGCCAGATAGGCGGCATCCCGATGCCCACCCGGCCGCGCCAACACCAGCACCCCGCCCCACAGCAACGGCCAGAAGAACTCCCACACCGACACGTCAAAACCGAACGACGTCTTCTGCAACACCCGCTCACCCGGCGACAACCCCAACCGCTCCTGCATCCAGACCAGCCGATTCACCACACCCGCATGCGGCACCACCACCCCCTTCGGCCGCCCCGTCGAACCCGACGTGAACATCACATAAGCCGCATTCGCGCCCGTCAGCACACCGCCACGCTCCTCAGCGGTCAACCTCTGACCAGACAGAGCCATCAGCTCCGCCGGATCCAGCACGACCTCCCCACGCAACCCCCCAGCCGACGAAGTGATCACACATCCCGCCCCGGCCTGCTCCACCAGGTACGCCTTCCGTTCATCCGGATAATCCGGATCCACCGGCAGATAAGCAGCCCCCGCCTTCAACACCCCCAGCAACGCGACGACCAGATCAACCCCACGCTCCAGGCAGACCCCCACCACCGACTCCACCCCGACACCACGCCCCACCAACAACCGAGCCACCCGATTCGCCCGCGCGTCCAGCTCGGCGAACGACACCTCCACCCCCTCCCCCACCACCGCCACCGCATCGGGCGACCGAAAGACCTGCGCCTCGAACAACCCTGCCAACGACCCCGCCGGCACCTCCGCACCCGTGTCGTTCCACTCCTCCACCACCAGCCGCCGCCCAGCCTCATCGAGCACATCCACCCCGCTCAACGGCAGCTCCGGATCTCCGGTGACCGTCTCCAGCACCCGAACCAGCCGATCCGCCAGCGCCTCCACCGACTCCCGCTCGAACAGGTCCGCCGCCGCCACCAACGACCCACGCACGCCGGCCGGCGCCCCGGAGGCGTCCACGGCCTCAGCCAGCCCCAGTTCCAGATCGAACTTGGCGGCCGCCGCCACGGGCTGCCCGGCGGCCGACACTCCGGGCAGGTCCAGGGCCGCCGTGCCGGTGTTCTGCACCGTCAGCATCACCTGGAACAGCGGGTGCCGGGCCATCGACCGCGCCGGCGCCAGCTCCTCGACCAGCCGCTCGAACGGCACGCCGTGCTGCTCGAAGGCCGCCAGCCCGGTTTCCCGCACCCGGCTCAGCAGCTCGCGGAACGTCGGGTTCCCCGACAGATCGGTGCGCAGGACCAGGGTGTTCACGAAGAACCCGACCAGTTCCTCCAACGCCTCGTCGTCACGTCCCGCGTGGGCGGCACCGATCGGCAGGTCTGTGCCGGCGCCGAGCCTCGACAGCAGCACCGCCAGCGCGGCCTGAATCACCATGAACGTGGTCACGCCCTCGGCCCGCGCCAGCTCCACCAGCCGCGCGTGCACCCCGGCCGCGACCTCGACCGGCGCACTGTGCCCCCGGTAGGACGCCACTGCCGGGCGCGGCCGGTCCACCGGCAACGCCAGCTCCTCCGGCGCCCCCGCCAACGCCTCCCGCCAGTAGGCCAGCTGCCCGGACAACACGCTCTCCGGGTCCCGCTCGTCCCCCAGCAGCTCGCGCTGCCACAACGCGTAGTCCGCGTACTGCACCGGCAACGGCTCCCACCCAGGAGCGCGCCCCTCGCAACGGGCCGCGTACGCCGCCGAGACATCCCGCCCCAGCGGCCCCATCGACCACCCGTCACCGGCGATGTGATGCACGACCACCACCAGCACGTGCTCATCCGCCCCCACCGAGAACAACCACGCCCGCACCGGCACCTCGGCCGACAGATCGAACGCGTACCCCACAGCCGCACCGACCGCCGCGTCCAGCTCCTCGGGCGCCACCTCGACCGCCGCCAGCTCCCATTCCAGCTCCGCCATCGGCACCACCCGCTGGTACGGCTCCCCCTCCACCTCGGGAAAGACCGTCCGCAACACCTCATGCCGCGCGATCACGTCCCGCAACGCCGCTCCCAGCGCCACGCCATCGACCTCGCCGCCGAGCCGCAGCACGGCGGGAATGTTGTACGTGGGACTCGGCCCCTCCAACTGCCCGAGGAACCACACCCGCCGCTGCGCGAACGACAGCGGCACCCGTTCCGGCCGCTGTTCCGCCGCCCGTACGCCGCGCCGGGCCGCACCTGCGTTGCCGAGCCGACTCGCCAGCCCCGCCACCGTCGGCTCCTGGAACAGCAGCCGCAGCGGCACCTCGACCCCGAGCACCGTCCGCACCCGGCTGATCAGCCGCACCGCGAGCAGCGAGTGCCCGCCGAGGGCGAAGAAGTCGTCGTCCACCCCCACCTCGGGCAGCCCCAGCACGTGGGCGAAGATCCCGCAGAGCAGTTCCTCGCGCGGCGTGGCGGGGGCCCGGCGGCGCAAGCCGGCCGTGCGGCCGGGGGCGGGCAGCGCCTTGCGGTCCACCTTCCCGTTGGCGGTCAGCGGCAGCGTGTCGAGGACCATAATGATCGACGGCACCATGTACGCGGGCAGCTCGCGAGCGACGTGCTCACGCAGCTCCAGGCCGTCCGGCTGCCCGCCGGGGGCCGGGACGACGTACCCGACCAGGTATGGGCCGCCGGCCGCGTCGTCGCGTACGGCCACCGACGCGCGCGCCACCAGCTCGTGCCGTTCGAGCACGGCCTCGATCTCGCCCAGCTCGATCCGGAACCCGCGCACCTTGACCTGGTCGTCGGTCCGGCCCAGACATTCGAGCGTGCCGTCGGGCCGCCATCGTGCCAGGTCGCCCGTCCGGTACATGCGGTCGCCGTCCGGGCCGAACGGGGCGGCCACGAACCGCTCCGCGGTCAGACCTGGCCGGCGCAGGTAGCCGCGGGCGAGCTGGGCGCCCGCCAGGTAGAGCTCCCCCGCGACCCCGGCGGCGACGGGGCGCAGCTGTCGGTCCAGTACATAGGCGCGCGTGTGGGCGAACGGCCGCCCGATCGTCACCGGCCCGTCCATCACCCGGGCGGACGTCGCCCAGACCGTCGCCTCGGTGGGCCCGTACAGGTTCGCGGCCCATGCCTTCATGCCGGTGATGCGCGCGGCCAGCTCGCCGGGCAGCGCCTCACCGCCAACGAGCATCCGCACGTCACACGGCCACTCGCCGGCGTCGAGCAGCGCCCGCCACAGGGACGGCACCGCCTGCATGACCGTCGCGCCACGTTCCCTGACCAGCTCCAGCAGAGCGCCCGGTTCCCGTACGGTCTCCCTGGCCGCCAGCACCACCCGTGCCCCGCTCACCAGCGGCAGGAACAACTCCAGCGCCGCGATGTCGAACGACACCGTCGTCACCGCCACCATCCGATCGTCCACGCCGAGCGGCACCCGCTCGGCGGCGGCGCGCAGGTGGTTGACCAGGGCCCGATGCGAGATCACGACCCCCTTGGGCCGGCCGGTGGAGCCCGAGGTGTAGATGACGTACGCCGGATGCTCCGGCAACGGCCCACCGGTCGCAGGGGCAGGAATGGCAGTGGCGGGCTCGGTGAGGTGGGGCCGCTGCGTGGAGGGTGGGTCGCCTGCGACGAGGGTCGGGACGGGCGACGGGGGCAGGGTGGGGGCGGTCGTGGGGGAGGTCAGGACGAGAATCGGTGCGGCGTCGCGCAGCATGGCGGTGATCCGCTCGGCCGGGTACTCGACGTCCACCGGCAGGTACGCGGCCCCGGACTTCAGCACCGCCAGCAGGGCCACGACCAGTTCGGCGTCCCGTTCCATCGCGACCGCGACCACCGACTCCGGACCGGCGCCCCGCTCACGCAGCACATGGGCGAGCCTGTCTGCGTGCGCGTCCAGCTCGGCGTAAGTCAGCTCCATGCCGTCGGAGACGACCGCGATCCGGGTAGGTGTCCTGACCGCCTGCGCCGCCACCAACTCCGGCAGGGTCGTGCCGGAGACGTCGGCCGTGCCAGGGGTGCCGGGGGTGCCGACAAAGCCGGGCGTGCCGGACGTGCCGACCACGCCAGGTGTGCCGGGGGTGCCGGGCGTGCCGGCGACGGTATCGGTGGCCGTGTCGGGGGCGGTGGCGTTCCATTCGTGCAGGATTCGGTGGAGGTCGTCCTCGCCGAGGGCGTTGATGGCCCCGAGCGGCACGTCGGGGCCGCCGTTCAGAGCGTCCTCCAGGGCGGCGGCGAGGTTCTCCGTGGCGGTGCGGAGCAGCCTTCCGACGGCCTCCGGGTCGATGGGCGCCACCGCGTCCACGGTCAGCGCGAGCCCGTCTCCGTCGTCCTCGACCGCGACGCCGAGCGGGTAGTTGGTGCGCTCGCGAGCAAGCAGCAACCGAATGCCGTCGAGCCCTCCCCCGCCACCGCTGTTCCCGGTGTCGCCGCCCCTGCCGGTTTCACCGCGGGCGGTGTTGTGGCGGTAGTTGAGGAATGACGTGAACAGCGGGGTGTCCGCGGAAACGCCGCTGGCCTGCTGGGCGAGCGCGAGAGGCGCATGCTCGTGCTCCATCAGCCGGGCGAGCTGCCCGCGCAGTTCCGACACGGCCGCGAGCACGGTCAGCTCGTGCGTGCGCACCCGTACCGGCAGAGTGTTGATGTACGGGCCGGGAACCTGGCCGGCGCCGGTGCCGGCGTGCATGCGGCCGAACAGGACGGTGCCGAAGACGACGTCGTCGCGGCCCGACACCGCGGCCACCACCCGGGCCCAGGCCACGTGCAGGAGCGTCGCGGTGCTGACCCCGAGCCGCCTGGCGACCGCGCGCAGCCGCCGCTGTGCCTTGTCGGGGAACGCCACGACCCGGCGTACCACGTCGCTCCCGTCGCCCCGCGCGTCCACCAGCCCGAACGGCGCGGTCGGCTCGGTGACGTCGCCGAGCAGGCCGGCGAAGTGGCGTTCGTGGGCCGCGCGGTCCGCGGCGTCGCGCGACCGTGCCACGAAGTCGCGGAACGGCCGGGGCTCGGGCAGCTCGTCACCACGTCCGGACAGGAACGCGAGGATCTCGGCGAGCAGCACTTCCAGCGCCATGTGGTCCTGCACCATGTGATGCACCCTGGCCAGCGCCAGCCATCGGCCCTCTGGTGTGGGGGCGGTGTGCACGGTGATCATGGGGGCGCGGGTGAGGTCCATGCTCTGCCCGGCCTGCGCCACGAGCCGTTCGGCCGGGTCGCCCGGCCCGTCCGGCAAGGTCACCCGTTCGACCGGGACGGTGGCGTGCCGCCGGACGACCTGCACCGGTTCGCGCAGCCCGGCCCAGACGATGGAGGTGCGGTAGATGTCGTGCCGGTCCACCACGCGCTGCAACGCGTCGAGGAAGGCGTCGAGCCGGTCGCGGGAGTCGAACTCCAGCACCGTCGGCATCACGTACGCGTCCCTGCCGCCGTCCTCCGCCAGCAGGTGGTGGAAGAGCAGGCCCTCCTGGAGGGGCGCGAGCGGGTAGACGTCGGCAATGTCGGCCGCGCCGCCTTCGACGGTCGCCGTGATCCGGTCGATCTCGTCGGTGGTCAGGTCCACCAGGGGCAGCATGTCCGGGGTGATCGCGGTGGCGCCGGGCGGGATGAGGTTGGGCGGCACCGCGGTCCGTTCCGCGCCCGTCGTGGCGGCCAGGCCCGCGGGGGTCGGGGTCTCGAAGAGGGCGCGTACGGGGACGTCGATGCCCTGGGCGCGCAGCCGTTCCGCCAGGCGGATGGCCAGCAGCGAGTGGCCGCCGAGCGCGAAGAAGTCATCCTCGGCGCCGACGCTCGCCAGGCCGAGGACGTCGGCGAACGCGGCGCACACCAGCTCCTCGCGCGGGTCGGCGGGGCCGCGTCCGGTGGCGGCGAGTGCGGTGAGGTCCGGCATCGGCAGGCTCTTGGTGTCTATCTTGCCGTTCGGGGTCAGCGGCAGCTCGTCGAGGGTCACCAGCGCGGCCGGAACCATCGACTCGGGCAGGTGCCGGCGGACGAACTCCTTCAGCTCGGCCGCGTCGACGACGGCTCCGGGCGCCGGCACCACGTACGCGACGAGCCGGCGGTCGGGGGCTGGCTTGTCGCCGGTACGGGAGACGATGACGAGCTCGCCGGCCGGCGTCCAGCGGGCACGGTGGCCTGTGACGTAGAGGACGGTTCCGTCGGAGGTGAACGGGTTCGCCACGAATCGTTCCGGCCGCTGCCCGGACGCGGCCACGTACAGGTCGCCGGTCACGCCGATCGGGGTGGGGGTGAGGTGCTCGTCCAGCACGTACGCGCGGGTGGCCAGGGGGCGCATGTCGTCGGGGACGGGGACGGCGGCCGAGGCGACCTTGTTCCACTCCGTGAGGACGCGGCGCCGTTCGACGGGGTCGAGCACGTCCACCGCGCTCGTCCGGACACCGGGGTCGGCGCTCACCTGGTGCAGCACCCGGGCCAGCCGGGCGGCGAGCGCGGCGACGCCGCCGCGGTCGAAGACGTCGGCGGCGGCGGTGACGACACCACGCATCCCGGCGGGCGCGCCGGCGGCGTCGAACAGCTCACCGAACGACACCTCCAGATCGAACTTCGCCCCCAAAGCCCCCTGGGCCCCGGGCGATCCACCTGTCACCCCGCCGTCCTGGGTGGCGGGGTTCGGGGTGGTGGGTTCGTCCATGACGGTTTTGGTGACGTTCTGCACGGTGAGCATCACCTGGAACAGCGGGTGCCGGGACAGCGAGCGCGCCGGTGCCAGCTCCTCGACGACCTTCTCGAACGGCACGTCCTGGTGTTTGAACGCGGCCAGGTCCGTCGCCCGCACCCGGGTCAGGACCTCGGTGAACGTGGGGTCCCCCGACAGGTCCGTACGCAGGACCAGGGTGTTGACGAAGAAGCCGACCAGGTCGTCCAGGGCTTCGTCGGTGCGGCCCGCGACGTCCGTACCGATCGGCAGGTCGGTGCCCGCGCCGAGCCGGGACAGCAGGACGGCCAGCGCGGCCTGCAGCAGCATGAACACGGTCACGCCCTCGGCCCTGGCCACCTGGACCAGCCGCCGGTGGACGTCGGCGGGGAGCTCCAGGCGTTCGCTGATGCCCTGGTAGGACGCCACCGGAGGGCGGGGGCGGTCGAAGGGCAGCGTCAGTTCCACCGGCGCGCCGGCCAGGGTCTCGCGCCAGTAGGCGAGCTGGTGGGACATGACGCTGTCCGGGTCCGTCTCGTCGCCGAGCAGTTCGCGCTGCCACATCGTGTAGTCGGCGTACTGGACCGGCAGCGGCTGCCACTCCGGCGCCCGGCCCGCCGACCGGGCGGCGTAGGCCACCGAGACGTCCCTGGTCAGCGGGCCCATCGACCAGGCGTCGCCGGCGATGTGGTGCAGCACCACGGCGAGCACGTGCCGGTTCTCGCCGCAGCGGAAGAGCCAGGCGCGGATCGGGATCTCGCGGGCCAGGTCGAAGATGTGGGCGGAGGCCGCGGCCAGCGCGTCGTCCAGGTCCGCCTCGGCCACGTCCACGGCCGGCAGCGTCCAGGTCAGCTCGGCGGACGGGATCACCCGCTGGTACGGCTCGCCGTCCACGGTCGTGACCACCGTGCGCAGGGCCTCGTGCCGGCCGATCACGTCGAGGAGGGCGGCTTCGAGCGCGGCGTGGTCGGTCCGGCCCGGCAGGGGGCGGATGATCGGGATGTTGTAGGTGGCGCTCGGACCCTCCAACTGGCCGATGAACCACAGGCGGCGCTGCGCGAACGACAACGGGATCATCAGGACTCCTCCCCCGCGCTCATGGGCCGCAACGCCGGCCGGGGCCGCCGACCCACCTGCCCGCCGTCGTTCGTGCCGGTCCCTCCGTCTGCTCCGGTCCTGTCGGCCCCGCTGTCTGCTCCGGTCCTGTCGATCCCGCCGTTCGGGCCGGTCCCGAAGGTCGTGCCCTTCTCGTCCGTCCTGTCGGTCTCGTCGGGGAGGCGGCGGGCGAGGCCGGCCGGGGTGGGGGCGTCGAACAGCGCCGCGAGGTCGGCTTCCACACCCAGCACGGTCCTGATCCGGCTCATCAGCCGCACGGCGAGCAGCGAGTGTCCGCCGAGCGCGAAGAAGTCGTCGTCAACGCCGACCCTCTCCAGCCCGAGGACCTGGGCGAACGCCTCGCACAACCGCTCTTCCCGAGCGTCGGCCGGCGCCCGCCCCGCGCCGGACATGTATTGGGGAGCGGGGAGCGCACGGCGGTCGAGCTTGCCGTTGACGGTCAGCGGCAGCGCATCGAGTACGACCACCGCGGCGGGCACCATGTGCGCCGGCAACCGCTCGGCCACAAACCGCCTGACGGTGTCCGGCAACGCGTCTCCGGCGGTCGCGCCCCCGGTGGGTGCGCCGCTGGGAGTAGCGCTCGTGACGTAGGCCACCAGGCGGAGATCGCCCGGTGTGTCCTCGCGGGCGATCACCGCCGCCTGCCCGACCTGCGGGCAACTGGCCACCACGGCCCGTACCTCGTCGGGTTCGATGCGGAAGCCGCGGAGCTGCACCTGGTCGTCGGCGCGGCCGAGGAAGACGAGGTGGCCGTCGGCGGTCCAGCGGGCGCGGTCGCCGGTCCGGTACATGCGCGTGCCGGGCCTCCCGAACGGGCAGGCCACGAACCGGCCCGCGGTCAGCGCCGGCTGTCCGAGGTAGCCGCGGGCGAGCTGGCCGCCGGCCACGTACGCCTCGCCGACAGTGCCCGGGGGCACCGGGCGCAGCCGTTCGTCCAGGACGTACACGCTCAGCCCGGGGAGGCCGCGGCCGACCACGCTGCCCCGACCACCGTCGTCCGGGCTGAGCTCGTGGCAGGTGACGTGGACGGTGGTCTCGGTGATGCCGTACATGTTCACCAGGCGCAGACCATCGGCGGTGCCGTGGCGTTCCCACCAGCCGGTCAGCCGGCCCGGGTCCAGCGCCTCGCCGCCGAACACCACCGCACGCAGCGCGGCGACCGCTTCCGGACGGCGTTCCTCGACGGCCATGAGCTGGTAGAACGCCGACGGCGTCTGACTCAGCACGGTGACGCGTTCGCGTTCGAGGAGGGCGAGGAACTTCTCCGGCGACCGCGACACCGCGTACGGCACCGTCACGACGCGCCCGCCGTGCAGGAGCGCGCCCCACAGCTCCCACACCGAGAAGTCGAACGCGGCCGAGTGGAACCAGCTCCACACGTCGCCGGGCCCGAAGCCGAACAGCGGGCGGGTCTGCGCGAACAGGCCGGTGACGTTGGCGTGGGTGACCGTCACCCCCTTGGGGCGGCCGGTCGAGCCTGAGGTGTAGATGACGTACGCGGGATGGTCAGGGGCGAGCGTCCGTCGTTCCGTGGCGACGGGCGCGCCGGAGTCGGCGGGGTCGGCGGGGTCGGTCACGGGCAGGCGCGGCACGTCGTCAGGGAGCCGGTCGCCGAGGGCGTCGGCGCTGATGACGTACGCGGCCCCGGCGTCGGCCAGCGAGTACGCGATCCGCTCGGCCGGGTACGCCGGGTCCACCGGCAGGTACGCGGCCCCGGCCTTGAGCACGCCGAGCGCGGCCACGACCAGGTCGATCCCGCGCTCCAGGCAGATGCCGATCACCGACTCCGGCCCGGCGCCCTGCCGGATCAGCCGCCTGGCCAGCCGGTTGGCGCGCGTGTCGAGCTCCGCGTACGTCACCGTGACGCCGCCGGACACGAGGGCGACCGCGTCCGGGGTGCGGGCGGCCTGCGCCTCGAACAGTTCCGGCAGCGTGGCGGGTTCCGCCGGGGCCGGGGCGGTGTTCCACTCGGTGAGCAGGCGGTGGCGTTCGTCCGGTTCGAGCAGGTCGACCGATGCGAGCCGGGCCCGGGTGTCGGCGAGGAGCAGGTCCAGCAGGCCGATCAGGCGAGCCGCCAGGCGGGCGACCGAGGCCGGCTCGAACAGGTCGGCGGCCCCGATGAGCGTTCCGCGCACGCCCACGGGCTCGCCCTCGGAGCCGAAGGTCTCGACGAGGCGCAGGTCCAGGTCGAACTTCGCGGCGGGCGCGCCGGCGGACAGCTCGCCGGTGCGGGTGCCGGGCAGTTCCAGGGTGGCTTCTGCGGTGTTCTGCAGCGTCAGCATCACCTGGACGAGGGGGTGCCGGGCGCGGGACCGGGCCGGGGCGAGCTCTTCCACGAGTCGTTCGAACGGCACGTCCTGGTGGGCGAGGGCCTGGAGGCTCGTCCGGCGTACGCGGGCGAGCAGGTCCTGGAAGGTCGGGTCGCCGGACAGGTCGGTGCGGAGCACGAGGGTGTTGATGAAGAAGCCGACCAGGTCGTCGAGGGCTTCGTCGGTGCGTCCGGCGTTGGCCGTTCCGATCGGGATGTCGGTGCCGGCACCGAGCCGGGACAGCAGGACGGCCAGTGCGGCCTGGACGACCATGAACGTGGTCACGCCCTCGTCCCTGGCCACCTGGGTCAGGCGGGCGTGCAGGTGGGCGGGGATCTCGACCGGGACGCCGTGGCCCCGGTGCGAGGCCAGGAGCGGGCGGGGGCGGTCGGCCGGCAGTTCCAGCTCTTCCGGTGCGCCGGCCAGGGTTTCGCGCCAGTATGCGACCTGCTGGGAGATCACGCTGCTTGGGTCGCTCTCGTCGCCGAGGAGTTCCCGCTGCCAGAGCGCGTAGTCGGCGTACTGGACCGGGAGCGCGTCCCACTCCGGAGCGCGCCCTTCGCGGCGCGCCGCGTACGCCACCGAAACGTCCCGAGCCAGAGGTGCCCGTGACCAGCCGTCACTGGCGATGTGGTGGATCACCACCACCAGGATCCGCTCCTCAGGCCCGTCCTCGATCAGCCAAGCCCGGATCGGCGCCTCCGAGGCAAGATCGAAGGCGTATCCGACCAGGGAGTCCAGGTCCTCGCGGACCGCCCGGCCCAGTTCCCACGCCAGCTCGTCGGTCCCGAGAATGCGCTGGTAGGGCTCGCCGTCGGCGACCGGGTACACCGTCCGCAGCACCTCGTGCCGCTCGACCACGTCCCGCAACGCCGCACCCAGCGCCTCGGCGTCCACGTCGCCGTGCAGCCGGAGCACGATCGGGATGTTGTAGGTGGCGCTGGGGCCGTCGAGCTGGCCGATGAACCACAACCGCCGCTGGGCATAGGACAGGGGCACTCGCTCCGGCCGTGGTACGGGGGTGAGCGGGAGGCGGGCGGTGCCGGCCGCATCCAGCCGAGCGGCCAGCGCGGCCACCGTCGGGGCCTCGAACAGCTCCGACAGCGCCAGCTCCACCCCCACCAACGCCCTGACCCGGCTGACCAGCCGCACCGCCAGCAACGAGTGGCCTCCGAGGGCGAAGAAGTCGTCGTCCACGCCGACGCTGTCGAGGCCGAGCACTTCGGCGAAGGCCGCGCACAACGCCTCCTCGCGAGCATCGGCCGGGCCACGCCCCGATCCGGCCGCGTACTGGGGAGCGGGCAGCGCCTTGCGGTCGAGCTTGCCGTTCGCCGTCAGCGGCAGCGCCTCCAGCGCCACCACCGCCGCCGGCACCATGTACTCCGGCAACCGCCCCGCCGCATACCCCAGCACCGCCTCCTCGGCCCCATCCCCAGCCGGAACCACGTAAGCGACCAGCCGAGCGTCACCGGGAACGTCCTCGCGGGCGATCACCGCCACCTGGGCCACCAGCGGATGCGCCGACAGCACCGCCGCCACCTCGCCCGGCTCGACCCGGTATCCACGGATCTTCACCTGATCGTCCACTCGCCCGAGGAACATCAACTGGCCGTCAGCCGACCACCGCACCCGGTCCCCAGAGCGATACATCCGCTCACCCACCTCGAACGGGCAGGCCACAAAACGCTCCGCCGTCAGACCCGCACGTCCCACATAACCGCGCGCCACCTGAGCACCCGCGATATACAACTCACCCGCCACACCCGCAGGCACCGGACGCAACCACTCATCCAGCACGAACAACCGGCAGTTGGCGATCGGCCGCCCAATCGGCACCGACTCTCCAACGTCAACCCCCGCCTCGTAGACACAGCACCCGACAACCGTCTCCGTGGGGCCGTACTCGTTAACGATCACCGACCCGGGAGACCGCTCCAGCCACGAACGCACCACCGCACCTGACAGGGCCTCGCCACCCACCACCCAGGTCCGCGCCACATCCACCGGCACTGTCTCGGCCAGCAGACTCAGATGCGCCGGAACCACCTTCACCAGGCCCAACCCCGGCGACAACACCTCCGACAACCCCTCAACGCCACCCTGAGCACTCACCACCACCGCAGCACCCGACACCAACGGCACCCACAAACTCGTCACCGACAAGTCGAACGCCACCGACGAATGCAACGGCACACCCCCACCCACCCCATAAGCGCCCGAAGCCCACTTCACGTAGTTCGCCAAGCCCGCCTGGGTCACCGCCACACCCTTCGGCCGGCCCGTGGACCCGGAGGTGTAGATGACATAGGCGACCTGATCACCACGCAACTCGCGGGCGGGCCGCACCGCCGGTGCACCCGACAGTCGCAGCCCCATCAGGACGTCATCCACCACCAGCACCCGCCCACGACCGGCCGGCAACTCATCCGCGACCTCACCACTGGTCACCGTCAACACCGCACCACAATCCGCCAGCATGAACGCCACCCGCTCCACCGGCTGACCCGGATCAACCGGCACAAAACCGGCCCCCGCCTTCCACACCGCGAGCAGCGTCACGACCAGATCCACTCCGCGATCGAGGCACACCCCCACCACCGACTCCGGCCCCACCCCCTCACCGATCAGGACATGCGCCAGCCGATTCGCTCGCTCCTCCACCTCCCCATACGAAACCTCCACACCACCCACAGAAACCGCCACCGCACCCGGATCCTGCGCCTCAAACAACTCCACCACCGACAACCCACCAAGATCAACAGCGGTGTCGTTCCACTCCTCCACCACCCGCCGCCGCTCACCCACATCAAGCACGTCAACCGCTTCGACCCGAGCCTGCGGATCGGCGACGAGCAGTTCCAGCACCCGAACGAGCCGCCCCGCGATCCCGCTGACCGACCCCGGATCGAACAGGTCGGCCGCCCCGATCACGGATCCACGCACTCCAGCAGGCGCCCCCTGCGCGTCGAAGACCTCACCGAGCCGTACCTCCAGGTCGAACTTGGCCACGGACGTCCCACCCGGCAGCCCGCCCGCCCGCACGCCGGGCAGTTCCAGCACGGCCTCCGCCAGGTTCTGCAGGTCGAGCTGCACCTGGAACAGCGGATGCCGGGCGCGTGACCGGCTCGGGGCGAGTTCTTCCACGAGTCGTTCGAACGGCACGTCCTGGTGGGCGAGGGCCTGGAGGCTCGTCCGGCGCACCCGGGCGAGCACGTCCTGGAAGGTCGGGTCGCCGGACAGGTCGGTCCGCAGCACCAGCGTGTTGATGAAGAAGCCCACCAGATCGTCGAGGGCCTCGTCGGTACGTCCCGCGTTGGCCGTTCCGATCGGAATGTCGGTGCCCGCCCCGAGCCGCGACAGCAGCACCGCCAACGCCGCCTGGACCACCATGAACGTGGTCACCCGCTCCGCCTTCGCCACCTCGGCCAGCCGGGCGTGGACGTGGGCCGGGATCTCGATCGGCACGCTGTGCCCCTGGTGCGAGGCCGCCGCCGGGCGTGACCGGTCGGCGGGCAGTTCCAGCTCCTCCGGGATGCCGGCCAGGGCCTCCCGCCAGTACGCCATCTGCCGGGCGACGAGACTGTCCGGATCGTCCTCGTCACCGAGCAGTTCCCGCTGCCACAAGGCGTAGTCCGCGTACTGGACCGGCAGAGCGTCCCACTCAGGAGCCCGCCCGGCACACCGCGCCGCATAAGCCACCGAAACGTCCCGAGCCAGCGGCGCCCGCGACCACCCGTCACTGGCGATGTGGTGGATCACCACCACCAGGATCCGCTCCTCAGGCCCGTCCTCGATCAACCAGGCCCGGATCGGCGCCTCCGAGGCCAGGTCGAAGGCGTATCCGACCAGGGAGTCCAGGTCCTCGCGCGCCGCCCGGCCCAGCTCCCACACCAGCTCGTCAGCCGCCAACACCCGCTGGTACGGCTCCCCGTCGGCGACCGGGAACACCGTCCGCAGCACCTCATGCCGTACGACCACGTCCCGCAACGCCGCCCCCAGCGCCTCGGCGTCCACCTCCCCCGACAGCCGCAACACGATCGGCACGTTGTAGGTGGCGCTCGGCCCCTCAAGCTCCCTGATGAACCACAACCGCCGCTGCGCGTACGACAGCGGCACCCGCTCCGGCCGCTCGACCGCCGTCAGCGCAAGGCGGGCCGCCCCCACGTCGCCCAGGCCGGCGGCCAGCCCGGCCACCGTCGGGGTCTCGAACAGGGCCCGGATCTCGATCTCGACGCCGAGCAGCGCGCGGATGCGGCTGACCAGGCGGACGGCGAGCAGCGAGTGCCCGCCGAGCTCGAAGAAGTCGTCGTCAACGCCGACCGCGGGCACGCCCAGCACCTCGGCGAACGCCGCGCACAGCGCCTCCTCCCGCGCGTCCGCCGGGCCACGACCGGCACCGGCCGCGGCGGCGTGGTCGGGGGCGGGCAGGGCGTGGCGGTCGAGCTTGCCGTTGGCGGTCAGCGGCAGCGCGTCCAGCACCACCCAGGCCGAGGGGACCAGATGGTCGGGCAGGCGATCGGCGGCGAACCGGCGCGCCACCGGCGGGAGATCCGAGGCGTTCTCCGAATCGTCGGGCACGAGATAGCCCACAAGACGGACGTCGCCGGGGGCTTCCTCCCGTGCGATCACGGCCGCCTGGCTCACCCCCGGACAGGCGGCCAGGGCCGCGGTGACCTCACCCGGCTCCACCCGGAAACCACGGATCTTCACCTGGTCGTCCACCCGGCCGGCGAACAACAACTCGCCACCGGCGCTCCAGCGGGCGCGGTCGCCGGTGCGGTACATGCGTCCGCCGCCGAACGGGCAGGCCACGAACCGTTCGGCCGTCAGCCCAGGACGCCCCAGATACCCGCGAGCCACCTGCGCACCCGCGACGTACAGCTCGCCCGTGACACCCGGTGGCACCGGAGCCAGGTATTCGTCCAGCACGTGGAAGGCGGTGTTGGCCACCGGCGTGCCGACCGGCGCGACTCCACCACCGCTCAACCGGGTGGTGGCGACGCCGATCGTGGTCTCGGTCGGGCCGTAGTGGTTGAACACCGCGCAACCACGCTCGCCGGCCTCCTCCAGCAACCGCGCCAGCCAGTCAGGAGCAGCCGCCTCACCACCCAGGACCAGCGCGCGAGCAGGCAGCAGACCAGGGCCCATCGCCGCCAGGTGGGAGGGCACCATCTTCACGAAGTCGATCTCCCGCTCGACCAGCAACGCCCGCAGCGCGTCCGGGTCGGTGGCCGCCTCCTCGGCCATGACGTGCAGCTCTCCGCCCAACGTGAGCGCGGCGAAGACGATCGTGTTGCCCAGGTCGGTCGCCTGCCCCTGCACCAGGGCGAACCGGCCACCGTCCAGCTCCAGCCGCTCCGGCACAGAAGCCACATAGTTCGCCAAAGCCGCCTGACTGACCTGCACACCCTTCGGCCGCCCGGTCGAACCCGACGTGTAGATGACGTAGGCCGTCTGACCGCCGTGCACGACCCGCTCGGGCCGGGCCGGAGAAGCCATCGACAGGCGCAACGCGGTGAAGGTGTCGTCCAGCACCAGCATCCGGGCATGACCCGCCGGCAGCTCGTCCGCGATCTCCTCACTGGTGACGGTCAGCACCGCACGACTGTCAGCGAGCAGGTACGCGATCCGCTCCACCGGCTGACGCGGATCGATCGGCACATAAGCGCCACCGGCCTTCCACACCGCCAGCAACGCCACCACCAGCTCGACGCCCCGATCCAGGCACACCCCCACCACCGACTCGGCCCCCACCCCCTCACCGACCAGGACATTCGCCAGCCGATTGGCCCGCTCATCCAGCTCGGCGTACGTGACCCCCTCACCGTCAGGAGCCACCACCGCGACTGCCCCGGGCCTGCGCGCGACCTGCGCCTCGAACAGCTCCACCGCCGGCGTCGCAAGCCCGTCGGCCGCCGTACGGTTCCACTCCGAAAGGGCCCGGTGCTCGTCCGGCCCCAGCAGGTCGACGCCGCTCACCCGGGTGCCGGGATCTCCGCTCACCATGTCCAGCACCCGCACCCAGTAACGCATGATCCGCTCGGCCCACACCGGATCGAACAGATCCGCCGCCACCGTCACCGACCCCCGCACCCCGGCCGGAGCCCCGTCGGCGTCGAACGCCTCGCTCACCATCACGTCGAGGTCGAACTTGGCCGCGGTACGCCCGCTCCCCGCCGCCGGAGCCGGTCCCGTCCGCACGCCGGGCAGGTCCAGCACCGCTTCGATGGTGTCCTGCTTGGTCAGCACCACCTGGAAGAGTGGGTGCCGCGCCATCGACCGCGACGGGGCCAGCTCCTCCACCAAGCGCTCGAACGGCACGTCCTGATGCGCGAACGCCGCCAGACTGCGCTCCCGCACCCGCCCGAGCAGCTCGCGGAACGCCGGATCGCCGGTCAGGTCAGCCCGTACGACCAGTGTGTTGACGAAACACCCCACCAGATCATCGAGCGCCACGTCCGTACGACCGGCGTTCGCCGACCCGATCGGAATGTCCGTCCCCGCACCGAGCCGCGACAGCAACACCGCCAAGGCCGCCTGCAACACCATGAACACGGTCACGCCCTCGGCCCGCGCCACCTCCACCAGCCGCGCGTGCATCTCAGCCGGGACCGCCAGCGGCACACTGTGCCCCCGATGCGAGGCCAGCGCCGGACGCGGCCGGTCGAACGGCAACCCAAGCTCCTCCGGCGCACCAGCCAGGGTGTCCCGCCAGTAGGCCATCTGAGTGGCGATGAGGCTGTCCGGATCGTCCTCGTCGCCCAAAAGCTCCCGCTGCCAGAGCGCATAGTCGGCGTACTGAACGGGCAGCGCGTCCCACTCGGGTGCCCGCCCTTCCCGGCGCGCCGCGTACGCCACGGAGGCGTCCCCGGCCAGCGGAGCCATGGACCAGCCGTCACCGGCGATGTGGTGCACGACGACCACCAGCACGTGCTCGTCCCCGCCGGCGTCGAGCAGCCAGGCTCGGATCGGCACCTCGGAGCCCAGGTCGAAGGCGTGCCCGACCGCGGCGTCCAGGTCCTCGATCGTTCCCCTGACCGGCTCCCAGGTCAGCTCGTCCGGGGTCAGGACCCGCTGGTACGGCTCGCCGTCCGCGACGGGGAAGACCGTGCGCAGCACCTCGTGCCGCTCGATCACGTCGCGCAGCGCCGCGCCCAGCGCGTCGAGGTCCACGTCGCCGCCGAGCCGCAGCACGATCGGCACGTTGTAGGTGGCGCTCGGGCCTTCGAGCCGGTTGAGGAACCACAGCCGGCGCTGCGCGAACGACAGCGGCACCCGTTCGGGACGCCGCCCGGGGGTGAGCGGCAGGCGAGCGGTGCCGGCGTCGTCGAGCCGGGCCGCCAGCGCGGCCACCGTCGGCGCCTCGAACAGGGCCCGCAACGGCAGCTCCACGCCCAGCACCGACCGGACCCGGCTGACCAGCCGCACCGCCAGCAGCGAATGCCCGCCGAGGGCGAAGAAGTCGTCGTCGGCCGCCACCTGCGGCAGCCCGAGCACCTGCGCGAACACGCCGCACAGCAGCTCCTCGCGGGCGTCGGCCGGCCCTCGTCCCCTGGCGGCACCGTACTCGGGCGCGGGCAGCGCCGCGCGGTCCAGCTTGCCGCTGGTGGTCACGGGCAGCGCGGACAGGGTCACGATCGCGGCCGGCACCATGTATGCGGGCAGCCGCTCGGCCGCCATGGCCCGTACCGGCTCGGCCGGGTCCGTGCCCGCCTCCCTCGGGACGACGTAGCCGACCAGCCGCCGGTCTCCCGGAACGTCCTCGCGGACCACGACCGCCGCCTGCGCCACCAGCGGATGGGCGGCCAGCACCGCCCGCACCTCGCCCGGCTCGATGCGGAAGCCGCGGATCTTCACCTGGTCGTCGGAGCGGCCGGCGAACACCAGGCGGCCCGCCTCGTCCCAGCGCACCCGGTCGCCGGTCCGGTACATCCGGCCGCCGGCCGGGCCGAACCGGTCGGCCACGAACCGTTCCCCGGTCAGTCCCGGGCGTCCGGCGTAGCCGCGCGCCACCTGCGGCCCGGCCAGGTAGAGCTCGCCCGGCACGCCGGGCGGCACCGGCGACAGCCACTCGTCCAGCACGTAGGCGCGCACGTTGAGCCGCGGCCCGCCGATCGTCACCGCGTGCCCGGGGGCCAGGTCGTCGGTCAGCGTCGCGCACACCGTGACCTCGGTCGGCCCGTACGCGTTGACCAGCCGCCGCCCCTCGCCCCAGCGCGCCACGAGGTCGGCGCCCAGGGCCTCGCCGCCGGCCACCAGCGTGCGCACTCCGGCCAGCTCCGCCGTGCCCATCACGCCCAGGAGTGAGGGCGGCACCAGCAGGTGCGACACCCCGAACCGGCGAACCACATCGGCCAGCCCGGCCCCCGGCAGCAGGTTCGCGGCGTCGGCCACCACCAGGCAGCCGCCCGACCAGAGCGCCGCCAGCAGTTCCCAGCAGGCCGCGTCGAACCCGGGCGACGCGAACTGCAGCACCCGGTCGCCCGGCCCGCTCTCCCAGCCGCCGGCCGCGAGCAGGTTCACCGCGCCGCCGTGGGTGACCACCACGCCCTTGGGCCGCCCGGTCGAGCCCGAGGTGTAGATGACGTACGCCGCGGAGCCCGGCCCGAGCCGGCCCCGCTCGGCCTCGTCCAGCGGGCCGCCCGGCAGGCCGGCCAGCTCCGCGACCACGGCCGAGTCGTCCACGACCACCCGCGCCGGCCCGTCCTGCAGCCGATCCGTCAGCTCGCGGGAGGTCACGACGTGCGCCGCTCCCGCGTCCGCCAGCGCGTACGCGATCCGCTCGGCCGGGTACGCCGGGTCCACCGGCAGGAACGCGCCGCCGGCCTTGAGCACGCCGAGCACCGCGACCACCCAGGCCGCGCCCCGGTCCAGGCAGACGCCCACCACGGACTCCGCCCGCACACCCCGCGCCACCAGGGAGCGGGCCAGCCGGTTCGCCCGTTCGTCCAGCTCGGCGTACGAGAGCTCGACGCCGTCCCCGACGACCGCCAGGGCGCCGGGCGTGCGCCTGGCCTGCGCCTCGAAGAGCTCCACCAGGGACGAGCCGGCCGCCTGGCCCACCGTGTCGTTCCACGTCTCCAGCACCTGCCGGCGTTCCCCGGCGTCGACGACGTCCACGGCGCTCAGGCGGGTGCGCGGCTCAGCGACCAGCAGGGCGAGCACGCGCGTCAGGCGTTCGCTCAGCCGCTCGGCCGAGGCCCGGTCGAAGAGGTCGGCGGAGGCCACCAGCGACCCCCGCACGCCCGCGGGCCCGCCCTGGGCGTCGAACGCCTCACCGAGCAGCACCTCCAGGTCGAACTTGGCCACCGGAGCGCCGGCCGCCATCCGCCCGGCCCGCACGCCGGGCAGGTCGAGCCGGGCCTCGCCGGTGTTCTCCAGGGTCAGCATCACCTGGAACAGCGGGTGCCGGGCCATCGACCTGGCCGGGGCCAGCTCCTCGACCAGCCGCTCGAACGGCACGTCCTGGTGCGCGAACGCGGCCAGGCTACGCTCGCGCACCCGGCCCAGCAGGTCGCGGAAGGCCGGGTTGCCGGACAGGTCGGTGCGCAGGACAAGGGTGTTGATGAAGAAGCCGACCAGGCTGTCTAGGGCTTCGTCGGTGCGTCCGGCGTTGGCCGTTCCGATCGGGATGTCGGTGCCGGCACCGAGCCGGGACAGCAGGACGGCCAGTGCGGCCTGGACGACCATGAACGTGGTCACGCCCTCGTCCCTGGCCACCTGGGTCAGGCGGGCGTGCACGTCGGCCGGCACCTCGATCGGCACCGTGTGCCCGCGATAGGAGGTCACCGCCGGACGCGGCCGGTCGACCGGCAGTTCCAGCTCTTCCGGCGCGCCGGCCAAAGTTTCGCGCCAGTACGCGACCTGCTGGGAGATCACGCTGCCGGGGTCGCTCTCGTCGCCGAGAAGTTCCCGCTGCCAGAGCGCGTAGTCGGCGTACTGGACCGGCAGAGCGTCCCACTCAGGAGCCCGCCCGGCACATCGCGCCGCATAAGCCACCGAAACGTCGCGAGCCAGCGGCGCCCGCGACCAACCGTCACTGGCGATGTGGTGGATCACCACCACCAGCACCCGCTCGTCCTCCGCCCCTGACAACAGCCAGGCTCGGATCGGCACCTCGGACGACAGGTCGAAGGCGTGTCCCACCGCCTCGTCCAGGTCCTCGACCGTTCCCCGGCCCAGTTCCCACGCCAGCTCGTCGGTCCCGAGAATGCGCTGGTAGGGCTCGCCGTCGGCGATCGGGAAGATCGTCCGCAGCACCTCGTGCCGCTCGACCACGTCCCGCAACGCCGCACCCAGCGCCTCGGCGTCCACGTCGCCGTGCAGCCGGAGCACGATCGGGATGTTGTAGGTGGCGCTCGGCCCCTCAAGCTCCCTGATGAACCACAACCGCCGCTGCGCGTACGACAGCGGCACCCGCTCCGGCCGTACTGCGGGGGTGAGCGGAACGCGGGCCGAGCCGGCCGCATCCAGCCGAGCGGCCAGCGCGGCCACGGTCGGGGCCTCGAACAGCTCCGACAGCGCCAGCTCCACCCCCACCAGCGCTCGCACCCGGCTGACCAGCCGCACCGCCAGCAACGAGTGGCCTCCGAGCGCGAAGAAGTCGTCGTCCACCCCGACGCTCTCCAGGCCGAGCACCTCCGCGAACGCCCGGCACAGCAGTTCCTCCCGCACCGTCGCCGGGGCCCGCCCGCCGCCCGCACCGTGCTCGGGAGCGGGCAGGGCCTTGCGGTCGAGCTTGCCGTTCGCCGTCAGCGGCAGCGCCTCCAGCGCCACCACCGCCGCCGGCACCATGTACTCCGGCAGCCGTTCTGCCGCGTAGCCGCGCAGGACGTCCGGCAGTCCTTCCGCGCCCACCGCGTACGCCACCAGCCGGACGTCACCGGGAACGTCCTCGCGGGCGATCACCGCCACCTGGGCCACCAGCGGATGCGCCGACAGCACCGCCGCCACCTCGCCCGGCTCGACCCGGTAACCGCGGATCTTCACCTGTTCGTCGGTCCGGCCGAGGTACTCCAGGTTTCCATCGGCGTTCCAGCGGGCGAGGTCGCCGCTGCGGTACATGCGGGCGCCGGGCTCGAACGGGCAGGCCACGAACCGCTCCGCCGTCAGACCCGCACGTCCCACATAACCGCGCGCCACCTGAGCACCCGCGATATACAACTCACCCGCCACACCCGCAGGCACCGGACGCAACCACTCATCCAGCACGAACAACCGGCAGTTGGCGATCGGCCGCCCGATCGGCACCGACTCTCCAACGTCAACCCCGGCCTCGTAGACACAGCACCCGACAACCGTCTCCGTGGGGCCGTACTCGTTCACGATCACCGACCCCGGAGACCGCTCCAGCCACGACCGCACTACAGCGCCTGACAGGGCTTCTCCGCCCACCACCCAGGTCCGCGCCACATCCACCGGCACCGTCTCGGCCAGCAGACTTAGATGCGCGGGGACGACCTTGACTAGGCCCAACCCCGGCGACAGCACCTCCGACAGCCCTTCGACGCCGCCCTGAGCGCTGACCATCACCGCGGCGCCCGACACCAACGGCACCCACAAACTCGTCACCGACAAGTCGAACGCCACCGACGAATGCAACGGTGCGCCATCACCCACCCCATAAGCGCCTGAGGCCCACTTCACGTAGTTCGCCAAGCCCGCCTGCGTGACCGCCACACCCTTCGGCCGGCCCGTGGACCCGGAGGTGTAGATCACGTAGGCGACCTGATCACCACGCAACTCGCGGGCGGGCCGCATGGCCGGCACCCCAGCCAGCCGCAACCCCATCAGGACGTCATCCACCACCAACATTCGCCCACGACCGGCCGGCAGCTCATCCGCGACCTCACCACTGGTCACCGTCAACGCCGCACCACAATCCGCCAGCACGAACGCCACCCGCTCCACCGGCTGACCTGGATCAACCGGCACAAACGCCGCACCCGCCTTCCACACCGCGAGCAGCGTCACGACCAGATCCACTCCGCGATCCAGACACACCCCCACCACCGACTCCGGCCCCACCCCCTCACCGATCAGCACATGCGCCAACCGATTCGCCCGCTCCTCCACCTCCCCATACGAAACCTCCACACCACCCACAGAAACCGCCACCGCACCCGGATCCTGCGCCTCGAACAACTCCACCACCGACAACCCACCAAGATCAACAGCGGTGTCGTTCCACTCCTCCACCACCCGCCGCCACTCACCCACATCAAGCACGTCCACATCGCCCAGCGCCGGCTCGGCCCCGCCGTCCAACGCCGTCTCCAGGGCGGACACCAGGTTGGCCGTGGCCGTGCGGACCAGCCGCGTCACCGCGCCGGGGTCGATGGGGGCGACGGCGTCCACGGTCAGCGTCAGCGTGTCGCCGTCGTCGTTGACGGCCACGGCCAGCGGGTAGTTGGTGCGGTCGTGCGTGTAGACGGTGCGGATGCCCTCGATGCGGTGCGCGGACGGGTCGCCGGCGGAGCCGGGGTCGCGCCGGTAGTTGAAGAACGAGGTGAACAGGGGCGTGTCGCCGGCGACGCCGCCGGCCCGCTGGGCGACGGACAGGGAGGCGTGCTCGTGCTCCAGCAGCTCGCCGAGCTGGTCGCGCATGGCCGACACGGCGGCCAGGACGCCGGGCTCGCCGGTGCGCACCCGTACCGGAAGGGTGTTCATGAAGGGGCCGGGCACGCGGTCGGAGCCCACGCCGGCGTTCATCCGGCCGAACAGCACGGTGCCGAAGACGACGTCGGTGCGGCCGCTGACGGCGGCGAGTGCCCTGGCCCAGGCCACGTGCATGACGGGGGCCGGGCTGACGCCCATGCGGAGCGCGGCGGCGCGCAGCCGGGCGGTCAGGTCGGGGGCCAGGCCGAGCTCCGCCCGTACGACGCCGGCGCCGTCGCCGCGGGCGTCGGTCACCCCGTAGGGCGCGGTCGGCTCGGTGACGTCGCCGAGCAGCGCGGCGAAGTAGCGCGCGTGCCCGTCCTCGTCGTCGCCGCCCCGGGCCTGGGCGACGAAGGTGCGGAACGGGAGCGGCTCGGGCAGGGTGTCGCCGTGCCCGGTCAGGAAGGCGCGGACCTCGTCGAGCAGGACCTCCTTGGCCGTGTGGTCCTGCACCATATGGTGGATGCGGAGCAGCGCCAGCCACTTGCCGGTGCCGGGCGCGGCGGCCGTGTGCACCCTGATCAGCGGCGCGCGGCCCAGGTCCATCGACGGCCCGCCGGCCGCCACCAGCTCGGCCACCGGGTCCGGGCCGGCCGGGTCGAGAGTCACCTGCTCGACGGGAAGGGCGGCGCGCCGCCACACGACCTGTACGGGTTCGCGTAGCCCGTCCCAGACGATCCCGGTTCTGAGGATGTCGTGGCGGTCCACCACGCGCTGCAACGCGTCGAGGAAGGCGTCGAGCCGGTCCCGGGTGTCGAATTCGGCGACCGTCGGCAGCGCGTACGCGTCGTCGCCCCCGCCGGCGAGCAGGTGGTGGAAGAGCAGCCCTTCCTGGAGCGGGGCCAGCGGGTAGACGTCGGCGACGTTGGCCGCGCCGCCCTCGACGGTGGCCGTGATCCGGTCGATCTCGTCGGTTGTCAGATCCACCAGGGGCAGCATGTCCGGGGTGATCTCGGTCGCGCCGGGTGGGATGAGGTTGTCCGGCACCGCGACCGGCGCAGCGCCCGACGACCAGGCGATCCCGGCCGGGGTCGGTGACTGGAACAGCGCCCGCACCGACACCTCGACGCCCCGCTCGCGCAGCCGTTCGACCAGGCGGATGGCCAGCAGGGAGTGGCCGCCGAGGGTGAAGAAGTCGTCGTCCACGCCGACGCTGTCGAGGCCGAGCACCTCGGCGAACGCGGCGCAGACGAGCTCCTCGCGGGCGTTCGCGGGGCGGCGGCCGGCGCCGGTGGCGTACTCGGGGGCGGGCAGCGCCTTGCGGTCGAGCTTGCCGTTCGGGGTCAGCGGCAGGTCGTCCAGGACGACCACGGCCGACGGGACCATGTACTCGGGCAGCCGCCCGGCCGTGAAGCCGCGCACGTCCTCGGGCAGGCAGGGCTCGCCGGCGGCGGGCACCACGTAGGCGACCAGGCGGGTCTCGCCGGGCGTGTCCTCGCGGGCGACCACCGCCGCCCGCGCCACCGCCGGGTGGGCGGCGACGGCGGCCTGCACCTCGCCCGGCTCGATCCGGAAGCCGCGCACCTTGACCTGCTCGTCGGCGCGCCCGGCGAACACCAGCTCCCCGTCCCCGGTCCACCGCACCAGGTCACCGGTGCGGTAGAGCCGCTCGCCGGTCGCGAACGGCGAGGCCACGAACCGCTCCGCGGTCAGCGCCGAGCGGCCCACGTAGCCGCGGGCGACCTGCGCGCCGGCGATGTAGAGCTCGCCCGCCACGCCGGGAGCCACCGGCTCCAGGTAGTCGTCCAGCACGAACATGCGGGTGTTGGCCAGCGGCCCGCCGAACGGCAGCACGCCGTTCCCGTCGGGGTCCACCCGGCCGGCCGCGGTGATCACGGTGGCCTCGGTCGGCCCGTACGCGTGGACGAGCCGGCGCTCCCGCGCCCAGGTCCGCGCCAGGCCGGGCGGCATGTGCTCGGAGCCTACGACCATCGACTCGACGCCGGCCAGGTCGCCCGTCTCCAGGACCGCGAGCAGCGAGGGCACGACGCTGGCCGAGCGCACCCCGGCCGTCTCGACGAGCGCGCGCAGCAGGGCCGGCTCCGCACGTTCCGCCGCGCCGGCCACGACCAGCGTGCCGCCGCGGGCCAGGGTCACCGCCACGTCCAGCACCGACGCGTCGAACGTGAACGACGCGAACTGCAGCACCGGCACGCCCGGGCCGACGTCCATCAGCGGCCCGAACACCGAGACGAGGTTCGCGAGGGACGCGTGCTCGACCGCCACGCCCTTGGGCCGCCCGGTCGAGCCTGAGGTGTAGATGACGTACGCCAGCTCGCCGGGCAGGGTCCGCTGCGGGAGTTCGGTGGCGGGGCGGGCGTCCAGGCGCGGATCGTCGAGGCGTACGACGTGGGCGGCGCCGAGCCGATCGGCCACCTCCGCCCCGTCGCTGACCAGCACGCGCACGCCGCTGTCGGCGACGGCGAAGGCCAGCCGGTCGGCGGGGTGGGCGGGGTCGAGCGGCACGTAGGCGGCGCCCGCCTTCCACACGGCGAGGATCGCGGTCACGATGCCGGCGCCGCGCGGCAGGCAGAGCCCAACGACGGATTCCGGGCCGACGCCGAGGGCTGCGAAGTGGTGGGCGAGCCGGTCGGCCCGCGCGTCGAGCTCGGCGTACGTCGTCGTCTCGCCCTCGTGCACGACCGCGGCCGCGCCGGGGGTGCGCGCCGCCTGGGCCGCGAACAGCTCCGGCACCGTCGCGGGCGGGATCTCCCCGTCCGTGGCGTTCCAGTCGACGAGCAGCTTGCGGCGCTCGTCCTGGCTGAGCACGACCGTCTCGCTCAGCCGGGTCTCCGGCTCGGCGACGACCGTCTCGATCACGCGCCGCAGCCGCTCGGCGAGCAGCGCGGCCGACTCCGCCGTGAACACGTCGGCGGCCACGATCACCGAGCCGCGCAGCCCGGCCGGCGCGCCGTCGGCGTCGAACAGCTCGCCGGCGCTGACCTCGACGTCGAACCGCGACACCGCGCCGCCACCGCCGCCACCACTGCCGTCGCCGCCACCGCCACTGGCGCTCGGAGCCTCGGCGACGCCGCCGGCGCGCACGCCCGGCAGGTCGACGGCCGCCTGCGCCACGTTCTGCACGGTGAGCAGTACCTGGAACAGCGGGTGACGGGCCAGCGAGCGGTTCGGCGTCAGCTCCTCGACCAGCTTCTCGAACGGCAGGTCCTGGTGGGAGAAGGCCGACAGGTCCGTCTCCCGCACCCGCGCGAGCACCTCGCGGAAGGCGGGGTCGCCGGACACGTCGGTGCGCAGGACGAGCGTGTTGACGAAGAAGCCGACCAGGTCCTCCAGCGCGACGTCGGTGCGCCCGGCCACCACCTGGCCGATCGGGATGTCGGTGCCGGCGCCCAGCCGCGACAGCAGCACCGCGAGTGCCGCCTGCATCACCATGTACGTGGTGACGCCCGCGCCGCGCGCCACCTCCGCCAGCCGCGCGTGCGTGTCAGGCGGCAGCTCGAACGGGGCACTGTGCCCCTGGTGCGTGGCGACCGGCGGGCGCGACCGGTCGAACGGCAGCGCCAGCCCCTCCGGCGCGCCGGCCAGCGTCTCCCGCCAGTAGGCAAGCTGGCGCGCCATGACACTGCCCGGGTCGTTCTCGTCGCCGAGCAGCTCACGCTGCCAGAGCGTGTAGTCGGCGTACTGGACGGGCAGCGGCTCCCAGTCCGGCGCCCGCCCCGCGCACCGGGCGGCGTAGGCCACGGAGACGTCGCGGGCCAGCGGGCCCTTCGACCAGCCGTCGCCCGCGATGTGGTGCAGCACCACGGCCAGCACGTGATCGTCCTCGCCCGCCGAGAACAGCCAGGCCCTGATCGGCACCTCGGCGCCCAGGTCGAAGGCGTGCTCCAGCACCTCTCCGGCCGGTCCGGCCAGGTCGGCGGACGGGGGCAGCTCGACGAGGGTGAGGTCCCAGTCGAGGTCGTCCATGCCGAGGATGCGCTGGTACGGCTCGCCGTCGGCCACGCCGATCACCGTGCGCAGCACCTCGTGCCGTTCCAGGACGTCGCGCAGCGCGGCGGCCAGCGCCTGCTTGTCCACCCGGCCCGTCAGCCGCAGCGCCACCGGGATGTTGTAGGTCGCGCTCGGGCCCTCAAGGCGCTCGATGAACCACAACCGGCGCTGTGCGAATGACAACGGAATCATCAAGACCCCTTTTGCTCACGTTGCCCAGTGACGTTCTCGGGGCGGGCGGAAATGCCGCCGAAACGAAATTCAGCGGATCAGTGAATCGGTAGATCGGTGAATCTGTGAGTCGGCGAATCGGCGCGGAAAAACGGGCGGGGTGGCGAAAGTGCGCATCACCGGCCCGAGCAGTGCCGTTTTCGCCACGGCCCACTATGGCCTACGCCTCGGCGGATGAACAATGCCGCGCATTCCTCCCGCCCGCCCGAGGCGTTCAACTGCGCCGGAGCCGCGGTTGAACGCCTGCGAAAGGCCCGGGGAGCCCGGGAGGTCGGGGAGGACAGGGAGGCCAGGGGAGGCTCAGTCGCCGCCGGCGGCCGTCATGACGGCCGCGGCGGGCGTCTCAGACACAGCGGGCGTGCCGGGCGCGAGGGGCGCGTCCGGTGTGTCCTTGGGGTCCCGCAGGCCGAGCCAGTCCAAGGCGTCGTCGAGGTCGCCCGTGGCGCGGATGGCCGCGCGTTCCTCGTGCGTGAGGAAGCCCTCGGCCACCACGTGGTCGAGCATGGCGATCAGCGGGTCGAAGAAGCCGCCTTGATTGATCAGCACGACGGGTTTCTCATGGAGGCGCAGCTGGTTCCAGGTGGCCACCTCCATCAGCTCGTCCAGCGTGCCGAGCCCGCCGGGCAGGACCGCGAACCCGCTGGACAGGCGGTACATGAGGGCTTTGCGCTCGTGCATGGACCTGACCACGTAGATGTCGCCGCCGGCGAGGTCCGGCTGCTCCCGTTCGTACAGGTGGTGCGGGATCACGCCGGTCACGGATCCGCCGGCGGCGGTGACGGCGCCGGCGACCGCGCCCATGACGCCGAGCCCGCAGGCGCCGTAGACCAGTCCCGCGCCGCGGCGCGCCAGGGCCTCGCCGAACTGGCCGGCCACCTGGAGATACCGTGCGTGGGCGCCCGCGCGGGCGCCGCAGAAGACGGCGATGGACCTGCCCTGAGATGATGCTCTGCCTGCCATGTTCGTCTCCAAGCGTCAGTTCGCGTATCTCTCGTCGTAGCCGAGGACCGACTGCAGCAGCACGTTCGCGCCCGCGATCAGGTCGTCCCCTGCGCTGTGCTCCTCGGGTGCGTGGCTGATGCCGCCCCTGCTGGGCACGAAGATCATGCCGATGGGTGCGATGCGTCCGATGACCTGCGCGTCGTGGCCGGCGCCGCTGGGCAGGGTGAGGTGGCTCAGGTTCAGGCTCTCGCTCGCGGCCGCGATGACGTCGCGCAGGCCGAGGTCGCAGGAGACGGCCGGCACGCTGTTCTGGCCGGCCACGTCGATGGCGGTGCCGGTCCTCATGGCGATCTCCAGGATCTCGCCTCGCAGCCGCGCGGCGGCCTGCCGCATGGCGGACTCGGACACGTCGCGCAGGTCCACCTGCATCGTGACGATCCCGGGCACGACGTTCCACGCGTTGGGGGCCAGCGAGAGCGAGCCGACGGTGGCCACCCGCACGGGCCCGTTGCGGCCGGCCAGGTCGCGCACCGCGAGGATCACCTGGGCCGCCGCCACGAGCGCGTCCTGGCGAAGCTCCATCGGCGTGGTCCCGGCGTGGGAGGCCTTTCCGCGTACGGTGACGTCGAGGGTGGAGCGGCCGGTGATGGCCTCGACCACCCCGATGCGGACGTTCCTGCTCTCCAGCACCGGCCCCTGCTCGATGTGCAGTTCGAAGTAGGCGGCCACCTCGTCCGCGGCCCAGACGGCCTGGTCGAGCCGGCCGGGGTCGCCGCCCATCTCGGTGAGCAGGTCGGCGACCGGCCTGCCGCGGTCGTCGGCAGCGGCCAGGTCGGTTTCGTCGAGGGCGCCCACCATCGCGTGCGCGCCCCACATCCCCCTGGTGCCGAACGCGCCCTCCTCGTTGTTGAACGCCACCACGGCCAGCGGGTGCGACAGGAGGGTGCCGTGCTCGTCGAGCGCGCGAGCGACCTCGACGGCCGCGAGGACGCCGTACGCGCCGTCCAGGGCGCCGCCGTTCGGCACCGTGTCGATGTGCGAGCCGAGCATGAGAACGGGCAGGTCCTGGCGCTGTCCCGGCCGGTATCCGATGATGTTGGCCGCGCTGTCGATCCGGGTCTGGAGCCCGGCCCCGACCATGAGGTCGTGCACGAGCTTGCGCCCGCGCAGGTCCTCGTCGGTGAAGGCGAGCCTGGTGACGCCGCCGTCGGCGGTGGCGCCGATGGCGCCGAGGTCGCGGATGGCGGCCAGCAGCCGGTCGCCGGCGATCCGCAGCGTGCGGCCTGGCCGCCTCGTCACGCTGTCCCTCATGACGACGACCCCTGGCCTGTTCGCCGGCTCGCCGCCGGTGAGGCCAGGCGCTCGGCCAGCTCGGCCAGGTCGCGGCCGTGCTGGATGTCGGCCACCGCCACGTCGAGGTCGAGGTCCGCGCTGATCCTGAAGGCCATCCTGGTGGCCAGGATGGAGTCGCCGCCCAGGTCGGCGAAGTTGTCGCGTACGCCTATCGGCTCCACGCCGAGCAGGTCCTCCCAGATGACGGCCAGCGCCGACTCGATGGGGGTGCGGGGGGAGATGAACGCGTCCGCCGCCGGTCCGCGTGGTTCCCTGGGGTCGGGCAGGGCCTTGCGGTCGACCTTGCCGTTCGCGTTGAGCGGCACGGCGTCGATGGCGTGCAGTGCCGACGGCATCAGGTAGGCGGGCACCCGCTCGGCGAGGTAGGTCATGAGCTCCTCCTCGGTCACCTCCGCGCGGGGCACGTAGTAGCCGACCAGCCGGCGCCGGGAGCCCTCGCCGAGGATGGCGGCCACGGACCTGGCCACGGCCGGGTGCCCGGCCAGCACGGACTCGACCTCGCCCAGCTCGACCCGATAGCCGTTCAGCTTGACCTGGTCGTCAACCCGGCCGAGGAATTCGAGGTTGCCGTCCGGCAGCCATCGGCCCAGGTCGCCGGTGCGGTACATGCGGGCGACGTCGCCGAGGTAGGGGTCGGGCACGAAGCGGCTCGCCGTCAGCGCGGGCCGGCCGGCGTAGCCGCGCACCACGCAGGCGCCGCCGATGTAGAGCTCGCCCGCGACGCCCACCGGGGCGGGGTTCAGCGCCGCGTCCAGCACGTACATGGTGGTGTTCGGGATGGCCCGCCCGATGGGGAGCAGGTCGCGCTCGACGGGGCCCTGCGTGTGGAAGACGGCGTTGCCCACCGACGCCTCCGTCGGGCCGTACTCGTTGAGCACGACCGTGCCGGGGTCCAGCCGCCGCCAGTGGGCGAGGTTGCGGCTGGGGAAGGCGTCCGCGCCGACGACGAGGGTGCCGGCCAGGTTCCTGGCCGCGGTCCTGCCGAGGGTCTCGGAGAGCAGGTCCAGGTGCCCGGGGGTCAGCTTGATGAAGGTGAACGGCGCCAGCCGCTCCAGGCGGGCCCCGAGGTCGTGCACCGGCAGCTTCTCCGGCAGCATGCAGACCCGTTCGCCCATGATCAGCGGGGTGTAGATGTTGGGCACGATCATGTCGAAGGCGAAGGAGGAGAACACCGGCGCCCCGCCGCGGCCCCGGCTCGCGTATCCCTCGACGCACCAGTGCAGGTAGTTGGCCAGGCCGGAGTGCGGCACCTGGACGCCTTTGGGCCGGCCGGTCGAGCCGGAGGTGTAGATGACGTAGGCCAGGTTGGCAGGAGTGGCCAGCGGGCCGAGGTCGTGCGCGGGATGGCGCTGGATGTCCGCGGCCCGCGTGTCGGTGCAGAAGACCTGCCAGTTCCCCTCGGGGAGCCGGGAGGCGAGGTGCGCCTTGGTGACGACGAGCTGGGCCTGGGCGTCGTCGAGCAGGAAGCGGAGCCGTTCCGCCGGGTAGCCGGGGTCCAGCGGCAGGTAGGCGGCGCCGGACTTGAGCACGCCGAGCAGGGTGACGATCATGTCCGCGTCCCGCTCGGCGTGCACGCCGACCACGGTCTCGGGTCCTGCCCCGAGCTCGCGCAGCTCTCTGGCCAGCCGGTTCGCCCTGGCGTTGAGCTCGGCGTAGGTGAGTTCGGCCGCGTCGCTGAGCACCGCGAGCGCGTCGGGGGTTTTGGCCGCCTGCCGTTCGATGAGCTGCTGCACGCACTCCTCGCGCGGGTAGTCGCGCACGGGCCCGTTCCAGTCCACCAGCATGCGCCGTCTCTCCGCGGCGCTCAGCGGGGAGAACGTGTCGTGCGGCCCGTCCGGCCCGGCCATCGCGGTCAGCGTGGCGAGGTAGTAGTCGCGGATCGTCAGCGCCTGCGCGTCGTCCAGCTTGCCGGAACGGTAGTCGAGGGCCAGCGTCAGGCGGCCCGAGCGGGAGTCGCGGATGAACCGGGTCGAAAGGGTGAAGTTGTTCGGCTCGACGCGGTGGGTGATCGAGACGCCGTCCTGGCCGGGCCAGGCGTCGGGGAGCCCCACGTCGCTGTATTCGAACATGGAGTCGAACATCTCGGCGCCGCCCAGGTCAGCGGCGATCCTGGCCAGCGGATAACGGCTGTACGGGAGCATCGCCTTGGCCCGGCCGTACACGCGCCGCACCAGGTCCCGCCACCGCCCGCCCGACACGTCCACCCGGAGCGGCAGCACGTTCAGGAAGAGACCGGCCGAGGGGCCTGGCGCGGGCGGGCGCATGGTCACTCCGGTGGCGACGTCGCCGGCGCCGGTCAGCAGGCTGATCACCTTCAGGTGCGCCGTGAGCAGCACGTCCTCGATCGGCACGCCCGCCGCGCCGCTCAGCGCACGCAGCGCGCCGGCGAGGTCGTCCGGCACCGGCGACTCGATCGACCGGTACGCGGTCGCGCCGCAGACGCCGGTCGCCACCGCCGCCCCGGACGCGGCCGGCAGGGGCGTCAGCGTGTAGCCGAGAAGGTGGTCCCGCCAGCGCTCGCCGTGCTCCGCGCCGACGGCCGCCTGCTCCGCCGCGACGAACTCGGGGAACGCCTCAGCGGGCGGGGCGGGGAGCACGGCCGCCGGGTCGGCGAGCAGGTCCGCGTATCGGCGCAGGACCTCGCCGAGCACGAGCGTCAGGCTCTGCCTGTCGAGGATCGCCTGGTGGTAGACGACGGTCCAGTGGAAATCGTCCTCCGCCCAGCGGTGCAGCACGCTGCGCAGGAGGGGCGCCTGCGCGAGGTCGAACGGGCGGCGCCGCTCGACGCCGAGCGCGGCCCGCAGATGCCGCTCCCGCTCCTCCTCGGGGACGCCGCACAGGTCGTGGACCTCGCGCCGCACCGTCGCCACCGCGTGCACGAGCTGCGTCGCCTCGCCGAAGCTGCTCAGGTCGAACGAGGTGCGCAGCACGGCGTGCCGGTTCACCACGTCCTGGACGGCCCGGTCGAACAGCTCCAGGTCGAGCCGGGCACCGCGCAGGCGCAGACTGCAGGCGTTGAGGTAGAGCGTCTCGCCCCCGCCGGACAGCGCGTGGTAGACGATGCCGAGTTGCAGCGCGGACATGGGATAGGCGTTCTCCACCCCGAGGGGCATTCGGGCCGGCCTGGTCGCCGACCCGTGTGCGAATGACAACGGAATCATCAAGACCCCTTTTTTCTCACGTCGTCCGATGACATTTTCGGGGGCGGACGGAAAGCCACTGAAACAGAATTCAGCACGTCGAAGAAGAGAGAACGGCGGTGAAAGCGGGAATCACCGGCGCGGGCCGCGCCTTTATGCCGGGCTCCACTATGGCGTACCCGCCGCTGCCTGAACAATTGCCCGAATTCGGCGCCGGGCGGGGCCTTCCCGGGGCAGGGCGGGGCGAGCGTTCAACTGCGCCGAGGCCGCAGTCGAACGCTCGCGCGCGACGTCGCCGTCAGCGCTCGCGCATGGGGCGCAGGGCGGGACGGGTGCTCCGCTCCTCGCCGAGCTGCCGCGCGAGACTCGCCACCGTCGGGGCGTCGAACAGGGTGCGGACCTGGATGTCCACCCCGAGCTGGGCGCGGATGCGGCTGACCAGGCGCACGGCGAGCAGCGAGTGGCCGCCGAGGTCGAAGAAGTCGTCGTCCACTCCGACGCCCTCGACCCCCAGGACCTCGGCGAACGCGGCGCACAGCGCCTCCTCGCGCGCGTCGGACGGGCCGCGTCCCGCACCGGCCGTGGGGGTGAGGTCAGGCGCGGGCAGGGCGCGGCGGTCGAGCTTGCCGTTCCCGGTCAGCGGCAGCGCGTCCAGCACCACCCAGGCGGACGGCACCAGGTGCTCGGGCAGCCGCTCGGCCGCGAACCTGCGGGCGACGGCGGGCAGCGCGGCCGCGCCTTCCGCGTCGCCGGCCGTCAGGTAGCCGACCAGCCGGACTTCACCGGGCGCGGTCTCGTGCGGCACCACGGCCACCTGTTCCACTCCGGGGCAGCCGGCCAACACTGCTGTGACCTCGCCTGGTTCGACGCGGAATCCACGGATCTTGACCTGGTCGTCCGCTCGGCCGGCGAACAACAACTGGCCGTCGGTGGTCCAGCGGGCGCGGTCGCCGGTGCGGTACATGCGGGTGCCCGGCTCGGACGGGCACGCAACGAAGCGCTCCGCCGTCAGACCCGGGCGGCCGAGGTAGCCGCGGGCCAACTGGGCGCCCGCGACATACAGCTCGCCTGTAACCCCCGGCGGGACGGGCGACAGATGCTCGTCCAGGACGTGGAAGGCGGTGTTGGCCACGGGTGTGCCGACCGGTGCCATGCCACCGCTGCTCAGGCGGGTGGTGGCCACACCGATCGTCGTCTCCGTCGGACCGTAGTGGTTGAACACCGCACAACCGCGCTCGCCGGCCTCCTCCAGCAACCGCGCCAGCCAATCAGGAGCAGCCGCCTCACCACCCAAGACCAAAGCGCGGGCAGGCAGGAGACCGGGACCCATCGCCGCCAGATGGGACGGCACCATCTTCACGAAATCGATCTCGCGCTCGGCCAGCAGACTGCCGAAAGCATCCGGGTCCGTAGCGGCCTCCTCCGCCATGATGTGCAACTCACCACCCAGGGTCAGCGCGGCGAAGACGATCGTGTTGCCCAAGTCGGTCGCCTGCCCCTGAACCAGGGCATACCGGCCACCATCCATCCCGAGCCGCCCCGGCACCGAAGCCACATAGTTCGCCAAAGCCCCCTGACTGACCAGCACACCCTTCGGCCGACCGGTCGAACCGGAGGTGTAGATGACGTAGGCCGTCTGGCCGCCGTGCACGACCCGCTCGGGCCGGGTAGCGGGAGCCATCGACAGCCGCAGCTTCGTGAGCGTGTCGTCCAGCGTCAGCATCCGCACCCGCCCGGCCGGGAGCTCGTCCGCGATCTCCTCGCTGGTGACGGTCAGCACGGCCCGGCTGTCGGACAGCAGGTAGGCGATCCGGTCCACCGGCTGCTTGGGGTCGATCGGCACATACGCCGCACCCGCCTTCCACACCGCCAACAACGCCACCACCAGCTCGACACCGCGATCCAGGCACACCCCGACCACGGACTCGGCGCCCACCCCCTCGCCGACCAGGACATTCGCCAGCCGGTTGGCCCGCTCGTCCAGATCGGCGAAGGTGACCTCCTCACCATCGGGAGCCACCACCGCGACCGCGTCCGGCCGGCCGGCGACCTGCGCCTCGAACAGCTCCACCACCGGAGTCGCAGGCTCGCCGGTCGCCGTGCGATTCCACTCCGAAAGGGCCCGGTGCTCGTCCTCCCCGAGCAGGTCGACCTCGCTCAGCCGACCCCGAGGATCGGCGGCCAGCTGCTCCAGCACCCGCGCCCAGTAGCCCGCGATCCGCCCGGCCCACTCCTCGTCGAACAGGTCCGCCGCGACCGTCACGGAGCCGCGCACCCCGGCCGGAGCCCCGTCGGCGTCGAACGTCTCGCCCACGAGCACGTCGAGGTCGAACTTCGCCGCCGACGTCCCCGCCGACCTGCCCTCGGCCCTGACGCCGGGCAGGTCGAGCACGGCCGCGGCGTTGTTCTGCATGGTGAACACGACCTGGAAGAGCGGGTGCCGGGCCATCGACCGCGCCGGGGCCAGCTCCTCCACCAGCCGCTCGAAGGGCACGTCCTGGTGTGCGAGCGCCGCCAGGCTGCGCTCCCGCACCCGGCCCAGCAGGTCGCGGAAGGCCGGGTCGCCGGTCAGGTCAGCCCGTACGACCAGCGTGTTGACGAAGCAGCCCACCAGATCGTCGAGCGCCACGTCCGTACGACCTGCGTTCGCCGACCCGATCGGGATGTCGGTCCCGGCACCCAGCCGCGACAGCAGCACCGCCAGCGCGGCCTGCAGCACCATGAACATGGTGACGCCCTCGGCCCTGGCCACCTCGGCCAGCCGCGCGTGCACCTCGGCCGGGATGCGCACCGGCACACTGTGCCCCCGGTGCGAGGCCACCGCCGGGCGCGGCCGGTCGAACGGCAGCGCCAGCTCCTCCGGCGCACCGGAAAGGGTGTCCCGCCAGTAGGCCATCTGCGTGGCGATCAGGCTGTCCGGATCGTTCTCGTCGCCCAAAAGCTCACGCTGCCACAGGGTGTAGTCGGCGTACTGCACCGGCAGCGGCTCCCACACCGGAGCCCGGCCGCCGCGCCGCGCCGCGTACGCCACCGACACGTCCCGGGCCAGCGGCCCGATCGACCAGCCGTCGCCCGCGATGTGATGGATCACCACCACCAGCACCAGCTCGCCCGGCCCGGCCGCGAACAGCCAGGCCCGGATCGGCACCTCCGACGACAGGTCGAAGGCGTAACCCGCCGCCTCCGCCACCGCGGCGTCGAGATCGGCCGGCGTCTCCCTGACCGGCTCCCATGCCAGCTCGTCCGGGGTCAGGACCCGCTGGTAGGGCTCGCCGTCGGCGACGGGGAAGACGGTCCGCAGCACCTCGTGCCGCTCGATCACGTCGCACAGGGCGCGGCAGAGGGCATCCCGGTCGACGTCGCCGGTCAGGCGCAGCACGATCGGGTCGTTGTAGGTGCCGCTCGGCCCCTCAAGCTGGCTGATGAACCACAACCGCTGCTGCGCGAACGACAGCGGCACCCGTTCCGGGCGTTCCATCGGCGTCAGCGGCGTCTGGACGGTGCCGTCTGAGGCCAGCCGGGCGGCCAGCCCGGCCACGGTCGGCGCCTCGAAGAGCACCCGGATGTCCAGGTCGGCCCCGAGCACCGCGCGGATCCGGCTGGCCAGCCGCACCGCCAGCAGCGAGTGGCCGCCGAGGGCGAAGAAGTCGTCGTCCACGCCGACGCTGTCGAGGCCGAGCACCTGGGCGAACACGGCGCACAGGATCTCCTCCCTGGCGTCCTGCGGCCGGCGGTCGCCCGGCCCGGCCGCCGGGCCCGCGTGGCCGGGACGGGGCAGCGCCTCGCGGTCGAGCTTGCCGTTGACCGTCAGCGGCAGCGCCTCCAGCGCCACCACGGCCGCGGGGACCATGTAGCCGGGGAGGCGTTCCGCGGCGTGTTCGAGGATCGAAGGGATGGCGTCGTCCGCGCCGCCGGTCAGGACGACGTAGGCGGCCAGGCGCCTGTCGCCCGGCTCGTCCTCGCGCGGGACGACCGCGGCCTGCGCGACCGCCGGGTGCGTACGGAGCACGTTCTCGATCTCGCCCGGCTCGATCCGGAAGCCGCGGATCTTCACCTGGTCGTCGCTCCGGCCGGCGAAGGCCAGCTCGCCGTGCGGCGTCCAGCGGGCGAGGTCGCCGGTGCGGTAGAGCCTGCCGCCGTCGGCGGCGAACGGGTCGGCCACGAACCGCTCGGCGCTCAGCCCAGGACGGCCGAGGTAGCCGCGCGCCAACCCGGCCCCGGCGACGTAGATCTCCCCGACGGCCCCGACCGGCACGGGCGTCAGGTACTCGTCCAGCACGTAGACCCGCGTGTTCAGCACGGGCGAGCCGATCAGCACCTGGCCGGCGTCGGGGTCGCAGCGCCACAGCGTGGCGTCCACGGTGGTCTCGGTCGGCCCGTACGAGTTGAACATGCGCCGGTCACGCGCCCACCGCGCCATGACGTCCGGCGGGCACGCCTCCCCCGCGACCACCACGGCGACGCCGGGATCGAGCGCCTGCTCCGGCAGCGTGGCCAGCACCGCGGGCGGCAGCGTCACGTGCGTCACGCCCCGCTCGGTGAGGAACCGCGGCAGGCCCTCGCCCAACCGCCGCTCCGGCGGGATCACCACCAGCGCCGCCCCGGACAGCAGCGCCATCATCCACTCCCAGCCGAACGTGTCGAAACTCGCCGACGCGAACTGCCCCACGCGGCTGCCAGGACCGGCCCCGAGGGCGCGGACCTGGCCCGCGACCAGCGCGGCCACGCCGGCGTGGGTGACCAGCACGCCCTTGGGGCGGCCGGTCGAGCCGGAGGTGTAGATCACGTACGCGGGCTGCGCCACCGACCTGCCGCCTCTGTCCACCGGCGCGGCCGGGCTCTCGGCGTCGATCAGCAGGGTCGTCGCGCCCGCCGCCGCCGGGACGCCGGCCGTGGCCGAGGAGGTGACGACGATCGCGGGCGCGGCGTCCGCCACCATGAACGCCACCCGGTCGGCCGGGTACTCGGGGTCTATCGGCAGGTACGCGCCACCGGCCTTGAGCACGCCCAGCAGCGCGACGATCAGGTCGGCTCCGCGTTCGAGGCACACGCCGACGACCGACTCGGGGCCGACGCCATGCCAGGCCAGCCGCCCGGCCAGCCGTTCCGCGCGCGCGTCCAGCTCGGCGTAGGTCAGCTCGGCGTCACCCGCCATGAGGGCGACCGCGTCAGGGGTGCGCGCCACCTGGGCCTCGAACAGCTCCGCCACGGTCGCGGGCGTCACCTCGGGGGCCTCGGTGTCGTTCCAGCGGGTCAGGACGTCGTGGCGCTCGCCGGCGCCGAGCACGTCCAGGCTGCTGAGCCGGACCCGCGGATCGCCGGAGACGGTCTCCAGCACCCGCGCCAGCCGCCCCGCCAGCGCGGTGACGGTGCCGGGCTCGAACAGGTCGGCGGCGGCGGTGATCAGCGCGCGCACGCCGGCCGGGACGCCGCCGTCGTCGAACACCTCGGCCATGATGACGTCGAGGTCGAACTTGGCGGCGGAGGCGCTGGTGTGCACGGTCTCGGCCCGCAGGCCGGGCAGGTCGATCTCCTCGTCGAGGGTGTTCTGCAGCGTCAGCATGACCTGGAACAGGGCGTGCCGGCCCATCGAGCGGCTCGGGGACAGCTCCTCGACCAGGCGCTCGAAGGGCACGTCCTGGTTGGCGAAGACCGACAGGCTGGTCTCCCGGACCCGGGCCAGGACCTCGGTGAAGGCGGGGTCGCCGGACAGGTCCGTACGCAGGACGAGGGTGTTGACGAAGGAGCCGACCAGGTCGTCCAGCGCCTCGTCGGTGCGTCCCGCGTTCGGCGAGCCGATCGGGACGTCGGTGCCCGCGCCGAGCCGCGACAGCAGCATGGCGAGCGCGGCCTGGAGCACCATGAACATGGTGACGCCCTCCGCCCGCGCCACCTCGCGCAGCCGGGCGTGCACCTCGGCCGGCACCTCCATGGGCACCGGGTGGCCGCGGTGTGTGGCCACGAGCGGGCGCGGATGGTCGAAGGGCAGCGTCAGCTCCTCCGGGGCGCCGGCCAGCGCCTGCCGCCAGTAGGCGACCTGCCCGGACAGGACGCTGCCCGGGTCCCGTTCGTCGCCGAGCAGGTCCCGCTGCCACAGGGTGTAGTCGGCGTACTGGAGCGGCAGCGGCGCCCAGGCCGGCGGCCGGCCGGCGCGGCGCGCGGCGTAGGCGGCGGACAGGTCGCGGGCCAGCGGGCCGGTGGAGGCGCCGTCGCTGGCGATGTGGTGGATCGTCACGGCCAGGACGTGCTCGTCGGGGGCGAGGCGGAACAGCCAGGCCCGCAGGGGCACCTCGCGGGCCAGGTCGAACACGTATCGGGCGGCGGCGGCGACCGCCTCGTCCAGCTCCCCTGGCGCGAGGTCGGTGACCGGCAGATCAAGCGCCGCCTCCGCCGCCGGGACGATCTCCTGGTACGGCTCCCCGTCGGCGGCGGGGAACCGGGTGCGCAGCACCTCGTGCCGCTCCACGACGTCGCGCAACGCCAGCCGGAGCGCGCCGACGTCGAGCTCGCCGCGCAGCCGCAGCGCGACCGGCACGTTGTAGGCGGCGCTCGACCCTTCGAGCTGGCCGATGAACCACACGCGGCGTTGCGCGAACGACAGCGGCACCCGGTCAGGGCGCTCCCTGCGCGTGAGCGCCGTCTGCGCGGCGGCGGCGCCGGCCCGGCGGGCCGCGTCGAGGTGGGCGGCGAGCAGGGCCGCGGTCGGCGCCTCGAACAACGCGCGCAGCGGCACCTCCATGCCCATGATCGTGCGGACCCGGCTGATCAGCCGCACCGCCAGCAGCGAGTGACCGCCGAGGGCGAAGAAGTCGTCGTCCACGCCGACGCCGCCGAGGCCGAGCACCTGGGCGAACAGGCCGCACAGGATCTCCTCCTGCGGGGTGGCCGCCCGGGTGGCGGGCCCGGTCGCGTGGTCGGCCGCGTGGTCGGGGACGGGCAGAGCGCGGCGGTCGAGCTTGCCGTTGACGGTCAGCGGCAGCTCGTCCATGGTCACGACCGCCGACGGCACCATGTGCCCGGGCAGCCGCTCGGCCGCGTACTCCCGCAGCACGGCGCCGAGCCCGCCCGCACCGGCCTGCCGGGACGCGCCCACACCGGGACTTGCGGGGTCGGTCGTGGCGGCGTTCGCGGGGTCTGACGCATCGGGGTTCGCGGGTGCGTCCGTATCGCCGCGCGCGGGGGCGGGGACGACGTAGGCGACCAGGCGTACGTCACCGGGCGTGTCCTCGCGGGCCACCACCGCGGCCTGCTCGACCAGCGGATGAGCGGCGAGCACGGCCCGTACCTCGCCCGGCTCGATCCGGAAGCCGCGGATCTTCACCTGGTCGTCCACCCGCCCGGCGAACACCAGCTCGCCCTCGGCGTTCCAGCGCACCCGGTCGCCGGTCCGGTACATCCGCGTCCCGGCGGGCCCGAACGGATCGGCCACGAAGCGTTCCGCGCTCAGCCCCGGCCGTCCCAGGTAACCGCGTGCCAGCCCGGCCCCCGCCACGTACAGCTCGCCCGCCACACCCACCGGCACCGGCGCCAAGCGCTCGTCCACGACGTACACCTGCGTGTTGGCGATGGGCGTGCCGATCGGCACGTCGCTCGCGCCCGCCCGGCACCGCCACACCGCGGCGTCCACGGTGGTCTCGGTGGGGCCGTAGGAGTTGAACAGCTCCCGGCCCGGCGCCCACCGCTCGACCAGCTCGGCCTCCAGCGCCTCACCGCCCACGTCGATGACGACGCCGGCGGGGACGTCCCTCTCGTCCAGGCCCGCGAGCACGGCGGGCGGGAAGGCGGCGTGCGTGATGCCCTCGCCGGCGATGAACGCCGCCAGCTCCGCGCCGAGCCGCCGGTGCGGCGGCACGACGACGAGGGTGGCGCCGGCGGGCAGGGCCAGCGCCCATTCGGAGCAGAACATGTCGAAACTGACGGACGCGAACTGCAACATCCGCGACCCCGGGCCGACCTCGGTCGGGTAGCGGCGGGCGAGCGCGTGCGCCGTGTTGGCGAACCCCTCGTGGGTGAGGACCACGCCCTTGGGGCGGCCGGTCGAGCCGGAGGTGTAGATCACGTACGCCGGGTGCCGGGGCAGCACCGGCGTCCCCGGATCCCCACCGGACAGCCCACGCAGCTCCGCGACGGTCGCGTCCGAGTCGAGGACGACCAGGCCGGGCGCCGTGCGTGCCCTCCCGCTTGAGTCCACGACCGCGCCGGGCAGCGTGCGGGCCGTGGTGGTCGAGGCGAGCACCAGGGCCGGCGCCGCGTCCTCGATCATGTACGCGATCCGCCCCGCCGGATACTCGGGATCCACCGGCAGGTACGCGCCCCCGGCCTTCAGCACGCCGAGCACCGCGGTCATCAGCTCCACGCCGCGCTCCAGCACCAGCGCGACCACCGACTCCGGCCCCACACCTCGCCCCGCCAGCAGCCGGGCCAGCCGGTTGGCCCGTTCGTTCAGCTCCGCGTAGGTGACGGCGTCCGCGCCGCAGCTCACCGCGACCGCGTCCGGTGTGCGTACCACCTGTGCCTCGAACAGTTCCGTCACCGTCGCGGGACGGACCGGGACGTCGGTGTCGTTCCAGGCGTCCAGCACCCGCTCGCGTTCGGCCTGGTCCAGCACGTCCACGGCGCTCAGCGGCAGGTCATGGCCGCCGTCCAGGGCCGCTTCGAGCGCGGAGAGCAGGTTGCCGGTGGTGGTGCGCAGCAGCGTGCCGACGGCGCGCGGGTCGATCGGCGCGACGGCGTCCACGGCCAGCGAGAGCCGGTCGCCGTTGTCGTCGGCGTTGACGGTGAGCGGGTAGTTGTCGCGGTCCTCGGAGTAACGCAACGTGATGCCCGCCATCGCGTCGTTCGCGTCACGCGAAGGGCCGCTGTTGTGACGGTAGTTGAACAGGGCGGTGAACAGCGGCGTGTCCCCGGTGACGCCGCTCGCCTGCTGCGCGACGGCCAGCGGTGCGTGCTCGTGCCGGACGAGCGCGGCGAGCTGGCCGCGCATCGCGCCGACCGATTCGAGCACGCCCGTCCCGCCGGTGCGGACGCGTACCGGGAGGGTGTTCATGTACGGGCCGGGCACCCGGTCGGAGCCGGTGCCCGCGTTCATCCGGCCGAACAGCACCGACCCGAACACCACATCGTCGCGACCTGACAGCACGGAGAGCAGCCTGGCCCAGGCCACGTGCAGGAGCGTCGCCGGGCTGGCGCCGGCCCGGCGGGACAGCTCGCGCACCCGCCGCTCCAGCTCCGGCGGGAACGGCACGATCTCGCGTACGGAGGCGGTGCCGTGGCCGCGCACGTCCAGCACGCCGTACGGCGCGGTCGGCTCGGTGACGTCGCCGAGCAGATCGGCGAAGTAGCGCTCGTGCTCGGCCCGCTCGACGGCGCCGCGAGCCTGGGCCACGAACGTACGGAACGGCAGCGGCTCGGGCAGTTCGTCCCCGCGTCCGGAGAGGAAGGCCCGCACCTCGTCGATCACCACTTCGAGCGCGGTGTGGTCCTGCGCCAGGTGATGCACCCGCACCAGCCCCAGCCATCGGGAGGTGCCGGGGACGGGCGTGACGTGGATGTCCATCAGCGGCGCTCGACCGAGTTCCATGGTCCGGCCGACGTGCGCGACCAGGCGTTCGGCGAGGTCGCCCGTGCCTGGGCCGGGCGTCACCTCGCGCACGGGGAGCACCGCCCGCCGCCACACCGCCTGGACGGGTTCGCGCAGCCCCTGCCAGACGATCGAGGTGCGGTAGATGTCGTGCCGGTTCACGACCTGCTGGAGAGCGCCGGCGAAGGCGTCCAGCCGGGCCCGCGAGTCGAACTCGACCACGGTGGGCTGCACGTAGGCGTCCTGGCCGTCCTCGGCGAGCAGGTGGTGGAACAGCAGCCCCTCCTGCAACGGCGCGAGGGGATAGACGTCCGCGATGTTGGCCGCGCCGCCCTCGACCGTGGCGGCGATCCGGTCGATCTCCTCCGCTGTCAGTTCGACCAGCGGCAACATCTCCGGGGTGATCGCGGTGGCGCCGGCCGGGATCGCGTTGTCCGGCACCGCCACGCCTGTCTCGCCGGCCGACCGGGCCACCCCGGCGGGGGTCGGCGTCTGGAAGAACGAGCGCACCGACACCGACACGCCACGTGCCCGCAGCGCCGCCACCGCGCGGATGGCCAGCAGCGACTGGCCGCCGAGGGCGAAGAAGTCGTCGTCCACGCCCACGCTCTCGACGCCCAGCACCTCGGCGAACGCCGCGCACACCATCTCCTCGCGGGCGTCGGCCGGTCCCCGGCCGATGCCGGTCGTGTACTCGGGGGCGGGCAGGGCGGCGCGGTCGAGTTTCCCGTTGGCCGTTCGCGGCAGCGCGTCCAGCAGCACCACGGCCGACGGCACCATGTACTCGGGCAGCCGCTCCGCCGCGTACCCGCGCACCGCCTCGGCACCGGGCGGCTCGTCGCCGGGCACCACATAGGCCACCAGCCGTTTGTCTCCCGGCGTGTCCTCCCGCGCGATCACCGCGACCTGCCGCACTCCAGGACAGTCCGCCAGCACCGCGCTGACCTCGCCGGGCTCGATCCGGAAGCCGCGGATCTTCACCTGGTCATCCACCCGGCCCAGGAACGCCAACTCACCCTCGGACGTCCACCGCACCCGATCCCCGGTCCG
>NZ_JBEZFZ010000047.1:0-50541 GCF_040649735.1 Nonomuraea sp. NPDC048892 | reverse complement strand
TGCGTCCGCGTTGGGGCCCTGGGCGGCCGCGGTGGGCGCGCGGGCTTTGGGGGCCGGGCGGCTCGGGCGGCTCCGGCACCGGGGGCCGGGGGCGGCGGCGGGCGGGGTGCGGATCGAGCTCGATCCGCGGGAGTTCACGGTGGCGGAGCCGGTGCTGGCGGCGGCCAAGGAGCTGGGGGCCGATCCGCTCGAATGGGTGCTCACGGGTGGCGAAGATCACGCTCTGGCTGCGGTCTTTCCCGCTGACGTACGGCTGCCACCCGAGTTTCAGGTGGTGGGGCGGGTGGTCGAAGGTGAGGGCGTCATGGTGTATGGGCGGGAAATCGGCCGTCGCGGGTGGGATCACTTTCGGTGATGACTTGTCCCGATTTACGTGAAGTTTTCCTGTTTTGGGGTACGACTAGCGGGATTGCTGTGACAACGGCGTATCAAAGGTGTTATGAAGATTGGCGGCCACTGTAACCGGCAGAAAGGGCAGCCATGGGCCGCCACGGCACAGGTGGATCCGACGACGGGGAAGAACGGGGGAACGGCAGCGCATTCTGGGGTCCTGACGAGCAAGGTGACGCGCCGGGCTGGCCGTCCCTGCCGGACCAGCCCGAGGTGACGGGCCAGTGGGCACCCATGCCCCAGCGCACCGACGGGCCGGCTCCGCGCGCTCCGCAGTCGGAGCCGTTCGAGACCACCGGAGCCTTCGCGGTGCCCACCGACTCCGCCAGCGGCCTTCCACCGGCCAACGACCCCGCGGGCGCCTTCCCACCGCCGTCCTCCAGGGACGACTCAGGGCCGTTCGAGACGACGGGCGCGTTCACCCGTCCGTCCGACTGGAGCCCGCCCGTGGATCGTCCAGGCGGCTTCTTCGACGGCGCCGCCGATCAGGCGGGGCCGGGCAGAGGCCCCTTCGACGAGCCCGGTGACGGGCCCTTCGGCCGGCGGGGCGACCCCGGCGGACCAGGCGGGTTCGACCGGCAGGGGCCGTTCAACGGTCCTGACCAGACCTCGGTCTTCGGCGGCGGCCAGGGCGGGATGCCCGGCCGCGACGCGCAGGACCCCGGGCAGACGGCCTTCTTCGGCGGCCCCCAGCAGGGCGGGCCCCAGGGCGGACCCGGACCTTTCGACCAGCCGGACGTCTTCAGCCGGCCCGGCCCCTCCGGTCAGCCCGGTCAGCCCGGTCAGCAGGGTCCTTCCGGGCAGCCCGGTCCCTTCGACCAGCCGGACGTCTTCGGCCAGCCGGGACCGTTCGACCGGCCCGGCGCTCCCGGCCAGCCCGGTCCCTTCGATCAGCAGGGGCCGTTCGACCAGCAGGGCTCGTTCGACGGGCGTGACGAGCGCGGAGGGCCGTTCGGCGGCCCCGGCGACCGCGACCCCCGCGACTCCCGTGACCCCTTCGACTCCCGCGACCCCTTCGACTCCTATGACGGGGACGACGCGAACCGCACCGCCAGGTTCGACGGCCCGCCCGGCGCCGGCTTCGCCGCTCCGCCCGAGCCGGGCGACATCAAGGTGGCCGGTGAGCCGACCGCCGTGCACAACGCCCCCGCCTGGGCCGACGCCGAGACCGGCTTCCTGGGCTCCGGCTGGTCGAACGACTCCGACACGCCGGACGAGGAGCCCAGAGGCCGCCGTGGCCGGCGCAGGTCGGGCCGTGGCGGTGGTGGCGGTGATGACGACATGCTGGCCGCCGCGCCGGGAGGCGCCGGCAAGGGCCGCGTGGCGCTGCTCTCTGTCGCCGCCGTGGCCGTGGTGCTCGGTGGCACCGTGGCGGGCGTGAAGTTCATGAGCTCGGGTGATCCGGCCAAGTGCGAGGGTGTGACCTGCGCCGCCGTACAGACGACAGGACAGCCTGGGCCCGCCGTCTCCGAGCCCGCCGATGAGGAGGACGCCGAGCCGGCGCCGGAGGAGGAGCCGACGGAGGAGGGCGAGGAGACCGAGCCCGCCGACACCCCCAAGCCGACGGCCACCTACAGCGCCAGGGCGCCGCGCAGGACCGCGACCCCCACGCCGACGCCCACCAAGTCCAAGGTGAAGAAGACGGCGGAGCCCACGGAGGAGCCGCTGGACGACGAGCCGCCGGTCGAGGAGACCGTGTCGGAGGCGCCCACCGAGGACCCCACGCCCGTGGAGGACACCGACGCCGGGACCGGCGTCGGCACGCCGGAATCGCCCGGCACGGGCGACCCCGGGACGTTCGAGCAGTCGTCGAACGCCGGCTCTGTCAACGTCAAGCAGACCATTCAGCAGCGCCTGACCACCTACAAGGCCAGGATGACGGTGTCCAACGACTCCGCGTGTACGCTGCAGAACCCCACGGTCTCCGTGCCCGTGGACGGCCGGGTCGTGGACGTGGACGGCGCCGAGTGGTCCCAGGACGGCGACCTGCTGATCCTGGACGTGTCGGGCTCGCTGGCCGCCGGTGACTCGGTCGAGGTGTCGTTCACGGCCACCGGCAGGGGCGCCAAGGCGCAGAACTGCGGCATGGTCGAAGGGGAGTGCGCCGTCAGCTGAATGGTTGGATGGGGGACATGACGGTTTCGATCCCTCCTCGTGTGCTGACCGTCGCCGGCTCCGACTCCGGCGGCGGCGCGGGCATCCAGGCCGACCTGAAGACCATGCTGGCCATGGGCGTCCACGGCATGAGCGTCATCGCCGCGGTCACGGCCCAGAACTCCCTGGGCGTCCAGGGCTACTGGGAGCTGCCGCCCGAGGCCGTACGCGCGCAGCTCGACTCCGTGCTGGGTGACATCGGCGCCCAGGCGGTGAAGACCGGCATGCTGGCCTCGCCCGCGCTCGTCGAGACGGTCGCCGGCGTGCTCGCCTCCTACTCCGCGCCCGTGATCGTCGATCCCGTCGGGGTGTCCAAGCACGGCGACACGCTGCTCGTGCCCGAGGCCGTTGAGACGCTGCGCACCCGGCTGCTGCCCGTCGCCACCGTGGTGACGCCCAACCTGTGGGAGGTGGAGCAGCTCACCTCCGTGAAGGTGGAGGACGAGGACGGGCTTCGGCGGGCCGCGGACGCCGTGCTGGAACTGGGGCCCACGTGGGCGCTGATCAAGGGCGGCCACCTGCCCGGGCCCCCGGTGGACCTGCTCACGGACGGCACCTCCGAGTACCGCTTCACCGCCGACCGCCTCGACAACCGCCACACCCACGGCACCGGCTGCACTTTGGCCTCCGCCATCGCCTCCCGCCTCGCCCTGGGCGACGACGTACCGACCGCGGTGGGCCGGGCCAAGGAGTACGTGACGGGCGCGATCGCCCGCGGCTTCCCGCTGGGGGAGGGCATCGGCCCAGTGGACCACGCCTGGCAGTGGCGCCCCTGACCGCGCCGTAGGGCCGTCTGCGGGGCACGGCGGCCCACGGGGGCACGGTCATCCGTGCGGCACGGCTGCGCACGCTGTGGGGCCGCCACAGGGCGTGGCGGTCCATGGGGCAGGGCCGCCCGTGCGATCATGCGGCGAGGGGTGGGTATGACGAAGGCCCGCTGCTCCCCAGGGGAGGCGGGCCTTCGTGGAAGTGAGAACTAGCGGGTGACCTTGCCCGCCTTGATGCACGAGGTGCACACGTTCAGCTTCTTCGGCGTGCCGCCGATGACCGCGCGGACCGTCTGGATGTTGGGGTTCCAACGACGGCGGGTGCGGCGGTGAGAGTGGGACACGTTGTTGCCGAAGGTCGGCCCCTTGCGGCAGACATCGCAGACGGAAGCCACGGTATCGCTCCTTAAAACAGTCGATATAGCCCTGTCCGCTGATGCTTTCCGGGCGGAGGGCATGCCGGGACAACCGGCCAGCCAGTTGAGAATATCTGATGCGCACTATGAGCGCGAACCAGAGCATCTGGATCGGGTCAGGGCGGCGATATCCTCCTCGCACAACGGTAGCGCATGGGCGGAGGTCGCAGGACGCACATGAAGATCCTCGACCCGCCCGCGGTGCGCCGCTGGGCCCGCCTGGCCGCCGACGCGCTCGGCCACGCCAGGTCGGAGATCGACGCGCTCAACGTGTTCCCGGTCGCAGACGGCGACACCGGCACCAATCTGCACCTGACCCTGCTGTCCGCGGCCGAGGCGGTCGAGTCGCTGCCCGAGGACGTGGACGCGGCCGTCGTGTGGCAGACGCTCTCGTACGGCGCCCTGGTGGGGGCGCGCGGCAACTCGGGCGTGATCGTCAGCCAGGCGTTACGCGGCCTCGCCGAGGTGCTGAAGGACGGCGAGGACCTGCGCGCCGGCCTGCTCAGGGCCGCCGTGCTGGCCAGGGAGGCGGTCGCCAGGCCGGTCGAGGGCACGGTGCTGAGCGTGCTGGAGTCGGCGGCGCTGGCCGTGCAGGGGGTGGACGGCGATCTGCCGGAGGTGGCGCGGCAGGCGGCGGGGGAGGCGCGGGCCGCGCTGCGCCGTACCCCTGGACAGCTCGACGTGCTGGCCCGCAGCGGCGTCGTGGACGCGGGCGGCGCGGGGGCGGCGATCGTCCTGGAGACGCTGGCCGCCGTGATCACCGGCTCCCACGCCGACCACTACGAGGTGCCCGCCCCCACCCTGCGCGTGTCGCCGATGACCGAGGTCGGGGCGGGCTACGAGGTGATGTACCTGCTGGACGCCGACGACCGCGCGGTGGCCGGGCTGCGGGCGGAGCTCGACGCCATGGGCGACTCGCTGGTCGTGGTCGGCGGCGAAGGGCTGTGGAACGTGCACGTCCACGTGGCCGAGGCCGGGCCCGCGGTCGAGGCGGGCATCCGCGCGGGCCGGCCGCACCGGATCAGGATCACGTACCTGGCCGAGAGCACGCACACCGCCGGCGCGGGCAGGGGTGTCGTGGCGGTCGCCGCGGGCGACGGGATCGCGGCGCTGTTCGAGGAGTGCGGCGCGGTCGTGGTGCGCCGCACGCCCGGCACCCGTCCCACGCTGCCCGCCCTGCTGGCCGCGATCAGGCAGGCGGGCGCCGAGGTCGCGGTGCTGCCGAACGACGAGGGTGTACGCGCGGTCGCCGCCGCGGCGGCGGAGATCGCCCGCGAGGACGGCGTGATGGTCAGCGTGCTGCCCACGAAGGCGACCGTGCAGGGCCTGGCGGCGCTGGCCGTGCACGACCCGCTGCGCCGCTTCGACGACGACGTGGTGGCGATGACGGACGCGGCCGGGCACACGAGGTACGGACATGTGACGGTGGCGGACAGGGAGGCGTTCACCAGCGCCGGGGTGTGCCGTCCAGGCGACGTGCTCGGCATGATCGACGGGGACGTGGCGGTGATCGGCGACTCGGTCGCGGACGTGGCCGTGACGGTGGTGGACCGGATGGTCGCGGGCGGGGGCGAACTGGTCACGCTCGTCACGGGAGAGCGGGCGCCGCAGGGCCTGGCGGGCCTGGTGGAGGAGCATCTCGGACGTACGCGGCCCGGTGTGGATCTGGTCGTGTACGACGGAGAGCAGGGCGGCTACCCCGTGCTGATCGGCGTGGAGTGAGGGTCTGCCCGCTCCTGTATCGGGGTGGAGTGAGCGTCGCCGGGGTTCCTGTCGGCCGCAGGCGGTAGAACTTATTGCCGTGAGCCGTTTCGACGAGCCTCTGACGAAGGCGCTCGACCCGAAGACCGCCAAGCTGCTGCACAGCGTGCTCGACCTTGAGACGGTCGGCGACCTGCTGCGCCACTACCCCCGGCGCTATGCCGAGCGCGGCGAGCTGACCTCGCTCGACGCGCTGGAGGTGGACGAGCACGTCACCGTGGTCGGCGAGGTGAGCCGGCTGATGCGCAAGCCCATGCGCAACCGCGGCGGCACCTGGCTGGAGGTCGAGGTCGTCGACGGCAACCGCAACAAGATCTACCTGTCGTTCTTCGGCAAGGGCTCCCACGTGGCCGAGTCGCGGCTCAAGCCGGGGCGGCGCGGGATGTTCGCCGGCAAGGTGGGGCTGTTCGGGTCGCGGACGAGCCCGCGCTGGCAGCTCGCCCACCCGGAGTTCGAGCTGTTCGAGGAGAGCGAGGCGAGCGCCGAGGAGTTCGCGTCGGCGCCGGTGCCGATCTATCCGGCGGGCAAGGACCTGACGCCGTGGGCGATCAGGCGCGCGATCGGCATCGTGCTCGACACGCTCGGCCCCCTCGACGATCCGCTGCCCGCCGCGCTGCGGGCCCGCCACGGGCTCCAGGACCTCGCGGAGGCGCTGGTGGCCGTGCACCGGCCGAAGACCATGGCCGACGTGGGGCGGGCGCGCAAGCGGCTGAAGTTCGACGAGGCGTTCGTGCTGCAGGCCGTGCTGCTCCAGCGGCGCCAGGCCGCCACCGCTTGGCCCGCGAAGCCGCGTCCAGGGCGTACCGACGGGCTGCTCGCCGACTTCGACGCGCGGCTGCCGTTCGCGCTGACCGAGGGGCAGGAACGGGTCGGCGCGGAGATCGCCGCCGACCTGGCCCTCGAACACCCCATGCACCGGCTGCTGCAGGGCGAGGTCGGCGCGGGCAAGACGGTGGTCGCGCTGCGGGCGATGCTCCAGGTGGTCGACGCCGGCGGCCAGGCCGCGCTGCTCGCGCCCACCGAGGTGCTGGCCCAGCAGCACCACCGGTCGATCACCGCCATGCTCGGCGACCTCGCGCAGGGAGGCATGTTCGGGGGCACGGCGGTCACGCTGCTGACCGGCTCGATGGGCGCCGCCGCCCGCCGCTCGGCGCTGCTCGACGCGGCCTCGGGCACGGCCGGCATCGTCGTGGGCACCCACGCGCTGCTGCAGGAGCACGTGCAGTTCGCTGATCTGGGGCTGGTCGTGGTGGACGAGCAGCACCGGTTCGGGGTCGAGCAGCGCGACGCGCTGCGTGAGAAGGCGGGCGGCGGCCGGCCGCACGTCCTGGTGATGACCGCCACGCCGATCCCGCGCACGGTCGCCATGACGGTCTTCGGCGACCTGGAGGTCTCGACGCTGTCGCAGCTGCCGTCGGGCCGCGCCCCCATCACCACCCACGTGGTTCCCGCCGCCGAGAAGCCCCACTACCTGGAACGGACTTGGCAGCGGGTCAGGGAGGAGGTGGGGCTCGGCAGGCAGGCCTACATCGTCTGCCCGCGCATCGGCGACCTGGAGGGCGACGAGGGTGACCTGGCCGCGGCGTCGAACGGCGGCGACGACCGCCGGCCGCCGCTCGCGGTCCTCGACGTGGCCGAGCTGCTGACCGAGGGTCCCTTCCACGACCTGCGGGTCGGCACCCTGCACGGCAAGCTGCCGCCGGAGGAGAAGGACGCCGTCATGCGCTCGTTCACGCGGGGCGAGCTCGATGTCCTGGTGGCGACGACGGTCATCGAGGTCGGGGTCGACGTCCCCAATTCCTCCGTCATGATCATCATGGACGCCGACCGCTTCGGCGTCTCCCAGCTCCACCAGCTCAGAGGCCGAGTCGGCCGGGGCGGCCTACCTGGCCTCTGCCTCCTGGTCTCCGACTTCCCCGAGGGCACCCCCGCCAGGGCCCGGCTGGACGCGGTGGCGGCCACACTCGACGGGTTCGAGCTGTCGCGGGTCGACCTGGAGCAGCGACGCGAGGGCGACGTGCTGGGCGCGGCGCAGTCGGGCAAGCGCTCGTCGCTGAAACTGCTCCAACTGCTCAGGGACGAGGACGTGATCGCCACCGCCAGAGACGAGGCCGCCGCCCTGCTCGTGGACGACCCGCAACTCGAACGACACACGGGCCTGCGCGCGGAGATCGACCGACTCCTGGCAGACGAACGAGCGGAATACCTGGAAAAAACCTGACGGTCTGGCGCACGCCGGGCCGATCGGGCAATCGGGCAATCGGGCAATCGGTCGAACTTTCGATCACGCGACCGGTCGCACTTTCGCCGATGTGCCGGGTCGCACGACGACGATGTGCCGGGCCGCCTTCTTGACCGCGCGGCCGATCACGCTTTCGACGACGTCGCCGGTCGCGCTTTTTGGCCACCTGGCCGGTCAAGTTGGGCTCGCGTTACGGCGGTCAGCCGGTGAAGGGTTCAGAGGCCGTTTCCTGGAGGGCCCTCAGCCGAAGTGCGGCGGGTGGAAAGCCACGGCACCGCCGTAAAAGATGAGGCTGTCACTGCGGCACTGCTGCAGAAGAAGACGGAGGGAAAGAGGCCCGACGAGGCCGAAAATGATGATGATTGGATGCCCAGCCGCGGGGACGGCCTCCCCCCGAATGCCGTCCCCGGCTGGGCCCACCCTCGGGTCAGGTGCCGAGGGAACCGGCGTGCGGAAGGGCTCACGATCACGCCGGTCGGCCTTCATGTGGGTCACCTTGAAGGCCGCAGAACTCATCATGCGTGCCCGTCCGGCCGATGTGAATCATCCTTGCGTATCCGAGGCAGACACTTGTCCACTCTTGACCTGCGCGAACATGCGGAACAATGGGTCACATGACGCGGATCATCGCAGGCACGGCGGGTGGGCGGCGTCTGGCCGTGCCGCCGGGGCGCGGCACGAGGCCTACCAGTGACAGGGCGCGAGAAGGGATCCTCTTGACGCTCGATTCCCTGTACGGGCTGCGTGGCGCCCGTGTGCTCGACCTGTACGCCGGTTCTGGCGCGGTCGGGCTGGAGACGCTGTCGCGGGGCGCGGCGGAGGCGGTGCTGGTGGAGTCGGATCCGAAGGCGGTCCGGACGATCAGGGCCAACGTCGGGACGCTGGGGCTCGCGGGCGCCCGCGTGGTGGCGGACAAGGTGGAGCGGCTGCTGGCGAAGCCGGCCGACGGGCCGTACGACATCGTCTTCGCCGATCCGCCGTACGCGGTCTCCGGTGACGACGTCCAGAAGGTGCTGGAGCTGCTGCGCGACAACGATTGGTTGACAGATGAGGCTTTGGTGGCGTTCGAGAGGGAAACCAGGGGAAGGCCCCTCATGTGGCCTGAAGGGTACGTTGAGGAGAGGGTCCGTCGTTATGGCGAAGCATCCGTTTGGTACGGTCGCGCCGCCGGGAACCCGTAGACCTGGGAGGCGTCTTGCGCCGCGTAGTCTGCCCGGGGTCGTTCGACCCCATCACCAATGGTCATCTCGACATCATCGGCCGCTCGGCGCGGCTGTACGACGAGGTGACCGTGGCAGTCCTCATCAACGTCGAGAAGAGCAGCCTGTTCACGGTTGACGAACGCATCGAGATCCTGCAGACCGTGACCAAGGAGTACCCCAACGTCAAAGTGCGGAAATTCCATGGCCTGCTGGTCGATTTCTGCAGACAGAACGACATCCCCGCCATCGTCAAGGGCATCAGAGTGGTCAGCGACTTCGACTACGAGCTGCAGATGGCGCAGCTCAACTACCGCCTGTCGGGAGTGGAGACGCTGTTCATGCCCACCAACCCCGAATACTCGTTCCTGTCGTCCTCGCGGGTGAAGGAGATCGCCCGATACGGCGGCGACGTCTCCGGTCTCGTGCCGGACCTGGTGCACACCCTGCTCATCGAGCGGCTCAGGGGCTGAGCGCGAGCTGCTATCCTTTCATTTCGGCCTTGTACGACGGCGATCCTTGTCGCCATGCCTAGCGAGAGCAGGATGACTCAGCACCTCGACCCCCGCTCCCCGTGGGTGATATCCACTCATGACCTGGGAAAGCGGCCGGGCACGATGAGGCAGATGACTCTGACTCTCCCGGCACCGGCGAATCTCGGCGTCGACATGATCGGTGTCCCCAAAGACGCCGATGTCGAGCTGGATCTCCGGCTCGAAGCAGTGATGGAAGGCGTGCTCGTCTCGGGCACGGCGCATTCCCCGCTCGCCGGGGAGTGCGCGCGGTGCCTCGACCCCGTCTCCTCGGAGATCGAGGTCGGCTTGCAGGAGCTGTTCTTCTACTCCGACGAGGACGCCTCGGAGGATGACTCACTGCTCGACGGTGAGCTGTTCGACCTCGAGCCGACGTTCCGCGACGCGGTGGTGCTCGCACTGCCGCTGAGCCCCGTCTGCGGTGACGACTGCCAGGGGCTCTGCCCGGAGTGTGGGATCAAGCTGGCCGAGGCCGGCGACGATCACCGGCACGAGAAGATCGACGCCCGCTGGGCGTCGTTGCAAGGTCTGATTTCCGACAAAGATAACGATCAGGAGAAGTGACGTGGCCGTCCCGAAGCGAAAGATGTCGCGGAGCAACACCCGCGCCCGTCGCTCCCAGTGGAAGACGACTGCTGTCGCCCTGGTGAGCTGCCCGCAGTGCCGTTCGCCCAAGCAGCCGCACATCGCGTGCCCCACCTGCGGCACCTACAACCGTCGTCAGGTCATCGAGCCGTCCGCCTGATCCGCTGGCGCGGCCCGATCGCCGGGCCGCCGTTCCGCCCAGGGCGTGACGGTGGCCGGCGCCGGAGGTTCCGCTCCAGCAGTTGACGTGATGCCGACCGGGTGCCAAAGTGCCTCGGTCGGCGTTACCGTCTCTTAGATGTGTGCGGCGGCGGTTCGCCCGCGGCCGTGGTGGACGCCGGGGCTACGCCCGGTACCCCGACGCCCACCACGTTTTCGGGCATCATGCGCAGCCGACGCGCCGTGTGAAGATGTCCGAGGAGGAAACACGTGGGCGCAGGTCCTAAGCCGGTGGCCGTCGAGGTCGCCAGAGAAGAGCTGGAGCGGGTCCTTTCCGTCGGTCTCGGCCACGACATTCTGGAGCGGGCGCTGACGCACCGCTCCTACGCGTACGAGAACGGTGGCCTGCCCACCAACGAGCGCCTGGAGTTCCTGGGCGACTCGGTGCTGGGCCTGGTGGTCACCGACACCCTCTACCGCAACCACCCCGACCTGCCCGAGGGGCAGCTGGCCAAACTACGCGCCGCGGTGGTCAACATGCGCGCGCTGGCCGACGTGGCCAGAGGGCTCGGCCTGGGGCGGTTCCTGCGGCTCGGCAGGGGCGAGGAGGGCACGGGCGGGCGCGACAAGTCGTCCATCCTGGCCGACACCCTTGAGGCCCTGATCGGCGCGATCTACGTCGACAAGGGGCTCGACGAGGCGTTCCGGGTGGTCCACGTGCTGTTCGACCCGCTGATCGTGCGCTCGGCCTCGCTCGGCGCCGGGCTCGACTGGAAGACCTCGCTGCAGGAGCTGACCGCCTCCGAGGCACTCGGCGTGCCCGAATACCACGTCGAGGAGAGCGGCCCCGACCACGCCAAGTCGTTCACGGCGATGGTGCGGGTCGGTGGCGAGTCCTACGGCTCGGGCAACGGGCGCAGCAAGAAGGAGGCCGAGCAGCAGGCGGCCGAGGCGGCCTGGACCCGCATCAGGGCCCGCCGCGAGCAGCGCGAAAGCCAGCCCGCCGGCTGACCCCGACCGACGGCCGCCAACGGGCGGAGGGAGCTCTGGAGGATGGTTCTGGAGCTCCCGGATGTTGTCCAGAAGGTGAGAGCTAGGTTGCCCCAGCGTCCAGAGGGCGAGGTCGGAAGTGCCTGAGCTGCCGGAGGTCGAGGTCGTCAGGCGCGGCCTCGCGCAATGGGTGACCGGGCGTGAGATCGCCGGCGCCGAGGTGCTCCACCCTCGCGCGATCCGCCGTCACGTGCCCGGCGCCGACGAGTTCGCCGCCCGCCTCAAGGGCCGCGTGCTCCTGTCCGCCGAGCGCCGCGGCAAATACCTGTGGCTCCCGCTGTCGGGCGCGGACGAGGCGCTCATGGCCCACCTGGGGATGAGCGGCCAGTTGCTCGTGGTGGACGGCGACACGGCCCAGGAGAAGCACCTCCGGGTACGCCTGCGCTTCGAGGACGGCGGCCCCGACCTGCGCTTCGTCGACCAGCGCACGTTCGGCCACGTCATGCTCACCCCGATGGCCGGCGACGTGCCCGAGCCGATCTCCCACATCGCGCCCGACCCGTTCGAGGCCGTGTTCGACGAGGCCGAGTTCACCCGCAGGCTCAGGACGAAGAAGACCGAGATCAAGCGGGCCCTGCTCGACCAGTCGCTGATCAGCGGCGTCGGCAACATCTACGCCGACGAGGCTCTCTGGATCGCGAAACTTCACTGGGCCCGCCCGGCGAACACGCTCACCCGCCCCAAGGTGGCCGAGCTGCTCACCGCCGTGCGCACGGTCATGGGCGCGGCGCTGCTGCAGGGCGGCACGTCGTTCGACAGCCTGTACGTCAACGTCAACGGCGAGAGCGGATACTTCGAGCGCTCGCTGGAGGTGTACGGCCGCCGCGACCAGCCCTGCTCCCGCTGCGGCAGCGCCATCAGGCGCGAGGCGTTCATGAACCGCTCGTCCTACTCCTGCCCCAGATGCCAGCGACGATCGCACTGACCAGCGTGAGCCCGGCTCCGGCCCACATGACGGCGGAGATCGGCAGCCCGTCCGCGATCCTGCCGCCGGCGAACGAGCCGAGCGCGATGGAGACGTTGAAGGAGCCGACGAAGAGCGCCGTGCCGAGCTCGCCCCCGCCCTCCCGCATGATCCACAGTTGCAGGGTGACGCCGACGCCGCCGTAGCCGAGGCCCCACCCCACGAGTGCCACCAGGGGCGGCAGGGCGGTCAGCGCCAGCGCCGCCATCGACAGCGTCATCAGGCCGGTCAGCACGATCAGCGTGGCCCTGGGGTTCCTGGCCGCGCGGGCCCCGGCGGCGAAGTTGCCCGCCACGCCGGCGGCGCCGTACAGGAGGAGCGCGGCGCCGATGAAGGCGGCGCCGGCGAGCGAGACCTGTTCGAGGAACGGGCGGACGTAGGTGTAGGCGGCGAAGTGGCCGGAGACGGTCAGCGCGGTCAGCAGCAGCACGACGTTCAGCGGCCCTGAGAGCCACGAGAGGCGCTTCTCCCGCGCCGCCGCGTCCGAGGACCCGGCCGGGGGCCGCAAGGGCGGCAGCGTCACCGCCAGCAGCACGAGAAGGCCGAGCGCCAGCACCCCGGCGGCGGCGAACGCGGTGCGCCACCCCGCGAACGACGAGACGAACGTCGCCGCGGGCACCCCGAGCACCGAGGCCACCGACACGCCGGACAGGATGATCGACGTCGCGCGCCCGACGGACCGCTCGGGGACCAGCCGCGTCCCGAGCCCGGCCGCGAAGGCCCAGAACCCGCCGATGCTCACTCCGGTCAGCACCCTGGCGGCCAGCATGACCAGGTGGTTCTGGGCCAGCGCGCCGGCCAGGTCGGCCACCGCCAGCACCGCCATCAGCCCGAGCAGGATCGTCCTGCGGTCGATCGCGCGCGCGGCCAGCGCCAGCACGGGAGCGGCGACCGCGGCGACGAGGCCGGTGAGCGACATCGTCAGCCCGGCCGTGCCCGTGGACACCCCGAGGTCGGAGGCGATCGAGGTGAGCAGGCCGACGGGCAGCATCTCGCTGCTCACGATGGTGAAGGTGCCCATCGAGACGGAGGTCACGGCGAGCCAGCGCGCGCGTACGGCGCCGGAAACGTCAGTCGTCGTCATGCCGCCCAGCCTCCGGCCGGGCCGCCGGCGGGAACAATGACGAATGCCGAAGGCTTCCTTTAACCAGGCTCAACGATCCGTCGGAGGTGTGGGGATGGAGTTCAGGGAGCTGGAGTGCTTTCTCGTGCTCAGCGAGGAGCTGCACTTCGCGCGTACGGCCGAGCGCCTCTACCTGTCGCCGGGAAGGGTGAGCCAGCTCATGCGCTCCCTGGAGAGCAGGATCGGCGGAAGGCTGTTCGACCGGACGAGCAGGAGAGTGCGGCTGACCCCGCTCGGCGAACGTTTCCTGGCCGACCTGCGCCCCGCCTACGACGGCCTGGCCGGCGCCGTGAACCGGGCCAGGACGGCCGCCAGGGAGCTGACGGGCGTGCTCAGGGTCGGGTTCCTGGCCACGCCGACCGACGTGGTGACGGGCAGCGTGCGTGCCTTCGAGCGGCGCAACCCGGGCTGCGCGGTCGAGCTGGTGGAGGTCCCGCTGTCCGACCCCTTCGGCCGGCTGCGGGCCGGGCAGGTGGACGTCACGTTCACGCTGCTGCCCCTGGACGAGCCCGACCTGGCCGGCGGCGGCGAGCTGAACCGGGTCGGTTACACGCTCGGCCTGTCCACCCGCCATCCGCTCGCCGGGCGGGCCGGCATCGCGGCGGAGGAACTGGCGTCCGTGCCGCTGATCGGGCTGGACGGCCCGGCCCCGCGCTCGTGGCACGAGCGGGTGGCACCCTCCGTGACCCCTTCCGGACGTCCGATTCCCCGCGCCGGTAGGGTGACCACCACCCAGGAGGGCCTGACACAGGTGGCGCTCGGCCGGGGCGGCATGCTGTTCTGCGCGCCCACGGCCATGCAGCACCAGCGCCCCGACGTCAGTTTCGTGCCCGTCACGGGGCTGCCCGCGTCGATCTTCGGTCTGGCCTGGGTGAAGAACGCGGAAAGCGCGGCCGTCAGGGCCTTCGGCGAGGCGGCGGCGCAGTTGGCTGCGGAGCGGGCCCCGGGGCAGGGGACCGGTGACCGCGTCCTGGTGGCGTGAAGGGGGACGAGATGACGCAGGACGAGGGAGACGTCCGGCTGACCGCCTGGGTGCGTGGCCGCGTCCAGGGCGTGGGCTTCCGCTGGTGGACGCGGGCGCGGGCGCTGGAGCTCGATCTCGTGGGGTGGGCCCGCAACACCGACGACGGCCGCGTGGAGGTGGTCGCGGAGGGATCACGCGAGGCGTGCGTCAAGCTGCTGGAGCTGCTGAGAAGTTGCGACACGCCGGGAAGAGTGGATGGAGTAGTGGAACGATGGAGCGAACCCCGAGGTAGTTTGGGCGGTTTTGTCGAGCGGTAGCCGCTTTTGTCAAACGCCCCAAATAGGGTATAGTTGTATGTCGGGAGTGCCCATCAGTAGGGCTCAGCGGTTGGTTCGACTTGACCGCCCACACTGCCGGTGCGACTCTTGTTAGGTACCACGCGCACCCCTCCCGCGGAATAGAAGTGCGCGAACCAGTCTGGTCACTCAGCGTGGAGGACCCTTTACCATGGCGAAGGCTCTACTCGGCCACGTCGGCGGTCCTGACCCTCGGATGGTCTCGGAAATGCGCCGCCTGCAGCAGCGTATCCGGGATCTGGAGGCAGAACTCATCCGACTTCAGGCCACCAATGACGCTCTTGCGGCGCAAACCCGCGACGAGGCGATAAGCCGTATGCAGGAGCGCGAGCCGGCACTCACCTGAGAGTGATCGGAGCGCAACCCAGGGACGTCTCACAGAGGCGTCCCTTGTTATTTTCCCCGAATGCCAAAGCCCTGGTCAAACGCGGTACATAAGCAGTTGCCGCCGCCGGGCGGCGCGGACCAGTAGGCTTTTCCGCAGTCCGTTTCCGGGGAAGGGGGTCGCGCTTGTATCTCAAGACCCTCACCCTGCGCGGCTTCAAGTCCTTCGCCTCCGCGACCGCCCTGCGCTTCGAGCCAGGCATCACGTGCGTCGTGGGCCCCAACGGCTCGGGCAAGTCCAACGTGGTCGACGCCCTGGCCTGGGTCATGGGCGAACACAGCGCCAAGTCGCTGCGCGGCGGCAAGATGGAAGACGTGATCTTCGCCGGCACCTCGTCCCGGCCGCCGCTCGGCCGCGCCGAGGTGACGTTGACCATCGACAACACCGACGGCGCGCTGCCGATCGACTACACCGAGGTCACGATCAGCCGGCTGATGTTCAGGTCGGGGCAGAGCGAATACGCGATCAACGGCGACACCTGCCGCCTGCTCGACATCCAGGAGCTGCTGTCCGACTCCGGCATCGGCCGCGAGATGCACGTGATCGTGGGGCAAGGCCAGCTCGACGCCGTGCTGCACGCGGGCCCTGAAGACCGGCGCGCGTTCATCGAAGAGGCCGCCGGCGTGCTCAAGCACCGCAAGCGCAAGGAGAAGGCGCTGCGGAAGCTGGATGCGATGCAGGCCAACCTGACCCGCGTTCAAGACCTCGCCACCGAGCTGCGCCGCCAGCTCAAGCCGCTGGGCCGCCAGGCGGAGATCGCCCGCAAGGCCGCCGTCATCCAGGCCGACCTGCGTGACGCCCGGCTGCGGCTGCTGGCCGACGACGTGTGCATCCTGCGCGCCACGCTGGAGCGCGAGGCCGCCGACGAGGCCGCGATCACGGCCAGGCGGCAGCAGGTCGAGGCCGAGCTGACCGAGGGGCAGCAGCGCGAGGCCGCCCTTGAGGCCGCCGAGGCCGAGACCCAGCCCCGGCTGGCCGCCGCTCAGGAGACCTACTTCAGGCTCGCCTCCCTGCGCGAGCGCATCACCGGCCTGGAACAACTCGCCTCAGAACGCCACCGCCACGCGCTCGACGCCGCCGCCATCGAGCGCCGCGGCCGCGACCCTGAAGACCTGGAGCGCGAGGCCGCCGAGGTGCGCGAGCGGGAGCTGATCCTGCGGGCCGAGCTGGAGCAGGCCCAGGAGCTGCTGGACGACGCCGTGCAACGGCGGGCCGAGGCCGAGGCGGAGCTGGGCGAGGAGGAGCGGCGGCTCGCACTGGCCGCCAGGGCCGCCGCCGACCGCCGCGAGGGCCTGGCCAAGCTGCGCGGCCAGGTCGATTCCGTACGCAGCAGAGGCCGCGCCGCCGAGGAGGAGATCGGGCGCCTGCGGCAGGCCGTGGCCGACGCGACCCGGCGCGAGCAGCAGGCCAGAGAAGACCTGGAGGCCCAGCGGATCGACGAGCCGGCCACCGATCCCGCGCTGGCCGAAGAGCTGGCCGCCGCGCAGGCCGCCGTCGAGGAGGCCAAGGCGGTGGCCGACGCGGCCAGGGCGGCGGCGGAGGAGGCGAAGTCGGCACTCGACGCGCCGCGTGCCGCGCTCCAGGCCGCCAAGTCGGCCGTGAGCACCGCCCGCGCCACCGACCAGCAGGCGCAGCGCGCCGTGGCCGCGCTGACCGCCCGGCGCGATGCGCTGGAGATGGGGCTGGCCAAGGGCGACGGCGGGGCGGCGCTGCTGGAGGCCGACCTCGGCGGGGTGCTCGGGCCGCTCGCCGCCTCGATGCAGGTGACACCCGGCGCCGAGCCGGCCGTGGCGGCCGTCCTGGGCTCCGTCGCCGAGGCGATCACGGTCAAGTCGCTCGACACCGCCGTGGAGGCCCTGGAGCTGCTGCGTTCGCGGAGCGCCGGACAGGCCACCCTCCTCGTCGCGCTGGGCGCGGACAGGCACGATCGGAGCGCGCCCGCGCGGGCGGCGGCTCCAGGAGGCGGCCGGTGGGCGGCCGACCTGGTGACGGTGCCCGATCATCTGCGCTCGGCCCTGGAGCACGTGCTGGCCGACGTCGTGGTGGTGGACGACCTGGAGACCGCGCGCGCGGTCGTCGACCGTCATCCGCGGCTGCGTGCTGTCACGACGGGCGGCGATCTCGTCGGCGCTCACGTGGTCGCCGGCGGCTCAGAGGGCGGCACCTCCGTCCTCCAGGTGCGGGCGGCGCTCGACGAGGCCGTCAGGGACCTGGAGGAGGCCGAGACCAGGGCCGAGCAGGGCGCGCTCGCGCTGGACGAGGCGATCGCCGGCGAGCAGGCCGCGCAGGCCGCCCTGGAGGCCGCCCAGGCCCACGTCAGCGAGGCCCAGACCGCGCTCACCACCGCCCAGGCCGGCGTGAGCGCCGCCCAGGGCCTGCTCGACCAGGTCAGGGGCCGCCAGCGGGAGGCCGACCAGCGCAACGCGGCGGCGGCCAGGCGGCTGGCCCAGCTTGAGGCGGCGGCCAACGCGGCCCGCGACGAGGCCGAGCGCCTGGCCGTGAGCGTGACGAAGGCGGAGGAGGCCCGCGCGGAGGGCCTGGAAGAGCTGGCCGAGCTGGAGATCCGGCTGGCCGAGGCCGAATACGCCCAGGAGCTGGAGTCCGAGCCGACCACCGACCTGCGCGACGACCTGTCGAGCGCCTGCGAGGCCGCCAGGCAGCGCGAGATGGACACCCGCCTCCAGGTGCGCACCGCGGAAGAGCGGGTCAAGGGCATCGAGGGCCGCGCGGACGGCCTGCTCAGGGCGGCCAGGCGCGAGCGCGAGGAACGCGCCCAGGCGGCTGCTCAGCGCGCCAGGCGCAGGCGCCAGGCCGCGGTGGCCGAGGCCGTCAGCAAGGGCGCCAAGAGGGTGCTCACGGCCCTCGCGACGTCCGTCCAGCTCGCCTCCAGAGAACGCGACGAGGCCGACCTGGCCAGGGTGGCCGTGGACGCCGAGCTCAAGCAGGTGCGCCTGCGGGTGCGCGAGCTGGGTCAGGAGCTCGACAAACTGGTCAACCGGGTCCACGGCAACGAGATGGCCCGCACCGAGCAACGGCTGCGGCTGGAGCAGATGGAGCAGCGGGCGCTGGAGGAGTTCGGGGTCGAGGGCGAGGCCCTGATCTCCGAGTACGGCCCCGAGGCCATGGTGCCGGGCGAGCCGCCCGTCCCCTTCGTGCGCGAGGAACAGGAGAAGCGGGCCAGGGCGGCCGAGCGGCAGATGAACCAGCTCGGCAAGGTCAATCCGCTCGCCCTGGAGGAGTTCGCGGCCCTGGAGGAGCGGCACGCGTTCCTCAACTCCCAGCTCGAAGACCTCAAGAAGACCCGGCGCGACCTGATGACCGTGGTCAAGGAGGTCGACGACCGGGTGGAGCAGATGTTCTCCTCGGCGTACGAGGACGTGGCGCGCGAGTTCGAGCAGATCTTCGGCCGGGTCTTCCCCGGCGGTGACGGCAGGCTGGTGCTCACCGAGCCCGGCGACATGCTGACCACGGGCATCGAGGTCGAGGCCAGGCCGCCGGGCAAGAAGGTCAAGCGGCTGTCGCTGCTGTCGGGCGGCGAGCGGTCGCTGACGGCGGTGGCGTTCCTGATCTCGATCTTCAAGGCGCGGCCGTCGCCGTTCTACGTGATGGACGAGGTCGAGGCGGCCCTCGACGACACCAACACGCAGCGCCTGCTGATGTTGTTCGAGGAGTTGCGGCAGAGCTCGCAGCTCATCGTGATCACTCACAACAAGCGCACGATGGAGATCGCCGACGCGCTCTACGGCGTGTCGATGCGCGGCGACGGCGTGACCCAGGTGGTCAGCCAGCGGCTCAGGGAACGCGAGTCGGCGTGACGCCGGTGGGCAGCCGGCGGCTCAGGGAACGCGAGTCCGCCTGACCGGACAGGTCGGCCGACATGAGGCGGGTCGTGACCCTGCTGGTCCATTCCGGGCGGTCGATCTGGAAAACTGACATCTTGTGGATGGTTACCTGGGCGTCATCGTGATCGTGGCCGTCGTCGCCCTGCTGGCGGTCGGCGGTCTCCTCCTGCTCTTCAGGCCAGGGCGTAAGACGCCTCCGCCGGTCGTTCCGCCCGAGGCTCCGACGCTTCCCGAGGAGAAGCGGCCCGCGGCGGCGGACGAGGCCGAGGGCGCGACCACCACGCTTCCGCCGCCGGTCAAGCCCGCCGAGCCGGTCGTCGTCGAGCCGGAGGTCGAGGTTCCGCCGCCGTCCGCCGGCCGGATGGTGCGGCTGCGCGAGCGGCTCGCCCGCTCGCAGAGCGCGCTCGGGCGCGGGCTGCTGGAGCTGCTGTCCCGCGACCGTCTCGACGACGACGTGTGGGACGAGATCGAGGAGCGGCTGATCACGGCCGACGTGGGCGTCGCGCCGACCCGCGCCATCGTGGAGGAGCTGCGCACCAAGGTCAAGGTGCTGGGCAGCCGCACCCCCGAGGAGGTCCGCGGCCTGCTGCGTGAGCAGCTGCTCGCCCAGATCGACCCCGACCTCGACCGCACCCTGCACATCCAGAAGCACGGCGAGCGGCCCGCGGTCGTCCTCGTCGTGGGGGTCAACGGCACCGGCAAGACCACGACCACGGGCAAGCTGGCCCGCTCACTGGTCGGCGACGGCAAGAAGGTCGTGCTCGGCGCGGCCGACACCTTCCGCGCCGCCGCCGCCGACCAGCTCCAGACCTGGGGCGAGCGGGTCGGCGCCGACACCGTGCGCGGCCCCGAGGGCGGCGACCCCGCCTCCGTGGCGTTCGACGCGGTGGCCAAGGGCATGGAGGAGAAGGTCGACGTGGTCATCGTCGACACCGCGGGCCGCCTGCACACCAAGACCGGCCTGATGGACGAGCTGGGCAAGGTCAAGCGGGTCATCGAGAAGAAGGCCACGGTCGACGAGGTGCTGCTGGTCCTCGACGCCACCACGGGCCAGAACGGCATGCGCCAGGCCCAGGTGTTCGCCGAGGTGGTCAACATCACCGGCATCGCGCTGACCAAGCTCGACGGCACCGCCAAGGGCGGCATCGTGATCTCGGTGCAGCGGGAGCTGGGCGTGCCGGTCAAGCTCGCGGGTCTGGGCGAGGGGCCCGACGACCTGGCGCCGTTCGATCCCGGGGTGTTCGTGGACGCCATTCTCGGTGAGTGACTAACGGCCCTCCCGTAATCGGTCACGGATCCGGCCTTACCAGATAAGTGTTGATCGACCACTTTTTGATGTGTTGACATGTATCGGTCATCAAAAGATCGTTCGGTCCCATTGTTGGTGAAAGGCCCACCATGAAGAAGATCGTCGTTCATCGGCCAGGAACCGTGAAGCCGGCCGCCTCGGCCGCGCCGCGGCACAGCTCCTGACCCACCCGGCCGGCGTCCCCGACAGGGGCGTCGGCCACGCCGGACGACGGAAGAGGGACGGCGTGGACACGATCTTCCTCGACGCGGACCGCCGGATCGGCGGCCCCTACACGCTCGGCGCGGCGCTCCTGGCCCACCTGGTCCCGCCCGCCCTCGAACGACGTCCCGATCTGGTCGCCGCGCACGACATCGAGATCAGGGCCGCCGCGCCCGCGCTGCGCGAGCTCGTACCGGCCCGCAGGCGCTCGCTGGCCGGCGACCTGCCACGAGGGCAGCGGGTGCTCGTGCCCGGCGCCCGGCGCAGCCTGCGGATCGCCAACGGGCTGGCCGAGTTCGTCCGCGACCACCTGGCCGGCGCCGGGCCCCTGACCGTGACGGCCGTCAACCTCGGCGAGGCCGACCACACCGACCGTGAGCTGGTGACCGTGCTGCGGCGGCGGGTCGAGCCCGGCCTGCTGACCATCGAGGAGGGGCCGTCGGCGCCCGGTGCCGGGCCGCTGCGGGCCGACTTCGACCGCTACCGCGACGAGGGCTTCCACCACGCCATGGCGGAGGCGGGGCTGGCGGTGCTGCGCGGGCTGGCGTACGAGGACGATCCCGAACGCTGGCAGCACCTCCTCCAGCGGGTGGCCGCGTCCCTGGAGGCGATCGAGCGCGAGGAGGAGGCCCGCGAGCTCTACGACCGGGCCAGGCGGGTGAGCACCGACCCCAGGCACCGCGCCACGATCGCGTACGGCACCGCCATGATCCTCGTCCGCCACCACGACCACGCCCGCCGCGACCCCGAGCAGGCCCTGGCCTGGATCAACGAGGCCGTCACCATCACCTCCCTGCTGCCCGACGCCCGCGAACGGGCCTTCCACCTCGGGTTCGACCTCAACGGCAAGGCCCTGGTCGAGGTGCGCAGGGGCCGCCCAGGCGCCGCCATGGAGCTGGTGCGCCAGGCCATTGAGCTGGCCGAGACCGACCTGCCGGACGAGCACCCGATCCACCGGCTCGTGCTGTACGGCAACAGGGCCCAGCTGCTGGCCATGGCCGGGCGGCCGGAGGCGGCGCTGGCCGACTACGACCGCGCCATCGCGCTCGACCCCGGCTATCCCGACTACTACCTCGACCGCGGCAACCTGCTGCACGAGCTGGGCCGGGAGGAGGAGGCGCTGGCCGACTACGAGGCGGTGACGCGGCTGAGCCCGCCCTTCCCCGAGGCTTACTACAACCGCTCCGAGGTGCGCTACGCCCGCGGCGACCTGGCGGGCGCCCGCGCCGACCTGGACCACACGCTGGAGCTGGACCCGGAGTTCGCCCCCGCCTACGTCAACCGCTGCGGGCTGCACGTGGCCGCCGGCGACTACGCGCGGGCCCGCGGGGACGTGGAGCGCGGCCTGGCGCTCACGCCGGGCGATCCGCACTTGCTGTGTGTGCTCGGGCAGGTGGAGCTGGCCGAAAACCACTACCCGGAGTCACGCATGGCCTTCGATCTGGCCCTTGAGGCCGATCCCGAGCTGCTGCCGGCCTGGGCGGGCCGGGCGGAGCTGGCCTTCGAGCGCGGCGACCACGAGGCGGCGCTGGCCGACCTGACGCGGGCGCTGAAGCTGGAGGAGACGGCGGAGCTGCTGTTCAACAGGTCGCTGGTGCACCGGGCGGCCGGGCAGGCCGGTCAGGCCAGGCAGGACCTGCTCAGGGCCGCCGAACTGGCCCCCGACGACGCGGACGTCACCCGGGCGCTGCACGAGACGTGAGCCCCGGCGTCAGGGCTGGCGTCAGGGCTGGCGTCAGGGCTGGCGGCAGGAGGGCGGCAGGGGGCGTCAGGGGGCAGGGCGGGAGAGCGGACGTCAGGGAGCGGGGTGGGAGAGCGGGCGGATGGGGACCACCAGGGGCGTGCCCGCCACCGGATCAGCGATGATCTTGGCGTCCAGCTCGAACACCTCCCGCAGCAGGTCCTCGGTCAGCACCTCGTGCGGCGTGCCCGAGGCGATCACCCGGCCGGCCCGCATGGCCACCAGGCGGTCGGCGTAGCGGGCGGCCAGGTTGAGATCGTGCAGCACCATGACGACGGTGCGGCCCGCCTCCTCGTGCAGGTGCCGGACCAGCTCCAGCACCTCCACCTGGTGCGCCAGGTCGAGGAATGTGGTGGGCTCGTCGAGCAGCAGCAGGTCCGTGCCCTGCGCCAGGGCCATGGAGATCCACGCCCGCTGCCGCTGCCCGCCCGACAGCTCCTCCAGCGGCCGTTCGGCCAGGTCGGCCAGGCCCGTCATGTCCAGGGCCGCCGCGACCGCGCCCTCGTCGTCGGAGGACCACTGCCGGTACCACGTCTGGTGCGGATGCCGGCCCCTGGCCACCAGGTCGGCGACCGTGAGCCCTTCCGGCGCGGTGGGGGCCTGGGGCAGCACGCCGAGGATCTTGGCCACTTCGCGGGTGGGGATCCTGTCGATGCGCTTGCCGTCCAGCAGCACCTCGCCGCCCTGCGGCTTGAGCAGCCGGCCGAGGGCGCGCAGCAGCGTGGACTTGCCGCAGCCGTTCGGGCCGATGATGGTGGTCACTGTGCCCGCCTCGATGCCGAGGTCGAGGCCGTCCACGATGAGGCGGTCGCCGTACCCGAGCTTGACCCCGGCGGCCTGCAGTCTCACTTTCGCGACCTCCAGATCAGGTGGATCAGGTACGGCGCGCCCAGTACGGCCGTGACGATGCCGACGGGCAGCTCGACGGGGGAGAAGACGGTCCTGGCGATCAGGTCGGCGGCGGTGGTGAGCACGCCGCCGACCACCGCCGAGCAGAGCAGCGGCGGCCGGCCCGAGCGGGTGAGCCGCAGCGCGATCTGCGGCGAGGCCAGGGCCACGAACGCGATCGGCCCCGCCGACGCCGTGGCCACGGCCGCCAGCAGCACGGCGGCCAGGATCATCAGGGCGCGGGCCGGGTTCATCCGGACGCCGAGCGCGGTGACCGTGTCGTCGCCGAAGCGCAGCGCGTCGAGCGAACGGGTGCCGAGCAGGGTCAGCGGCACCAGGACGACCAGGGCCAGCGCCGTCGGCGTCACGTGCTCCCAGCCCCTGCCGTTCAGCGAGCCGCTGATCCAGACCATGGCGCGGCTGGTGTCGTTGACGTCGCCGACGGTCAGCAGCCAGAACTTGACGTTGGTGAAGACGGCGGCGACGCCGATGCCGACCAGCACCAGGCGGTAGCCGTCCAGGCCGCGCCGCCAGGCCAGGCCGTACACGACCGCCGCGCCGAGCAGGCCGCCCAGCAGGGCGAGCGCGGGGATGCCGAGGGTGGACAGCAGGCCGCTGACGCCGCCGTACGCGCTGCCGCTGGCCACCACGCCGGCCACCACGGTGACCGAGGCGCCGGTGGTAACGCCGAGGATCTCGGGGCTGGCCAGGGGGTTGCGCGCGATCGACTGGATGATCGCGCCCGACAGCGCCAGCGCGGCTCCGACCAGGGCGCCGGTGAGCGCGCGGGGCAGCCGCAGCTCCATGATGACGAAGTGCGCGGGACTGGCGGCGTCGAACGTGCCCGTGACGACGTCCGCCAGCGTCATCGGGAGCTCGCCGATGCGCATGTTCAAAGCCATGAGCAGGGCGAGCAGGACGACGCCGGTCAGGGTGAGCACGACGCCGCGCGGCCGTACCTGCCAGGACAGGCCGCGGACGCGCAGGGGAAGGGTGGTCATCACAGCCGCACGGGCTTCCTGCGGCGGACCAGGGCGACGAAGAACGGGGCGCCGAGCAGCGCGAGCACCACGCCCACCTCCAGCTCTCCCGGCGGCGCCACCACGCGGCCGATCACGTCGGCGACCAGCAGCAGCGCCGCGCCGATCAGCCCCGAGAACGGCAGCAGCCACCGATGGTCGGTGCCCGACAGCGGCCGGGCCAGGTGCGGCACGATGAGCCCGACGAACGCCAGCGACCCGCAGGCGGCGACCGCCGCGCCCGACAGCAGGGTGACGGCGGCGACGCCGATGGTGCGGGTCATGGCGATGTTCTGGCCGAGGCTTCTGGCCACGTCCTCGCCCAGGGAGAGCGCGTTGAGCCCTGGGGCGTTCACCATCGCCAGCACCAGACCGGCCAGGATGAACGGCAGCACCTGCCACACCACGTCGCCGCCCCTGGCCGCGATGGAGCCCGCCTGCCAGAACCGGAACACGTCCATCGCCTGCTCGTCGAGAAGCACGATGGCCGAGGTCAGGGCGTACAGCAGGGCGCTGACGGCGGTGCCGGCCAGGGCCAGCGTGACCGGGGTCGGCCCGCCCCTGCCGCCGACCATGCCCAGCGCGAACACCGCCACGCTGGCCACCAGCGCGCCCGCCAGGCCGAACCAGATGTAGACCAGCAGGCTCGACGCGCCGAACAGGATGATCGACGACACCATCGCGAACGCCGCCCCCTGCGTGACGCCGAGCAGGCCGGGGTCGGCCAGCGGGTTGCGGGTGTGGCCCTGCATGAGCGCGCCCGCCACGCCCAGCGCGAGCCCGGCGAGCACGCCGAGCACGGTCCTGGGGACGCGCAGCGAGCGGATGACGATGTCGTTCTCGGTGCCGGTCGGGGCGGTGAGCGCGTGCCAGGCGTCGGCCGGCGGCACGGACTTGGAGCCGATCGTGATGCTCAGCACCACCGCGACGGCGACCGAGGCGAGCAGGACAAGCAGGACCGTGAGCCGGCGGGTGCGGAGCCCATGGAGACGCGGGGCGACGGCTGTTGCGCTCACCCGGCTCCTCCTCGACGTTCGTGATTCCGCTGAAGTATGCCAGGTTAGGCTAAGGCTTACCTAATTTAGGTTTGCCTTACTTTGGAGAAGAGGTACTTCATGAGACCGTCGCGCGTGCTCGTCGTGGCGCTGCTGATGGCGAGTCTGGCCGCCTGCGGTTCGCCGGAGCCCGCCGCCACCTCCGCGACCTCCGGCACTGGTGCGGCCCCCTTCAGGACGGTCGAGCACGCGATGGGCGAAACGGTCATCCCGGCCCGGCCGCAGCGGGTGGTGGCGCTCGACCAGAGCTTCGTGGACGCCGTGCTGACGCTGGAGACGCCGGTGGTGGGGTACACGACGTACCGCTCGATCGACTCCACGCTGCCCGGCTACCTCGGGCCGGTCGCCGAGCGGTACGGCAAGGAGGCGACCCCGGTCGGCACCCTGGAGGAGCCTAGCCTGGAGAAGGTCATCGCGCTCAAGCCCGACCTGATCGTCTCGGCCAAGGTGCGGCACGAGGCGCTGTACGACAAGCTCGCCAAGATCGCGCCGACCGTGTTCAGCGAGACCACGGGGGCGATCTGGAAGGACAACCTGCGCCTGATGGGCCGGGCCCTGGGCAAGGAGGAGCTGGCCGAGACCCGGATCAAGGAGTACGAGCAGCGGGCGCGCACCATCGGGGCCGCGATCAAGGAGAAGGAGGGCGAAATGCCGACGATCTCCATCGTGCGCTTCGCCGGAGAGCCCACGACCCGGCTGTACGTGGAGAACTCCTACTCGGGCGTGGTCATGAAGGACGTCGGGTTCCCGCGTCCCGAGGGGCAGCCGGCCAAGCAGGACGCCATCGCGGTCGACGTGAGCCAGGAGCGGATCGCCGACCTGGACGCCGAGCACATCTTCGTGGCCACCTACCCGGACCCGTCGAGCGACGGGCCGAAGGAGAAGTTCACCGCCAACCCCCTGTGGGGCAAGCTCAAGGGGGCCAAGCACGAGGTGGGCGACCTGACGTGGATGAGCGCCGTGGGCATCCAGGGCGCGCACGCGATCCTGGACGACGTGGCCGAGTTCTTCACCGTGGACCCGGCCAGGCCCTAGCCGGTCAGGAATGCGCGCAACTCCGTCAGATGGGGCGCCACGTCGAGCCCGTTGGCGGCCAGCCAGCGGGGATCGCCGTACGTGCCCTTGTACCGGTCGCCGCTGTCGCACACCAGTGTCACGATGCTGCCCTGCTCGCCCGCCGCGCGCATCTCCTCGACGAGCTCCACGCAGGCGGCCAGGTTGGTGCCGGTCGAGCCTCCGACGTCGAGGCCGGTCACCTCGCGGGCCCAGTGCATGGCCGCGATCGAGCGGGCGTCCGGCACGGCGATCATGCGGTCGATCACCATGGGCTGGAACGAGGGCTCCACGCGGGGCCGGCCGATGCCCTCGATGCGCGAGCCGGGAGCGGTGACCGCGCTGTCGCCCGAGGTCCAGCTCGGGTAGAAGGCCGAGCCCTCCGGATCGACGACGGCCAGGCGGGTGGCGTGGCGGCGGTAGCGGATGTAGCGGCCTATGGTGGAGGAGGTGCCGCCGGTGCCGGCGCCGACCACGATCCAGGCCGGCTCGGGATGCGGCTCCATGGACATCTGGGAATAGATGGATTCGGCGATGTTGTTGTTGCCGCGCCAGTCGGTGGCCCGCTCCGCGTAGGTGAACTGGTCCATGAAGTGGCCGCCGGTCTCGGTGGCCAAGCGGTGAGATTCGTCATAGATCGTGCCGGGATCGTCCACCAAGTGACACTTGCCGCCGTAGAACTCGATGAGGTGGATCTTCTCCGGTGACGTGGACGCGGGCATGACCGCGATGAAGGGCAGGCCGAGCAGGCGGGCGAAGTACGCCTCGCTCACGGCGGTCGATCCGCTGGACGCCTCGACCACCGTCGTGGCGGGGCCGATCCAGCCGTTGGCCAGGCCGTACAGGAACAGGGACCGGGCAAGTCGATGTTTGAGTGAACCGGTTGGGTGCACCGATTCGTCTTTCAAGTAGAGGTTTACTCCCCAATGCGAGGGAAGCGGGAAGACGTGCAGATGAGTGTCGCAACTTCGATTGGCGTCGGCCTCGACCTTGCGGATGGCCTCAGCCACCCAGCGGCGTGCACCAGCGTCGTGGCGGTCCACGGAAATCATGTCCATACGCTATCCCATGTGACTCTCGCCACTATTACTGCAGGATTGGATAGGTAGTGTTATGATAAAGATACTTGTCCCGCCGTGGACGTGATGACGCACGCCGCGAGCAGTAGGACGAAACCCCTCTCTGATCACCGCGGAACCTCCCTAACGCGTCCCTTACCTGGGTCTTGCGATGATGGAACCGCTATCAGGCGGCTTGTGCCGAAACGGGGGATAGCGCAAGGGGGAATGAATTGATCACCATGACCGATGAGCAGCGTCAAGACTGGTTCGAGCGCGATGTCGTGCCCGTGACGTCGCAGCTTTTCGCCTCCGCCATGCGCCTGACCCGTAACACCGCGGACGCGGAGGACCTGGTGCAGGAGACGGTGGCGAAGGCGTACACGTCGTACCACCAGTTCCGCGAGGGCACCAACCTCAAGGCGTGGCTGCACCGCATCCTGACCAACAACTTCATCAACGACTACCGCAAGAAGCAGCGCTCGCCCAAGCTGTCCGCCGCCGAGGACATCGAGGACTGGCAGCTGCACGCCGCCGAGTCGCACAGCTCTTCCGGGCTGCGCTCCGCCGAGACCGAGGCGCTCGACCGGCTGCCCGACAACGTCGTGATGAACGCCCTGCGCTCCCTGCCCGAGGACTTCCGCGTGGCCGTCTACCTGGCCGACGTGGAGGGGTTCGCGTACAAGGAGATCGCCGAGCGCATGGGCACGCCCATCGGCACCGTGATGTCGCGGCTGCACCGGGGCCGCCGCCAGCTTCGGGTGATGCTGGAGGAGTACGCCCGCGAGGAAGGCGCACTGCGCATTCCCGTGCAGGCCCAGCACGCCGCCTAGACCGATCGTCCCGCCTTCAGGGCTCCATCCGGAGATGGAGGCGGACGCGTAACCCGTCGTCTTCCGTGCGCAGCTCCACGAGGTCGCAGAGCTGCCTGCTGATCCAGAGCCCGTATCCCCGTGGGGATTCGGGCTCCGGTGGTATGTAGCCGGGTAAAGGGTCGTCCAGGGAGCCGCCGGGGTCGGTGATCTCGCAGACCAGCTCTCCTTCGGCCGGCCACATCGCGATCGTGCCGTAGCCGGCTCCGTGCTCGACGCTGTTGGCGGCGATCTCGGACACGCTGATCACCAGTGACGTGATCAGGTTGCCGTCCATGCCGGCCGCCCTGGCGTAGTCGCCGACGCGTTGACGCAGCCGTTTCAGCTCCCGCGCGGTGAACCTGATCGTCTCGGCCGGGCTCCCCGGCGCGGGCAGGGGGACGCGGTCGTGGTCGAGGACCAGGTCGTGCGGCTCGACGAACCGGGTGCTGGTCACCTCTCCGTCCGTGCCGAGCAGCACCGGATGGTTGATCGCGCTGAAGTCGCGTACCTCGTCGGGCACGTGGCGCAGGTCGTACAGGCAGAACATGGTCGCGGCGGCCGGGCGGAGCGCCGCGTTGAGCACGGACTCGTAGCGGATCAGCTCCCTGATCTCGCGCTCGCTCCTGCCGGTCCACACGGGTTCGCCGACCACGAGGGTGCGCCGGCCGCGCGTGTACTCGTGGTAGGCGGCCAGCGTCCGGTACGGGTGGTCGTACCAGGAGGTGGAGACCCGGCTGTCGATGCGGCCCGCGTCCTGGCCCAGCGCCTCGGCCAGCAGGGAGAGCTTGGCCGCGCAGGTGACGACCAGCACGCGCGTGCCGTCGTCCAGGGCGGCGCGGACGCGCGGCGCGATCAGGTCCAGAAAGGACTCATCGGAGTCGTACGGCACCGCGACGTGCTTCAACGACTCCTCATCGAAACGTGCCCGCTCACGGTGCACGGGCGAAACGTAGCAAGCGCTAGAGGGGCTGCGCAACGGCTATGAGCGCCACCGAGGCCAGTGCGCATAGGACGCCGCCCAGTTGCACGGGCCGCAGCCGCTCACCGAGCACCCGGTTGGCCAGCAGCAGCGTGCTCGCCGGATAGAGCGAGACCAGCACGGCGACCAGGCTGAGCAGGCCCTCCTGCTGGGCCAGCAGGTAGAGCACGTTGGCCGCCATGTCGAGCACGCCCGCGGCCACGATGATGTGCAGCGACCCCGGGCCCGGCCTGAGCGCGCGCCGCGTGAGCAGTGCCAGCAGGGCCACCGTGGTCACCGACGACAGGCGGGCGCCGACCAGCGGCCACAGCCCCGACTCGTGCGGCGCCATGGACAGCAGGATGAAGAACCCGCCGAACCCCGCGCCCGCGGCCAGCGCCACCAGCACCGAGACGAGCGAGCCGCGCCCGCCGCCGGACTTGTCCTGGCTCACCAGCAGCACCGAGCCCAGCGCCAGCGCCACGCCCACCAGCGCCCACGCGTGCGGGCGCTCGCCGGCGGCCAGCCCGAACACCACCGGCAGCGCGGCCGAGGTCACCGCCGTCGTGGGCGCCACCACCGACATGACGCCCGTGGCCAGCGCCCGGTAGAAGAGCACCAGCCCGGCCGCTCCCGACAGGCCCGCCGCGAGGCCCCAGGCCAGGGCCGGATCGCTGTAGGCGCCGGGCAGCAGCGGCAGCAGGCCGAGGATCAGCGCCAGGCCGGCGAGCTGGGAGAGCGTGACCACCGACAGCACCTGCGCGCGGCGGGTGGCCAGGCCGCCGAAGAAGTCGGCGGTGCCGTACACGATCGCGCAGGCCGTGGCCAGGATCACCGTCACCGGGCTTCCCTTCAGTTCAATGTGTTGCACTGTTGGTACAACAGACAGAGTACAGTCCTTTGTACCTTTCCTTCACTACACTGAACTCCCATGGAAGATCCGGAGATGATCACCCAGGCCATCGCCAGCAACGTGCGCGCCCAGCGCGCGCACCGCGGGCTGACCCTCGACGCGCTGGCCGCCAGGTCGGGAGTGAGCAGGGGCATGCTGGTCCAGGTCGAGCAGGGCCGGACGAATCCGAGCGTCACCACCCTCACCCGGATCGCCTCCGCGCTCGGCGTCACCGTGGCCAGGCTGGTCGAGGTCGCCGACGTGCCGGTCGTACGGGTGGTGGACAAGGCGGACGTGGTCACGTTCGACCAGGGAGACGTACGCGCGCGGCTGCTGGTGGGCGCGGACGTGCCGATGATCCTCGAACTATGGGACTGGCGGCTCGCGCCCGGCGAGCACCACGACGGCGACGCGCATCCGCCCGGCACCCGCGAGATGCTGACCGTGCTCGCGGGGGAGCTGACGCTCACGGTCTACGGCAAGAGCCATGTGATCGGCGAGGACGACGCCGCGCTCTTCACCGCCGACCGGCCCCACGTCTACGCGAACAGGGGCGAGAAGGAGCTCAGGTTCGTCATGGTCGTCGCCGAGCCGCGGGAGCCGCACGACCCGTCCTGAGGCTCGTGACCCGGCCCGAGCCGCGCGAGTCCGCGTGTGATGCGTGACCCGGCCTGAGACGGTCCGCCTGGACCGGCGCCACGCCGCGCATTCGCCCCTGACCAAATATCGTGAACGGCCCCCTGATCACCCGGTGGAGTTTCATGATTACTCCATGTCTTGGACGGCTGATGCCCGTTGCTGGGTACATCCCTTGTGTGCGGCGGGCCGCTCCGGCGGTCGTCCGCGGATGTCGCGACGTCGGCAGGGGGTGGCGTGTGAGTGAGGCCCGAGCGGCGACGGAGAAGCTCATGGCCGAGCTTCATGGTCTGGGCGTCACCTGCGCGTACGAAGTGGGCGACGACGAGACCATCTCGGTATGGATCGGCCTGGTCGTGCGTTATAGGGATGGTTTTTACCGCTGGCAGGAAGGGCCGGTGAAACGTCGGCATCTGGGCACAGATCCGGTCGGATGTGCCATGCGCGTGGCGCGCCGCTACCAGGAATTGCAGACGGATATCCCAATCTGGTGGGACGACCTGGCCAGGGAGCTGCGGGGGGCACCGGTCCAGGATTATCCGTAGGCCCCCGCGTGCGGTGTTTCGGGGGGAAGCATGCGCGTATGGGCCTTGCCGCTGGCCCTGCTCGCCCTGGTGAGCTGTGTCACCTTGTCGGTGCCGCGCCTACAGCAGCAGTACGTGGTGCCGGTCGTGCCGCTGACGCGGCCCGTCGTCGATCCCGACTCGCTGGCCAAGAGGCTGATCTCGATGCAGGCCGGCTGGCCGCGCAGCCGCAGGTTCGACTGCGCCCGGCTCAAGTGCGTGGCCCTCACCTTCGACGACGGCCCCGGCGAGCACACCGGCCGGCTGCTCGACATGCTGAGCACGCGTGACGTCAAGGCCACCTTCTTCGTCATCGGGCAGATGGTGGCCGCCGACAAGGGCGGCCACACCGTCCGGCGCATCGTGGGCGACGGCCACGAGATCGGCAACCACTCCTGGAGCCATCCTGCGCTCTCCGAGTTGCCGCACGAGGCGGTCAAACGCGAGCTCAAGCACACCGAGGACATCGTGCAGCGGCTCACGGGGGTGCGGATGCGGGTGATGCGGCCACCGTACGGGGCGACGGACGAGGCCGTGGCGGCCGAGACGCGCCGCGAAGGGCTCGCGCAGATCCTGTGGAGCGTCGACACCCTCGACTGGCGCGACCGGGAGAGCGCAACCGTGGTCAAGCGCGCCAGCCAGGCCAAACCGGGATCGATCGTGCTGCTGCACGACATCCACCGCACGACGGTGGACGCCGTGCCGGAGATGCTCGACCGGCTCGGCAGGAAGGGCTACACGTTCGTCACCGTCTCCGAGCTGTACGGCAGGACGCCCGCGCCCGGCCGCAAGTACACCGAACGTTGACCGGGTCGCCGGGTCGCCGGGCCGCCGGGTCGCCGGGTCGCGAGCACGCCGGACGCCGACCGGGGCGCCGGGCCGCCCGCGCCTCGTGGGACCCTGGTGACATGGGTTTCACCGGCTTCCCCGACGAGGCGTTCATCTTCTACGAAGGGCTTGAGGCGGACAATTCGAAGACGTACTTCGCGCGGCACAAGGAGCTCTACGAGCAGGCCGTGCGGGCTCCCATGCTGGCGCTCACCGACGAGCTGGCGGCGGAGTTCGGCCCGGCCCAGCTCTTCCGGCCGTACCGCGACGTGCGCTTCGCCAAGGACAAGTCGCCGTACAAGACGCATCAGGGAGCGTTCGTCGACCTGATGCCCGGCATCGGGTTCTACGTGGAGCTCAGCGCGGCCGGGCTGCTGGCGGCGGGCGGCATCTACTCGACCGCCTCCGACCAGGTGGCCCGCTTCCGCGCCGCCGTGGACGAGGACCTGACGGGCAAACCGCTGGAGTCGATCACGGCCGCGCTGGCGGCCGAGGGCTACGAGCTGCGCGGCGAGCGGCTGAAGACCAGGCCGAGAGGGTTCGAGGAGGACCATCCGCGCATCGACCTGCTCCGGCACAAGTCGCTCTACGCGGCCAAGCGGTTCGAGCCGCGCGAGTGGGTGCACACGGCGCGGGCCCGGGACCGGGTGGAGCGGACCTGGCGCGCGTCGGGTCCGCTGGTGGAGTGGCTCTGCGCGAACGTACGCGGCAGCGAACTTCCCCGCCGCCGCTGACCCCCCCGTACACGGAGCAGGCGATCCCGCTGAACGCCGGGATCGCCGGCGGCCGGACCGAGGCGCGTACATGGACGAAGGCCGCGCCCCGCCCGCTTCGAGCGGACGGAACGCGGCCTTCGAGGGAGTCAGTTTCCGCGCTTGGCGCGGGCGGCGGCGCGGCCCCGTATGGAGGCGTCGAGGACGACCTTGCGGATGCGCACGTGCTCGGGCGTGATCTCCACGCACTCGTCCTCGCGGATGAACTCGAGCGCCTGCTCCAGCGACAGGGTGCGCGGCGGGATCACCTTCTCCGTCTCCTCGCTGGTGGAGGAGCGCATGTTGGTGAGCTTCTTCTCCTTGGTGATGTTCACGTCCATGTCGTCGGACCGGGAGTTCTCCCCGACTATCATGCCTTCGTAGACCTCGGTCGTCGGCGAGACGAACAGCGTGCCGCGCTCCTGGAGGTTGAGCATGGCGAACGCGGTCACCGGGCCGGACCTGTCGGCCACCAGCGAGCCGTTGTTACGGGTGCGCAGCTCGCCGAACCACGGCTCGTAGGAGTCGAAGACGTGGTGCACCAGGCCGGTGCCGCGGGTCTCGGTGAGGAACTCGGTACGGAAGCCGATCAGGCCCCGAGCCGGCACCACGAACTCCATCCGGATCCAGCCGGTGCCGTGGTTGGTCATGTGTTCCATCCGGCCCTTGCGCACCGCCAGCAGCTGCGTGATCGCGCCCAGGTATTCCTCGGGGCAGTCGACCGTCAGCCGCTCGACCGGCTCGTGCACCTTGCCGTCGATGGTCTTGGTGACCACCTGCGGCTTGCCGACGGTCAGCTCGTAGCCCTCGCGGCGCATCTGCTCGACCAGGATGGCCAGCGCCAGCTCGCCGCGGCCCTGCACCTCCCAGGCGTCGGGCCGGTCGGTGGGCAGCACGCGCAGCGAGACGTTGCCGACGAGCTCCTTCTCGAGGCGGTCCTTCACCATGCGGGCGGTCACCTTCGAGCCCTTGACCTTGCCCACCAGGGGCGAGGTGTTGGTGCCGATGGTCATGGAGATGGCCGGCTCGTCGACCGTGATCAGCGGCAGCGGGCGCGGGTCCTCGGGGTCGGCCAGCGTCTCGCCGATCATGATCTCGGGGATGCCGGCGATGGCGATGATGTCGCCGGGACCTGCCTCCTCGGCCGGCTTGCGCTCCAGCGCCTCGGTCATGAGCAGCTCGGTGATCTTGACGCGCTGGATCGAGCCGTCGGTGCGGCACCAGGCCACCTGCTGGCCCTTGCGCATGACGCCCTGGTGGATCCGGCACAGCGCGATGCGGCCGAGGTAGGAGGAGGCGTCGAGGTTGGTGACGTGGGCCTGCAGCGGCGCGCTCGGGTCGTAGGTGGGCGCCGGGATCGTCGACTTGATGATGTCGAACAGCGGCTCAAGGTCTTCGGAGTCGGGCATGCCGCCGTCGTCGGGGCGCGCCAGGGAGGCCCGGCCCGCCTTGGCGGAGGCGTAGACGATCGGGAAGTCGATCTGCTCCTCCGTGGCGTCGAGGTCCATGAACAGCTCGTAGACCTCGTCCACGACCTCCTTGATGCGGGCGTCGGGGCGGTCGACCTTGTTGATGCACAGGATGACCGGCATCTTGGCGGCCAGGGCCTTGCGCAGCACGAACCGGGTCTGCGGCAGCGGCCCCTCGGATGCGTCGACCAGCAGCACGACGCCGTCGACCATGGACAGGCCGCGCTCGACCTCGCCGCCGAAGTCGGCGTGGCCGGGGGTGTCGATGATGTTGATGGTCATGCCGCCGTGCTTGACGGCGGTGTTCTTCGCGAGAATGGTGATGCCCTTCTCGCGCTCCAGGTCGTTGGAGTCCATGACCCGGTCGTCGACGTCCTGATTGGCGCGGAACGCCCCGGACTGCCAGAGCATGGCGTCGACGAGCGTGGTCTTGCCATGGTCGACGTGCGCGATGATCGCGATGTTCCGCAGGTCGTCGCGGCTGTTCAAAGGCATGATGACGTCTCGCTCTGTATTCGGTGGGGGCGGCCGCGCGAAGTCGCGACCCTCTAAGTCTAGTTGATCCCCTCTGATGGCAGGAGCGGGACAAGGGGCCCGCCCGCACCTGTTCATGGGCGGCTACATAGCCGGTTGCACATTCTTGCGCATGGCAGGCGCGGCCGGGCTCTTTACATTGAGCGCATGACCTGGACTGAGCTGGTTATGTCCGCTGCTCCGACGCAGGGTGATCAGCCGGCGGTGAGCGACGTGAGGACCGGCGACGTGCTGTCCTACGCGGCCTTCGCGAGACGGGTCACCCGCGCCGCAGCGGGCCTGCGCGCGCACGGCCTGCGTTACGGCGAGCGGGTGCTGGTCGACGTCCCCCAGGGCACTCACCTTCCGGTGGCGGTGCACGCCGTGGCCTGGGCCGGCGGCACCGCGGTGCTCTCGGCCTCGGGGGCGTCCCGCTTCATGATCGCCCACGAGGGCCACGACCCCACAGCGGCCAAGGTCGACCAGGTCTTCTCGTTCCTGCCCGCGCCGGGCGCGAGGCCCTTCGGCGAGCTGCTGTCCAGCGGCACCGTCGAGTTCGGGCCGCTCGCCGGGCCCGCGCTCACGCTCGACGGCGAGCGGCTGCTCGACAACGCCGAGCTGACGACCGACCTGCACAGGCTGGCCACCCGGCTGGTGATCGCCAAGGACGACGTCCTGATCAGCGCGGTGAGCGAGCCGTTCCGCGGGCTGCGGGTGATCGATTTAGCCATGATGTCCGGAGCCCACGTCGTGGTCGCCCACGAGCCGAGCCTGGTCGGCTGCCGCGTGCTGGCCCAGGAGCGCCGGGCGACCGTGGTCGTGGCGCCGTACGACCTGGCCAGAAGGCTGCTCGGGAATCCACTTCTGCGCGTCGTCGACGAAAGGGCGGTCGTGAGCTCGCTTGGCCTGTGAAAAGTGCGACACTGTGGAAGAGCGTGATCCTTCCGCGACGCAGGGTGAGCACATGCCAGATACCCCCCGGCACAACCTTCCGGCGGAGCCCAACCGCTTCGTCGGTCGCGAGCGTGACCTTGACGACCTGCACGACCTGGTCGGCGACACGCGCGTGGTCACGTTGTGCGGCGTCGGCGGCATCGGCAAGACCCGGCTGGCGCTGCGCGTCGCCGCCCGGCTCGTGCCCGCCTACCCCGGCGGCGTGTGGCTGGTCGAGCTGGCCAGGTTCGGCCGGGCCGAGCTGGTCGAGCAGGAGATCGCGCGCGTGCTCGGCGTGCGCGAGGAGGCCGGCCGGCCGCTGCTCGACACGGTGACGGCGCGGCTGCGCGACCAGCGCTGCCTGCTGCTGCTCGACAACTGCGAGCACCTGGTCGACAGGTGCGCGGAGGTGGTCGCGGCGCTGGTGGCGGGCTGCCCGGCGCTGCGGGTGCTGGCCACCAGCAGAGAGCCGCTGCGCATCGCCAGCGAGCTGATCTGGCGGGTGCCGCCGCTCGACCTGCCCGGCGAGGGCGCCGCCGACGCCGAGTCCGTGCAGCTGTTCATGGACCGCGCCACGGCCGCCGGCACCAGGCTCGACGCCGTCAGCCTGCCCGACGTGGTGCGTCTGTGCCGGGCGCTCGACGGGCTGCCGCTGGCGCTTGAGCTCGCCGCGGCCCGTACGAGTCTGCTCAGTCCCGGCCAGATCGCCGACCGCATCGACGACCGGTTCTCGCTGCTCACCACCGGCGGGCGCACCGCCCCCGCCCGCCAGCGCACGCTGCTGGGGGCCGTGGAGTGGAGCTACGACCTGCTCTGTGCCAAGGAGCAGGTGCTGCTGCGCCGCCTGTCGGTGTTCGCCGGTGACTTCGACCTCGTCCTGGCCGAGCAGGTCTGCGCCGAGCGGCCCATCGCCCCGAGCGAGATCGTCGAGCTGCTCGGCGGCCTGGTCGACAAGTCGCTCGTGCTGTGCGACGAGGGCCGCAGGCGCTACCGGCTGCTGGAGACCATCAAGCGCTACGCGCTGGAGCGCCTGCGCCAGGCCGGCGAGCGGGAGGTCCTGCGCGAGCGGCACCTCCACGTGCTCTGCGCGCTGCAGGAACGCCACTTCGCGTGCGAGGTGGTCGAGCCGGGCGTGCCCTGGCCGCGCCGGTCCGAGGCGCTGATGGCCAGCCGTGAGCTGATCGACGATCAGCGGGTGGCGCTCGAATGGGCGGCCGAGTCCGGCGACGTGCTGCTCGGCCTGCGCCTCTGCCAGACCAGCACGGGGCTGCTGCCGCTCGGCGGCAACCTCAGGGAGATCGTCGGCTGGATCGAACGGCTGCTGTCGCTCGACACGACCGGCGTGCCCGCCGAGGAGATCGCCCACGCCATGGCTTACCTCGCCTACGGCCTGGAGGCGAAGGACGAGCTGAGCCGGTCGCTGGAGACGGCCACGCGGAGCCTGGCCGAGATGGCGCCCGACGACGACTTCCCGCGCTGCGTCATGCACAACCTGCTCGTCGTGGTGCTGCTGCGCATGGGCCGTTCCGAGGAGGCGGCGCACCACGCGGAGGCGGGCCTGGCCGCCGCCACCCGCTCCGGCGACCTGTGGAACCAGGCGGCGAGCCTGGCCGGGGTGTCGGCGGTGGCGCTGATCCGCGGCCGGCTGCGCGAGGCGCAGCGGCACGGGGAGGAGGCGCTGGCGCGGGCCGGCGAGCACGGCCACCGCTGGCTGATGGCCAGGACAGCGGTCCAGCTCGGCGCGGTGGCCGAGGCCAGGGGCGACCTGACCACCGCCAAGACCCAGTACGAGACGGCCGCGCCGTGGCTGAGCGAGCTCGGCAGCGACCTCGAACTGTCCCGCTGCCTGGCCAGGATCGGCCGGGTCGCGGCGATGCTGCACGAGTTCGGCACCGCGCGCGAGCGGCTGGCGGCCGGCACGGAGATCGCGCGGGCGACGGGGCAGCGGCAGGCCGTGGCCCGCTGCCTGGTGGGGCTGTCGGTGCTGGCCGAGTGCGAGGGCGACCTGGAGGGCGCGGTGCTGGCCGCCGCCGCGGCCGCCGGGCTGCGCGAGTCGATCGGGCAACACTCCGCCACGACCAGGTTCGAAGAGCTGCTCGGGCGGGCCAGGACGAAGCTGGGCGACGGCCGTACGACCTCGTTGTGGTCGCGCGGGCGGGGCATGTGCCCCGACGTCGCCGCCCGCCGGGTGCTGGCGGGCGAGCGGCTGCCCCCGAAGGCGGCGAAGGCGCCGGTGACGGCCGAGCCGGTCAAGCACTCGGTGCTGACCGCCCGCGAACGCGAGATCGCCGGCCTGCTCACCCGGGGCCTGTCGAACCGGGGCATCGCCGGTGAGCTGGTGATCAGCCCGGCGACGGTCGCACGGCACATCGCCAACATCATGGAGAAGCTCGGCTACACCTCCCGGGCGCAGATCGCGGTGTGGGCGGCCGAGCGTTCGAACGGCTCCGGGTAGGCGCGCGCTTCTGCATAGGGATCTGCATATTCCGCCCCATGTGTGCCAGAGATGCCCTCTTTACGGTGGGCCCCATGGATCAGCGCATCGTGATGGTGGACTCGGGCACCGGCCTGAAGCTCACCGAGGAGCAGCTGGACGAGAGGTCCGCGGTCGCGGCCGTCCGGCTGCGGCACAAGGGAGTGCGCGCTGGAGACACCGTGCTCATCTGCCTGCCCGTCGGCCCCGACCTGCTGGTGGCGACCCACGCGGTGATCGCGGCCGACGGCGTCGCCTGGCCCCTGCCGGTCGACCTCGACCAGGCCACGCTGCGGGACCGCATCCAGGAGAGCGCGGCCCGGGTGATGATCTCCAACGTCCAGCGGGCGCTCGACGCGGCCGAGGAGTCGCGGGTACGGATCGTGATGAGCGTCGCGGACCTGAGCGGCGCCTCGCCGTCGTGCCCGTCGGGCCGCTGATCACGACCGGGGCGTCCGGTCGCGGGAAGGCCGCGACCGGACGGGCCGGGCGCGGGGTGACCGGTCGCGGGAAGGCCCGGCGCGGGGTGAGCGGGTGCGGGGTGTCCGGGCGCTGGGTGAGCGGGGGGCGACCCTAAGCTCGATCCCATGCCTTTCGCGCCCAGCTTCCCCGTCATGCTCAGAACCGAGGACGGGGTCCGCATCGACGCCGCGCACACCCCGTCCGCCCGTACGGACGTCGGCATCGTCGTGGCGCACGGTTTCACCGGTTCGTGGCGGGATCGCACGGCGCGCCGCATCGTGCACGTGCTGAGTGGCTACGGCGGCGTGGTCGCGTTCGACTTCAGGGGCCACGGGCGCTCCGGCGGCGAGACCACGGTGGGCGACCTGGAGATCCTCGACGTGGAGGCCGCGGTCAGGCACGCCCGCGTGATCGGCTACTCCAGGATCGCCGTGGTGGGCTTCTCCATGGGGGCCTCGGTGGCGGTGCGGCACGCCGGGCTGCGCGGCGGGGTGGACGCGGTGGTGGCGGTGAGCGGCCCGGCCCGCTGGTACTACCGGGGCACCAAGCCCATGCGCCAGGTGCACTGGGCGATCGAGCGGCCGCTGGGCCGGTGGGCGGCGCGGTGGGCCAAGCGCACGCGGATCGCCCGCGGCCGGTGGGACCCGATCTCGATGCCTCCGTACGAGGCCGCCGGGCTCGTCTCGCCGACGCCGCTGCTGATCGTGCACGGCGACGCCGACGCGTTCTTCCCGCTGGATCACCCCCAGCAGCTGTACGCCGGCGCGAAGGAGCCGAAGGAGCTCTGGATCGAGCCCGGATACGGTCACGCGGAGGCCGCGGCCACCCCCGAACTCATCCGCAAAATCGGCAAATGGATCTCTTCGAACTTTTCCTGAGCAATAAACGTCTACCTAGGGCGTAAGTCCCTGGGGAAAGAAAACCGTCGATGCGGTGGACGTGGGACATACTGCTGTAGTCGGGCGGTTGCCCAGCGTCGCGGGGGCGCGCTGGGTGCCCATCCCGCGTGAAGGGCCCCGCAGGGGATGCGGGGCCCTTTTTCTCACCCTTGCTCAGGAGTGTGTGCGGCTCAGCCCAGGCGGGCGATCGTCTTGTACTCCAGGTAGCTGTTCAGCCCCTCGGGGCCCAGCTCGCGCCCGACGCCGCTGGCCTTGTAGCCGCCGAAGGGCGCGTTGGTCTCCAGCATGAAGCAGTTCACCCCGTACGTCCCCGTACGGACCTGCCTGGCCACGTCCATCCCGTGCTCGGTGTCGGCCGTCCACACCGTTCCGGCCAGGCCGTAGTCGCTGTCGTTGGCGATGCGTACGGCGTCCGCCTCGTCCTCGTACGGGATCACCGCCAGCACAGGCCCGAAGATCTCCTCGCGGGCGATGCGCATGTCGTTGGAGACCCCGGCGAAGACGGTGGGGGAGACGTACCAGCCGCGGTCGTACGGCCGGTCGAGGCCGCCCACGACGACCTTGGCGCCCTCGTCCATGCCGATCTTGATGTAGCCCTCGACCCGGTCCTGCTGCCGCTTGGCCACCAGCGGCCCGATGCCGGTCGCCGGGTCGGCGGGGTCGCCGACGGCCTGGCCGTTCACCATGCCCGCGACGGCGTCCACGACCTCGTCGTAGCGGTTGCGCGAGGCCAGGATGCGGGTCTGCGCGACGCACGCCTGCCCGTTGTTCATCAGGGAGGCCATGGTCAGGAAGCCCATGCTGGCGGGCAGGTCGGCGTCGTCCAGGATGATCGCGGCGGACTTGCCGCCCAGCTCCAGGCTGACCCGCTTGAGCTGCTCGCCGCAGACGGCGGCGATGCGCCGGCCGGCGGCCGTCGAGCCGGTGAAGGCGACCTTGTCCACGCCGGGGTGGGAGACGAGGTGCTCGCCCACCTCGCGGCCCGCGACCACGATGTTGAGCACGCCCGCCGGGATGCCGGCCTCGGCCGCCCACTCGGCCAGCAGGTACGCGTCCAGTGGCGTCTCGGGCGCCGGCTTGAGCACGATGGCGCAGCCGGCCAGCAGCGCGGGGGCGACCTTGGTCATGGTCACGAACTGGGGCACGTTCCACGGCACCACGGCAGCCACCACGCCGACGGGCTCCCTGCGCACGGTGATCGGCCCGAACAGGCCCGGCCGCTGCTCCTCCTGCTCGAACGTCGTGCCCAGCTCGGCGTAGTACTGCAGCATGCCGAGCGGCTGCGGCGCCTGCGCGAGGTTGGAGAAGGAGATCGGCGAGCCCATCTCCTCGGTGATGAGCTGGGCCATCTCGCCCTGGCGCTCGTTGTAGATCGCGGCCAGCCTGCCGATGACCTCGGCCCGCTCCGCGAAGGTCATCCGCGGCCAGGGCCCGTGGTCGAACGCCTGCCTGGCGGCGGCGACCGCGCGGTCCATGTCCTCGGTGGTGCCTTCGGGCACGCTGCCCACGACCTCTTCGGTGTGGGGGGAGATGACCTCTATCGTTCCGGTGCCCGCAGGGGCCACCCATTCGCCCCCGATGAACAGCTTGTCGTGCCGGCGCATGTCGTGGAGCCTCTCACTTGACCGAATGCTTGCTTGCCCTGTGCAGTCCTCAAGGTGACCGAATCATGTTCTGTCCGGACACGCAAGAGGGGCGCGGCAGCACGTGCCGCGCCCCTCACGCGCTCGTCAGTGACGCTTACCGAGCAGGTGCTGCATGGACCGCTTGAGCAGGTCCGCCCGCTTGGCCGGGTCGGTGATGGACTCGACGCCGAAACCGAGGTACACGGTGTCCTCGGTGACGATGCCGGCGCCCTCCTCGAACACCTGGTCCGTACGGAACCAGTTGTTGATCGACGGCGAGCTGCCCTCGGGCGCGGCCCCGACGGTCCAGCCGCCCAGGTCCGTCTCGAACGACGTCGTCTCCGCCGCCGCGCCGTCCAGGGTGACGGCGAAGTCGTCCAGGAAGACGCCCGCGCCCTGGGTGCCCCAGTCGCTGATGTAGGAGATGGAGATCTCGACCTGCTTGCCCGCGTACGGGGTCAGGTCGATCTTCCACTGCTGCCAGCCGGAGGAGTTGCCCGAGGCCGCGTGCCAGGCGCCGGAGGTACCGGTCGGCTCGCAGTTCTCGCCCTGGTAGCGCTGGGTGAACGGGTGGATCGTGCGCCAGCCGCCGCTGTTCTCGGTCAGGCAGCTGTCGCCGGCCTCCTGCGTGGTGTGCCCGTTGGCGTCGGGCAGCGTGGTCCAGTCGTCACCGCCCGCCGTGCGCGCCTCGACCGCCAGGAAGTCCCAGTGGAACTCGGTGTCGTACGAGGTCCAGAACGACAGGTCGCCGCTCGACTTGCCGGTCAGGTCGATGGTCTTGGTCAGCCGCTTCCAGGAGACGTCGGCGATGCCGCTGTAGACGTCCCAGGAGCCGGTGTGCGGGTCGAACGGGCCGCCGGGACGCGCCCACTTCACCGGGGCCGAGCTGGCGAACCTGGGGAACTGGGCGCTGGGCAGGATGGCCGAGGTGGCCACGAACGACTGGGTGTGGTCGGGCGCGATCGTCCCGTCGAAGCCGGCGAACTCGCCGGAACTGCCCTGGAGCGCGAACGGCTGCCCGGTGGCCTGGTCGGTGCCGGCGTTGTCGAAGAAGACGTACGCGCCCAGCCAGTACTGCTGGAAGTCGTTGAACACCGGGATGCAGGGCGGATCGTCGTCCACCGTGCACTCGGGGTTCTCCGGCTGGTCGGGCTCGTAGTAGTAGGAGCCGTTGAAGTTGGCCGCGTACGACGGGTACTTGCCCGCGTGCAGCACCTTGCCGCCCTCGTTCAGGTAGTCGCGGACCGCCAGCTCGGTGTCCACGCCGCCCTTGGAGGTGGTGCCGGGCACCTGGCCCTGTGACCTCGGGATGACGTCGTCGCCGGTCTCCCAGATCACGGCCTTGTAGTGGCTGAGCACGCCCAGCGGGTGCGGGGCCTTGCGGCCCGCCTTGTCCATGTCGTACACGTCGGAGCTGTAGCCGGCGGCCTGGAGGGCGGCGGCGTACTCGTCGGCGTACTGGGCTTCGCTCACGCCCTGCGCCGGGCTGAGGCCGGTGACGTCCTCGGTGGCCAGCACCAGCACCTTGCCGCCGATGTCGGTGGCGACCGTGTAGGTGAAGTCGGCGCTCTTCCTGCCGATCGAGCTGAACCAGACCTTGACCTTGTCGCCGGGCCTGGTGCCGGTGATCTTGCCGCGGAGGCGGTGGTAGTAGCGGTCGTAGCCCGCGCCGTAGCGCTCGCCGCCCTTCCACTCGGCGGTCGTGGCGGTCTTGGTCCGGCCGCCGTTGACCTGGTAGTTCAGGAACACCGGGCCGAGCTTGCGCTTGGCGTTGACCTCGACGACCTGCTCCTTGCCGTGGCTGATCTCGAACGGGTCGGTGACGAAGTCGGGCGTCCTGTTGCCCAGGTGGGTGACCGGCTCGACCGGGTTGACCGCTGACTTCGCCACGTCCAGGGCGAACGGCAGGTTCTTCTCGAACTCGGCCTGCACCAGCGCCTCGTCGTCGGGGAAGACGAAGCCGCAGCCGTCACAGCCCTCGTTCAGCTCGGGCGTCCACGACAGCGTCCCGTAGCGGGCGTGGGCGTGGTCGTTGGTGTCGCCGTTGGTCGTGTACAGCTCCGCGCCGAGGTCGGGGTCGAAGCCGGGCACCGCGGGCTTGACGTCGTCGCCGGTGAGGGCCTCGTAGATCGGGTTGTCGGCGGTCTCCGTGGCGATCTGGAAGCCGCTCGGGTAGAGCAGCAGCGGGCCGTAGGAGTGGTAGTTGAGCTGGGTCTCGAACTTGACCCGGCGCAGCAGCCCGTCCATGGCCCTGGTCTCCGGCTCGCTGGCCGGGCCGGCGCCGCGGTAGGTCTCGCTGCTGGGGATGCTCGACGAGCCTTCCTCGTCGTAGTGGAAGTTCGTGGGGAAGTTCCGGTTCGGGTCGACGCCGTCGCCGCCGGTGATCTGGCCGTCGCCGTTGTTGTCGCGCAGGTTCTTGCGCCACAGGCGGTTGCCCTCGGTGAAGGTGAAGTCGTAGCCGTCGGGGTTGGCCACGGGGACGAACCACAGCTCGGTCGTGTTGAGCAGGTCCCGCAGCGCGCGCTTGTTCGCGACCACGTGTTTGAGCAGCCGCATGTCCACCTCAGTAGCGATCCACTCGCGGGCGTGCTGGGTGGCCGAGTAGAGGGCGGCGGGTTTGAGCCCGTCGGGCAGGACCCTGGCGCCGGTGGAGACCTTGACGGCCAGGATGTCCTGGCCGCGCAGCGTCTTGCCGATCGACTGCAGCTTGACGACGTCCTTGTTGGCCGCCGCGATCGCCTTGAGCTGGTCGGCGATGCCGCCGCGCTCGGAGTAGGACTTGTAGACGGTGTAGCCGCCCGCCGCCTGCGCCCTGGCCGCCTCCAGCTGGGTCTGGCCCTGCGGGTTGCGCACGGGCTCCGGCTTGTGCCCGAGCTTGGCCAGGGCGGCGAGGTCCGTCTGGGCCGCGGTCAGCTCGATGTGCTCCTTGTCGCCCTTGTTCTGCTGCTGTACGACGTCGAAGCCCTTCTCCCTGAGGGCCTGCGCGGTGCCGGGCGGGCTTTCGAGCTGGTAGAGCTCCAGCCGGTCGTGGGCCGGTAGCGGATCCACGGAGGCTTCGGCCGTGGAGGCCACGAGAGAGGTGCCTAAGCCGAGGATGACGGCCGCGGCGAGGGTCAAAGTTCGAGACACGGTCTGCCCCTTCGCAGAGACGGAGAACGATCGCCATCTCAGACGGTTGGAGCGTTTCAGACAAGACCCAACTTTTGGGCCCGTATTAAGTCGGACAAAAACACAAAACTTCGCCAAAGGGGCAGCAGTTCGGTCGTTCGGATGACAGAGATCAAGATCATCTTCTATAGTTTCGGTCCGTCTATGATGGGAGGGGGCGGGTGTGAGGATCTGGCGGACCGCCGTTCTTGTCACCGTCCTCGCCGGGCTGCTCGGGTTGCTCGCACCCACTCCGGCCGTGGCCGATCCCAGCCCCGCCGAGCTGCGCAAACTCACCCGGCAGGCGACCCAGCTGAGCGAGCGCTACCGGGGTCAGATCCAGAGCCTTGAGGAGATCAGGCTTCAGGCCAAGAAGGCCACCGACACCTCGGGCAGCCTCCAGGCCCAGCTCCGCGCCGCCCAGGCCGAGGTCAGCCGGATCGCCCAGACGGCCTACATGGTCGGCCCGCTCGACAACACCCAGTTGCTCACGCCCAGCGACGACCCGTACAAGATGCTCGGGCAGGCCGCCACGCTCACCTTCATGGCCAACGAGCGGGCCAAGAAGGTCGAGGCGATCAAGAAGCTGATCGCCAAGTCCAACGACGCCAAGCTCAACGCCAACGAGAAGATCGAGAAGCTGCGCAAAGAGATCAGGCAGATGCAGAGCCGGCGCAAGGACATCGAGAAGCTCCTCGCCAAGTACGGCTTCCAGCAGCCCGGCGGCGCCGAGGGCCTGACGCCCCGCATGATCTCCGTACGCGCCGAGATCATGGCGAACTTCCCCATGAAGTACGGCGTCGGCTGCCTGCGCCCCGGCGACCCCGGCGAGCACGGCAAGGGACGGGCCTGCGACTTCATGATGTCGCCTGGCGGCACCATGGCCGGCGGCAACAACGCGGCCAACGGCGACGCGCTGGCCGCCTGGCTGATCAAGAACGGCGGCCGGCTCGGCGTCATGTACATCATCTGGAAGCAGCGCTACTACGACATCCGCTCAGGTGGCGGCTGGGACCCGATGTCCAACCGCGGCGGCGTGACCGCCAACCACTACGACCACGTTCACGTGTCGGTGTTCTGACCCTCCAGGAACCCCTTGAACCAGCGGTAGGACCGCTTCGGCGTGCGGCGCCCGGTGGCGAAGTCCACGTGCACCAGGCCGAAGCGCTGGTGGTAGCCCTCGGCCCACTCGAAGTTGTCCAGCAGCGACCAGACGAAGTAGCCGCGCACGTCCACGCCCTCGGCCATGGCCTGTCGCATGGCGGCGATGTGCCGGTCGAGGAAGTCGACGCGGGCCTCGTCCTCGATCGTGCCCCGCTCGGTGGGCTCGTCCGGCTGGGAGCAGCCGTTCTCGGTGATCAGGATCGGCGGCAGCGCCGCGCCGTAGCGGGACTTCAGGCCGGTCAGGAGCTCGCGCAGACCGTCGGGGACGACCGGCCAGCCGAAGGCGGTGGTCGGGTAGCCGGTGATGCCCGCGTCGGCGAACGGCAGGCCGGTGTCGGTCGGGGGGCCGGTCGGGGCGGCGATCCGGGTGGGGTTGTAGTAGTTGATCCCGAGAGCGTCCAGCGGGGCCGAGATGGTCTTGAGGTCGCCGTCCCTGACGAAGTCCAGGGAGCCGGTGTAGGCGGACAGGTCGGGATACGCGCCGAGCAGCACGGGGTCGTTGAACAGGCGGTTGTGCAGGATGTCGTACGCGCCGGCCGCCGCCACGTCCTGCTCCCGCGTGGAGGCGGGCCAGACGGGGGTGCAGTTGTTGGTGAGCGCCACCTGGCGGGCGCCGGCCGCCCTGAGCGCCTGGACCGCCAGGCCGTGGCCGAGCAACTGGTGATGGGCGGCGGGCAGGGCGCCGGTCATGAGCACCCGGCCGGGGGCGTGCACTCCCATGGCGTAGCCGAAGGCCATGTGGACGAACGGCTCGTTCAGCGTGATCCACAGCGGGACGCGGTCGGCCAGGCGGGCGGCGACAGTGGCGGCGTACTCGGCGAAGAGGGCGGAGACGTCGCGGTCCATCCAGCCGCCGCGCTCCTCCAGCGCTTGAGGCAGGTCCCAGTGGAACAGCGTCGGCACCGGCTGCACCCCTTCGGCCAGCAGGGCGTCGGTCAGGCGGTCGTAGAAGTCCAGGCCGCGCCGGTTGACCTCGCCCGCGCCCGTCGGCAGCACGCGCGGCCAGGAGATGGAGAAGCGGTAGGCGTTCACGCCAAGGCCCGCCATCAGGGCCACGTCCTCGGGCCAGCGGTGGTAGTGGTCGCACGCCACGTCGCCGGTGTGCCCGTCTCTGACGCGGCCCGGTTCGTGGGCGAAGGTGTCCCAGACGGAGGGGCCTCTGCCGTCCTCCCCGGCGGCGCCTTCGATCTGGTAAGCCGCCGTGGCCGTACCCCAGAGGAACATGCTCGGCCTTCCTCTCACGCGAGTAAGGCTCATGTTAATCGTGCTCAAACCCCCTGACTCAAGGTCCCCGGTATGCGACAGGATGGGGCCATGACCAGTACCCTGCGCCGCCGGCCCGCGCAACGCCGGAGCGTCGAGCGGGTGGAACGGATGCTCGACGAGTGCGCACACCTGCTCGACGAGGTCGGCTACGAGGCGCTGACCACGAAAGAGGTCGCACGCCGGGCGGAGGTGCCGATCGGCACGTTCTACCAGTTCTTCCACGACAAGCAGGGCCTGGTACGCGCCCTGGCGCGGCGCAACCTGGAGGCGTTCCTCCAGCGCATCGTCGAACGCATCCCCGAGGCCGCGCTCGGCCACTGGACCGACCTGGTCGATCTCGCGATCGACGAGTTCGTCGACATGAAGCGCACCACGCCCGGGTTCGCGGTGGTGGACTTCGGCGAGGTGCTCCTCGCCCCCGGCGGGCCCACCGTCGCAGGCAGCAAGCAGGCGCTCGACGGGACGCAGGACAACAACGTCGTCGTGGCCGAGCGCCTGCGTGCGCTGACGATGGACTTCCTGGACGCCCCCATGGGCCCAGGGCTCGACCGGGCCCTGCTGGTGGCCGTCGAGGCCGCGGACGCGGTGCTCAAGCTCGCCTTCAGGGCCGACCCGGCGGGCGATCCCCGGCTCATCGCCGAGTGCAAGCAACTGGTCCACCGCTACCTGGCCGGTCACCTGTCCTGACCCCGGTGCCCCTGACCGGGGCGGCCGGCGCCGCGCCCGGCCGTCCGGCTCAGCTCGGGTCGTCGAGGCGGGCGCGCAGGTCGGCGTCCAGCTTCAGGTCCGCGGCGCCGATGGCCTCCTCAAGCTGCTCCATCGTGGAGACGCCCACGATGGGGACGACGCCGTCGGTCATCAGCCAGGCCAGCACGACCTGGTTCGCGGTCGCGCCCAGCTCGCCGGCCACCTCGTGCAGCGCGGCCAGCCGCCGGGTGGTGCCCGGGTGGTCGTAGATCTCGGCGATCGGGCGGTCGGGCCGCGTGTACGCGCCGAACATCAGCGTGTTGTACGCCCACAGCGTCAGGTCAGGCTCGGCGGCCAGGTAGTCGAGGAGGTCGTCCGAGACCAGCGTGTGCCCCGCCTCGGCCGGCCTGGCGCCGGGACGCGGGCGCAGATACGTGTGCCGCAGCTGTATGTAGGTGTAGGGCGTCCAGCCGTGCGCCGCCGAGACGTTCCTGGCCCGTTCCAGCCGCCACGCGGCGATGTTGCTGGCCCCGATGGCGCGCACCTTGCCGGCCCCGGTGAGCTGGTCGAACGCCCCCAGGGTCTCCTCCAGCGAGACGGAGCGGTCCTCGATGTGCGACCAATACACATCGATGTAGTCCGTCCGTAATCTCCGCAGGCTGTCCTCCGCACCCTTCGCTATGGTCGCCGCGGCCAGGCCCTCGGCCGAGCCGAGGGTGAGGTCGCCGGGCACGGTCGGCCTCGCGCCGACCTTCGTGCTGAGGAAGACCCGGTCCCGTACGCCGCGGGCGGCCAGCCAGGCGCCGATGGTCTCCTCGCTCTCGTCGCCCGAGCGGCCTTCGACCCAGAACGGGTAGTTGTTGGCCGTGTCGAGCATGGTGCCGCCGGCGTCGAGGAACCGGTCCAGGATGGCGAAGGTCTCCCGCGTGCCGACGGTGGTGCCGAACGGAATCGTGCCGAGTGCGATGTTCATGAGCCGACTGTGCGAGCTGGAGCGCGCTCCATGTCAAGCGCCCGGATCGAGCGGCTGGGCCGGGTGCGCGGGCCAGGACGGACGGCGGGGCGGGGGCGAGGTGCCGGGATCCGGTTGACCTGGAGTGGACTCCAGGTCGGATACTTTGGGGTGTGAGCGTTTATACCCCTGCCGAGGTCGTCGAGGAGACCGGATTCAGCATCGACACCCTCCGCTACTACGAGAAGATCGGCCTGCTGGAGCGCGTCGGGCGCAACGCGGCCGGCCAGCGCCGCTTCAGCCAGGAGGACATCGGCTGGCTCGGCACGATCAAGTGCCTGCGCGACACCGGCATGCCCATCGCTCAGATGTTGCGCTTCGCCGAGCTGGTCCGCGCGGGCGACCACACGATCCCCGACCGGATCAAGCTGCTGGAGGAGCACGACCAGCAGGTTCAGGGGCAGCTCCAGAACCTCGTCGAGCGGCAGCAGTACATCAGGAACAAGATTTCCTACTACCGAAGCGTCCTCTAGCTCCCCCTTTGCGCCCTGGCGGGTAGACCAAGATCCATGGCTGGATCGAGGGCGAGGTGGATCAACGTACCCCTGGGCCGCGTGGCCAGGGTGTGCGCGGCGATGCTCTTCGTCCTCCTGGCGCACATCACGCTCATCCAGGCGTTCGGCTCGTACCAGCTCAACGCCGACCGCAGGAACGAGCGCCCGCTGATCGCCAGGTACGGCCACCCGCGCGGCGACATCCGCACCTACGACGGCACCCGCGTCGCCACCAGCCTGCCCACCGGCGCAGGACCCTACCGCTACCGGCGCGCCTACCCACAGGGCGAGCCGTACGCGGCGCTCACCGGGCACGTGTCGCTGCACCGCTCGACGGGGATGGAGCAGGCCCTGGACGCGGTGCTGTCGGGGGACGACCCCAAGGTCAGGGTCAGGTCGCTGGTCAGGCACGGCAGCGTCGAGGGAGCCGACATCAGGCTGACGGTCAGGGACCGGGTGCAGCGGGCGGCCTACCAGGGGCTCGCCGCCGCGGGGGTGCCGGGGGCGGCGGTGGCGCTCGATCCGGCGACCGGGGCGGTCCTGGCGCTGGCCACCTATCCCTCCTACGACCCCAACGTGCTGACCACGTTCGACCGGGCGCGGCTGGCGGAGGCGGTCAGGCGGCTGCGGGAGGCTCCTGCGCAGCCCCTGCTCAACCGGGCGCTGCACCGCCTCTATCCGCCCGGGGCCACGTTCCGGCTGGTCACCACGGCGGCGGCGCTGGCGTCGGGGGAGTACACGCCCACGGCCCTGGTGGACGCGCCGGACCGGCTGCGCCTTCCAGGAACGCCGACGTACCTGCGCAATCCGGGTGACTGCGCGCACCGGCGGCCGACGCTCGCGCTGGCGTTCAGGAGGTCCTGCGACACCGCGTTCGCCGGCATTGGGCTGCAACTGGGGCAGGACCTGCTCAGGGACCAGGCGGAGGCGTTCGGCTTCAACGGGGGGAGCCTGCGGATCCCGCTGGTCGCGCTGCCGAGCCGGTACCCGCTCGCCCTGGACCGGGCCCAGACGGCGCTGGCGGCCGTCGGGCACCACGACAACAGGGTGACGCCGCTGATGGTGGCCATGCTGTCGGCGGCGGTGGCGAACGACGGGGTGCTGATGCGGCCGTATCTGGTGGAGGAGGTACGGCTGCGCGACGGCACGATGATCAACCGGGCCGCTCCCGTGGTGTACCGGACGGCCGTGCCGCCGGTGCTGGCCCGCTACCTGGCGGCGATGATGACGATCGCGACGCCCGCGAGGGGCCTGGGGGCGGCGATCCCGGGGGTGCGGGTGGCCTCCAGGGCCGCCACCGCCGCGACCGTGCCGGGCGGCGGGGAACACGCGCTGGTGACGGCCTTCGCGCCGGCGCGGGCGCCCGAGGTGGCGGTCGGGGTGGTGCTGGAACGGCCGGGGGAGCGCGCGGGCGCGGTGGGTGCGGTCGCGCGCGCGATGATCGAGGCGGCCTTGGCCTGAGCCCACGCCTGATGACGCGGAGCCCACGCCCGATGACGCGGAGAGCGCCGGACGGCCCGAGCCCGGGCCCGCCCCTCATGGCGGCGGGGGTCAGCGGTAGGCGTCGGCTTGGAGGGTGTAGAGCTCAGCGTAGAGGCCGTTGAGGGTCATGAGGGTGTCGTGGTCGCCTTGTTCGGTGATGTGGCCGTGGTCGAGGACGTAGATGCGGTCGGCGTAGCGGACGCTGGCCAGGCGGTGGG
>NZ_JBEZFZ010000046.1:0-53048 GCF_040649735.1 Nonomuraea sp. NPDC048892 | reverse complement strand
CGCCGGCACCACCCTCGGCCTCGGCAACCTCCCCATCGTCCAGCGCACCCCCTGGCTCAAGTAGTACGAACGCCCCCACGCCCACCCCCGGCAGACCGGAGGTGGGCGTTCGGCTTGCCGAGTGCTTCAGGTGCTGCGGAACCAATCGCCTATGACTCCTCCCGATCAATGCGACTGACGGCCACTTATAGACGTAGAGCGGGACTTCGGTATCCACCCCTCCGAACCCCCCGTAAGGGAGGCAAACCATGGATCCCGTCCAAATGGCCGCCGCCGTGTCGGCCGTGCTGGTCGCCGGTGTCACGGTCGTCGGTGCGTGGCTGCGCAGCGTCGTCAGCCGCGAGAAGAGCAGGGAGGTGGCACGGCGTGACCTCGTACGCCGGCTCCCTGAAGGCAGTCGCATCCTTGATCTGGGCAAGCACGGCATTCTGATCGAGTTCGGTCCTGTCTCCCACGCGAAAGCCTCCGACGATGGCGACCGATGATCAACACCTGCCCCTTCCGATGGAACATCTCCCTGATCCGGCAGAAGACCGCGTCGCGGTGCGCGGGGATTTCCTCGACTTCTACGATCGCGAGTATCACCTGCTGGTGAGGTTCCTGCTGTGCTGCGGCGCTCCGAAAGCTGAGGCGGAGGACGCCGCGCAGGAGGCTTTCCTAGAAGTGTGGGCCCGCTGGGACTGGGTGCGGGACACGGTCCGAAGACCCTCCCTCTATCTGCGCAAAGTGGCGTACCACAAGTATCTGCGGCCGCCCGGTCCACGTCGCCGGCCGTTACCGGCCACCATGAGGGAACAGGAACCTCCGGAGCGATCAGGGCCGGACCACGCCGTTCTGACCGATGAGTCCCTGGACGTGCTGGCAGCGCTCCGCGAGCTGGACGGCAACAGCATGATCGCGATGGCCCTGCGGGTGGACGGCTTCACCGCTGTCGAGATAGCCGATCATCTCGGCCTGAGCGCACAGAAGGTGCGCGACCTGCTCAAGAAGGCACGAAAAGCACTGAGAGCGCGACTCTATCCGGCACGCGCGAAGGAGGGAGGCGCACCACGGTGAGCATCGACGATGAGGCCTGCCATGACGAGCTGTCCGAGGAGGAGCTGGACAGCGTGCTGTCCCGCACCGCGGAGAATGTGCTGAGCCACGTCCACCAGGTCACCGACCCCACGGTCACGCTGCTGGCCATCATGGCCGGCCTGGACTCGCCACCCGCCTCCAGGCCGTGGCCCGAACCGGAAGGGGGCGCTCAGAACCCCGAACGGGACATCTGCCTCTACCGCCGTCTGGCTCTGGCCCGCCGGCGGATGGACGCGACGCTGGCCGGTGCGGTGCTGCCAGAGGCCGTCCTCGACGAGTGGGAGGCGCGCACTGTCCGCCACGGTGAGCAGTACATCACCGCGACGGCGCCGCTCGAACTGCTCACCGACGTCCTGGTGGACTTCGGGGAGGTCAGCCGGCTGTGTGAGCAGCGGCATCCGATCGACTGTCATCGTCGTCTGCACCGGATCGCGGCGAGATTGGCCGGTCTCATCGGCATGCTGCTGATCAATCTGGGCCTGTGGGACTCGGCCGGCTCGTACTTCGAAACGGCCCGCCGGGCCGCGGAGGAGACGGAGGACCCCACGCTGCGAGCTTGGGTCATGGTCCGTCAATCCATGCTGCCGCACTACTACGGTGACCCGCTCGACAGCCTGAAACTGGCGCGGGCGGCCGGTGACCTCGCGGACAAGCAGGTGTGCGCGGTCAGCGCCATGGCACCCGTCGCCGAGTTACGGGCCATGGCGCGGCTGGCGCAGCAAGGACGCGGCATCGGCTTTCCTGCGCGAGACGACGTACGGGCCGCCGCCGAAGAGGCACGGAGCAGAGGGGAATCGGTGCTGGCGACGGTGGAGGGCAGCGACCCGGTCTTCGGCTACACGCGCAGGCAACTGCTGTTCCACCTGGGCGAGGCCCTCGTCGAGTTGGGCTGCTTCCGCGACGGTTATGTGTATCTGACCAAGGCGCTGAAGCTGTACGACCACCACGAGCAGCTCGACCGCACGCTGATACAGCTCGATCGGGCCTTCTGCCGGGTGGCGGGAGGTGAGCCGAAGGAGACCCTCCGGCAGGCCACCCGGGCCACGCACGAGTTGCCGCCGGAATATCGCTGGAACATCGTTCAACGGCGGGTCCGCCAGCTCGAATCCGCGGTCGCGCGGTTGGCCGCTGAAGGAGGAACGGAACCCGCACCCGGTTGAGGCGACCCGTCTCCCCGCCGTCCGTGAGCTGGCACGCAAAGAGGGAAATGACGGACTCATGCGGCCGGCTTGACGGTTGATCGAGGTGCGCGGGAACGGGTGCTTCCTAAGCTGGGCGGGGTGGCAAACCTGAAGCGGGTCGCGTGGCCGGGGCTGCTAGTCGCCCTGGTCCTGACCGCGGGCGTCGTCACCCTGTGCGGGATCCGATACTTCACCAGCGGGAACAAGGGGACCGGCGGGACCAGGATCGTGAAGTCGATCACCGGGTCCGGGTCGACCGCGCAGAAGGGGGCGATGGACGCCTGGCGGGCCGAGTTCCAGCGGATCCATCCCGAGTTCCGGGTGGACTACCGCGCCAACGGGTCGGGGGCCGGCATCCGGGACTTCATCGCCGGCGCCACCGCGTTCGCCGGGTCCGACATCCGCATGCCGCCGAGGGATCAGGAACGGGCCGACCGGCGCTGCGGTGGCAGGGCGTTGCATCTGCCCATGGTGATCGGGCCGGTGGCGCTGGCGTACAACCTGCCGTCCGTACCGGATCTGAGGTTGTCGCCGGCCACGCTGACCGGCATCTTCACCGGGCGGATCACCCGATGGGACGCCAAGGAGATCCGCGCCGACAACCCCGGCGTGCGGATGCCGGACGCGCGGGTCCGGCCCGTCCACCGCGCCGGCGACTCGGGCACGACGCACAACTTCACCGCGTTCCTGCGGGCGACGGGCCGGTGGCCGGACGAGCCGTCGATGGTGTGGCGGGGTGCGGGGCGGCCGATCGGGGGTTCTGACGGGATCGTCCAGGTCGTCCAGTACTCGGAGGGTTCCATCGGGTACGTCGAGTACGGCTACGCCAGCAACGCCCGCCTGCGCATCGCCAAGATCCGCAACGCCTCCGGGCGCTTCGTCGAACTCTCGCCCGAGAGCGCCACCCTGGCGATGGAGGGCGCCAAGGTCGTCAACACCGAGAACGGCCCGATCGTGGAGTTCGACTACCGGACCAGGATCCCGGGCGCCTATCCCATCGTCATGATCACCTACGAGGTCACCTGCCAGGGCGACGCCGACCCGCTGGTGCAGACCTTCCTGAGCTACACCGCGGGCGACGCCGGCCAGTCCTACCTCGCTCTGTACGGCTACGCCCCGCTCCCGCACGACATCCTGGCCGCCGTGCGCACCCGGCTCGGCCTCAGCAGCTGAGCGAGTTGTCAGATGACTTATGGATTTGTACGATGACATACGAATCCTGCCGCCCCACGCCCGAGGACCACCATGGCTTCCGACCGCATTCGTCACGTCGCGCTCTCCTCCGTCACCCTCCCTCTCGACGTCCCCGTCAGCGACGCCAAAGTCCTGACCGGACGGCAGAAGCCGATGACCGAGATCGCCTTCCTCTTCGCCGAGATCACGACCGAGGACGGCCACGGCGGCACCGGCTTCAGCTACAGCAAGCGAGCCGGCGGACCGGCGCAGTACGCGCATGTCAAGGAGGTGGGGGAGAACCTGCTGGGTGAGGATCCGTCGGACATCGGCCGGGTGTATGAGCGGTTGTTGTGGGCGGGGGCGTCGGTGGGCCGGTCGGGGGTGGCGACGCAGGCGCTGGCGGCGATCGATGTGGCGTTGTGGGATCTGAAGGCGAAGCGGGCGGGGCTGCCGCTGGCGAAGCTGCTCGGCTCCTACCGCGACTCCGTCAGGACGTACAACACCTCGGGCGGCTTCCTGCACGCGCCGATCGAGGAGGTGAAGGAGCGGGCCTCCCAGTCCTTGGCGGACGGGATCGGGGGGATCAAGATCAAGGTGGGGCAGCCGGACATGCGGGAGGATCTGCGGCGGTTGGCGGCGGTTCGGGAGCATCTGGGGGACGGGGTGCCGTTGATGGTGGACGCCAACCAGCAGTGGGATCGGGCGAGTGCGTTGCGGTTCGGGCGGGCGGTGGAGGATCTGGGGTTGGTGTGGATCGAGGAGCCGCTGGACGCCTATGACGCCGAGGGTCACGCCCAGCTCGCCGCCGCGCTCGACACGCCGATCGCCACCGGTGAGATGTTGTCCAGCGTGGCCGAGCACGTACGCCTCATCGAGGCCCGCGCCGCCGACATCATCCAGCCCGACGCCCCCCGCGTCGGTGGCATCACCGCCTTCCTGCGCCTGGCCACCCTGGCCGACCACGCGGGGCTGCAGCTCGCGCCGCACTTCGCCATGGAGATCCACCTCCACCTGGCCGCCGCCTACCCGCGCGAGCCCTGGGTCGAGCACTTCGAGTGGCTCAACCCGCTGTTCGAGGAGCGGCTCGAAACCCGCGACGGACGCATGATCGTCCCCGACCGGCCGGGGCTCGGGATCACGCTGAGCGAGCAGTGCCGCAAGTGGACCGTGGACAGCGTCGAGTTCGGAAAGGCGTAGGCCGTGTCCGGCACGCGGGCGCGCGTCACGTCAGGGGCCGTCGGCGCCGTGCGGTTCGGCCGCTACGCGGTGCCGCTGGAGCGGCCCGTGAGCGACGCCAAAGTGGCCACGGGACGGCAGCGGCCCCTGTCCCAGCTCGACGTCCTGACCTGCGAGATCACCACTGGCGACGGCCTGGAGGGGCTGGGCTTCTCCTACACGACCAGGGCCGGCACGCCGGCGCAGTACGCGCATGCCAAGGAGGTGGGGGAGAACCTGCTGGGTGAGGATCCGTCGGACATCGGCCGGGTGTATGAGCGGTTGTTGTGGGCGGGGGCGTCGGTGGGCCGGTCGGGGGTGGCGACGCAGGCGCTGGCGGCGATCGATGTGGCGTTGTGGGATCTGAAGGCGAAGCGGGCGGGGTTGCCGCTGGCGAAGCTGCTCGGCTCCTATCGCGATTCGGTACGGGTCTACAACACCTCCGGCGGCTATCTCCAGGCCCCGATCGAGGAGGTGAAGGCGCGCGCTTCCCAGTCCTTGGCGGAGGGCATCGGGGGGATCAAGATCAAGGTGGGGCAGCCGGACATGCGGGAGGATCTGCGGCGGTTGGCGGCGGTTCGGGAGCATCTGGGGGACGGGGTGCCGTTGATGGTGGACGCCAACCAGCAGTGGGATCGGGCGAGTGCGTTGCGGTTCGGGCGGGCGGTGGAGGATCTGGGGCTGGTGTGGATCGAGGAGCCGCTGGACGCCTATGACGCCGAGGGTCACGCCCAGCTCGCCGCCGCGCTCGACACGCCGATCGCCACCGGTGAGATGTTGTCCAGCGTGGCCGAGCACGTACGTCTGATCGACCTGCGTGCCGCCGGCTTCCTCCAGCCCGACGCCCCCCGCGTCGGTGGCATCACCCCCTACCTCAAGATCGCCGCCCTCGCCGACCACGCCCACCTCCAGGTCGCGCCGCACTTCGTGATGGAGATCCACGTGCACCTGGCCGCCGCCTACCCGCGCGACTCCTGGGTCGAGCACATCGAATGGCTCTCGCCGCTGTTCGAGGAGCGGCCCGAGATCAGGGACGGGCGCATGCTCGTGCCCGAACGGCCCGGCCTCGGCCTCACCCTGGCCGCGCACGCCCGGGACTGGCGGCTCGACGACGTCATCCTCGGAGGCGGGTAGATTTGTCAGCCGTGCCCCCCGACCCCAAGGCCGGCCGCGACACCGGGCCCAGGCCCGGCAGCGCGCACCAGCCCGGCAGCGCGCACCAGCCCGGCAGCGCGCGCGAGGCCGACCGCGACACCGGGCGCAGGCTCGACCGTGACAGCGGGCGCGGGCTCGCGCACGAGCTCGTCGAACGGCTCAAGGCCCGCATCCTGGCCGGCGAGATCCAGCCCGGCCAGAAACTGCCCACCGAGTCCTCCCTCATCCAGGAGTTCGGCGTCAGCCGCACCGTGGTCCGCGAGGCCGTCTCGCGGCTGCAGGCCGCGGGGCTGGTCGAGACCTTCCAGGGGCGCGGGTCGTTCGTGCTCGCGCTGCCCGCCTCGACGGCCTTCTCCGTGGAGGCGTCCGGCATCCGCACTCACCGCGACGTGCTCGACATGATCGACTTCCGGATCGGCGTCGAGTCGGAGGCGGCCGGGCTGGCCGCGGAGCGCCGGACGGACCTGCAGCTCAAGGCGATCGAGCGGGCCCTGGTCGACCTCGGGCGCTCCGGCGAGCAGCCGGGCCACGCGGTCGAGGCCGACTACGCCTTCCACCTCAAGGTCGCGCTCGCGTCGGGGAACCGGTTCTACTCCGACCTGCTCGCCTCGCTCGGGCCGATGATGATCATGCTGCCGCGCACGCGGCTGCCGCACGTCTACACGGTGTCCGACGCCACCCACTTCACCCGGGTGACCCTGGAGCACGAGAACATCTACCGCGCCGTCGCCGACCAGGACGCCGCGGCGGCGCGGGCGGCGATGCGGCTGCACCTGTCCAACTCCCGCGCCCGCCTCCAGGCGCCCTAGGGCTCCGGCCGAGGCTCCCGGTCAGCACTCCAGGTGCCCTGAAAAATCACGTCACCAGCGGGCCGTGCTCGGGGTGAAGTCCGGGACGATCGAGCGCATGTACGCGGTGTCCTCCCGCCCCCGCTGCCCGCACGCGACGTACTGCTCGTGCAGCGCCGCCAGCGCGTCCTCGTCCAGCTCCACGCCCAGGCCGGGCCCGGTGGGCACGGCCACGCTCCCGTCGCGGAACTCCAGCGCCCCCGGCTTGACGACCTCCTCCGTCTTCCACGGGTAGTGGGTGTCGCACGCGTACGTGAGGTTCGGGGTCGCCGCCGCGAGATGCGTCATGGCGGCCAGGCTCACGCCCAGGTGCGAGTTGGAGTGCATCGACAGGCCGAGCCCGAACGTCTCGCAGATGCCGCCCAGCAGCGCCGAGCGGCGCAGCCCGCCCCACAGGTGGTGGTCCGACAGCACGACCTGCACCGCGTCGGCGGCGACGGCCGGCTTGAGGTGCTCGAAGGCGATGACGCACATGTTCGTGGCCAGGGGGATCGAGGTCTGCCGGGAGACCTCCGCCATGCCGGGGATGCCGGGAGTCGGGTCCTCCAGGTACTCCAGCACGCCCGACAGCCGCTCGGCCGCCTGGACGGAGGTCTCGACGGTCCAGGCGCCGTTGGGGTCGATGCGCAGCGCGTGGCCGGGGAAGGCGTCGGCCAGGGCCTCGACGGTCTCGTATTCGTGGCGGGGCTCGTACACGCCGCCCTTGAGCTTGAGCGCGGTGAAGCCGTACTCGTCGACCATCCGCCGGGCCTGGGCGACCATCTGCTCGGGTGTGCGGCCCTCGCCCCACGAGTCGTCGTCGTGGCCCGGATGGCCGGCCCACTTGTAGAACAGGTAACCCGAGAAGGGGACGCGGTCGCGTACGGCGCCGCCGAGCAGGTCGCTCACCGGGCGGCCGAGCGCCCTGCCCTGGAGGTCGAGCAGCGCCACCTCGAACGGCGCCACCACGGTGTCCACGGCGCTGGAGATCTCCAGCATGCCGCCGAAGCTCGCGCCCGCGCCGCCGGTACCCTCCCCGAGCGTCTTCACCACGGTCGCGCGCAGCGCGTTGAGGTCGAACACGTCCGCGCCGGGCAGCGCGGCGGCCACCGCGCCGAGCCGGTCGAGGTGGGACTGGTCGGCGTACGTCTCACCCAGGCCCACCAGCCCGGCATCGGTGTGCACCTGGACGATCGCGCGCAGCACGTACGGCTGGTGCACTCCCACCACGTTGAGCAGCGGCGGGTCGCGGAAGGCGACCGGGGTGACGACCACCCTGCTGACCCGGCCCGCCTCGCGCGGGCTCAAAGCTCGGCTCGCACGGCAGGGGCCTTCACGGTCAGTACGGGCACGCTGGCCTCCATGAGGATCCGCTGGGCCTCGCTGCCCAGGATGAACTTGCCCACCAGCGACCGGTGCCGCAGCCCGATGACGATGAGCGTGCCGCCGCTCTCCCTGACCAGCTGCTCGAACGTCTCGGGCAGGTCGTCGTCGTGCAGCGGCTGGCGCAGCTCAGCGTCCACCCCGGCTTCACGGGCCCGCCGCAGCAGCTCCGAGCCGGCCGCGTCGTCGATCTTGCGCTCGTCCACGGGGGCGCCGCGCCGTGGCGAGTTGACGATGATCACGCGCTCTCCGCGCAGCCTGCCCTCGCGCAGGCCGGCGTCGACGGCGGCCTCGCCCTCGGGCGTGGGCAGGTAACCGACGAGGATGGTCATGAAACAGTCTCCTCCACACGATCGGGGGTCTTGCGGCGCAGCGCCTTGCGGATGAGCGGCCAGACCGCGACGATCACGACCAGCGCCAGCACCGTCCCGGAGATGGGGCGGGTCAAGAATCCCGCAGGATCGCCGCCGAAGATCAGCAGCGACTGCCGCGACGAGTTCTCGATCATCGAGCCCAGCACGAACGCCAGCACCAGCGGCCCCGGCTCGAAGCCGAACTTCTTCATCAGGTACCCCAGCACGCCGAACACGATCACCATGAAGACGTCGTACACCTTGTTGTTCACCGTGTACGCGCCCAGCAGCGTGATGAGCACCGTGATCGGGGCCAGGATGGCCGGCCGTACCCGCAGGATCCGGACGAACACCCCGACCATCGGAATGCTCATGATCAGCAGCAGGATGTTGCCGATGTACATCGAGTTGATGACGCCCCAGAACACGTCCGGATGCTCGGTGACCAGCTGCGGCCCCGGCTGGATGCCCTGGATGAGCAGCGCGCCGAAGATCAGGGCCATGGTCGCGTTCGCCGGGATGCCGAGCGTCAGCAGCGGGATGAACGAGGAGGTGGCGGCGGCGTTGTTGGCCGTCTCGGGCGCGGCCACGCCCTCGATCGCGCCCCGGCCGAAACGCTCGGGCTGCTTGGCGCGCCGCTTCTCCAGCGCGTACGCGGCCAGAGACGACAGCACCGCGCCACCGCCGGGCAGCACGCCGAGCACGAACCCGATGAGCGAGCCGCGCCCGATCGCGCCCTTGGCCTGCCCGAGGTCCTTGCGCGACGGCCAGACGTTGCCGACCTTGGCGGGGGAGTGGACCTGGTTGTGCCGTTCCTCCAGGTTGTAGAGGATCTCGCTGAGGCCGAACAGGCCCATGGCGATCGGGATGAAGTCGATGCCCTCGGCGAGGTCGAGGCTGCCGAAGGTGAAGCGCTCGGCGCCGGTGAAGGTGTCGCGGCCGACGGTCGCGAGCAGCAGGCCGACGCAGGCGGCGATGATGGCCTTGAGCCGGTTGCCGTTGCCGACCGAGGAGATCAGCAGCACGCCGAGGATGCCCAGAGCGGCGTACTCGGGCGGGCCGAAGTCGAGCGCGAACCCGGCCACGACCGGGGCGACCAGCGTCAGGGCGAGGATCGAGATCGTGCCGCCGACGAAGGAGCCGATGGCCGCGATGCCCAGCGCGGTGCCCGCCCGGCCCTGCTTGGCCAGCGCGAACCCGTCGAAGACGGTCACCACCGAGGACGCCTCACCGGGCAGGCGGAGCAGCACCGAGGTGATCGTGCCGCCGTACTGGGCGCCGTAGAAGATGCCGGCGAGCATGATGATCGCCGACACGGGGCCGATGCCGTACGTGATCGGCAGCAGGATCGCGATCGTCGCGCCGGGCCCGAGGCCGGGCAGCACGCCGATCAGCATGCCGATGATCACGCCGATCAGGCAGTAGAGCAGGTTGGCCGGTTCGAGGACGACGCCGAAGCCGTCGAGGATCGGGGAGATGTCCATGTGACTTTCTCAGATGAGTCGCGGGAGCGGGATCGACAGCAGCAGCACGAAGAGCACGTAGAACGCGGCCACGGCGCCGATGCTGATCACGATGGACGAGCGCCACGACTCCTTGCCCAGCCAGCGCAGCCAGACGAACATGAGCAGCAGCGAGGGGATCTCGAAACCGATCACCGGCAGCAGAGAGGCGAGCCCGACCAGCGTCACCAGGCCGACGACGGTGAGCAGGCTCGACCGGGAGAAGCGCTCGGTGTCCTGCAGCCCGCGGCCGGTGAAGGCCAGCGTCGCCGACAGCACGATGATGACGATGCTGATGGCGAACGGCCACAGGCCGGGACCCGGCTGGGTGAGCTGCCCGAGGCCGAGCGTGTACGACACGACGGCCCCGAACACGCCCGCGGCCAGGGCCACCACAGCCGCGCCGAGCTGCGCGAACGGGCCCGCGTGCGGCGGCCTGGCCTCCTCCAGCTCGGCCTGGAGCCGGTCGGCCTCGGCCTGCAGCGCGTCGGCGTCGTCCAGCGGCGCCGCACCGGGCCGGTCCGGCTCGGGCGGGGCCGAGCCGGGGTCCGGATGAGAGGCGGTGGGGTCGGGCGGGGACATGCGCACTCCTTAGCGGGGGGCCGCGCTCAGCCGGCCAGGCTGATGCCGAACTTGTCCAGCTGCGCCTTGTACGTGGTGGAGTCGTTCTGCAGCGAGGTGAGCACCTCCTGCGGCGCGACCTCCATCGGGGTGAGCGAGTTCTCCTCGTTGAACTTCTTGTACTCCGGCGTGGCGAACACCTTCTTCGCGGCGTCGAGCAGCTTGGTCTTGACGTTCTCCGGCGTGCCCTTGGGCGCGGTCAGGAAGCGGTACTGCGTCACCAGGACGTCGAAGCCCTGCTCCTTGGCCGTCTTCACGTCCGGCAGGTAGGGGATGCGCTCCTTCGAGAAGACGGCGAGCGGCACGAGCTTGCCCGCCTTGACGTTCTCGATGGCCTCGCCGATCTGCATGGTGGAGACGTCGACCTGGTTGCCCAGCAGGGCGGTCAGGGCGGGGGCACCGCCGTCGAACGGCACGGCCGTGGCCTCGATGCCGGCGGTCTTGAACGTCAGCGCCGAGGCGAGCTGCGCGCCGGTGCCGACGCCCGTGGTGCCGTAGCGGATCGTCTTGCCGGCCTTCTTCATGTCCTCGATGGACTTGTAGCCGGACTGGGAGTTGGTCGCCATGACGTAGTCGTCGCGCGAGATACCGGTGATGACGTCGAACGAGTCGATCTTCGTGGCCTCGGCGGCCGACACCGTGAGCGGCGTGATCGTGAAGAGCGAGGCGTTCTGCACGGCGATCTTGTAGCCGTCGGGCTTGGCCGACTGCAGCTCCTTGGCGTTGAGCGCGCCGTTGGCACCGGGCTTGTTGAGCACGGGCGCGGAGACGCCGAGCTCCTTGGCCATGCCCTGGGCGAGCGCCCGGGTGATGAGGTCGGTCGAGCCGCCGGCGGAGGCGCCGACGCTGAACTCGATGTTGCCGGACGGATATTCGCCGTCGCCGCCACCGGAGGAGGTCGTCTTGACGCCGCCACACGCCGTCAGCGCGATCGCGGCGGCAGCGCCGGCGACGCTCACGAGGATGCGGCGGGAGGCTGGCCGAGATGTCGGCATGGACTTCTCCTTTGCCCGGGCGGAATGCCGCCCGTGGTGTGCTATGGAGCGGAGTGAGGGGGTTGCGTAAGGTTACGGCAAGGTTTCCGCTCGTCAGTCTCCGGAGACTATGGACGTGCCTCGATGCCTGTCCAGGCTCAATTTGGTATCGAATGATACTCTACGCGCATCATGCTGACACTGGATCAGATCCGGGCCTTCGTGGCCGTCGCCGAGGAGCTGCACTTCGGCCGCGCGGCCGACCGGCTGCGCATGACCCAGCCCCCGCTCAGCCGTCACATCCAGAAGCTGGAGCGCTCGGTCGGCGTGACTCTGCTGGAGCGCGACAACCGGCGCGTGGTCCTCACCGACGCCGGTCGCGCCTTCCTGGACGACGCGCGGCGCATGCTCTCGCTCGTCGACACGGCGGGCGATCGGGCCCGCAGGATCGCCAGCGGCGCGGCGGGCACCGTACGCCTCGGGTTCACCGCCGTCTCGGCGATCAGCATGCTGGGCGCGCTGCTGCGGCGGCTGTCGGAGCGGCTGCCCGAGATCGACGTCATCCTGCACGAACGGGTGACCGCCGGGCAGGTGGACGGCCTGCTGCGCGGCGAACTCGACCTGGGCCTGGCCCGCCCGCCGTTCGACATCGCCACGCTCGACTCCCGCGTGGTCTTCCGCGAGCCGCTGTGCGCGGTGGTGCCCGCCGGGCACCGGCTGGCCGAGCTGGGCCGGCCGCTCGCGCCCGACGACTTCGACGGCCTGCCGGTGGTCAGCTACAACCCGGTCCAGTCGCGTTACTTCCACGAGCTGACCGTCCGTTTCCTCACCAACGCCCATCCGCGCATCGAGCAGCAGGTGCACCAGATCCTCACCGCCGTGCTGCTCGTGGCGGCCGGTCGCGGCGTCGCCCTGGCCCCGGCCAGCGCGCGCTCGCTCGGCGTGGACGGCGTCTCCTTCTGCGACCTCGTCCGCGGCGGCGGCGACCCCCTCGACGAGGGCGGCGGCTCAGGCGAACCCGTCGAGCTGCACGTCATCTGGGACCGCACCTCGACCAACCCCGCGCTCGGCCGCGTGCTGGAACTGCTGCCCGCCCTAGGACCATGATGCCCTGCCGGTATCACCGGATTCAGAATCGCACTTGGACAGGAATTGTCCCACCTCCTTAGCCTGGCGAGCGTCAGACCTTACCGGCGGTGCGGGGAGATCCCACAGCCGCATGTGAAGCGAGGAGCGCCCGCGATGCCCAGTTACTCCCCACAAGAGCTCGCCACGCGGCTCAAGAGCGGCCTGCTCTCCTTCCCCGTCACGCATTTCACCGCCGAGCTGGAGTTCGACGAGGCCGCCTACCGCGATCACCTGTCCTGGCTGAGCGGATATCCGGTGGCCGGCCTGTTCGCAGCCGGCGGCACCGGCGAGGGCTTCTCGCTGACCGCCGCCGAGATCGACCGCGTGGTACGGGTGGCGGTGGACGAGGTGAACGGCAGGCTCCCGGTCGTGGCCCCCGCCACCGGCGGCACCGCGACCGCCGTGGCCCAGGCCAAGGCGGCCGAGGCCGCCGGGGCCGACGGCGTGCTGCTGATGCCTCCTTACCTCACGGAGGCCGGTCAGGAGGGCCTGGTCGAGCACGTCTCCGCGGTCTGCGCCGCCACCGGCCTGGGCGTGATCGTCTACAGCCGGGCCAACGCCGTGCTGAACGACCGCTCCGTGGCGGCCCTGGCCGAGCGGAACGAGACGCTCGTGGGCTTCAAGGACGGCGTCGGGAACATCGAGAACCTCACCCGCATCTACGCCGCCGTCGGCGACCGCCTGGCCTACATCGGCGGCCTGCCCACGGCCGAGACCTTCGCCCTGCCGCTGCTGCAGCTCGGCATGAGCACGTACTCCTCGGCGATCTTCAACTTCGTGCCGCAGTACGCGCTCGACTTCTACGCCGACGTCCGCGCCCAGGACCGCGAGGCCGTCTACCGGCGCATCCGCGAGTTCGTCATCCCCTACCTCGACATCCGCGACCGGATGAAGGGGTACGCTGTGTCGATCATCAAGGCGGGCCTGACCGCCGTCGGCCGTCCGGCGGGGCCGGTGCGCCCGCCGCTGCAGAACCTGAAGGACGGCGAGCTCGCCGAGCTGACCGCCCTCATCAACAAGATCAGCTAGGGGCGGGGCGCATGTCACCCACCATCAGCGGCGTCGAGGTCGTGCCGGTCGCCGGGTACGACAGCATGCTGCTCAACCTCAGCGGCGCGCACGGGCCGTTCTTCACCCGCAACGTCGTCATCGTCACCGACTCCGACGGCCGCACCGGGCTGGGCGAGGTGCCCGGCGGCGAGGCCATCCGCAAGACCGTCGAGGAGGCGGCCGGGCTGCTGACCGGCCGGCCGGTGGCCCGATACCGCACGCTGCTGCGCTCGGTCGCCGAGCGGTTCGCCGGCCGCGACGCGGGCGGGCGCGGGCAGCAGACCTTCGACCTGCGCACCACCGTCCACGCCGTCACCGGCCTGGAGTCCTGCCTGCTCGACCTGCACGGCCAGTTCCTCGGCCTGCCCGTGGCCGACCTGCTCGGCGAGGGCCGGCAGCGCGACCGGGTGCCGATGCTGGGCTACCTGTTCTACGTCGGCGACCCGGGAAAGACCGACCTGCCCTACCTCGTGGACGACGGCGCCGGCGACCGCTGGTCCGAGCTGCGCCGCCGCGAGGCGCTCACCCCCGACGCGGTGGTCGCGCTGGCCGAGGCCGCCCAGGAGCGTTACGGCTTCACCGACTTCAAGCTCAAGGGCGGCGTGCTGGCCGGCGAGCAGGAGATCGAGGCGGTCACCGCGCTGGCCCGCCGCTTCCCCGACGCCCGGGTCACCCTCGACCCCAACGGCGGCTGGCTGCTGGCCGACGCCGTCCGGCTCTGCCGGGGGCTCGGCGGCGTCCTGGCCTATGCCGAAGACCCGTGCGGGGCGGAGGGCCGCTTCTCGGGGCGGGAGACCATGGCCGAGTTCAAGCGGGCCACCGGGCTGCCGACGGCGACCAACATGATCGCCACGGACTGGCGGGAGCTGGCCCACGCCGTCCGCTCGGACGCCGTGGACATCCCGCTCGCCGACCCGCACTTCTGGACCATGGCGGGGTCGGTGCGGGTGGCCCAGCTCTGCCACGACTTCGGGCTGACGTGGGGCTCGCACTCCAACAACCACTTCGACATCTCACTCGCGATGTTCACCCACGTCGGGGCCGCCGCTCCGGGCGAGATCACGGCGCTGGACACGCACTGGATCTGGCAGGACGGCCAGGCGCTGACGACGAAGCCGTTCCAGATCACCGGCGGCGCGATCGACGTGCCTGCCACGCCGGGGCTCGGCGTCGAGCTGGACCGGGAGGCGCTGGAGCGGGCGCACGAGCTCTACCTGCGCCACGGCCTCGGCGCCCGCGACGACGCCGTGGCCATGCGATATCTGGTGGAGGGCTGGGTCTTCGACCCCAAGCGCCCCTGCCTCGTTCGCTGACCCTGTTCTGATCAGAAGAGGGTCAGCGGCTCGTCGGGGCTCTCCAGGGGCATCGGCTCGGGCAGCGGGGCCAGCGCGGGGACGCGGGCGCGTACCTCGTCGTGGAAACGGCGGGCCAGCCGCGGCGCCTCCGCGTTGTCCGGCGTGTGCACGAACACCGTGGGCGAGCGCCCCTCGCGCAGCCACTCCGCCACCGTCTCCACCCACGGCCGCCAGCCCTCGACCGTCCGCTCCTCGTCGTCGCGGCCGAGGTAGCGGACGATCGGATGCGCGGTGAGCGCGCGGGTCCGCCGGGGCACGCGCGGCTTCTTCGTCCAGGCGTCGCGCTCGGCGTCGCTGGTGGGCGGGCTCGCGAACATCACGTTCGTGTCGAACGGGACCCACTCGGCCGACACGGTCGCCAGCACCCGCTCCAGCAGCCGCGCCGAGCGTTCGTCCTCGAAGAAGGCACGGTGACGCACCTCGACGGCGTAGCGGTGCCCGCCGGGCAGCGCGCGCAGGAACGCGGCCAGGGCGCCCAGCTCGGCAGGGGAGAACGAGCCGGGAAGCTGGATCCAGAACGCGTGCACACGCGGGCCCAGCGGCTCCATGACGTCCAGGAACGCGGCCACGTCCGCCTCGGCGCCCCTGAGGCGGCGTTCGTGGGTGATCGGCTTCGGCAGCTTGATCACGAACCGGAAACCGGGATCGGTCTGGGCCGCCCAGGACTCCACCGCCGCCCGTGACGGGGTCGCGTAGAACGTGGTGTTGCCCTCCACGGCGTCGCACCAGCTCGCGTAGGCCCGCAGGCGGTCGCCCTGGTCGAGGTGGCCGGGCAGGAAACGTCCGCGCCAGCGCGCGTGTGTCCACATCGCGCATCCCACGTGAAGCCGCATGGATCCGACGTTAGCGGAGATCACGCGACGGGACGCCGGGCCACTGGCGGGCCGGCGTCCCCGGCCGTCGTAAGGTGGGCGCATGGGCATGATCGGGACGGTCGGGCTGGTGCTGCATCCCCGCCGCGACTCCAAGCAGGCGATCGACACGATCCTGCGGTGGGCCGCCGGCAAGGGCGCCACCGTGCTCGGCCTGCCCGAGGAGGTGGGCCGCATCGACTGCACCGCCGTGCCGGTCGACGCCGCCAGCATGGTGGAGCGGGCCGACCTGCTGGTGGGGCTGGGCGGCGACGGCACGATGCTGCGCACCATGCGGCTGCTGGCCGGGCGACCGACCCCCATCCTCGGCGTCAACCTCGGGCGGCTCGGGTTCCTGGCCGAGATCGACGTGGACGAGCTGTCCGAGACGCTGTCGGCGATCGACGCGCACGAATACAGCATCGAGCCGCGCATGGCCATCCGCTGCATCGTGGCGGGCGCGAGCGTGACGGCCTTCAACGACATCGCCCTCGTCAGGACCCCCGGCGACGGGCTGGCCGGAGTGTCCGTCACCCCGTCGGGCAGCCCCTTCGTCCGGTACGCCGCCGACGCCGTCATCGTGGCCACCTCCACCGGCTCGACCGCCTACAGCTTCTCCGCCGGAGGGCCGATCGTCTCGCCCAGGGTGGAGGCGATCCTCGTCGTGGCCGCCGCCGCCCACTCCTCCTTCAACCGGGCCCTGGTGCTGCCCGCCGACGAGGAGGTGACGCTGCAGGTGCTGCCGAGCAGCGGGCGGCTGGCGGTGGAGGTCGACGGGGCCGTCATGGGGCATCTGTGCCCCGGCGACAGCCTGACGGTCACCGCCTGGCCGGGCGCGGCCAACGTGGTCCGGGTGGGCACCACCTTCTACGAACGCGCCCGGCGCAAGCTGCGCGTGGACGGCAGCGCCGAAGCCTACTGACGGCTCTGGTGCCGGCCGGGACGCGACTGCGGCGTGAAGAAGCTTCCGCCGTCCGGCGGCGGCGTGGCGGCACGGGGCGCGGGCCCGCCGTCCTGACGTGAGCGGGTCGCGAAGAATTCGTCGTCGTCCGGCTGCGGCGCGAAGAAGTCGTCGTCCTCGTCCCGCCGCTTCCGCCGCCGCCGTGAGTCGGCCCGCTCCTGAGAGTCGGGGGAGTGCGGCTCGTCGTCGTGCGCGGGCTCGTCCCGGTGCCGGGAGGCCGTCAGGGCGGCCAGGGCCGTGGTGATGGGGACGGCCGCGATGAGGCCGAGCGTGCCGACGATGCTGCGGACGATCTCCTGCGCGATGACCGGCGTCGTCATCACCTCGCCCAGCGGCTGCTGCCCGATGCTGAACAGCAGCAGCAGCGGCAGCGACGCCCCCGCGTACGCCAGGATGATCGTGTTGATCACCGAGGCGATGTGCGCGCGCCCGATGCGGCCGGCCGCCCGGTAGAGGCGGGCGAAGCCGTAGGACGGGTTGGCGCGGGCGAGCTCGGCCACCGTCACCGCCTGCGTGACCGTGACGTCGTCGAGCACGCCGAGCGCGCCGATGATGATGCTGGCCAGCAGCAGCCCCTGCGTGTCGATGGACAGGCTCATGTCCAGGGCGAGCGCGCTGTCGTCGGTGATCCCGTTGAGCCGGGCGAACCCCAGCGCGCCGTACGACAGCAGCCCCGTGAGCGCCAGGCTGGCCAGCGTGCCCAGCACGGCCACGGACGTGGACAGCGAGAACCCGTGGGTCAGGTAGAGGACCGCCAGCATGATCGCCGCCGCCCCCACGATGGCCACCAGCATGGGCGGCCGCCCCTCCAGGATCCCGGGGATGACGAACGTCAGCAGCAGCACGAACGTCACCGCCAGCCCCACCAGCGCCGTCACCCCGCGCCAGCGTCCGAACGCGATCACCGCCAGCGCGAACGCGGCCCCGAACAGCCACAGCGGCAGCGCCCGGTCGTGGTCGGAGATCTGGTAGGCCCCGTCGGGCCCGCGCAGCAGGATCACGTCGTCGTCGACGGTGAAGCGCTGCGCCCCCGGCCCGCCCGGCAGGCGCAACTCGACGTCCTTGCCCGCGTCGGGACCGTCCCCGACCTTGACGACGGCCTGGCCGCACGTGGCGGGGTCGGGCGCGGGCAGCCCCTCGGAAGGGGCGGGGCAGCGGCCGAGCGTGACCCCGACCACGGTGCCGGTGAGCCGCTCGACGCCGCCCTCGGCGGGCGCGGCGCCCTTGCCGGCGCCGTCGGGCCACAGCCACAGCAGCGCGGTCAGCGTGATGATCGCCAGCGGCACCAGGACGGCCAGACCGGCCATCACCGTGCGGCGCGAACGGGGTACGGCGGTGCCGTGGACGTGATTGGCGCCCATCGCGTGAAAGGTCCTCCTCGGCAGACGACTCAGGACAGTACTGCACCCGGGCCCCCGGGGTAGGGCCAACGGCATGACCTGGCTGGTGGGCACTTCCGGATGGCAGTACAAGGACTGGCGCGGACCCCTGTATCCGCCGGGCGTGCCGCAGCGGCTCTGGCTGGAGACGTACGCGGCGGAGTTCCCCACCGTCGAGAGCAACAACGCCTTCTACCGGCTGCCGAGCCCCGAGTCGTTCGCCTCCTGGCGCGACCGTACGCCGCCCGGCTTCGTGATGGCGGTCAAGGCGAGCAGGTTCCTCACCCACATCAAGCGGCTGGCCGACCCCGAGGAGCCGGTCGCGCGCCTGATGGGCGCCGCCTCGGAGCTGAAGGACAAGCTCGGCCCGATCCTGCTGCAGCTCCCGCCGACGCTGAAGGCCGACCCTGATCGCCTCGACCGGTGCCTGGCCTGCTTCCCCGGCCACGTCAGGGTGGCCGTCGAGCCGCGCCACCCGTCGTGGTGGAGCGAGGAGGTGCGCGCCATCCTGACCGCCCGCTCGGCCGCGCTGTGCTGGGCCGACCGCCGCAGCCGCCCCACCGGCCCGCTCTGGCGCACGACCGGCTGGGGCTACGTACGCCTGCACGAGGGCCGCGCGGGCTTCGAGTACGGCGAGCGCGCCCTGCGGACCTGGGCGGGCCGGATCCGCGAGGCCGGCTGGCCGGACGCCTACGTCTACTTCAACAACGATCCAGGAGGGGCCGCCGTGCGTAACGCGAGACGATTTGCCACACTCCTCTAGTGCTGCACACGCGTCTCTACCGGAACGGCGTCCTCGAGAGGGAAGGCTTCCCCATCGAGGAGGTCTCCGACCATGTGTCCGATCCGGGAAACACGGTCTGGTTCGATCTGTGCGCCCCCTCGCCGTCCGACCTGGCGCTGATCAGCGAGGAACTGGGGCTGCACGAGCTGGCCGTCGAGGACGTCTTCTCCGACCACCAGCGGCCGAAGGTGGACGTCTACGACAACCACCTGTTCATCACCGTCTACGGGCTGCACCTCGAAGAGGGCAGGCTGCACCCCGTGGAGGTCGACATCTTCGTCACCGGCAACGCCCTGGTCACCGTCAGGGAGAACGAGCACTTCCCCATCGACGAGGTGGTCAGGCGCTGGGACGCGAGTGCCCGCATGGCCCGCCACGGCGTCACGTTCCTGCTGCACGGCCTGCTCGACTACGTGGTGGACGGCCAGTTCGAGCTGGTGCAGGACCTCGACGCGCAGGCGGAGGCGCTGGAGGACGACCTGTTCGAGGGGCAGGTGCACGACGCCAAGGAGCTGCAACGCTCCCTGTTCGTCCTGCGCAAGAACACCACCAGGCTGCGCAAGATCGTCCTGCCGATGCGGGAGGTGATCGGCACCCTGATGCGCCGCGGCCAGGACATCGTCGCCGATCCCGAGATGACGCCCTACTACCAGGACGTCCTCGACCACGTCCTGCGCGCGACCGAGTGGGTGGAGGCGGTCCGCGACATGCTCGCGAACGCCGCCGACACCCGCCTGGCCCAGCAGGGCTTCCGGCTCAACGAGATCATGAAGCGGCTCACGGGCTGGGCCGCGATCATCGCGGTGCCCACCATGATCACCGGCTTCTACGGGCAGAACATCCCCTATCCCGGCTCGGGGACGTCCTGGGGCTTCTGGGTGTCCACGGTCCTGGTGGCGGTGACGTCGGTGGGGCTCTACGCGGTGTTCAAGAAGAAGGACTGGTTGTAGGGCGGGCGGCAGGGCTCGCCCCGCGTGCCGGGCGTGAGCCGCAGTGCCAGGCGCACCTCGCCCTCGGCGGGGAAGAGGGGCAGGCAGCGCCCGCCGGAGATCACGGTCCTGCGCCCGATCGAGGTCGTGAGCAACGACAGCGACTCGTACGCGACCGGCTCGGCCAGCACCAGCTTCCACAGGCCCCCGGGGACGCGGACGCGTTCGCCCTCCACCGCGTAGTAGTCGAGCACGCCCTCGTTGCGCGAGAGCACTTCCCGCATGGTGAACCGGCGGCCCTCCACGGTGAACACCTCCGCGGAGGGCGCCCGGTAGATCGAATGCACGTACCCGATCGAGAAGCGGCCCCCGACGACGGGCAGGCCGTTCACGGTCAGGTGGCCGGCGCCGCCGCCGGCGCCGAGCGCGGCGACGGCGGCCAGCGCCACGAGCAGCCGGGTCAGGCCTTCTCCTTGTAGTAACGCGCCGCGCCGGGGTGCAGCTCGACCGGGGTCACCTGCTGGCCCAGCGCCGGGTCCAGCTTCTTGGCCTCCGGGTGCACGGCCGACAGCTCCGCCTTCTTCTCGAAGAGCGTCTTGGTGATGTCGTACGCGAGCTGCTCGTCCATCGAGTCGGGCACCAGCAGCACGTTCGCGATGCCGACGGTCTTGACCGCGCCGGTCAGCTTGTAGAGCGTCAGGTCCACGTCCAGCGGCACGTACTGCTGGCCGTAGGTGGCCTGCATCTTCTGCAGCACGTCGGTGGTGTCGAGGATCTTGATGTCCGGCTTGCTCGCGGCCAGGTCGGTGATGCCCGCCGTGGGCAGGCCGCCGACCCAGAAGAAGGCGTCGATGGTGCCGTCCTTGGCGGCCTGCACCGACTCGTTGATCGACAGCTGCTGCTTGGTGATGTCGGCGTCGGGGTCGAGCCCGGCCGCCTCCAGCACACGCCGCGCGATGACCTGGGTGCCGGAGTTGGCCGGCCCGAGCGAGACGCGCTTGCCCTTCAGGTCGGCGACCCTGTTCGCGGCGACGCCGGAGGCGACCACCAGGTGGGTGTAGTTGTCGTAGATGCGGGCCAGGGCCTTGATCGGCTGCTTGCCGGTGAAGGTGTCCTTGCCGTTGACGGCGTCGGCGGCGGTGTCGGCCTGGGAGAAGCCGAGCTGGGCCTTGCCGGAGACCAGGAGCTTGATGTTCTCGACCGAGGCCGAGGTGACCGACGCGGTGGCCTGGGTGCCGGGGATGTTCGCCGACAGCTGCTTGGCCAGGCCGCCGCCGTACACGTAGTAGACGCCGGTCGTGCCGCCGGTGGCGATGAAGATCCGGTTGCCCGAGCCCCCTCGCACGCCACCGCCTCCGCAACCCGCCGCCGCCAACAGGAGTGCGGTGGCGACTATCGTGAGTATTCGCTTCACGCTGGGTCCCTTCTCCTTCTTCTGACGAGATGCACGACGGCGGCCACCCCCAGGACGGCCAGACCGGCGACGATCGGAACAGGTTCGAGAAAGAGCAGGAGCACGGCGGCCACCGCCGCCAGCAGGCGTTCCGGCCAGGCGGCCATCCCGCCCGTGGCCACGGCCAGGGCGGCGACCGCGACCGCGGAGACTGCGGTCATCAGCAGCACGGTCCCGATCGGCCCCTGCCCGAGCAGCGCCTGCCCGTTCGGCGTCAGCACGAAGGCGAACGGCACCAGGAAGGCCGGCAGCGTGTAACGCCAGGTCATCATCATGGTCTTGTACGTGTTGCCGCCGGTGATCGCCGCCGCCGCGACGGCCGACAGGGCGGTCGGCGGGCTCACCTCCGACAACACCGCGTAGTAGAAGATGAACATGTACGCCTCCGGCCGCTCCACGCCGAGTTCGAAGAGCGCCGGCGCGATGATGACCGCCGTGATGATGAAGCTGGCCGTCACCGGCACGGCCAGGCCGAGCAGCAGCACCGCCAGCGCCGCCATGACCGTGGTGAGCACCAGGTTGCCCGCGCCGATGCCGATGATGATGTCGGCGAGGTCCTGGCCGAGGCCGGTCAGCGTGATGGCGCCGACGATGATGCCGGCCGCGGCGCAGACCGCGGTGACGGGCAGCACCTCCAGCGTGCCCTTGGCCAGCGCCTGGCCGACCCGCTTGGGGCCCATCCGGTGCTTCGGGTCGAGGAACGACAGCAGGAACGCGACCGCCGTGGCGATCACCACCGACTGGAACGCCGAGCGGTCCAGCGCCATCAGCACGACGATGAGGATGAGCGAGCTGAAGTGGTAGCCGAAGCGCAGCAGCAGCCGCCCGATCCTGGGCGCGTCCACGTCCACGGTGTGGGTGCCGAAGCGGCGCGAGTCGATCTCGATGGCCAGGAAGATGCCCAGGTAGTACAGGATCGTGGGGATCGTCGCGTACAGCAGGACCTGGAGATAGCCCGTACCGAGATATTCGGCGATGATGAACGCCGCCGCGCCCAGCGTGGGCGGCGACAGGATGGCGCCGATGCCCCCGGCCGCGAGGATCCCGCCGGCCGCCTCCTTCGGATAGCCGGCCCGCCGCAGCACGGGCCAGGCCACGCTGCCCAGGCTGACCGTGGTGGCCACGCCCGAGCCCGAGACGGTGCCGAGCAGGAATCCGGCCGTGGTGACCGTGCGGCCGGGGGCGGCCCGTGATCTGCGGAAGGCGGCGAAGCTCAGGTCGATGAAGAACGCGCTCGCGCCCGAGTGGTCGAGCACCGCGCCGTAGATCGTGAACAGGATGATGTAGCTGGCGGCGACCTGCATCGGCACCCCGAAGAAGCCCTCGGTGCCGGTGTAGAGCTGCGAGACGATCCAGTCGATCGGCAGCGCCGCGACGTAGTAGGTGTAGAGCAGGAACAGCACGCAGATGACGGAGAAGATGGCGCCGACGGTCCTGCGTACCGCCTCCAGCAGCAGCACCGTCAGCACGACGCCCGCCAGGATGTCCAGGTCGGTCATCGCCGCGCCCGAGCCGCGGTCGCGGAAGCCGTCCATGTCGGCCAGCGGATAGACGAGCACCGCCAGCGACGCCGCCGCCAGCAACCAGTCGGCCACGGTCGGCCACTCCGCCCCGCCCTCGCGAGGGGCGGGCGCGGGACGCCGCAGCAGCCGCCGCACGCGCGTGGCCAGCCCCGAGCGGTAGCAGAGGAAGACCAGCGGCAGCGCCACCGCCAGGAACGTCATCCGGTGCTCGATCGCCTCCACCGGGCGGAACACCACCAGCAGCGAATAGACCGACAGCAGGCCGCCCACGACCCAGACGCCGAGCCGGAGCGGCCCGCCCAGCTGCCGGGCCGGACGCTCCTGCTCGTGTGCCGAGAGCAACTCGGCCTCACGGTCGCTCAGCTCGGTCAAGTCTTCCTCCCCGACACGGCGTTGCAGGGACTGTACGAGCCGGTTACACGCTTCGGGAACCCTCCGTTATTAGATTGATCTCCATTGATCAGCCGAACGGCCGCGATCTTGCGGCGAGCTGCTCGACCGGTACCTCGCCGGCCTGGCTGCCGTCGCGCATCCGCACCGCCGCGCCCCCGCTCGCCGCCTCACGCGGCCCCACCACGAGCTGGTACGGCACCAGCCGGTGCGCCCTGATCCTGGCACCCAGGCTGCCCCGGTCGGCCGGCGCCAGCTCCGCCCGCAGCCCCGAGGCCACGCAGCGGCGCAGCACCTCACCCGCGGCCGGCAGCTCGGCGTCCGACAGCGGCAGCACCACGGCCTGCACGGGCGCCATCCAGGCGGGAAACGCGCCGCCGTGCACCTCGACCAGATGCGCGACCAGCCGCTCGATGCCGCCGACGACGCTGCGGTGCACCATGACGGGCCGCCCGCCGCCCGCGTAGCGCAGGTCGAAGCGCTCCGGCTGGAAGTAGTCGACCTGGACGGTGGACAGGGTGGACTCGCGGCCGGCCGGATCCTCGATCTGGATGTCGATCTTCGGGCCGTAGAAGGCGCCCTCGCCGCGCTCCTCGTCGTACGCGCGCCCGCGTTCTGCCAGCACGTCGCGCAGGAGCGACTCCGAGCGCGACCACATGGCGGGGTCGTCCACGAACTTGGCGCCCTCACCGCGCAGCGAGAGCCGGTAGCGGGCGGCTCTGATGCCGAGCCGCTCGTGCGCGGCCTCGATCAGGTCCAGCGCCGCCGACACCTCCTGCGCGGCCTGCTCGGGAGCGCAGAAGACGTGGCCGTCGTTGAGCTGGATGGCCCGCACCCTGCTGAGCCCGCCGAGCACCCCGGACAGCTCGGAGCGGTACATGCCGCCCAGCTCGGCGATCCGCAGCGGCAGGTCACGATGGCTGCGCGGGCGCGAGCGGCAGATCAGCGCGTGGTGCGGGCACAGGCTCGGCCGCAGCACGAACTCCTCCCCGCCCACCTTCATCGGCGGCCACATGTCCTCGGCGTAGTGGGCCCAGTGGCCCGATCGCTCGTAGAGCTCGCGTTTGCCCAGGACCGGCGAGTTGACGTGCTGGTAGCCGTTGCGGCGTTCCAGCTCGTGGACGTAGTCCTCGATCGCCTTGCGCACCGCCGCGCCGGCGGGCAGCCAGTAGGGCAGGCCGGAGCCGATCAGCGGGTCGGTGTCGAAGATGCCCAGCTCGCGGCCGAGTCTGCGATGGTCGTTCATGATCATCCTTTCCAGGGAAAGGGCGAACGACCAGGCTCCCGGGCGTCCGCCCGGGAAGCATGCGATCAGCGCGCCGGGACGGTGTCCGGCGTCGTCGTGACGAGAGCGCGCTGCATGCGTACGACCATAGCACCCGGCCTCGCGGGGCGTCCCTGGCCGGGATTCGGCAAAGCCACGGGCTGATTTCGGCAAATGATATAAAGAGCTGCATGAGCCGGAGCGGCGATGGCCACAGCGGCATGGGCCGCGCCGGTGTGGATCCTAGCGGCGTGGGCGGCGGCGTGATCACCGTGGACGCGCGGCAGGTGCAGGCGTTCGCCGAGGTCGGCTTCCAGGTCGCGGGCGGCGGTGGCGCCCACGGGGCGATGGCGGCGCTGCGCCGCGTGGTCCCGCTCGACGCCTACGAGTTCGTCGCCTACGACCCCGCCACCGGGCGCCACCACAGCGTCGTCTCCGACGGCCATCCGCGCATCGACCACGACGCGGCGGAGGAATACGCCGGCCTTGACGCGTACCGCAGGGCCATGGCCACCCGCGCGCCGGTCGGCATGCCCGAGCCCGGCACCGAGCGTTACTTCCGCCGCCACCTGGCCCCCTACGGCTGGCGGGCCGGCCTGACCGCGCCGCTCTTCCTCGACGAGGGCCGCTACACGGGGCTGCTGCACCTGGCGACCAGAGACGCCTTCCCCCGGCGCACCGGAGCCCTGGTGAGCGCGGTCAGCCCGATGCTGGCGCACCTCACCGACCTCAACCGGTGCGTGATCGACCCGGTGGGGCTGCCGCCCGACTTCCGCGCGGTGGCGTTCGACCGGCTCGGCACGCGGCGCGAGGTGCCCGGGCGCGAGATCTCGGCCGCGCTGCGCGACGACCCGGCGATGGCCGCCCGCGCGCGGGAGTTCATCGACTCGCGCGAGCTCAGCAGGCACGGGCTCTGGCTCGGCGCCGGCGGCCGCTGGCACGAGGTGCGGCTGCTGCGGGCGGGCGTCGGCTACCAGGGCACGCTGCAGGGCGCGGTGGCGGCCGAGCGGCCGTGCGTGCTGCCGTACGAGCTGACCGGCCGCGAGCTCGACGTGCTCACCCGGGTGGCGGCCGGCGACTCCAACCCGCAGATCGCGGCCGCGCTCGTGCTCAGCGTCCGCACGGTCACCACCCACCTGGAGCACATCTTCGCCAAGCTGGGCTGCGACAGCCGCACCCGCCTGACCACCAAAGCGCTGGCCGAAGGGCTGTGCCGGCTCGACGTGTGAAACTTCTTTCCTGGGCCTGTCCTTCCGCCCGGACGCCGTTCGTCGTCATAGGGAAGCGGCGGACGGCGCCGTACGAACGACGACACAGGAGAGCCGGATATGAAGTACATGCTGCTCATCAACAGCCCCACCACGGACGAGCCCAACTGCGACGCGGCGTCGTTCGAGGAGTGGGTGACCTACGACAAGACCGTCAAGGAGTCGGGCGTCTTCGTCACGGGCCACTCGCTGGCCGACCTCACCACCGCCACCGTCGTCCGGGTGAACGGGGCGGGGGAGCGGGCCATCACCGACGGGCCGTTCGCCGAGACGCGGGAGGTGCTCGGCGGCTACTTCGTGATCGACGTGCCCGACCTCGACGTGGCGCTCGACTGGGCGGCCCGCTGCCCGGGGGCGCGCGGGGGCGGCTCGGTCGTGGTCCGCCCGATCGCCGACTTCGACTGACGCGATCCGGCCGAGGGCGTGAGGTGATGACGGCTGTGGGCGATGACGAGGGCTCGATGGGGCCTGTGGAGGCGGTGGGGAGCTCCGTCGAGGCGGTCTTCCGTGAGGAGCGCGGGCGGTTGCTCGCCGCCCTGGTCCGCCGCTTCGGCGACCTGGACCTGGCCGAGGAGGTCGCCTCTGAGGCGATCGAGGCGGCGCTGGTGCACTGGCCGGCCGGCGGGGTCCCGTCGAAGCCCGGCGCGTGGCTGCTGACCACCGCCCGGCGCAAGGCCGTCGACCGGCTGCGGCGCGACCGCGCGTACGCCGCCCGCCTGGCCGTCCTCCAGGTGGAGGCCGACCGCGCCGCCCCCGCCCCACCCGCGGACACCGCCGCCGACACCGGAGGAGAGCTGCCCGACGAGCGGCTGCAGCTCTTCTTCACCTGCGCCCACCCCGCCCTGCCCGCCGAGGACCGCATCGCGCTGACCCTGCGCTGCCTGGCCGGCCTCACCACCCCCGAGGTCGCGCGCGCCCTCCTGCTCCCGCCCGCCACCACGGCCAAGCGGATCGTCAGGGCCAAGAAGAAGATCCGCGAGGCGCGCATCCCGTTCCGCGTGCCGGGCGCGGACGAGCTGCCCGACCGGCTGCCCGGCGTGCTCCAGGTGATCTACTCGATCTACACCGAGGGGTACGCGGCCAGCTCGGGCCCCGGCCTGCTCCGGGTGGACGTGGCCGAGGAGGCCATCCGGCTGGCCCGGATCCTGCGCCGGCTGCTGCCCGGCGAGCGTGAGGTGGCCGGGCTGCTCGGGCTGATGCTGCTGACCCACGCCCGCCGCGCCGCCAGGATCGGCCCCGGCGGCGAGCTGGTCCTGCTCGGCGACCAGGACCGCGCGCTGTGGGACCGTCCGATGATCGAGGAGGGCCAGGCGCTGGTGGTCACCGCACTCACGGGCGGCTCGCCAGGGCCGTACGGGGTGCAGGCCGCCATCGCCGCCCTGCACGACGAGGCCCCCGACTGGCCGGCCACCGACTGGCCGCAGATCGTGGCGCTGTACGACGTGCTGCTCGCGCTCGCGCCGTCCCCTGTGGTGGCGCTCAACCGGGCGGTGGCGGTGGCCATGCGCGACGGTCCTGAAGCGGGGCTCGCGCTGCTCGACGAGCTGGCCGGGGAGCCGCGGCTGCGCGGCTACCATCCGTACGCGCTGGCCCGGGCCGACCTGCTGCGGCGGCTGGGCCGCCGCCGCGAGGCCGCCGCGGCCTACCGGGAGGCACTCGCCACGGCCGGCACCGAGCCGGAGCGAGCCCACCTGCGCCACAGACTGCGGTCCTGCGAGTGAGCGCCCGCCCGGCCGGTCAGCAGCGTGCGACGCCCGGGTACGGGTCGGTCGACGTCCACACGTTGACCGCGGCCACGTAGCCCCAGCGGCCGGTCTGGTCGCCGTAGGTGTGGTACCAGATGCTGTTGCCGCCGCCGTGCGGCTGGCCGGAGACGTAGCACTTGAAGTAGCTGAACGTCGTTTCCAGGCGGTCGACCACGGTCTCCGGGTTGCCGTTGGGCTTCGTGTAGCCGGGCGTGGCGTAGATCGGCGCGTTGGCCGCGTTGCCGCAGTAGAGGTTCCCGCCGCTCGCGTAACACGCGGCGGCGGTCGCCGTGCTCGCCGCCGTGCTCGCCGCCGTGGTGCTGGTCGCGGCCTGCGCCGGCCACGCGCAGGACGCCGCCGTCGCCGCCCCGCAGACGATCGCCGCGAGCGCCGCTCCGCTGAACTTGCCCATTGTTGTCTCCCACCGTAGGACCGCCTGACGGGAGGCAACGCTACGACGCGCCCATCGGGCCAGGAACCCCGCGAACCGGTGGTGAAGCGGCCATGAAGCCCGTCTGAAACCCCGGCGCCCGGAGGCTGTGTCAGGGTGAGTTCCGGTCGCCCACCCGTCCTCGTGAATTCGGGAACCCATGAAGAGAATCCTGCCGGCCCTCGCCCTCGTCCTGACAGCACTGGTAGCGCCCACGCAGGCGGCGTCCGCTCAGCCGGCGGCTCCTCCCGCGATCATCTTCGACACCGACATGGACTTCGACGACGCCGCCACGCTGGCCTACCTCTCCCAGGAGCACAGGGCCGGGCGCATCGACCTGCGCGCCATCACCGTGACCGACGCCGGCGCCGGCTTACCGGGCCGGGCGATCCGGCACGCGCGGTGCCTGGCCGAGCGATTCGGCCTGCGTGGCGTGGCCGTCGCCGGCTCCCCGGCCACCGGGCCCAACTCCTTCCCCGCCGACCTCAGGCAGCTGTTCGACCGGGTGCTCACCGCGGCCACCCCCGGCTGCGCCGGCGACGAGACGCCGTCCCGGACGCGTGCCCCCGAGCTGATCAGGCGGCTGGTACGGGCCGAGCCCACGACGCAGATCATCGCCACCGGCCCGCTCACGAACGTGGCCGCCGCGCTCCCGTACAGTGCCGTCCGGCTGACCACGATGGGCGGGGCCGTCGCGGTCGGCGGGAACCTGTGCTGCGGCACTCCGCCCGAGTTCGACGGGAGCCAGGAGTTCAACTACTGGCTCGACCCGGCCTCCGCGCGGGCCGCGCTCACCGGGAGCCGTGGGAGCGTGCGCATGGTGTCGCTCGACGCCGCCAACCAGGTGCCGATCACCGCCGCCTTCCTGGACCGGCTCGCCGCCGACCACGGCGCCGCGGCCGCGGAGACCGTACTGGAGATCGTCACCCATCCCGAGGTGCGGCCCCTGATCGACGCCGGCCTGCTTTACTGGTGGGACCCGCTGACCGCGATGAGCGCCGTCCATCCTGGGCACGTCACGTTCACCGCCGGGCGCGTCGACGTGGTGACCGACGGCCCCTCGGCCGGGCGCACCGTACTGTCACCTTCCGGTCGCCTGCTCCGGTACGGCACGGCGGCCGGCACCGCCGCCTTCGAGCAGCGCTTCCTCGACACCCTCAACGGCCGCACCTGACGCTCGGCTTCGACGGCTACACGGCTACACGGCCACGCCGGCGGGCACCCGGGCGCGCAGCAGTTCGAACCAGACGGTCGTGGAGCCGGCCTCGCGGGTGAAGCCCCAGCGGTGGCTGAGCGCCTCGATCAGCGGCAGGCCGCGGCCGCTGGTGGACTGCGTGCTCGTACGGCACACGCACGGAGGCCCGTCGGAGCCCGCGTCCGAGACGGACACCCGTACCCCCAGCTCCGAGTTCTCCACCGTCACCGTGAACGAGCCTCCCGCGCCTGATCTGGTGTGCAGGATCGCGTTCGTGGCCAGCTCGCTGGTGAGCAGCACCACGTCGTCGTAGAGCGGGTGATCGCGGCCCAGCACCGCCGTGACGAGCTCCCTGGCCCTGGACACCTGGGAGGGCATTCCGCGCAGCCGGACCACGTGATCACCTGGGTCTGGCCGGTCGTCCCCATCTGCGTGGTGCGGAATCGGCGCTGCCACGGTGACCTCCCCCAAAACCGGCGACGTTATGAGACGCGCCAGGGGTGGGGTGGAGATTATCGCGAAAAGGTAGGAATGGGCTTTCCCAAGGTCGGTTTCCCGTAGCCGGGACGGGTGAGGACGCTCTTCCGCCGACCGGGGAGGTCGCTTCCACGACAGGGGAGGTCGCTTTCGCGGGTGGGGACGCCGACCGAGTACGCTGCGATCGACGAGTCGTCTAGGCCCGTGGGGGAACAGGAGGTCGCGTGAGCAGCCTGGAGGCCGTCTGGGTGCAGCCGTACGAGCTGCCGGGAGCGGCGGTCGTGACCGGCGTCTTCGACATCCTGCACGTGGGCCATGTGCGCTACCTCGGCGCGGTGGCGGCGCGCGGGCTGCCGCTGGTCGTGGGCGTCGAGGACGATCCGAGGGTGCGTGCCTGGAAGGGGCCGACCCGCCCGTTCAACCCGTCGGCGGAGCGGGCCGAGGTCCTCGCCGCGCTCCGGTTCGTGACGGGGGTCTTCGTGGTCAAAGGACCCTCGGAGGCACACGGGCCCGACGACTACATCGACCTGCTCGCCCCGATGCGCCCGGCCGCGCTCGCCCACACGGCGGGCGACCCGCACGCCAGCGCCCGCGCGGCTGCGGCCGCGATCCTGGGGGCGGAGTGCTGGGAGCTGGAGGCCATCCCCGACCGCTCGACCACCCGCATCGTCAACGCGGCCGGCAAGGGCTGACCCGCGTTCTCACTGCCACCTCACTGCCACCTCACTGCCACCTCACTGCCGCCACGAACGCGACACCGACGAGCCCACCACGGCTTTACGCGCCCCCACCACGTACGGCCTGTGCACGGCCCCACGTGGCCCACCACGCACGGCCTGTGCACGGCTCCACCACGCACGGGACGCATGGGCGCCCACCGCACAGGCACTCGGGACGTGTGACGGATGACGTACCACGGGGAGAGAGGCCGTGGGGCGGGTCGTTGGGCAGCTGATTGGTCATGATCGCGTAATCTGTCGTGACATGACGGCCGACCTCGTAGCCAAACGGGTGACGAACCTGCTGGCGCCCCAGGTGCTGGTGATCGTCATGCCGCCGCTGGTCGGACTGCTCGCCCAGGGGTGGACGGGCGCCGCCTGGGGCCTGGTGGCGTCGGCGTTCTGCGGTGGCGTCCCGGCGGCGGTGATCGCGCTGGGCGTGCGCTCGGGGCGCCTTGACTCCCACCACATCGTCGACCGCGCCCGCCGTACAGGACCGCTGCTCGCGGCCGTGGCGGCCGTGCTGGTGGCGCTGGCCCTGCTCGTCCTGATGGGCGCGCCCACCCTGCTGGTGGCGACTGTGACCGCGATGCTGGTGGCGCTGGCGGTGACCGTTCCCATCACCTTGCGGTGGAAGATCTCCTTTCACGCCGCCGTGTCCGCCGGCACGGTGGTGGTGTTCGCGCACGTCCTGCCCGTGTGGCCGGCCGTGCTCGCGGGGGCCGCCGTCGTGGCGCTGGTGTGCTGGGCCAGGGTACGGCTCACGCACCACACCTGGCCCCAGGTGGCCGCCGGCACCGCCGTGGGAACACTCACCACGTGGGCCACTCTGAGTGCGTTCGGCCTGAGCTGATTACTCTCGTCGCGACCGTGGAATAGCGAGGCCGCCGCCGGGGTTGCCGCGAACATGGATGTCACGAACCGCGGCCGGGTGCGCGTGGAGCGCACCGCCAAGCGTGTGCGTACCTACCTCGGCGGCCGGGTGGTGGCCGACACCACCTCCGCCCTTCTCGTGTGGGAGGTGCCGTACTATCCCGCCTACTACTTCCCGCTCGCGGACGTGGACGAGTCCGCGCTGAAGCCCACGGGGGCCACCCAGCACTCGCCGAGCAGGGGCGACGCGGTGCTCTACACGGTCACGTCCGGCTCCGCTGAGGCCGTGGACGCGGCGCTGGCCTATCCCGACTCGCCCCTGGAGCAGATCCGCGGCTACGTCCGCTTCGACTGGGACGCCATGGACGCCTGGTTCGAGGAGGACGAGGAGGTGTTCTTCCACCCGCGCGACCCGTACACGAGGATCGACATTCTGAGCAGCTCGCGCCACGTGCGGGTCGAGGTGGACGGCGTCACCGTCGCCGACTCCCACAGCCCGCGCATCCTCTTCGAGACGGGCCTGCCCGCCCGCTACTACCTGCCGAAGACGGACGTACGGCTCGACCTGCTGGAGCACACCGACACCGTCACCCACTGCCCGTACAAGGGCAGCGCCGAATACTGGACGGTCAACGGCCAGAAGGACCTCGCCTGGTCCTACCGCACGCCGCTGCCGGAGAGCGAGAAGGTGGCGGGGCTGGTCGCGTTCTACAACGAGAAGCTCGACATCTACGTCGACGGCGAGCTCGAGGAGCGCCCGAAGACGAAGTTCTCCTGACCGGAGCGCTGCCGGCTGCGGGCCATCACGGGGGAAGGCCCGCAGCGCGGCACCGCACCGCTCAGATCGCGGCGACGCTGTTCGCGAGACGGACGGTGGGCAGATCGGCTGGGCTTCGCCAGTCGAACGCGCTGACCTCTTCGGCCTGCAACGTGATGGGCGTGTCCTTCACCCAGAACGCGAACCGGAAGTCCGCGTGCCAGTGGGCGGTCTCCTCCTCCAGTTCGCGCAGCGCGGCGCCGTACAGGCTGTGGTCGTCGGGTTCTACGTGGCCACCCGGCAGGAGCCAGCGGTCCAGCGCACGATGGTGGATCATCAGCACGGCCGGTGTCGTCGATCGCGGCAGCGCTCGCCGTCACATGGAGCGGGAACGTACTGCGCGAGGCGAGATCCCGCCCCGGGACGAGCGCGTGGGTCAGCCGGGCGATGCCGGGTGCATGGTCGGGGTGGGCGTCGAGATAGCGGGCCAGGACACCGCGGATCTCGTCGAGGGTGACGGTCATGACATTCCATGGAAGTAAGTCAGCCAGGTCGCCGCAATCGACTGCCGGACTTCCGGAGGAACCTCCCACATACCCGGGTCATGCCGGCGGCCGGCCGGCAGACCCAGGGCGGCGCCATTCGATGAACGTCCACCGGCGGCCGGTGGCGGACCCTTGGGAGACGGCACGGCTGGGTTTTTCCGGGCAGGATAACGCCCCGTCACCTGAGGAGGTGGCGGGGCGTCGAGGCCGTTCACAGGGTGCTTAGGAAGCGGTCCAGTGGGGGTCGCGGCCGAGGTAGCGCAGGAGCTCCGCCACGTCGTCGTCGCTCTCCTGCGGCGTGAGCGCGGCCGCGTAGGCGCCCCACGCGCGCAGCGGCTCGACGATCTCCTTGGCCACCGTCATCAGCGGCCGGGCCAGCTCCGGCGTGAGCGGCGAAGGGCGGCCGGTCGCCATGGCGATGTCCCAGGCGTGCACGCCGGCGTCGAGGGCGCAGGCCGCCGAGCCGGACCAGGGGGACATCTTGTGCGGCGGCACCGGCGTCGGCACCTCCGCCGCCTCGCGGTCCACTCCGGCCCACGCCCGTGCCGAGCGGCCCAGGGCGTCCTCCAGGACGGCCGCCGGGTCGCCGTCGAGCTCGCCCGAGGGCTCGAACGGGTTGAAGGTCGGGCCGGGCTCGCCGGTCAGGGCGGAGGCGAAGCCGATCTGGTCGCCGACGGCGTGCTGGAAGACCTGGGCGAGGTTCCAGTCCGCGCAGGGCGTCGCGCGGGTCCAGTCGTCCGGTCCCACGCCGCTCACGGCCTCGCGCAGCGCGTCGTGCGCGGCGTCGAGAGCGGTCCAGCCGGTGACGATCTTGCTGCTCATGGCGAGCCCCTTCCGTTCGTGTGTCTTCACTCTATCAGAACGGAATGCTTTGTTCCACTGTTTGGCACTGCCGGGATGACGCCGGTGCGCGCGTGGAGTGGGGCAAACGTCCGCTGAGTCGGGCATGCGGGTGCATGCCCGACTCAGCATGGGGGCAAATAGTGTGACTTATGCGTCTTTTTCGGTTTTTTAGAAGGATCAGGTGAGCAGGCGGGTGAGCACCCGGGTGCCGAACTCCAGGCCCTCCACCGGCACCCGCTCGTCCTTGCCGTGGAACATCCCGAAATAGTCGAGATCGGGCCGGAGCATGAGCGGCGCGAAGCCGTACCCCTTGATGCCGATCCTGGCGAACGACTTGGCGTCCGTGCCGCCCGCCATCACGTACGGCACCGGCCGGGCCAGCGGGTCCTCGGCCACGAGCGCGCCCGCCAGCTCGTCGAAGAACGCCGACGGATACGGCGCGTCCGGCGCGTCCTCCAGATTGACGAACTCCCTGGTGACCTTCGGGCCGAGCAGCGAGTCGATCGTCTCCAGGAACTCCTGCTGCAGTCCCGGCAGATAGCGCCCGTCCACGTGGGCCCCGGCCGTCGAGGGCACCACGTTCACCTTGTAGCCGGCGTCCAGCATCGTCGGGTTGGCCGAGTTGCGGATCTGGCTCTTGAACAGGTTGCCGAGCTGCCCCAGCCGGGCCGCCTCGGCGTCCAGGCGTTCGAGGTCGATCGGCTGCCCGGTGATCTCCGACAGGCTCTCGACCAGCGCCGCGACCGACGGCGTCAGGCGTACGGGCCACTGGTGGGCGGCCACCCGCGACAGGGCGTGCACCAGCGTCGCGACCGGGTTGTCCACGGGCGGCCTTGAGCCGTGGCCGGCCACGCCGTGCGCGGTCAGCCGCATCCAGGCGGTGCCGCGTTCGCCCACCGCGATCGGGTACACCCGGTGCTCGCCGGATGCCACGCTGAAGCCGCCGGACTCGCTGATCGCCTCGGTCACGCCGTCGAACAGCTCGCGGTGCTCGGTGACCGCGTGCCGGGAGCCGTAGTCGCCGGTCGCCTCCTCGTCGGCCAGGAACGCCAGCACCAGGTCCCGCCGGGGCCGCACGCCGCGCGCCGCCAGGTCCAGCACCGTGGCCAGGGTCATCGCGCACGAGCCCTTCATGTCGACCGCGCCCCGGCCGTACACGCAGCCGTCCGTGATCTCGCCCGAGAACGGGTGCATCCGCCACTCGGACGGGTCGGCGGGCACCACGTCGAGGTGGCCGTGCACGAGCAGCGCGTCGGGCGAGTCGCCGGCGATCCTGGCCACGACCGTGGTCCGCTTCGGCGCCGACTCGAACACCACCGGCTCAAGCCCGGCGTCGGCCAGCAGCGTGGCCACGTACTCGGCGGCCGGGCGTTCGCCAGAACCGGGGTTGGTGGTGTCGAACCTGATCAGATCCGAGCAGATCTCGGCGACGCTCTTCACGCTCTTCCCTTCAGTGTCAACGGCGGCACCCCGGGCGCCTCCATGGCGAAGATCAGCCCGTAGAAGGCCAGCTCGGCCTCCAGCACCGCGACGATGGTCTCCTCCCTGCGCCAGCCGTGCTGCTCGCCGGGGAAGGTCAGCAGGGCCCACTCCTTGCCGTGCCGGTCGAGCTCGGCGGTGAACCGCTCGGCCTGGCCGACGTCCACGATCGCGTCCTCCAGGCCGTGCAGCATGAGGCACGGGCCGGACGCCTTGAAGGCGTTCAGCAGCGGGGAACGTTCTGTGTAGCGGTCGTGGGTCTCCGGCAGCGGGCCCACCAGGCCGTCGAGGTAGCGGGACTCGAAGTCGTGCGTCTCGGCCGCCCAGCTCTCCGGGTCGGTGATCGCGTAGTGCGCGACGCCGCCGGCGAACACGTCACTGTGAACGAGCGCCGCGACGGTGGTCCAGCCGCCCGCGCTGCCGCCCCTGATGGCGAGCTTGGCGGCGTCGGCCCGGCCCATCTCGACCAGGCCGCGCGCCACCTTGGCGCAGTCGTGCACGTCCACCACGCCCCACTGGTGGCGCAGCCGCTCCCGGTACGCGCGGCCGTAGCCGGTCGAGCCGCCGTAGTTGACCACGGCCACGCCGATGCCCCTGCTGGTGAAGTAGGCGATCTCCAGGTCGAGCATGATCGGCATGTTCCCCGTCGGGCCGCCGTGCACGAAGATCACGTACGGGCTCGGCCCCGGCTCCCCGGCCGGGGGATACAGGTGCGCGTGCACGCCCTCGACGGTCACGGCCTCCGGCGTGGGCAGCAGGGCGCGGTCGGGGAGCGGCTTGGGCGCCGACACCACCTCGTGCGCGCCGTCGTCCAGGCCGACGAGCGTCACTTCCAGCGGCGTGTACGGCGTCGCCCCCACCGCCACCGCCCGGCCGCCCGCCACGGACACCGTCGAGGCCCAGTGGGTGGCCGCCCCGCCCAGCTCGCGCAGCTCGCCGCTGACGGGGTCGAGCACGCCCAGGCGGCGGCGGTCGGCGGTGCCGTGCACGACGACGAGGCGGCCGTCGTCGGCGACGGCGAAGCAGGCCAGGCCCGGCTTCCAGGCGGCGGCGCCGAACTCCAGCTCCATCGGGGTGAGGTTGCGGGCGGGGGAGCCGTCCAGGGGGACGAGGTGGACGTTCCACCAGCCGGTGGGGTCGGTGACCGCGTAAAGGGCCTCGGCGTCGCGCCACTCGGCCTGCGTCACCGACTCAGTCGGGCCGCCCGCCAGCACTCGGTACGGGCCGGCGGTGCCGTCCTCGTTCAGCTCGGCCACGCACAGTTCGGTGCCGTCCCAGGGCATGTTGGGGTGGTTCCAACCGATCCAGGAGACATGACGGCCGTCGGGCGAAATACGCGGATTCATCAGGAAATGTTGGGCTTTGGTGATGGCTCTGACCGGGCCCCCGTCCAGCGGCACCGCCACCAGGTCGCGCACGTCGTCGATCTCCCTGACCGCCCAGACCTCGCCCCGGCCGGGCGGGAGGTAGAGGTCGCCGTACCGGGACGGGCCCGCCTCGGTGAGCGGCACGGGGGCGTCACCGTCCAGGCGGTAGAGGCGCTGGTCGGCCCAGTTCGTGAACACCAGGCCGCCGCCGGGCAGGGGGCGCCACGAGCGGCCGCCGTACTCGATGAGGCGGTTGCGCGCGTTCCACCCCTCGGGCAGCGCGTCCACGCGGGAGCCGTCCGGCAGCCGGCGCACCACGCAGCGCCGGCCGCCCTCGTGCGGGCGCGGCTCGTCCCACCAGACCTCGACGCCGGAGGGCGTGTCCACCGCCTCCACCCACTGGGGGCCTCCGTCGGTACGGGCCACGTCGATCGGTCGAATGCTCATCAACTCACCAATTGCCGTTGGTACAGGGAGGAAGGGGGAACTCGGGCGGATGCACGACGTACACGATGCCGCCGCTGCCCGAGCTCCTGAGCCACACGTGCTCGAACGCCGCCCGCGGATAGACCCGGCGCACCTCGGAGTCGCGGGGCGCGGCCGGGTCGTTCACGATCACGTCGCCGCCGGCGGTGAAACCGGTGACGACCATGATGTGGCCGCTGGTCGTGTAGCAGGAGCCGGGCAGCTCGTGGGCCTTGAACGACTGCGAGGTGATCACCGGGATCCCGGCCCGGACGAACTGCTCCAGCTCCGCCGCCGACCGCAGCCGCGTGACGAATCCGGACAGACCGTACCGGCCCGCGTAGGCCACGTTGAACGCCCAGTTGCCGGTGCCCTGGTAGCTCACGTCGTACGTGCCCGCCGCCGCATGATCCACACCCGGCGCAGGGTCGCCGTCGCCCACCCAGGCCAGCTCGCCGGGGCCGGGGCCGCGTCCCCAGAACTCCAGCACCATCGCCGTCGAGGCGGGGGCACACCAGTTGGCGCCGCCGCCGTCGAGGTGGGGGTGGTGACCGGCGTGCGCGTGCTGCGAACGCCGCGGCACCACCAACTCCACCACCTCGCCCGCCGCTGACCCAGGACCGGCCGTCCCTGGATCGGGGAGGCTCGTGCTTTGCGGGGCCGGGTCGGGAGCGGGTGGGTGTCGCGAGGGCGCGGAGGCCATCGCGGCCAGTCCGGTCAGGCGGGCGTCCGTGCCGTGCGTGGTCACCCGTAGCTGGTACGCCACCACCGGCCGCCTGGCCACGAACGTGTCCACGGCCACGTCCCCGTCCTCGTCACCCTGGCCGGGCACCGAGGTACGCGGCTCACCGTGCTCGGACCAGCGGCCCATCACGTACCACTTGGTGAGCCCGCCGGACGCGGTCCTGGCACGCAGCTCGACCTCGATCCAGGAACCGGGCGAAGTGCGCGCGGTCCACGACGGCACGATCTGGGTGGCCGCGAAGCCGATCGCGCGCTCCTCACCGACCCACACGGCCGCGGGGGTCTCTGGCAGGGCGAACCGGGTGAAGGCGACGCGGGCCAGGTCGACGGTGAGCACCAGGCACATTGTGCTTTTGCACTCCATGTCGCACATCGGATGTTTTACGTACCGGCCCGTCGTGCGGGGGGCCGATTGTGTCAGTGATCATCTCTATGGTGCGGGTCATGAGATCCGCAACGCAGACGTACCCGTACGCGAGCCCCGCCGTCCTTCGCGCGGGCCGCAGCCTTGTCCACGCGGCGTTACCCGGACCCCGGACCTTCGGCGACGCGGTGTTATCCGGCCGCCGGCCCCACCCCGAGCCGTCCGGTGGACCGCTTCCCCTGGCTGCCTACCGGCCGTCGGCGGTGGAGGCGACTCCATGACCGCCGAGCAGCCGGTCACCCGGAGGACGAGCACGGTGGGGATGGGCCGGTGGGCATTCGATCGGGAGGCGGGTGTCCGGGAGACGGTGGTTCGGGGCGCCGGGGAGCCGGCGTCTGCAGGAACAGGTGCGACCTCGCCGTCCACAGGGGCGACGGCGAGTTCGATCAGTGGGAGTTCGGCAGGGATGGCTTGGAGGGGTGAGAACTCGGCGGGGATGGGTTCGCGTCAAGAGGGCTCGGCGGGGACCGGGTCTAGGACTGCCGGGGTGAGCTGGGGCTGGGATGCGGTGGTGGCGGCCATCGACACCGGGGAGCTGGAGTCGGTGGCCGGGCGGGTGCTGCGGCTCGACGACCAGACCCGCCGTGAGGTGGCCGCGGCGCTGCCCGGTCACCTCGCCGTGGCCAGGAAACGCGCCGAGGCCAGGCGTCGGGCTCGCGAGATCGGGCGGCAGCAGGTCACGGAAGCAGCCTGGCGGGAGCACGTACGCGCCGCCGCCCGCGCCGGCCGTACCGTGTCCGCGCACGAACACTGGCAGCGCGACACCCCCTGGAACCCGCCGTGGACCCCGGCCGCGGACGAGAGCTGGGCGGCCCCGATGCTGGTCGCCGGAGCGGCCGCGATCGGCGGCGTGGCGGGCGTCGTCGCCTGGCTCAACCGGCGCGACCTCCAGGACCGCTGGGACGAGTACGGCGGCGACACCACCTCCACCGTGCTCGAACGCGTGCTGTCGGCCCGCCCCCTCGCATGGCAGGCCGACTTCGCCGTCCGCGCCGCGCTCAAGCTCCGCCCGGTCTCGCGCAGGAGTGCGGTCACCACGAGTCCTGTGTCGGGGCTGGTGCTGGCCATGCTGCGGCGCAGCGGCGTCACCCCGCCCGAGCACGATCCGCTCGCGGTGGCCTGGGCCGCACATCCGCCCAGCGCCGCGAGCCTGCGTACGGACCCGCTGCTCGACCACCTTCTGCCACGGCTGTTCGAGGCGGAGGGCGTGGGAGCGGCCCTGCGTCACGAACGCGGCTCCGGGCGGGCCACGGACGCGGGGCGCGGCTGGCTGACCGCGCTCACGGCGCTGGCACGCGAAGGCAGGATCGGCCGTGACGTGCTGCTCGACGGGTGCCTGCGGCGGTTCCTGCGCGGCGGGCATGCGGCTGACCTGCGCTTCTTCGTACGGCTGCACGATTCGCTCGCGCCGACGCGCGACGAGGTGAGCGAGCGTCACCGCGACTACCTGAGACTGTTGCCCGCCGCGCCAGGGGCCGTGGCGGAGACGGCGCTCAAGCAGGTGCGGCGGCTCGGGGAGACGGACCCGGCGGAGGTGACGGAGGCGCTGCGGGCCCTGCTGGCCAGGGGCGAACGGAAGTTGCTGACGGCGGGGCTGACCTGGCTCGACGAGTTCGCCGCCGCCGACCCGGACGCCGACCTCGGCTCGCTGGCGCCGGCGCTGGGGAAGGCGTTCGGGTGCGAGTCCGGTGACGTGCAGGGCCGGGCGGTGCGGGTGGCGGTCAAGCATGCCAGGCGGTTCACGGGTGAGGGGGCGCAGGCGCTGAGGGAGGCGGTCGTTGTACTGCCGCAGGAGCTCGGGGAGACGCTGGCGGAGCTGTTCGGCGAGGAGACGGGTTCTGACGCGCGGGACGACGGCGGGTTCGTTCCGGTACGGCTGCCCGAGCCGGTGCGGGTTCCCGATCTTCCGCCCCCCGTGATGTCGGCCGTGGACCTGGATGCTCGTCCGGTGGTGGCGAGATGGGAGCCTGCGGAGGCATGGCTGGCCGGGGTGGTGCGGCTGCACGGGCAGGACCGGGACGGGCTGGTGGCTCGCCTGTCGGAGGTCCCGCACGCGGCCGACCCGCCGCCGGGGCCGTGGACGGAGGTCGCGCAGTGGGCCGAGGAGATCACCCGCGTGATCGTGCACGGCTCCCCTGGTGGGGTGCCGGCCGGGAAGCCGGGTGATGGGCCGGCCGGAGCCGGGGGTTCGGAGCAAGGGGTGAGAACGGGCGGACGTGGGTGGGAACGCTCCCGGCTGCCGGAGATCGGTGAGGTCGCGGGGCCGCACCTCCTCCTGCTGCGGCGCCTCGCCGAGGTGTACGACGGGATCCAGGCGGGGACGCTGCCCCTGTACCTGCTGGCCGAGCCCACCGAGGGCACCGGGCACGTGGACGCCGGGCGGCTGGTCGAGCGGGTGGCCGGCTACGAGCGCGACGGGGTCGAACCCATGCCCGCCGACCTGGCTCAGGCGTTGTTACGGGTTCCGCGTTCGGTCGCACCAGACGTGGTGGCGCGCGCCGGGCGGCTCACCTCGGCGGCAGGTCAGGCGTTGGCCCTCCGGCTGCACGGTGAACAGCCGGAGGGCCGCGCCGAGATCACCTGGGTGCGCCTGCTCGTGGAGGGGGCGGGTTCGGGTGCGGTGGTGGGAGATGGCGATGACCGTGGGATGCGTCTGCCCGTGGAGAGGCCGGGATCTGGGACGGCGGTTGCGTATCGCGACGACCACGAACCGGTCCAAGCCGGCGTGCATGCGCTCGTGCCACGGCTCCATGGGGAGGAGCTGACCGGGGTGGCGATGGCCGACGAGTTGCTGACCGGGGCCCTCGCTCGCGGGAGGCGGGGGCACGGCGGTTGCATGCACTGGTGGCCGTATCTGATGCCGTCTCATCGGGAGGTCGTGGCCGCGCATCTCGTGCCGTATCTGCTCGAACGGTGGCGTCCGGACCGCGTCGAGCCTCGACTGGCCCAGGCGCTGGCGTCGGCCGGCGGGGCCCCGGGGGAGGCGGTGGCGCTGGTGCAGGCGTACTTCATGGCCGACCGGAGCTGGTCTGCCGATGCCCGGGAGCGGGCGCGGCCGGTGGTGGAGATGGCGGCCCGGGGCGAGCTCGACGGCGAGGAGGTGGGGCGGCAGTTGGCGCTGCTGGTCCGCAGGGCGGGGCTGAGGCCGGGGCCGGTGTTCGAGACGCTGGAGGGTGCGGCCGGGCTTGGGGCTCATCGGGAGGTGTGGCGGATCATGACGGGGTTTCTGTCCGTGTACCTGCCCGGGGCGGGGGAACGACCGCACACCCGGCACACGCAGGCGCTCACGTTCGCCCTGCGGGCGGCGCGGTGGGCGGGGGCGCGAGGAGCGGTGGGGTGCGTGGCGGAGATCGCGCGGCGCCGGGCATCGAACAACTTCGTCCGCGAGGCCCGCCGCCTGCACACCTACCTCACCTGACCGCCACCCCAGAGCCCGGCGCCCATCCGTTGGCGGGGATCGCTTTAGACTATTCTCTGTGAATCTCACCGAGGATCAATCGCAGGGGAATGCCTTACTCGCGGGTTCGTTGCAGGTGGGCTGATGGATCATGTCGCTGATGGCCGCCCCGAGCTTAAGTCGTTCAGCTCTTAAGCTTTCTTGAAAGAATCAATGTCAGCTGCTGAGAGCGAACTCGACGTGAGCCGAGGTCGGACGAGTTCCGGATGCCCGATGTATACTGCTCGATTACCTTATCGACTTCCTCGGCCGTCATGTTGACCATTACCGCAAGGGATGCCAAGAGGCCGTTGTTGCTTGGGTTCAAGGGGCCGTCGCAACGCTGCTGCTCAGGAGGGAGTTTAGATGATCGTTGAAGGCTCCAGCCGGGGTTTTCCAGCCGAGACTCTTGCGGGGGCGGGCGTTGAGGGTGGCGGCGACGGCGTCAAGGTCGCTTCGAGCGTGCCTGCTCAAGTCGGTTCCCTTGGGGAAGTATTGGCGAAGTAGGCCGTTGGTGTTCTCGTTGGTGCCGCGTTGCCAGGGGCTGTGCGGGTCTGCGCGGTCAGTACCTGGTCCTGCCGCGCTCGCGCCGAGGGGCCGCGCCGCTGCCGGGCCGCCCAGGCGTAGTAGCCCTGGCGCGACACACCCAGCACCCGGGCCAGCAGGGAGACCTCGTGGTGGTCCTTCTCCGCATGGATCAGCCGGAACTTCATCTCGGCAGATCCGTCTCCCGCGCGAAGAAAGCCGCCTTAGATTCAGAGAGTCAAGGCAACGCATTGGGCGGGGGTCTGGTAGCCGAGGCATTTGCGGGGGCGGTTGTTCAGCCGGGCGGCGAGGGCGTCGAGGTCAGCTTGGCTGTATAGGCTCAGGTCGGTGCCTTTCGGTAGGTATTGCCGGATGAGTTTGTTGGTGTTCTCGTTGGTGCCTCGCTGCCATGGGCTGCGCGGTGCGGCGAAGAAGACGTCGATGCCGGTCGCTTCGGTGAGCAGCTGGTGGCCGGCGAGTTCCATCCCGCGGTCCCAGGTCAGAGTGCTGCGTAAGCGTGCATCCATCCGTGTGAACGCCTGCTGCAGGGCGGGGATGACCGTCGTGGTGTGACGGCTGGGTAGCGCGACCATGGTCAGGTAGCGGGACTTGCGGTCGACCAGCGTCGCGATCTGGCTGTTCTTGGCGCCGATGATGAGGTCGCCTTCGAGGTGGCCGAGCTCGGTTCGGGCGTTGGCGGCGTCAGGCCGTTCCTCGATCGGCCGTGCCCCGGTGATCTGGGAGCGCCATTGGCCCTTGACCGTGTTCTTCTTGTTCTTGCGGATGGGACGGCGCGTGCGCAGCTTGGTGCACAGCTCACGCGGGATCAGCTTCCACCGGGTCGTGTAGATCGCTCGGTAGATGCTTTCGTGGCTGATCCGCATGAGCGGGTTGCCGGCGTGCGTCAGCCGCAGATGTCCCACGATTTGCTCCGGGGACCACTCGTTGTCGAGGAGTTCGATCACCAGCCGGCGCAGCACCGGGTTGTTCTGCAGGGCGGACGGTTTTGGGCGGCGTGCCTGCTCTTGGGCGCGTTGCTCGGCGGCGACCGCACGGTACTTCGCTCGGCCGCCGTTGCGGGCGACCTCCCGGCTCACCGTGGACGCTGAGCGGCCGATCGACACGGCGATCGACCGTAGTGAGGCTCCTGCCTCCAGGCCGCGGGAGATCGATTCCCGCTCCTCGGCGCTCAATCGGTCGGCCCGGCGCACCCGCGCGGCCGGCGCGATGCCGCCATGGTGCTTCAGCACCGTGAAAACCGACCCCGGAGGCTTGCCCAGCGCTCGGGAGATCACGCTGATGGACTCACCGGCGCGCCACCGCCGCCACAAGTCCTCTTTCATCACGTCTGACATTCCCGGCCGACCCATCCGAGCCACGATCCACCCATCCACTTGCAGTGTTGCGTTGATCGTTTGAATCTAAGGACGCGCTGGCCTGCGCCGGCGTCATCCCCTGGGGGAAGGCCATCGGGCTGCCGGCCAAGGTCATCAGGAAGCTCGTCAGCAAGGCTGACGACACCGTCCAAGCAGGACGGAGCGCGAGGAAGACCGGCAAGGCGGGGTGCAGCAGCTTCGTCCCCGGTACCCGCGTCACCATGGCCGACGGGACGACCAAGCCCATCGAGGACGTTAAGGTCGGCGACAAGGTGATCGCCACCGACCCCGAGTCGGGGCCGGACCCGCGCCGAACCGGTCATCGCGGTCATCACCAGCAACGGCGCGAAGAACCTGGTCCGGGTCACGGTAGACACCGACGGCGCACGCGGGGACGAGGTGGGCGTCGTCGTGGCCACCGAAAGCCATCCCTTCTGGGCGTCCGGCTCGGACGAGTGGCAGGACGCGGGCTCGCTCACGCCGGGACAGTGGCTGCGGACCAGCGAGGGCCGCCTTGTCCAGGTCACGGCCATCCGCAAGTGGAGCGCCAGCGATCAGCGGGTGCACAACCTGACAGTTGCGAAAGCCCACACCTATTGTGTCGAGGCGGGGCGGCAGGACCTGCTCGTCCACAACGTCGGTCCCTGCATCCCGGGCCCTGCTCGGTATCACGACGAGGAAGGGCTGTCCCATTCGTTCGATCGTCACGCGCAGCAGTGGTATGGGAAGGAAGTGAAGAAGGAGAAGCTGCTCGACGACTGGAAGAACCTCATCGAACGAGGGATGAAGTCGACGAAGGTGGTGTTGTGGAAGACGGGAAGCATCGAGACCTATGGGCACCTGATGCGTGTGGATGGGAAGTGGTTCTTCGTGCAGTTCGCCCGCTCCGACGGGCGCCTGATGACGGCCTTCGTCCCCAACCAAGCGCAGCTTCGCCGAATCCTCAGCCTCCTGAAGTAGGACGTCCCCATGCCCAGTAGCCCGCTGTCCCCGGAACCCCCGCACCTGTCGTTCGGGCTCTACTCGGAGCACGGAGAGAGGCTGCTGCTGTCGCAGGTGTGTGCGGCGATCGGCAGCGGCGCGGGCGGGCTGACGGGGGTGATCGGCGTGGCTCCGCGGGACAGCCAGTTCGAACTGGTGAGCGACCTGGGCGCGGACTACTACGAGACGGAGTTCCCTCTGCCGCACGCGGCGGCCGTCGTCAGCGATGCCGACCCTGAACTGCGAGCCGTCAGGGTCGGCTTGCGGCACGAACTGGTCGGGGCGATGGTCGCCGGTTATGACTGGTCGGACAGCGGCGCCGATCACGCCGTCTCCGTCTTGGCGGAGGCCGGGCCGCTGGGCGTTCCGGACGAGATCTGGACCGGCGCGGAGAGGCGGCGGGCGAGGAAGCGGGCGGAGCGGTTCGTGGCCCTGATGCGGCACGTGTGTGACGAGGTGGATCCCCTGTACGGCGCCGTGGGCGTCGAGATGTCGATGCCCACGCCGCGGCTGCTCGCCAGGTCACGGAACGGGCTGGGGGATCTGTACGTCTCGGATCGCCTCATGTCCCGATCTCCCGCCCTGCGCGATGGGTTGTCTGGCTGCTTCGCCAAGGCTCAGGTCGATACCTGGGGCAACGGCACCTACTTCTCCTCGTGGGGGCCGTTCAACGGCGCTGGTGTGAGCGCCCCCCACGCCGAGGAGATCTCGCGCGAGGCGGTGCGGCTGCTCGGACGGGCGCTGGCTCGTTGACCGAGGGCGGTAGCGCCAGGGCATGCGGCTTCACGTGGGATGCGCCACGTGGACGCCCACGCCGTGGCAGGGGCGGTTCCTGCCACATCCGCTCGCGCCGGCCGAGCGGCCTATGCTGGTGCAACGCGGTGGAGGACGTCACTCAGCGGCGAAGCCTGAGCGACAGATGCTCAAGAGCTCCACATCCGTGCCGAAGCCCCCGCCAAGCACCTGGTCTCCTGCTCCCCGAAGCAGCGGAAAGGCCGGAACCGGGTTCGCTCAGTCGTGGGCCGCTCGGTCACCGACCGGCTGATCCTTCCAGCTGCACTCCACGACTCTCTGGACACACACGGTCCAGCAGCTCGACCTACCTCGCAATCGCCGTTCTCCCGCCGGCACCGCAGCTACGCCCGAGATCCTGCTGGCTAACTCGCGAAACAACAACACGCGGCGGCGGATGGTGGCCCGCCAGCACGGAACAAGAACTGTTCAACCCCGGGAAGGTCGGCACCACCCGCTACCAGTACCGGGGCGCAGTCATCCCTTCCCTCCGGTCGAGCCAGCACGATGAACACTCGCTGTCCGTGGCCATGTAAAAGTGGGCCAGACCCACACGCACTTGGCCGTTGACAGCGTCGCTGGTGAAGATTCGAGGACTCTGTCTGATGCAGGTAGCAGGATGGCTTGACCTGTGGGCTCAAGGGCCGTGGTCGATGGCTCTGCAAAGACACTGCGTCGGGGTCAGCGCCGTCAATGTCGATCTTAATTGTGGAGGTGGGCTGAGGCTGAACGCCCCAGATTCAGGTCCTGAACTGGGGAAACGGCTTTAAGATCATCCCCCGCATGTCCCCTGATCATGGTCGTACGGCTGCGTACGGGCACTGTCCGCTGCCTATCGAAGGTGGCGAAAAAAGACCTGCAGCTGTGAAACCGCAGGTCAGAGGCCTTAAATGCCGATCTAGGTGAGTGCCCCTGGCAGGGTTCGAACCTGCGGCACCCGCTTTAGGAGAGTGGTAGCCGTAGGGCTGGCGCACACGCTCTGACCTGTGCAGAAGCTTCGCGACTCCTGCGCCAGCTGGAAGATCATCCCGCGTATGTCCCCGGACTCGTCGAGGCTGGCCACTACCACGTCACTTAACGTCACGCCCATCTAGGCATGGTCCCAGGCCGTGGTGAAGAGCTGAAGGGCGTAGTCGTACATTAGGCCAGGCCGGGGCGCCACGATGCAGGGCGAGTCGCGGCCGTGGGCCGCTCGACGGTAGAGAGTGAGGAAAGCGACGCGATCGGTGATCACTATTCGGTGGAGGTTGGGAAGGTTATAGCGGCGCAGCTCGATGTTGTCCCTGTCAGCCGCGACCTCCCTGACGTATCCAGCGTTGATGTCGACCTGCTCGGCCAGCATTCCGCGGGAGAAGCCCGGGTCGATGCGCTGGATCTGGTCCTCGCGCCACTCCAGCCATGATGCGGAGGCGTGGTTGGTGTCGGGAAGCAGTACGTGAACGAACTCTAGGCGACGTCCTTCGTCCTCCCACAGGGCTACGAACCCGTCGCGGGTGAGTTCATTCCCTCGGCCTGCGAGCACCCGTACCCAGCGGGCCTTGCCGAGTTCTGCTGTGAGATCTTCGGTGGCGACGCGCTGTCGTGGATGCACCCGGGAGATTCCCAAACCGGTGAATCTGGACAGAAGCAGGGCTGGCCAGGAGCGCACACGGGGCGACAACGCCATACCTCCCACAACGGCGAGCGCGGTGGCGACGAGGGAACTCACCACCCCGATAACGAACTCTCCCATTGGGGCTTCCCGTCAGGTGTGAGACGGAAGGTAGGGGATTAGGGCTCGCAGTACCTCTGCGGCGTTCCGGGCGGCCGATTTCTGTAGGATGTCATCCTTTTCTTCGTTCGAGTAGTCGGAGACTCCGCGGATCACTACCCATCCGCGCATCTGAGCCAGATTGCCGCGCTCGTGGAATGCTTGAGCCAGACCGCCGGCTTCCATATCAACCACGGAGATCTTGTCATTGTAGTGTTTGAGGTATTTCCTGATCTCGGACTCGGCGTCCGCGATAACGGCGTCACCGGTTCCGACGATGCAGGGGATGACCTGAAATTCGTTCTCTCCGCTTCCGAATCGTGCAGGTTCGCCGTAGTCGACGAAGAAGCTGTTTACGGCGTTTCCCACGATTGCTGATGTCTCACGGTCCTCGCCTCTGCGTTGGGTGCCGTCAGCCGTCTCCTTTCGGAGGTCATAGTAGACGGCTCTCGTTGCTATGGCGACGTCGCCGGTGGAGACGTCCGGCTGGAATCCGCCACCGATGCCGACAAGTGCGACGACCGCCGGGCGGAACGTCTCCCTGAGATTCTCGAACGCGGCCATTGTCGATCGTTGGCCCTGGCGCAGCGATCGAGTCATCGCCACTCTGGAGGGTACGCCTCGGAGGTCGATAGTGCCGTGCCAGAAGGGAATCCCGTTCACGGGGGCATGTTCGAGTTTGAGGGTATCTATGACTGCCCTGGCCTCCGATTCTTTGATTGTTATCACGCCGACGTCTGCTCGCCTACCAGCCACGGCCTCCGTTAGGTGGTGGTGGACGACCGCAGCGCCGTCGCCGATTGCGGAGCCGCTGATGGTCATAGGGCCGCCCTGATTGATTATTCCGCTATTCTTGAACTGATCGTTCATGTGTGGCCTCCTCTTGATGCGCTTCCGAAGTTCTCAGGTAAATCGAGTTTCACCGCGTTGGTGCCGACTGCGGAGTTGTTTACATTCATCGATTCACCGAAGTTCATAATCCCTGTATTGATGATGTTGGTGGCGCGTTCTTCGAATTCCGAGATGTCGACCTTTTTTTCGCGCAGGAACTCGGTCGCCGCCTTCAGTAGGCGGTCTTCTATGAGTTTCACGTGGTCGGAGATGAGCGTTCGGTCGAGTTGGGCCGTCTCCCACGACATGCGCTCTTCTTCGCGCACACTCAGCTTTGCTCCGATCCTCACACCGCGTTTGGGATAGAGTACGCGGGCTCGCCGTGCTCGAAGGGCCCCGAGCAGGGTGGCCGGGACGTGGATGAGACGCCATGACTGCATGATGTCGGTCGGAAGTTCGGTAAGTGCTCGGACCGCTGCCCGGAGGATGGCAGTGACTCCGACCTCGCCGTACTCGTCTAGGACGTGATATTCGTCCGGCGTCCGCGTCAGCGCACAGGCAGCGAAGTCGAGGCTGAGCGCGCGTCCTTTGACTGTGGTGCGAAGGAACACAGTGGTGACAAGCTCACCGGCTACCGATGTACGGACCTCAAGGAAGTGATGGAATCGGTCGAACGGCCGATCGATGATCTCGTTGATTTCATGCGCAGCAGGGGTGCCTTGTAGCCAGCCGCGCTCTGGGTCGACATCAGCTTCCGCTACATAAATACGGTCTGCTTTTCCGAAGTCCGGAAGGCTGGTGGCGTCATCCTGCCCGTCGAGCCGTTGCATCTCGTCCTTCAGATACGCGACCAGCTCATGGGCCTTGAACGGGGGAGGATCAAACTCCCGATCGGCCATGCTGCCTACGCCTATCTGCAACAGGTGGATGTTGAGTGGCGGGTTCCAGCGATGAGTCAATCGTCCGGCTCCGACGAATGGTTTATGTGAGTCGTCGCGTGCCAGGATGTCGCGGAAGCTCTCCGGCTCCGGCTCCTCCTTGGGCGCCCTGCGGTAAATGACGAATGTGTGGTGCTGCTGTTCGTCGATCGCTTGATATCGGTGGCTGTCAGGCGAGGGCAGCTGACTCTTGGCTGTTTGGTGCAGCGCGCCGCGTTGGGCTGCACCACAGCCGCCCGCGACGAGAACCGTCAAAATCCCCATGATCGCTGTTTGCTGCAGCAACTGGGAGAGCGGAATGCCGGCTATACCGGAGATCATGGGAACGGCGACGACTAAAGCACCGCTGCCGATACAAGCAAGCTTCAGGGAGCGGAGGTACGCGGCGAGGTCGTTCGACTCGCTGTTCCAGCGGGCGCGTCGCAAGAACCGGTCCGCACGCTCTTTTGCCTTTAGTGGTAAGGCGACCAGAGCGCTTCTGACAGCGACCGCAGCAGACCAGCACAGGCCGAATACCGCGGCCTCAGCGGCGGTCGCGGCCGGGGCCCATGCGATGCCACCCAGGAGGACTGCGAGGACCAGCATCCACTTCAGTGTCTCCAGGCGCCACGCCCGCCACGCGTGCACAACGACTGGCACCAGATCGAAGCCGTAGGAGGGCGCGACCATGTGCTTGGAGTCGTTGTAGACCCGGCGGATGACCATCTCGCGGAAGTCGCGATCGAGGTAGACGCCGGCACAGAGGTACCGTGTCGCCTTCGAGTCGACTGCCCCCGTGCTCTTCTCGAGACGTACCGTACGCGATCGGGCCATGAGCCCTCCCGGTAGTCCTTTAGGTAAATCTGACCATAAGTCCGTCACGACTTGGAGTCAACTAGACCTTTAATAGGGGTATGGCAATGAGCAAGGCAGTTCGCCGACGCCGCCCGCCCGCCTCCCTGGCCGTAGCCGTGGATCTGGTGATCTTCACCGTGCGCAATGGTCGACTCCAAGTTCTGCTAATCGAGCGCGGCAACCTGCCCTACCGTGGCGAAGCGGCGCTGCCCGGCGGGTTCGTCCGCGACGGCGAGGCGCTGGGCGCGGCCGCGCGGCGGGAACTACGAGAAGAGACCGGAGTCGGTGGCGGCAGTCTGCACCTGGAACAACTGCACGCCTATGGCGAGCCCGGTCGCGACCCGCGTGGACGGATCATCTCCATCGCCTATCTCGCGTTCGGTCCCGATCTGCCTGTGCCCCAGGCAGGAACCGACGCGTCCGCCGCCCACTGGATCCCGGTCTCTTCCGTCCTCGACGGGCAAATCACACTTGCCTTTGACCACGAAGAGATCCTCCGTGATGGCCTCGAGCGGGTCAGGTCCCAGATTGAGCACACCACAATTGCCGCCGCTTTCTGTAAGGAGCCCTTCACTATCGCTGACCTGCGTCAGATCTACGAAGCTGTGTGGGGCGTCCCTCTCGACCCCAGCAACTTCCGTCGTAAGGTTATGAAAACCGAGGGCTTCGTCGTTCCTATCGGTGAACGACGAAGCCCTGACATCGGACGCCCTGCTGCCCTGTTCCGCCGAGGACTCGCCAAGACACTCACTCCACCCTTGACAAGGTTGGGCAGCATCGCGCAGCTTTTGGCTGACGACGAGAAGCTCACCTAGCTATCTAAGTCGTTATCTGGCGCGTCAATTTCTGGGCGAGATGCGAGGCATGCGGAGCGTCTGAGGCGTAAGTATCAGCTGCTCCTGTCTGTGAAACCTGGACTGCTTCCGTGCTTGGATGGCATAGACCAATACCCCCATTTCGGATACGCCGAACTGTCGGTCGGCTCCGTCCCAGATACCGCGCGATAGTGAGATCGACTAGCCACATGTACAAATGCTGGGCTTCTGTGTCTTCCCCCTGCGTGAGCACTAATACGGGACGAGAGTGGGCGAATGCGCCACCGTACCTATCTAACTGGAAGTCGCTCTATTTTCTTCCAGTGGCAAACGTTGCACAGAGTCGCCGAAAGTCTAGCGAGCATCTAGTTTCAAAAGGGACGAATCGTCGATGTGCTGCACGTATGACGCCAAATGTAAGTCAGGGTGTCCATATGTGCCAAATCTGCCACTCAGCATCTATGACGGATTTGTGTGGCAAAGTATGCCGAATCAGCATAAATAAAAGCTGCAAAAAAATAGCGAACTAAATGGCAATGCTTTCAGTCGTAGTGGGTGTAGGCAACATCAGAGGCGGCATAGTTGCCTCGGCTACCCCTGGAGAAACGCCATGTCGTCCACCACACTGAGGGCTACCGTCTATCGAATCGCCGGCGTCAAACCAACCATGGAGGGCATGTTCGACGCTACTACCTCCGGTCGTCTGGCAGGGCCGGGCGTCGATTTCCACGCGTTCGAGATCGCGGGCGCTCCGGCGATTCTCTACTACAGCCAGCGGTCCACTGCGGAGCCTGCGTGGTGTCCGAGACTGTCCCAGCTCACGGGCCTGCCTCTTGCCCTCCTTAGGCAGGAGGCGGAGGCAGTACTCGTGGTCGCCGTCGACGGTCACGTCTACGCGCTTGGCTGCGGCCAGGGCTACCTGTCCATCTCCGGCATCAAGGAACGCGGGTTTGGTCTTCGCTGCGCGCTACGCACCGTCGACCCGGGCCAGGTCCAGGATGTCGTCCGCCGGGCAATCGGCGGCTTCTCCAGGCAGGACTCGACGATGGCCCCGGACGGGATTCCTATTGGCGTGGTCGGGGTGCGCGGTTACACCGAACTGGTAAAGAGGCTGGGCGGCCTGATTAAAGCCTCTGATCTGGGCCTCAACCACCGTGAGTCGATCTCTGTCGAAGGCGGAGACGGGCTTCGACTCCCGATCCCATTGGAGCAGGTGAAATTCCTGGCACTGCTGCGGCGCCTCAACGAGATCCGTGACCGCCAGGTGCGTCCCGAGTTCGAGTCGCTTGAGGCGATCCAGCCAGTGGGCGACGAAGCGCTGTCCCAGCGGCTGGACGCGCTGCTAGACGAAGGGCTACGAGAGAGTGGAGACATCGGGGTGCATCTCGTCATTCCGGCGGATCTCGGCGAGCGTCGCCATGGTTGTCGCTCCTATCTCATCAAAGTCGGCAGCGTGCCCATTGTCAGGGACGAGCTTGACCTGGCTGACCTCCAGGGGCGCTGCAAGGTCCAGTACAGCCGCACCCCCGTCGCCGCGCTCCGGGAGGGTCGCGTCGACATGTGCTCCGACGGCGAAGGTACGCAGTCAATCGGCCACACCTCGGCGATCCGTTGGATTGAGGCCACCGTGCCAATCGGGCCGCGTATCTACCAGCTCAGTGACGGTGAGTGGTACGAGTGCAGCACTGTCTACCTGGATTCGATCAAGCGCCGAATGCGCGAACTGGTCGTGGAGCAGCCAGAGCTCGCCATGTTGCCGTGGCATCCAGACGAGACCGAGGAGGACTACAACAGGCGGATGCAGCGCCACTTCGGCTCCGCCACGTACGTCTGCCTTGACCGATACCTCGTCCGAACGCCCCAGCACAGCAGGGGCAGAGGTATGGAGGTCTGTGATGGAATCACTGACCGCCACACTCTGGTCCACGTCAAGGCGGCCGCCAGCTCCGAACCGCTGGGGCATCAATTCAACCAGGCACTCATCTCCACCCAAGCCCTGTACGAGGAGCCGGAAGCGCGGGCAAAGTTCAGTGCTAAAGTCTCGAGACTCAGCGGTGGCCAGCTCACGGTACCGGAGGACTTCAGGCCCGAAAAGGTCATACTGGCAATTCTCCTCAAGGACAAGGAACTAACCCGCGACTCGCTCTACCCGTTCGCGCAGGTGGCGCTCGTGAACCTCGCAGACACGCTCATGCGGCAATATGGCGTGACGGTTGAGGTCGCTGCCATCCCGGTTGAGTCGGCTCATGACGCGGAGGCGGCATGACGGGGACTTCGACGTACGCGACGTTTCCCTGATGCAGGCCCACTTTGAGTAGCTCCCAGTAGCTCCTCTCGCGGGATCATCTGCATAGTTCTTACAGTCCCTCCAGAGCCGGGCGTAGACGTCTCCGGCAGGGCGTCTGCGGCGATATCCCGGAACAGATGGCTCGACCGCTATAAGAGAATGGAGGCTACCATGCCTGTTCCTGCGCCTTGAGCTGGGCAAACAGGCTGTGTAGCACCTGGGTCATGCAAAGATCATTCCGCGCCTATCCCCGGGCAGGCCGGCTGGACTATTGTGGGCGCGGTTGCCTGGCCCTGATCCATATGCAAGCCCTGCCATGACGCCATCCACGCCTGACAACCAACCGCGGCACCCACGGGTAGGCACTGGAGAGCTGGGCGATCGGAAACGATCACGTCCGGTTCGGGCCGGAGGCAGTTGGAAAGGGCCTATGTCAGGCACCTCATCAGCGGCCTACCGGTACTCCTGCTCCTGTCCGGGCGAGGTGCGGTCCTGGGTTCGATCGTCATGTGGATCTTCTTGGTCACTAGGCCGTGTTTCAGAAGTGATCTGAGTGGCGATCGCTTGCGGTGGATCGACAAAAGAAGAGGTCTCCGGTAGATGAGTCAACGACCAAGAAGA
>NZ_JBEZFZ010000045.1:0-54746 GCF_040649735.1 Nonomuraea sp. NPDC048892 | reverse complement strand
CCCCGGGGGGGCGGGCCTGGTGTTCGCCCTCCCCGCCGCCCCCCCCCACCCCCCCCACCCGGCCGGGGCCGCCCCCCCGGGGGGGGGGGGGGCGGGCGGGGGGGGGGGGGGGCCCCCCCCCCCCCACGTCCGCCTCGATCAGGAGCCGCTGCGCCACGACCTGCAGCCGCAGCACACCGAGGACGAGCACGCGCTGCTCGCCGAGCACATCGTCACCTTCCGGCTCGACGGGCCGCTGTTCTTCGCCGCCGCCCACCGCTTCCTGCGGGAGCTGTCGGACGTGACCGGCGTGTCCGTCGTGGTGCTACGCCTGCGCCGCGTCACCACCATCGACGCCAGCGGCGCCCGCGCCCTGGGCGACGCCATCGCGCGCCTGGAGAAACGCGGGATCCTCGTGTACGTCTCCGGCATCCCCGACGACGGCCACCAGCCGCTGGAAGCGCTCGGGGTGATCGCCCGGCTGGTCCAGGCCGGACAGGTGTTCGCCACCACGGGCGCGGCCATCGAAGCCGCCCGCGAACGGCTGCACACCTCCGGCATCGTCCCCCGCCTGGCCGGCTGACCGGCTCGCGCGGCGCCGCACCGTCCGCGCCGCGCGGGCCACTCCAAAGGGGGCTCAGAAGGGGGCTCAGAAGGGGCCGGTGAGCTCACCCAGCTTGTCGGTCAACTGCAGATTCGCGGAGTAGTCGACCGGCACCGCGACCACCGACACCACGTCATCGTCCAGCGCCTTACGCAACGTCGGCAGCAACTCGTCCGCGCTTGTGACCCGATACCCCCGAGCGCCGAAGCTTTCGGCGTACTTGACGAAGTCGGGGTTGCCGAAGGCCACCTGCGAATTGCGGCCGAGCTCCAGATCCATCTTCCACTCGATCAGCCCGTACGCGCCGTCCACCCACACCAGCACCACGAACGGGATCCGCTCGCGCACCGCCGTCTCCAGCTCCTGCGAGTTCATCAGGAACGCCCCGTCACCCGTCGCCGCCAGCACCTTGCGCCCGGGAAAGGCCAGCTTGGCGGCCAGCGCGCCCGGCACGGAGAACCCCATGGACGACAGCCCGTTGGAGACCAGCATCGTGTTGGGCTCGTAGGTGGGATACATGCGGGCCATCCACATCTTCACCGCGCCCGTGTCGGCCAGCACGATGTCCTCGCGCCCCATGGCCTCGCGGATGTCGGTCACCACCCGGCGCGGCGACAGCGGGAACCCGCCCTCCTCGCGCCCCTGCTCCAGCTCCTCCCGCAGCATGCGGCGGATCCGCTCCCCGGTCCCGTTCAGCTCGAAGCGCCGGTCCACGGCACCGGCCAGCGCGTCCAGCGAACGCGAGATGTCCCCCTGCACACCGACGGCGACCGGGTAATGGTCGTCCACCTCAGCCGGGAACTGATGCATATGAACGATCTTCTTGTCCCGCTTCGGGTTGATCTTGACCGGATCGAACTCCTGCAACTCGTACCCGACGGTGATGAGCACATCCGCCTCGTCGAACCCGAAGTTCACATAGTCGTGCCGCATGAACCCGACCGCGCCCAGCGCGTGCGGATGATCGTCCGGGAAGACGCCCTTGCCGTTGAACGTCGTCGCCACCGGCAGCCCGAGCCGCTCGGAGAAACGCACCAGCGCCTCGGAAGCCCCGGCCCGGCTGGCACCGTGCCCGGCCAGCACGATCGGCCGGCGAGCCCCCGCCAGCACCTCGGCCGCCCGAGCGATCTGCGAGGGAGACGGATCCTGCGGCCGCACCACGTTCACCGGCAGCGGCCGCAGCCCCTCCGGCAGCGGCGCCGACTCCACATCCTCCGGAATGGCCAGATAAACCGCGCCCGGCCGCTCGGTCTGCGCCGTCTTGAACGCCTTACGGATCAGCTCCGGCAACGCCTGCGCCGACGGCGCCAGCTCCGACCACTTCGTGATCGGCCGGAACAACGACACCAGATCCACCACCTGGTGCGACTCCTTGTAGATGCGATCGAGCCCGACCTGCGCCGTGATCGCCACGACCGGGGTGCTGTTGGTGGTGGCGTCGGCCACGCCCAACTGCAGATTGATCGCGCCAGGCCCGAGCGTGGCCGAGGCCACCCCCGCCTTACCGGTCAGCCTGCCGTACATCTCCGCCATGAACGCCGCGCCCTGCTCGTGACGTACGAGGACGTAGCGGATGGGGGAGTCGCTGAGCGCGTCGACGAAATGAATGTTCTCCTCGCCCGGGATGCCGAAGACGTACTCGACGCCTTCCGCCTCCAGAGCCTGCACGATGAGCCGGGCCGCACGGGCCTGCGCTGACATGCGAAACGCCTTCTTCCATGAACGACTGCTTCCCTGCAACCGCCGCGAGGTCGCCGTTCATTCCATAGTGCCACCGAGCTGCGGAAACCCTGTTGGCAGGCGTTGGCACTCATGTGCTGACGTCGGCTCTCAAACGGCCCACAGACGGCCCATGGATGGTCCGCGGACGGGGGCTCTCCCCTCCTGCGAGGGTTGTCGCACCAGCTGCACGAAGACATTGGAGGCACAGCAGAACGCCGCAGTGTGGCCGCTCTGTGGCCATTCCTTGACGAGGAGGTTGGCAACCTGGTCGAGTCGGCCTGGGGCGCGGTGTCGGAATTGCTCCCGGTCCGTTTCCCCAGACCGCTCGCCGAACCCGCCGTACCGATTTCTCGGTAACGGGCTCTCCACGGTGTCTGCCGTCAGGAGTGGCTGGGCAGTGTCCAGGGTGTGGGGATCTTGTTGCCTCGGTAGAGGTAGCGGGTGACCGGCACCGCTGCGAGGTTGAACAGTTCGATCCCGTGCGCTGAGGGCCGATGCCACCGGCCGGAGTGGTGGCGGGTGGTGTGGCTCGCGCGTGATGGCGGCAAGACTCCCATCCAGCTCCTTGGTGTCAGCGAGCAGGACATCACAGCCGCCGGCCTGCGAGTTATCGACTGGGATGTGCCGACACCGCTACCCAGGCTTACCGGACCCCGGCCGCGGCGTCGCCGACGGCCGTCGTAGCCCAAACTGCGCTGTCACTGCTCATCTCGTCCGTACCCGCTGACCGGCTCGGTCTCCCGGGACAGGAATGGCCATTGCTCCGTGCGGGGAGTCCTTGGTCTGCGTCCCAGACTGGTCAAGGCGGTATCCATGCGCTTCTGGCCTACCGCCCCTTTTCGTCTGTGCGGGAGAGGTAGGTCGTCTGCGGATCATGCGGCGGCGGTCCCGACGCAACGTGTGCTGCTCCTGATCACGCTCGGCCCCGACCGTGGGCTGCCCCGTTCCCGGACGGGCCGACTCTGCGCCGTCGTGCCCGGTCCTGGCAAGCCGGGCTTGCGGGAGGCGGTCCGGACCCGGCCCTGTTCCAGACGGCTGTAGTAGTCGGTGCTGATGCCGGCCAGGTGAGCCACTTCCTCGCGCCGCAGGCCGGCGACCCGGCGGAGATAGCCCGGTTCGGGCAGGCCATGGTCGGCGGCGGTGACCACCGCGCGCCGGGCGGTCAGGAAATCGGCCAGCGGCCCGCGCGGGGAGGAGATCGCACCACCGTCCATGTCAGCCCATGATGGCACTCCTGCGGCCACATTTCCTGGGAAAGATGTTCCCTGGAACGCCAGATCCTTCCAGGTCATCGCCTTCTCAGCGAGGGTGGGCGAAGAGGAAAGCCGGCTCCGCGGACACTGGAGGGGGCCGCGGGGCCAGCTTTCTTCTCCATTGACTCCGGTCCCGCTGCGCCATCGCATGGGTTCGAACCCCGCGGCCGTGCTGCAGGAGGCGGCCAGGAGGCGCATGCCCTTCCACGCGATGGGCGAACTGATGACCCTGCCCGACCGACGCGTGCAGGGCTTGTTCGGGAAGTTCAGAAATCAAGGCTCACCGGTTCCGGGATGGGCAGCCGGTCAAACCCGGCGCAGGCCGGTACGGCGTGCTGCTCATCGACCCGAAACAGGGCCGGTCGCCGGACCTATCTCGTCAACGTCCTGGAATACGACCTCGTCAACTCCTTTCACGTGCACGGCAACGTCTTCGACCGGTATCCCACCGGCACGTCGCTGCGGCCGGTCGAGCGCACCGACAGGGTGATGCTCTGCCAGGGCCGGCGCGGCATCCTGGAGCCGCGCTTCGGGCACCGGGGCCGCTTCATGTTCCACGCCCACCAGCCGGAGTTCACCGAGCTCGGCTGGATGGGCTTCTTCGAGGTCGGATGCGCCGGCTCAACGTGGGAGGAGCTGCGTCCCTGAGAGGTTGTCCGCGAGGATGCGATCGTAGGCGTCGCGTCGCTCACGGAACGACGCGGAACGGAAGCGCGCGGCCCAGGTGTCGCGTGCCGCCGCGAGGAACGCGGGGCTCGCTTCGGTGAGTTCTGCCGTCGTCGCGGCGAGCCGCGTCTCCATCTCCCCGTCGCCGACCACCTCGGTCACCAGGCCCAGCTCCTGCGCGTGGCGGGCGTCGAGGCGCTCCTCCGTGAGGCCGAGCCCGTGTGCGCGGCGCGCGGGCACGATCTCCTCAAGATAGGCGAGCACGCGGCTCGGGAAGATACCGATCGATCGCTCGGGCAACCACAGGGACGCCGACTCGCTCGCGATCACAACGGGGCTCAGCGCGATCAGGAGGAGGCCTCCCGCCAGAACCGGCCCCTCGACCGCCGTCACGACGTAGAGGCCGCTTCCGAGGAGCGCCTCCGCGACGACGAGTTCGGGCGAGCCCGCGTCCAGCCGGACCGGCTCGGTGAGATCGACGCCGGCGCAGAAGACCGGCCCCGCCGAACGCAGGATCGTGATACGGGCGCCCGCACCGGCCGCGCGGGCGAACGCGTCCGCGATCCGGGCGGCGAAAGCCGAGCCGATCGCATTTCGCCGCGCGGCACGCGCCAGGGTGATCGTGGCCACCGAGCCGCTCACCTCGAAGAGCACGTCGGCGTCGTCCATCGTGGTGCTCATCCCCGCCCTCCTGCCGTCAGGTCGAATCGCTCGATGAACTCGGCCCGGATCCGGCGGCGATCCACCTTCCCGCTGTCGAGCGTCGGCATCGCATCGACCACGAGCACGTGGCGGGGAACCTTGAACCCGGCGAGTCCGGCACGACAGCGCTCCGCGACCTGCTTCTCGGCGGCCGCGGGATCGAGCCCCGCCCGGTTCCGGAACCGCACCAAGGCGGCCGGCACCTCGCCAAGACGGTGGTCCGGCACTCCGACCACCACGACCTCCGCCACCGCCGGATCGCGCCGGATGAACTCCTCCACCTCGGCCGGGGACACGTTCTCGCCACCGGGCTTGAGCCGGTCGTCGGCGCGCCCCGCGTACCGCAGCACATCTCCATCGAAACTCACCAGGTCGCCGGTCCGGATGCCGTCCTCGCCGACCTGTTCGCCGCCCAGGTATCCGAGCATGATCATGGGCCCGGCGAGAGTGAGCTCTCCGACCTCACCGGGCGCGACCGGCTCGCCCGACAGCGGATCGAGCACGCGCACCCGCGTTCCCGGCGTCGGGTGACCGAGAGTCCCGAGCCGTATCTCGGCGGAATCGCTCGCGAGTGTGCACGCGATCGTCCCGGCCTCGCTGGATCCGAACATGTTGACCAGTCCCGTCACACCCAGCTCGTGCCGCAGTTCGGCGAGGAAGGCGGCGTCGCCGCTGGCCCAGCCGGTCCGCAGACGGGGAAGGGGCCGCGGGTTTTCGCGGTGGGTGTCGAGCAGGATCCGCCACAGAGCCCCGTGGCCCTGGAAGGCCGTGCATCCGCCCGCGAGCGCCGTCAGCGCGTCGGCCGGGTCGAACCGCCGCGGGATCACCATCGTGCATCCGCTCGTCACCGCGGCGAGAGCGGTCGAGACGGTCCCGCCGATATGGAAGAACGGCAGCGGGGAGTACATGCGGTCGCCCGGCCTTATGGACAGGCATTCAGCGCCGTAGTGTGCCGCGGCGACCGATCCCGACTGGGTGATGAGCACGCCCTTGGGTGCCGCGGTGCTCCCGGAGGTGAACTGCACGAGGGCGGGCTCCCTATGGTGCACCGCCCCCTCGTGGGGACCGGACGCCGCATCGGCCGGGCCCGGCACCCGCAGGCCGCCGAGTTCGGAGCCGACCGGGGCCGTGACGATACGGTGGCGCCGGGCGGGGCCCGCCGCCTCCGCGACCAGGCTCGCACTGTCGATGCGGAGAAACCCCGTGGCCACGAGGACGACGGCCGGATCGAGCAGGCCGAGCACCTGGCTCAGCTCCTCGGCACGGTAGCGCGTATTGAGGCCGCACACGCGCACGCCGAGGCTTGCCGCGCCGAACATCGCGACCGGCCACACCGGGGCGGGAGGTGACCAGATCGCGATCGAGTCGCCCCGTCCCAGGCCCCGGGCCCGGAGCCCGGCCGCGAAAAGATCCGACAGCTCCCGCAGCCGGCCGACGGTGAGCGAGGCGTTCTCGTCGGGGAACTCGGCCAGCACATGGTCCTCGCCGAACCGGAGCTCGGCGAGCGCGAGCACCTGCGGGTAGGAGAGCCGTGGCAGCGGTCGCAGACCCAGCGCGGCCGCCTGCTCCGGCTCACCCTCGGCGAACTCGGGCCGGACGCCGAGCTTCGCCAGGGCGGGCTCGATCGCCGTGTCCGGAGGCGGGCTCGCCGCGGTCGCATTCGACGGGCCGCACATCAGCGCCCCCGGAAGCGCGGCTCGCGCTTTTCCTGCCACGCCGCGATTCCCTCTTTCGCGTCCTCGCTGTCCTGCAGTAGCCGCACCATGATGTCCTCCAGGCGCACGCCGTCCGCGATGGAAGTGTCGTATGCCCGAAGCGCGAGCTCCTTCGTGGACTGCGTGGCAAGGGGAGCCCGGGCGGCGATGCGCCTGGCGTACGCCTCGGCCTCCGTTCGGGCATCCCCTTCCACCAGGTGCGAGACGAGGCCGTACCTGTGAGCGGCCTCGGCGTCGAGCACCTCGCCGCCGAGGAGCATGGACATGGCCACCGCGTGCGGGATCTGCCGGATCAGCCGCTGGGTGCCGCCGTAGCAGGCGAGCACGCCCCAGCCGGTCTCCGGGGTCGCGAAGCGCGAGCGGACGGACGCGAAGCGGATGTCGGCGGCGAGCAGCAGGGTGAGGCCGCCGCCGTAGCAGACGCCGTCCACCGCTGCGACGACGGGTTTGCGCAGCTCCAGGCCGCGATCTGGGCGCAGATCCGCGTACGGCGACAGAAGCCGCCCAACGGGCACAGGCGCAGAGAGGTAGTCGTCGATATCCGCGCCGGCGCAGAACGCGCGACCTTCCCCCGTGAAGACCACGACTCGGACGTCCTCGTCTTCCGAGGCGTGGCGCCAGGCCCGTTCGAGACCGTCCAGCAGCTCGAATGTCAGAGCGTTGAGCCGCTCCGGCCTGTTGAGCGTGATCGTTGCGACATGCTCGCGGACGTCCATGCGGACGGTGAGCGTGCCCAGGTCGATCTTGCGTGATGCCGTTTTCACCTCGACATGTGTCATGCCTCTACACTCGGATGCCCCCGGCTGAGGTCGCAACTGGCATTAGTGCCAGCCCGGCGCGTCAGTGCTCGGCGATCGGCAGGCGCACGATCACCATCGTGCCGCCCTCGCCGGTGCCGACCCGGATCTCGCCGCCGACGTCGGTCACTCGTCGCCGCAGCGAACGCAGGCCGTGTCCCCCGGTGGGTGTCCCAGGGTCGGCGCCAGGCAGGCCGACGCCGTCATCGGCGATCACGAGCTCGGCCGCCTCGCCGTCCTCGTCGATCCGCAGGCGGAGTTCGACGCGGGTTGCGCGCGCGTGCTTGGCGGCGTTCGCGACGCATTCGCGGGCGGCGCGCAGCAGCTCGCGGGCCGCCTGCGGCGAGACCGCGTCGTCAAGGCCGGGTCCCAGGTCGAGGAGCACGTCCAGCGACCACTGCCCATGGACGTCCCGCACCAGCCGCGCGAGCTCCATGGAGAGCGGGACGGGCGGGGACTCCAGCACGAAGATCGCGTCCCGCAGCGCGGCCTCCGCCTGGCGGATGAGCCTGCTCACCCGTCCGACGTCGGGCGTCGGCGCGGTGAGCGCGAGCTGGGCGGCGAAAAGGAGCTGCGAGACGTCGTCGTGCAGGTCGTCGGCGATGCGTTGCCGTTCCCGGTGCTGCACGAGCTCCTCCTCCTGGTGCCTCACGCGGCGGAGTGCCTCGGACTCGCGTACCACCCGAGCCAGCTCCGTCAGGAGCTCCGTTTCGGTGTTCCCGAACGGACGCGCGGCCCGGGCCGCCTCCAGCGTCATCGGATGCCCCTTCTCGGTGCCGCAGGGCAGCACGACGGCGCCCGGGGCCGGAGCGCCGGATCCGCTTCCGCGCCGTAGTATCACGTGGTCGGCGGCCGTCAGCTCCCTCGTCCGTTCGAGCACCTCCCTTGCCGCCGCGTCACCGAGACGGCCGCCGATCAGTGCCATCCGCAGCTCGGCCGCCAGCCGCTCCGCCTCGTACGCGAACCGGCGCCGCTGGGCGAGGCGGGTGAGCTCCACCGCGATCGAGATGCGCGGCAGCGCGGGCGTCACCGCGGCGAGATCGGCTGAGGCGAAACCGCCGGGTTTGTTCACGATCATCAGTACACCGATCGACCGGTCGGCGATGACAAGCGGCAGCGCCATCATGGTCCGGATGCCGAACGCCCGCGGGTAGCTCTGGATGATCGCCGGATCGCCGATCACGCGGTTGCTGGTGAACGGCTGGCGCAGTTCGAACACCCGGGCGGCGTTGCTGTGCAGGTCGTCGGGGTCGATCCAGTACCGGCGGGTCACGGAGGGCGGCAACCCGAACGATCCGTCCGCCGTCAGGAGCAGCCTTGTGTCGTCGTCGAAGACGGACAGCCCGGCCCCCACCGGGCCGAACCGTCGTGACACCACGTGGCCGATCGCCGCGATCAGCTCGGCGAAGGAGTCCGTCGACAGCGCCAGCGCGTCAAGCTCGGTGGGCTCGGGAGGCTCTGGTGGCCTGCGTTCATACTCGATGGCCGACTCGCACACCCGGGCGAGCGCGGTCAGGAGCCCGGCGTCGGGCCGGGCGTGACCTTTGCCGAGCACCAGCAGCAGGCCGATCACCCGTCCCTCACGGGTGATCGGCACTCGGGCGGACGAGGCGAAGCTCAGTTCGGCGAGCCGCGCTTTGAAGGAGCTCTCCGCGCCGTCTCGCGGTCGCGCCCGGCTCATCGGCTCGGCATCGATCTCGGGGCTGACGAGGCCGGCCAGCATCCGTCCGTGATCGGCGGACAGTCCCCGGGTTCCGACCCCGCACGCGGGGCCCTCCCATACGGTGAGCAGGACGGCATCGCAGCCTGTCACGACGGAGACCGTGCGGCAGAGCTCGTCGAGCTGGGCCGCCCGCTCCCCGTCCGGTGTCCGTCGCGACGCGGGCGCGTCAGGTGCGCCGGTCACAGCCGCCCTGGGGGGATGAGCTCCAGGCGGATCGCCTCGGCGATGACCTGCGTCTTCGAGCGTACGCCAAGGAGGTCCTTCACCCGTTGCAGGTGGAAGCGGGCCGTCGACTCCGTGATGTGGAGTGCCGCCGCGATCTCCTTGTCGGTCGCCCCGCCCGCGGCGAGCAAGAGCACGCGTTCCTGCTGCGCGCTCAGACGCGGACGGGGCTCGTCGTCCCCACGTAGCCGGCGCACGAGTGCCGCCGGCGTCTCCGACCTCGACTCGCCGGCCAGCACGCGGTCGAGGGCTCCGCGCAGTTCGTCGGTTCCGGCGGACTTCGCGACATAGGCGTCCGCGCCCGCCTCGTATGCGGCGCGCACGCTCTGCTCGCTCAGATAGGTGCTCAGTACCACGATGCGCAGGGCGGGATCGAGTTCGCGCAGCCGGGCGATGAGCTCGTTGCCCGGCACGCCCGGCAGGCGCAGGTCGACGACCGCGACGGCCGGCCGCTCGCTCCGGACGAGCTCGGTGGCCGCTCCGGCCTCGGCGGCGCCCACGACCCGGCGGTCCGGAGCGGAGAGCGTGGCGATCAGGCCGTCCCGCACGACCTCGTGGTCGTCGACGATCAGAATGACGATCGGCTCTGCTGCCTCCATGGACTCCACTCCATCATCGATAGGCGGTCCCCGGTTCCGCGGGGCCGGGGGCGCGGTAGGGCACCACCTCTTCGGCAGCCCCCCAGATCGCCATCGCGCTCGGGTGACGGGCCTCGTCCCAGAGGTGCCCGACGAGCCCGGCTGTCCGCGCCACGAGCGCGATACCGCGCAGGATACGCCACGGTATGCCGATCTCGGAGAGTAGCGCCGCGCTCGCACCGTCGACGTTGATCGGGAGGACGCGCCCGGATGCGGCCTCCGCCGCTCCGCGCAGGGCGTCGAGCCGGTCGCGCATGACAGTGGGCAGAGCGTGGGCGTCGGCGACGGCGTAAAGCGCGGACGTGCGGGGGTCGCCCTGGGTGTGGGTCGGATGCCCGAGCCCCGGCATTCTTCTTCCTGCCGCTCTCTCCCGGGCGGCCACGGCTCTCGCGTGCTCGGCGGTGCTGACATCGGCGGGCCACTCCTGCAGGATGTGGCCGCAGCCGTCCAGCGCGCCCAGGAATCGATCGCCGGCCCCCAGCAGACCGGCCGCGACCGCGCCCTGGAGGGCGCCCGGCGCGCCGAGGTCGGTGAGCCGGGCGACGACCGCCGTCGGCGTGAGGCCGTGTTCGGCGAGCGCGACCAGCACGGCGTCCAGAATGGCACGCTCGCGATCGTTGGGCAGGCGCGCACTCAGCTCCAGGGCGATCATCTCGGTGAACCCGATCCGCCCGATCAGCTCCGTGCTCAAATCGCGTCCGCGCACGGTCACTGAGTCGCGGTCGGGGCGCCCCATGGTCTGGTAGGCGCTCATGTGGTCATCTCCTCTGCGGGTGGTCGCTGTGGGTCGTGGGGCATCGTGCGCGGCGTGCGCCGGGGACGCACCCAGTCCGGTGCGTCGTCGAGGTCGCGGAGCTGGGCTTTGCGGATCCGCGCGGTGTGCGTCTTCGGCAGTGAGGGAAGAAGGGCGATGCATGCCGGTCGCATGTACCGGGGTAGGCGGTCGTCGAGGTCGGTGGCAAGCTCCGCGACGTCGAGACCGGGCTCGCCGACGACGAAGAGCTTGACGTCGCGGTCCCCGTGCGCGTTCGGCACGCCTACGGCGGCGGACTCGCGCACAAGCGGGTGCTCGTTGACGAGCGCCTCCAGCTCCACGGACGAGATGTTCTCGCCGCCGCGCCGGATCGTGTCCTTGAGCCGGTCGAGGAAGTAGAACCAGCCGTCGGCGTCGCGCCGCACAGCGTCGCCGGTGTGGAACCAGAGATCACGCCAGGCCTCGACGGTCGCCTCCGGTGCGCGCCAGTACCCGGTCATGATCTCGTGCGGGACCGTCATCCGCAGCACGAGTTCACCCGCCTCGCCGTCCGCGACGTCATCGCCGTTTTCATCGACTACGCGTGCCTCCACACCCTCTCGGGCCCGGCCGCAGCTTCCGGTGGGGGCGTCCGACCAGCCCGTCACGATCGGGGAGGCGACCTCGGTCATGTTGTAGAGCGTGGACAGCCTGACCCCGAAGCGCTGCTCGAAGGAGTCAGTGTCCTCGGGCAGGGGCGCCGCGCAGACGTTCCGCAACGTGTGATCACGGTCGGACGGATCCGCAGGTCGGTTTGTCAGGTAGGCGACAGTGGAAGCGACGATCATGGTCGAGGTGACCCCGAAGCGGCGGACGTCGTCCCAGAAGCTTGACGCGCTGAAGCCGTCACGCAGGACGAGCTGGCCGTCGAGCAGAGCGCTCGAGTACAGACCGACCTTCCCGGACACGTGGAACATCGCCCACGGGCCGTACCAGACGTCACCGACGCGGCCGTCGAGAGGCATCAGCCAGCGGGCGGTCGCGTACTGCTGAGCCCAAGGGACCACGACGCCCTTCGACCGTCCGCTGGTACCGGACGTGTACACGATCGTCGCGGCTTCATAAGGGCGCGGGTCGTGGTCGATCGCGGGCTCGTCCGCGTTGAAGTCCGGCGCGCGCAGGTCGAACCCCTCGCCGGATGGCGGGGCCTGCACCGGCACGCCCGCGGCGAGCAGGACGGGAGGCACCTGCTTCCCGCGTGAGGCGAGCTCTCGCAGCGGGCCGACAAGCCCGGGCGCCGCGACCACGCAGCGGGGCTCGGCGTCGCCCAGGACGTATGACAGGAGCGACCCGCGCAGGGCCGTGTTCAGCGGCGTCTCCACCGCGGCGAGGCGCGCGGCGGCCATCCACACGGCGACGGCGTCGAAGGAGGGGGGCAGGAGGGTCGCGACGCGATCGCCCGGCCGCACTCCCGCGGCCGCAAGGGCCCGCATCCATCCTCGCACGCGCCGCTCCAGCCCGGCGTAGTCGAGGTCGTCGCCGTCCACCTGCCGCAGGAACACGGCGTGCGGCTTCTCCGCCGCGCGTCGGCGCAGCAGCGCAGGCAGGGCCAGCATCCCTTCCAAGTCCAGGCTGTGCGGCAGCTCCGCGACCGTCATCTAGGTCGTCCTTTCGTCGGCAGGGCGTCGAGGGAACGGCGGTGCGTGACCCGGCCGGGTCCCGCCCCACTGGATCCGATCTCAGCCATTCGTCGCGCCCGGTGCCGGCGGCGTCAGTTGCTCGCGCACGGGCGCGGGTTCGCGCATCACGAGGCCCGTGATCAGGGTGATCAAGCAGGCGCCGATCACGTAGAGCGACACGGGCCAGGACTCGCCACCCGCTGCGCTGACCAGGCTCGCCGCGACGAACGGCGTGGCGCCGGCGAATACGATCGCGCCGATTTCCCGACTGACCGAGAAGCCGGTGAAGCGGTTGCGGGTCGAGAACAGCTCCGTGAGGAGGACACCCTGCACGCCGAGGATGGTGGGCACACCGATCCCGATGCCGCCGATCATGGCGAGGATGATGAGCGTGCTCTCGCCGGTGTTGAGGAGCATGAAAAAGGGGAAAGCGAACAGCGCGGAGATCGCCGATCCGGCGATGAGCACGGGACGCCGGCCGATCCGATCCGAGAGCGCACCCATCAGCGGCACCATGAGCATCGCGACGAAGGCCGCGATCGCGATGGCGAGCGTGCCGATCGACGAGGTGATGCCGAGGTTGTTCTTCATGTACGACAGCGAGTAGGTCTGATAGGCGTAGGTCGCGGTGAACGCGCCCGCGACGATCCCGATCACCAGGAGAAAGCTCCGCCACTCGTGACGGAAGACTGAGACGAGCGGCACCCTGGCCACGTCGTCGCGCCTCTCGACCTGCTTGAACTCGGGGGTTTCTTCGAGTTGCAGACGGATGTAGATGCCCACGCCGACCACGATGATGCTCACCAGGAAGGGGACCCGCCAGCCCCAGGCGAGAAAGGCATCCGCTGGCATGAGCGCGAACAGCGCGAAGATCACCGAGGAGAGCACGGTGCCGGAATAGGTGCCGATTGTCGCGATCGAACCGAAGAGTCCGCGCCGGTGCGGGGGAGAGAACTCCGCAGCGAAGATCGTCGCACCGGCGAGCTCGGCGCCGGCGCCGAGCCCCTGTGCGAGACGCAGGAGCACGAGTAGCAGGGGCGCGACAACGCCGATCGTGTCATACCCGGGGACCAGGCCGATGAGCGTGGTGCTGACGCCCATCAGGAGCAGCGTCGCGACCAGGGCGGGCTTGCGGCCGGCCCGGTCACCGATGGCACCGAAGATGATCGACCCGATCGGGCGGGCGGCGAAGCCGACGCCGAACGTCGCAAACGAGAGCAGTGTGCTCACGACGGGGTCAGCCGTGGGGAAGAAAACCTGCCCGAGCACAAGTGCAGAGGCGGTGGCGTAGAGGAAGAAGTCGTACCACTCGAGAGTGGACCCGATCACGGACGCGCCCGCGACACGGCGAAGCGTGGCCCTGGTGCCGGCCGGAGCGGAATCGGCCGACGGTACATCGCCAGGGTGACTGGGTTTCACCACAGAAGCCTCCTTGGGCGGTGCTCGCAAGCACGCAGGCGGTTGGACGAAACCACTGTGACCGACAAAAGACGCTGCGCGAACTGGCGAAACTTACAGTTCTGGCGGCCGTGGCCTCGGGAGAACCAAGGCGGCACGGCGCGCGACGGCGAGGAACATCACCCCGGCCGTCATGATCAGCATCGCGGCCTGGCCGGTCGCCCCTGCCGCCGCGGGCCATCTCCAGGACTATGCGTCCGCGGCGGAAGCGGCGCTGACCCAGCTCAGCTCGTCCCGGATCGTGCGATGTCGTCGATGAGGGAGGCCAGGCGGCGCGGCTGGGACAAGAACGGAGAGTGGCCGCCGGCAAGCCGGCGAGTCTCGTTGGCCTGGACTGCCATCCGCTCCTGCAAGGTGGGGGGATGGCCTGGTCCTGCTCGGTGATGATGTAGACGGAGGGGATGTCGTGCCAGGCGGCCGTCTCGACCTTCTCGGTCGCTGTCGTCGCGCTGCCGTGAGTCCGGGTGCCGCCTGGTGGGTGACAGCGCTTCACCAGGCGGAGCGGCTGAGCCAGGAGCTGACGCGGCCGGCCACATCACGCCATCGCGGCTCGAGGACCAGGCTGTGGGCACGGTCGGCGAAGAAGAGGTAATCGGCGCCGAAGTGTGCGGCGTGCTTCCGCACCAGGTGCGCGGGAGACACGACATCCTCACCGCCGGCGATCATCAGCAGGGGACCACTCACTCTGGTGCGGTCGAGCTCGATGGCCGCTCCGCGCTGCGCGGCTTCCCACACGGCCTTCGGAGACTCGTCGGGCATCAGCCCGTGGTAGCGGCGGGCGTCGTGCTCTGCGCACCCGGCGAAGAACCACTCCACCGCCATCTCGTACGGCATGGGCGGGAACGGCACCGACAAGTCCACCGGCAGCGCTATCGCCTCTCCGCTGCTCCTTGTGCAGGGCACAGGCGCGAGGAGCACCTGGGCCAGGACCGGGTGGTCCTCGGAGTACTTCTGTGCCACCGCCGTGCCCATGCTGTGCGCCACGAGCACCGGAGCGTCGCCGATGTGGGAGATGACGATGTCCAGTTCCTGCGTCGCGTCCAGCATGCTCCGCTGGACGAACTCCTCGGTCGGGAGCTGCCGCGAACCGGTGTGGTTGAACCAGCTGAAGGCGTAACAGTGCCGGCCCAGGCCGGCGAAGTAGGGCAGCCAGTCTTCCCACAGCCAGCTGCCGTGACTGCCGCCGTGCACGAACACGATGGGCGGTTGCGTGGTCGTGCCATCGGGCGCGGCGTGTTCCACGAATACCCCGTTGACCACATATCGTTCTATCTTCACATCACACCTCTGGTTGGATTCTGTGTCGCCCCAGGTCATGGAGTCGTAGGGCGACACGGGGGGCGGTCGTCCACGTCGAGCAAGGCCTTGCCGTAGACCTCCACGCCGACGGCGGGGACCAGGCCGGCATGGCGGGGCGCGGTGTCGGCGTCCCGCCGGATGTGCTGCAAGGGGCCGGCCTCGGCGATCTGCGTCTGGAAGCCGACGGAGTCCGAGTGTCGGCCATGGATGGTGAACGACAGCGGTGTGGAAGCAGCGTGCCAGGTGTCCTGCACGGTGAGGCCGGCGGCTGGGATCAGCGCCAGGGACTGGTCAGCGACCTCACCGCGTTCGTCTTTGAGCAGAGCGCCGACTGCCGCCCCAGGTCGCGTACGGCGCACCGGAGTTGGACGACCAACGGCCGCTCACCTGCCGTCCGCCGGGGACCCGCTCTCCGTTGCCAGGGACACGCCTCAAGCCGGAGCCGCATCGTGGGCGAAGAGGCGCGGGAGCGCCTGTTCGCCCACGTGTCGCGACGATGGGATCTCTCGTCAGGCGGCGGTCAGGCCACCGTCGATCGCGAGGGCGGCTCCGGTGATGAACCTGGCCTCGTCGCTCAGCAGGAACGCCACGAACGCCGCGATCTCGTCCGGCTGGGCGATCCGCCCGAGCGGGTGCATGGCCGCGGCCGTGCGCAGGGCCTCCTCCGGCTGCGGGCCCAGGTTGGCCCGCAGCAGCGGGGTGTCCACGCCACCGGTGATCAGGGCGTTGATTCGTACGCCGGCCGCGGCCGTGTCGAGCGCCGCCGATCGGGTGAGCCCGACCACGCCGTGCTTGGCGGCGCTGTAGGAGGCCATGCCCGCCGCCCCGGTGACACCGAGATTGGAGGCGTTGTTCACGATCGCGCCGCCGCCGGCCGCGTGCAGCGCGGGGATCTGGTGCTTCAGGGCGAAGAAGACGCTGCCGAGGTTGAGCGCCAGGTCGGCATGCCAGGCGTCGCTGTCGATGCCGGTCACCGGGCCCATCGCGGTGGCGGCGCCGACGTTGTTGAACGCACCGTCGAGCCGGCCGTAACGCTCGACCGCCTGCCGGACGAGCTCCGCCGCCTCAGCCTCCACCGTCACGTCGGCCGGGACGAAGGTGGCCTCGCCCCCGGCCGCGCGCAGGCCGGCCACCAGCGCGTCGCCGGCTTCCTTGCCGCGCGCGGCCAGGACGAGTTTCGCGCCCTCGGCCGCGAGCCGCTCGGCGGCGGCTCTGCCCATGCCGGAGGTGGAGCCGGTGATCAGAATGACCTTGTCTGCGAAACGTGCGGACATGATTGCCCCCTATGTCGGTTCTTGCCGGTGCTTGTCGGTATGTCAGAAGCTCAGTACGAGCCGGCCGCGCACGCCGCCGGCCTCCAGCCGCCGGTGCGCCCCGGCCGCCTCGGCGGCGGGCAGGGTCGTCGCGACGCGCGGGATGAGCACGCCCGCCTCGGCGAGCCGGCGGATCTGGCGCAGCTTGTCCGTCCGGCCCGCGTAGTCGGGGACGAACGTGGTCCGCACGACGATCCGGCCCTGGCCGTCGATCTCGTGGCCGCCGGGCTCGTCGCTGCCACGGAAGCGGACGTACGCGCCACCGTCACGGACAGCGTCGAGAAGTCGCGGCCCCACCAGCGCCGCGTCGGCGACCGCGTCGACGCCGTCCGGATACCGGGCCCGGATGCGTTCGGCGACGCCGGCTCCCCTGGCCACGACGTCGGCCGCGCCGGACGCCCGGACCAGGGCCTCGTCGGCGGGCGCGGCATCGGCGACCACGGTCAGCCCCGCGTGCCCGCCCAGCTGGACCAGGTAGCCGCCGAGCGCCCCGGCCGCGCCGGTGACGGCGAGGACCGAGCCGGGGGCGAGCGCCAGCTGGTCGAGGGCCCGCAGCGCGGTGAGCCCGTTCATCGGCAACGTCGCCGCGGCCGCGTGCTCGATGCCCGCAGGCGCCCGGACGACCCAGCCGGCCGGCAACACCACGTACTCGGCGTAGCCGCCCGCGGCCGGGCCGATCGGCATCACCATCGCCATCACCGGCTCCCCCGGGGCCAGCTCGGTGTCCGTTCCCGGCCCGATCTCGTCGATCACGCCGGCGATGTCCATGCCGGGGACGTACGGGGCCGGCACGCCGGCGAACGCCGCCGCGTGCACGCCGGCACGGATGAGGGTGTCCGCCGGGTTCACCGCGGCCGCGTGCACTCGCACCCGGACCTCACCGGGTCCGGCATGGGGTTCCGGCAGGTCGACGATCCGCAGCACGTCGGGTCCCCCGAAGTCGTAAAAACCGACCGCGCGCATATGCGCAGCTCCTTAATGGTTCTCTTTAGTCACCTGGTACGCGATTCGTACCATCGCATCGATGCGGGGGAGAGACAAGAGAGCACTTCAAGGTGCCCAGGTATCACCGCGAGAACCGCTCCAGGGGAACCTGGCACCCCCCATACGCTGGAGCAATGGGGCGTCCGATCGCAGAACCGGACGACACCACCCGGCGGTTCAACGAGCTGGGCCGGATGAGCGAACCCATCGCCCAGCGCATGCTCAGCGCCACACTCCGGGCACCGGAGCGGGACGGCCTGGCGACGCGGACCGTCCACGACACCGACCCCCGCGAGTCGACTACGCGCTGACCCCGCGCGGGCTCGGCCTGCTTCAGGTCGTCCGCTCAAGGCGACCAGGCTCCCACCGAGCCTCTGGTGGCAGGCACGGCTGGCGTTCCCCGGGAGCCGGCCCGGCGGGCACTCCAGCGGATAGGCCGTCACGTGCGTGGCGCAGCCGCCCGGATCGCCGGCGGGCAGCGGAATCTCTTCAGATGCCGACGGAGACGTCGCTGGTCCGTTGGCGGTAATCGCGCGGGGACACACCGGTGATCCGCTTGAACGCGTTGCTCATCGCGCTCACCGATCCGTAGCCGACCTGGCAGGCGATCGACGCCACCGTCTCGTCACCGCGGCGCAGGCGGTCGGCGGCCAGTTCGATCCGCCAGCCGGTCAGGTACTCCAGCGGGCCCTGTCCGACGACCCGCTTGAACCGGGAGGCCAGCGTCGACCGCGAGACCGCCGCGATGCCGGCCAGCTGGGACACCGTCCAGGCCTGGGCCGGCCGGGCGTGCATGGCCCGCAGCGCCGGGGCCACGATCGGGTCGGCGAGCCCGGCCAGCCAGCCGGACGTCTCGCCCGGCCTGGCGAGGGCCAGGTGCAGGCGCAGGAGGTGGATCAGCATGACCAGGGCGAGATGCTCGGTGACCAGCGTCGAAGCGAGAGGCCGCTCGCGCAGCTCGGCGTCGATCTGCTCGAGCGCCCAGTGTACGGTTGCGGCCTCGGCGGTGCGGCCGGGCACGTGGATCACCGGCGGCAGCACGCCGATCAGCAGTTCCTGGGCGCGCCGGCCAAAGTCGAACCGGCCGCCGATGAAGACCACGTCCTCGCCGGTCCCCACGCGTGCCACGCCGTCGGCGGCCGCCGAGAACACCGGGCCCGCCGGAACCGGCCGCACCCCCGCCTCGCAGGCCAGGGTGAAGGCGCGCGGCTGGGTGAGCAGGAAGCAGTCGCCTTCCGCCAGCTCGATCGGCTCAGGCACGCCGTCGACGGTGAGCACGCAGCGGCCGCGGCGTACGGCGTTGAACTTGACGCCCGCCGGGGGATCGAACGATAGCGCCCATCGCCCGCCCGCCACCAGCCTGACGGACAAGCGGCCGGTCGTGCCGATGAGGGTGAGGACGTCTTCAAGGGGATCGGAGTGGTGGACGTTCACTCAACTATGGTGGACTCAGACGCATTCCAAGTCCAACCGCGTCGCCTTAGCGTTGTGGCCATGAAACGCATGAGCACCCCGTACAACGTGCGGACCACGGCCGCCGAGATCCTGACCGGCGTCGATCTCACCGGGCGGCGGATCATCGTCACCGGCGGAGCCTCCGGAATCGGTGCGGAGACTGTGCTGGCTCTGCGAGGTGCTGGGGCAGAGGTCACCGTCGCAACCCGCAACCCCGTCGGTGACCAGCAGGCTCTGGACTTGAGCGATCTAGGCTCGGTGCGCGCATTCGTGGCCGGTTGGACCGGTCCGGTGCACGCGATCGTCGCGAACGCCGGGATCATGGCCTTGCCCACACGCCTGCTCGCCGCCAACGGCTGGGAACTACAACTGGCGACGAACTTCCTCGGGCATTTCGCACTGATCGCCGGCCTGCACGAGAACCTGCGGCAGGCCGGCGACGCGCGGGTGGTCATGGTGAGTTCCGGCGCGCAACTGGGGGCGCCGTTCGACTTCGACGATCCGCACTTCGAGCGCCGTCCGTACGACCCGTGGGTCGCATACGCGCAATCGAAAGCGGCCGACGTGCTGCTCGCGGTCGGCATCGCCCGGCGCTGGGCCACCGACGGTGTCACCGCGAACGCGCTCGAGCCCGGCTACATCCACACCAGACTGCAGCGACACCTCGACGAGGCCACCATGCGCGCAGCGGGCGCGATGGACGACGAGGGCAACCTGGTGACCCCGGACTACTACAAGACCCCGGAGCAGGGCGCCGCCACTTCGGTGCTGCTCGCCGCGTCCCCTCTGCTGGACGGCGTGACCGGCCGCTACTTCTCCTCAGATAACCAGGAGGCCGAGGTGGTGCCGGGCGGCCCGGGCGTGACCGACGGCGTCGCCGCCTGGTCGGTCGACCCGGTCGCCGCGGACCGCCTCTGGAACTACGCGCATGAGGCGCTGGCGGCCGGCTGATGTCCGGCTCGACCGGCGACTTCGGAGATCGACAGCCGGGCATGGCGTTCAACGGACGGTTCCACACCGCGCACCCGCCTCGGCCGGGTGCGCGGTCTGCCCGGCCCCAGCCGGGGCACCCTCTACGGCCCAGGACAATCTCGAACTACGGGGAGTCCCCGCGCTGCCCAGCGGTGATCACGATGGACATGCGCTTTTGCCTCTGTCCGCGACACCGGCACAGAATCGCGTAAGCCGGGATCCCGGCCGTGGTGCTCGCCGGCGAAGGAGGTGGCGCAGGCTCCTCCCGCGACGGGGCCGCGGCACCCATGAGCGGCCCGGAGGGTGGGTGAAGCCGCCACCGGTGTCCGCGGGAAAGCTCCGGTTGCCGCCTGCCGGCCGACAGGGCACGGTGGGATGGCGGCACGCCGCGCCCGGCGGCTGCCAGGTCCATGACGCACGATGGCGCCTTGTCGGCACCCCGCCGGCCGGCGTGCTGGAACCTGCCGCGAAAGGCTGTGAAGCCGGTGGCACCGGCGTCGTCCTGCGCCGCCGCCGCGCCGGCGGAAGATCTGCTGCGCACGGCTGACGGTCCTGCCGGGCGCACATCCTCGCCGGCTACGACGACACCGAGCCGGGCCGCCGCTACCGTTGCGGCTTGCCCCGCCCGCCCCCCGACGCGCGTGCCTGGTGGGGCGGAGCCCTTGGCGGTACCCGACTGTCCACCCCTATGGGCGTATTCTGCCGATATGGGGTGGTTGGAACGCTCGTGGGGTCGGTGCGGAAGCTGTACAGGCCATGGCGCGGCCACGGCGTAGCGCCGCGTTCCCGGGGGCGGCGGCGACGTCGTCTCGTCTGGACGACCTGCTCATCGAAGCCGTGTCCAGCGCCGGAGCGCACATCGGCATCGTGTACGTCCTGGCCGCGGGCGGCCATCTGCTGCAGATGCAGACGACGATCGGTCTTCCCGCCACCATCGCCCGGACCTGGGCCAGGGTCAGAGTGCACGACCGCACGCCGGTCGCGGTGTCGGTGCGTGAGCAGAGGCTGATCTGGCTCAGCGACCGGGTGGCCCTGGCGCGCGAGTTCCCGGCGGCGGCCTTGTCACTGCCGTACCACTTCGCGCTGGCGGCCTCGCCGCTCTGCGCCGGGGGTGTCGCCTGGGGCGGAATCGTCATGGGATGGCCTCCGGCGGGCGAGTCCAGGCTCAGCCGGCACCGGCTCGACATCATCGACGACATCTGCGACAAGATGGGGCGCCTGCTCCGCCAGGCGAGCGAGAGCGGCCGGCCGCTCGTCGCCGGCTCTCCGCCTCGTATCCTGGACCCGGTTCCCGCTCAGCGGCCGGACCCGGCCACCGGCCTGACAGCCTTGGCATGTCTCGAGTCCCTGCCCGAAGGCCACTGTCACCTGGACGCGCACGCGCGAGTCACCCTCGTCACCGCCACGGCCGCCGAACTGCTCGCCGCGCAACCGTCCGAGATGATCGGCAAGCGCTTGTGCAAGGCGTTGCCCTGGCTGGACGATCCTCTCTGTGAGGACCGCTACCGGACCGCGGTCGTCAGCCACCAGGCCGCGCAGTTCACCGCCCGCCATCCCGACGGCCGGTGGCTGTCGTTCCAGTGCTATCCGCGCCTGCATGGCGTCACCGTACGGATCACGCCCGCCGGCACGCCCGAGACCGCTTCCGAAGACGCCGACCGGTGTCCTCGGCTGATCGGGCTGCACGACGTTCTCCACCTGGCGACGTGCCTCGCCCGGGCGACGAGCGCTCAGGACATGGTGAACCTGGTGGCCGACCACGTCATGCCGGCCTGTGAGGCCCAGGCCATGGCCGTCTTGACCTGGGACGGCGGGCGGATGCACGTGGTCGGGTCGCGCGGCTACAGCAGCCGCGGCCTGGAGGGGTTCCACGGGCAGCGGATGGTCGAAGCGGTCGGCTGGGCGCGCGGCTACGACGAGGGCAGAGCGGCGTTCTACCCGACCTGGGAGGAGTTCCAGCAGACCTACCCCGACGCCATGCGCATCGACGACATGGGCGCCTGGGCGCTCCTGCCGCTGGTCGCCATGGGCCGGTCCATCGGCACGTGTGTGCTCGCCTATGATCGTCCCCGTCAGTTCAGCGACAGCGAGCGATCCCTTGTCACCGCCCTCGGCGGGCTGATCACCCAGGCGTTCGAACGCGCCTGGCTCTACGACAACAAGCACAAGCTCGCCGAGTCCCTGCAGGCGGGTCAGCTACCGCAACACCTCCCCGACTTCCCCGGCCTGGACGTGGCCGCCCGCTACCTGCCCGCCACCCCCGGCATGGGCATCGGCGGCGACTTCTACGACTTGATCCGCCTCGGCGACACCCTGGCCGGAGCGGTGATCGGCGACGTCCAGGGCCACGACATGACGGCCTCCGCGCTCATGGGCCAGGTACGCACCGCCATCCGCGCCCACGCCACCGCCGGTGCCGACCCAGGTCAGGTGCTGACGCACACCAACCGGCTGCTCACCGAACTGGCGCCGGACCGCTTCACGAGTTGCCTGTACGTCAGCTTCGACCTGCGCCGGCGCACCGCCTGCCTGGCCAGCGCGGGCCACCTGCCGCCGGTGCTCGGCCTGCCCGCGGGCCCGGCCGAGATCATCGACACCCCTGACGGCCTGCTGCTCGGCATCGACCCCGACGCCGAGTACGGCACCACGGACGTGAACATCCCGCCCGGCGCGGTCATGGTCCTCTACACCGACGGCCTCGTCGAGAAGCCCGGCCTGGACCTGGGCGACTCCATCGCCGCCCTGGCCGCCCGCTTCACCCCCGTGCCCGGACAGTCCCTGCCCGCCCTGGCCAATGCGCTCATCGAGCACACCACGAACCAGCAGCGTACCGACGACATCGCCCTTCTCCTCCTGCGAACCACTGCGCCGCCATGATGATCACGCCCGCCTGACCGCCGAACGCACCACGGCGCGCTCTGCCGCCGCTCGCCGAGCTGTTCGCCCGGCAGCCCTCTACCGCCCCCGGCCGGCCACCGGCGACCCCAGTGGCGCGGCAGCACGATCCGGGGTGGCGGTCACCGGCATGCCACCGATCGGCCGGCTCGCAGTTCGGAAAGGTGAGAACCTGGACAAGACGGGGCTGATTACATCAAAGACCCTTCAGAACACGGTCAAGTGCCGCCCGGCCCGCAGGTCCAGCAGCGGTGAGATCTCGGCGTACTGGGGTGGTGGCGCTGTCGAAGACGGCGCCGATGCCGGCGGAGGTCATGCGAGTTCCTTCCGGGGTCTGCGGAGTTGCCAGCCGCGGGCACGGACGCGTTCGTCCCAGAAGCGGGCGTACGTGCCACCGGTGGCGAGGAGGGCGTCGTGGTCGCCGTGCTCGGTGATGCGGCCGCGGTCGAGGACGAGGATGCGGTCGGCGGCGACCACGGTGGACAGGCGGTGGGCGACGACGATGACGGTGCGGTCGCGGGCCAGTTCGGTGACGGCGTCGGCGACGGCCGCCTCGTGCTCTTGCCCGCGCCCGACGGGCCGACGACGGCGGTGAAGCTTCCGGCGGGGATCATCGTGTCGATGCCGTTCGTCCTCGGGCGTAACCCCGGCTGTTGAGCGTCAGGAGACCGACAGCGTCGGCGACCCGCGATGGCCACCACCTTCGCCTCCACCGCGCTGCTGATCTCCTGGAGCATGCTCATCCAGCGCTGGTTGTACGGCGTCAAGGGCGGCTGGCTGCACTCCGTCGCCGGGGCGTTCCGGCCGGCGGTCCTCGGCCGGGCGATCCTCTTCCTCGCACCGGTCTGGGCGATTTACCTGACGGTTCTCGCCGCCCTGGAGCCATCCCCGGCAGGGAGATGGGCGGTCTCCGCCGTCCTGTTCGCCACGATCCACCTGTCCACCGACGTCTGGCTGAACCTCCAGTTCCTGGCTGTCGGCGTGGCGTTCGCGCTCATCACGTGGCGCACCGGCGGCATCGAGACCGCAGTCGTCCTGCACGCCGCCAACAACGTCTTCGGGCTGCTGCTGGCGCTGGCGCTGCACGCCGACCTCGCCGCCTCGACGGACCGCTCGTCCGGTGCCGGCTCTGCCCTCCACCTGATCCCGGTCGTGCTGCTGGCGGTCATCACCGCGGTCGTCTGGTACCGCACCCGCCGCGAGGGGCCGGCGGTCACCCCCATGCGCGCGCCGAGCCAGGACACCATCCCCGCCGGGAGCTGACGGAGGCGATGCGCGTGCTACGGCTCGAGGTCGAGATGCCGGCGTAGGGCCCCGGTGAACTCGTCGACCTGTGCCAGCTGTTCCGGGGTGAGCGCGTCGACGAAAAGCTCGCGCACGTCACGCAGGTGCGGCCGTGAGCCGCGCTGGAACGACTCCGCTCCGAGGTCGGTCAGCCGCACATCGATGCCGTGGACGTCGTCGGGGCACGGGGCCCGGCGTACGAGCCCCCGCTTCTCCATCCGCCCCAGGTGGTGTGACAGGCGGCTGCGTTGCCAGCCGATCAGCTGGGCCAGCTCGGAGGAGCGCAACGTCTTTCGATCCGCCTCGCTCAGTGCGAGCAGCACTCGATAGTCAGCGGAGGACAAGGACGACTCGCTCTGGAGCCGTCCCTCCAGGAGGGTGCGCAAGGTCTCGGCGGTCTCGATGTAGTCGCGCCAGATGCGCAGTTCCTCGCGCGTGGGCATCGTGCGGCGCTTCTTCTGAGCCATGGCACCTCCTGGGAATTGACACGTCAGCTACATACGTTAGGGGATTGACACGTCAATCCCCTCGCACGCGGATCTCCCAAGGAGCGAACCCATGACCGACAGCGCCGCCGTCCAGTTCGGTATAGACAGCTTCGGCGACCTGCCTCGCGACGATCAGGGGAAGGTCGTCTCCCATGCTCAGGCGATCCGCGCTGTCGTGGAAGAGGCGGTGCTCGCCGACCAGGTCGGCGTGGACGCCGTCAGCCTCGGTGAGCACCACCGTCCCGAGTACTCGATCTCCACTCCCGAGACGGTGCTGGCCGGCATCGCCACCAGGACCGAGCGCATCCACCTCGCCTCGGGGGTGACGGTCCTGTCCTCCGACGACCCGGTGCGCGTCTTCCAGCGTTTCGCCACGGTGGACGCGCTCTCGAACGGGCGCGCCGAGGTGATCCTGGGCCGCGGGTCGTTCACCGAGTCGTTCCCGCTGTTCGGGTACGACCTGGCTGACTACGAGATCCTCTTCGAGGAGAAGATCGACCTGTTCCACAAGTTGCTGGACGAGGGACCGGTCACCTGGGAGGGCACCACGCGCGCTGCGCTCAAGGACGCCGACGTGTTCCCCAAGACGGAGTCCGGGCGGCTGACGACCTGGGTCGGTGTGGGCGGGTCGCCCCAGTCCGTCATCCGTACCGCGCGGTACGGGTTCCGGCTCATGCTCGCGATCATCGGCGGCGCGCCCGACCGCTTCGCCCCGTACATCGACCTGTACCGGCGCGCCACGGAACAGCTGGGGACCACCGCCTACCCGGTCGGGATGCACTCGCCCGGCTTCGTCGCCGAGACCGACGAGGAGGCCAAGCGACTCTTCTGGCCCGGCTACAAGGAGATACGCGACCGCATCGGCGCCCTGCGCGGCTGGCCCCCTCTCCGGCGTGCGGAATTCGAGGCCGACGTCGAGCACGGTTCCCTCTACGTCGGTTCACCCGAGACGGTCGCGCGCAGGATGGCCCGTGCCATCCGCACCCTCGACGTCGGGCGTTTCGACCTGATCTACTCCGCCGCCGGCACCGTCGCGGCCGGCGACCGGCTACGCGCCGTCGAGCTGTACGGCACCAAGGTGATCCCGATGGTGCGCGAACTGCTGGCCGAGCAGCCCAGCACGGTGTCCGGCACGGTGGAGGCGGCCCGATGATGGGGCGCACGGCCGTACGCACGATCGGCGTCCTCGGGGCCGGCAAGGTGGGCACGGTCCTGGCCCGCCTCGCTCTCGCCGCCGGATATCGAGTACTCGTCGCGGGGTCGGGGGATCCCGCCAGGATCGCCCTCACCATCGAGGTCCTGACGCCCGGCGCCACCGCCGTCCGAGCCGTCGAGGCCGTACGGGACGCCGACGTCGTGATCCTCGCGCTCCCGCTCAGCAAGTACCGCGCGCTCCCAACCGGCGAGCTGCGCGGCAAGCTCGTCATCGACGCCATGAACCACTGGTGGGAGGTCGACGGGCCCCGCGAGCGGTTGCTCGTGCCCGGCGTCTCCTCCAGCGAGGAGGTGCGGCGCTTCCTCGACAGCGCACGCGTCGTCAAGGCCTTCAACCACATGGGGTACCACGACCTGGAGGACGAGAGCCGGCCCGCCGGCACACCGGGCCGCAAGGCGATCGCGGTCGCCGGTGACGGCGACGCCGACGTCACCGAGGTCGCGGCGCTCGTCGACGACCTGGGCTTCGACCCCTTGCCCATCGGACCCCTCGCCGAGGGCGTCCGGCTCGAGCCGGGCACCGCCGCCTTCGGCGCCAACGTCCAGGCCGCCGAGCTCCGGCTGCTGATCCAGACAACCGCGCACCGCACGATCGGGGAGTGGTCCAAGTGAGCGATCCGCGAGTGGCACAGGCGGGAAGCGCCACCGGGGTCGAGGTGCTCCCGGCCCGCGACGTGCCCCTGGGCGGACCACGGGCACTGCGGGTGCGGCGCACGATTCCCCAGCGGGCCCGGACGCTGATCGGCGCCTGGTGCTTCGCCGATCACTACGGACCGGTCGAGGTGCCGGCGGGCGGCATGGATTTGCCGCCGCATCCGCACACGGGGCTGCAGACGGTGAGCTGGCTCTTCAGCGGCACCATCGAGCACCGCGACAGCCTCGGCACCCACTCGCTCATCCGGCCAGGAGAGCTCAATCTCATGACCGGCGGCCACGGCATCGCCCACTCCGAGGTCTCCACCGCGGACACCACAGTCCTCCACGGTGTCCAGTTGTGGGTGGCCCTGCCCGACGCGGACCGGGAGGCCGGGCGTGACTTCCAGCACTACGTACCGGAGCCCGTGCGGCTGGACGGGGCCGAGCTGCGGGTCTTCCTCGGCTCACTGGAAGGCGAGACCTCTCCGGTGCGAACGTTCACACCCCTGCTGGGCGCGCAGCTCGACTTCGAGCCGTACGCCACGGTCACGCTCTCCATCGACCCCGGATTCGAGCACGGCCTGCTCGTCGATGCCGGTGACGTACGCCTGGACGGCACCGCGGTCCCCGCGGCGGAGCTCGGCTACGTGGCGCCGGGTGCCGGCACCCTGACGGTGACGAACCGCTCGGACGGCCCGGCCCGCGCCGTCCTGCTCGGTGGCCCGCCGTTCGAGGAGGAGATCGTCATGTGGTGGAACTTCGTCGTCCGCGACCACGAGGAGATCCTGCGGGCCCGCCGGGATTGGGAGGCCGCTTCCGGCCGCTTCGGAAGCGTCGAGGGCTACCACGGGCACCGCCTTCCCGCGCCGCCGGTGCCGGACGTGATCATCAAGCCACGCCGCAACCCGCCGCGCCGCACCGCCGCCGGTCCCGGCGTGGTCTGATCGCCGCGAGTCCCGGCCGGGTCTGATCGCCGCGAGTCCCGGCCGGGTCTGATCGCCGCGAGTCCCGGCCGGGTCTGATCGCCGCGAGTCCCGGCGGGGCCGACAGGACCTTCGCTTGAGCGTGCCCCCAGGGCACGGTGTTCTCTTGTGCGTGAAAACAGACCGTCTCGACCCAGGAGGATCTCCCGATGCCCGGACCAGCCCCCGGCCACGACGGCGCGCTTGAGCTCGCCGCACCAGGCCGACAACCTGGCCCCCCTACTGGCAGATGCCCAACATCACCACCAGCCGCGCCCCGTCATCCGCCATGCAGCAAAAGCTGATCAACCTGGCTGACGAACGCATCAACCAACGCATGATCGAGCGGCCCTTATCGATACCCGCGGCCGAAAGGGGCCTCGTCCATGCCGGGCGCTCAGGAGAAGTCGTGCTGCCCCGCATGCCCGTCGAAGAGCATGCACATCAGCGGATCATCGATGCCGGCGGGATCTTCGCTTGGGTGCTCGGCCGTGCAGTAGAGCAGCGGGACCATCTCCCGGATGTGGCTGTTCCAACGGATCCATATGTTCTGGTCGGGCTGATGGGGTGTGCTCACCAGCTGAACGTGCGCCACGTGCGGGCCGACGTGGCGGGGCCGAAGCGCGCACTCGTAGAAGGTGTTGCGCTCATTGGCGCCCCCAGCCAGGAGTGCCCACTCAGGGTCGGTGAGCAGGGTGTAGTGCGCCCACTGGTCTTACGGGGTGTGGCGTTGGAGGCCGATGGTCAGCCCGGCAGGCAGTCCGGCCGCGTCGAAGACCTGGTGGACGGCGGCGGTGACGTGCTCGGCGTCGTCGGCGCTCAGTCGCACCGCGCCGAGTCGGTCGGCCAGCGGGCCGATGTGGGTGGCGAAGTGCCGGCTGCTGACGCACAGGCAGGGGACCTGGTGGTGCATCACCAGATCCCCCGCCCGATGCGTCGCCTTGACTCTCTGAATCCAAGTCACGCGTAGGTGAAGGTCACTTGGCGATCGGGGTTACCGCGATCTTGTCCACGATGGGGGCATACGCCGAGCGCAGCAGGATGTCGGGGAAGGCGTCGGAGATGTAGGAGTCGCCGTCGAAGCTCGGCAGTTCGTGCGAGGCGAAGGCGATGGTGTTGGCTCCCCTCTTGAGCTGGACCGGGATGGTCAGCTCCCAGAAGTTGCCGGCGTGGAAGGAGTGCGGGAACCAGGCACGCTGAGGCTGGGCGCCGTTGATGGAGATCTCGGCGTGGCGGGCCAGCGGGTCGGGGTTGTAGTGGGAGGCCGGGGATTGCTCGGGGTTGGAGTAGCGGACGGTCAGCGCGTAGGTGCCGTGTTGGGGGGCGGTGACGTCGAAGGTGAGGGTGTTGGCGTTGCCGGGGTCGCCGCCGATGTCGGTGACCGCCTTGCCGCCGCCGGCCAGCGGGTAGCCGGTGATTTTCGCGTTGCCGGTGACGCGGGCCGATTCGGCTTCGTACCAGGTGGGCTTGAGAGCGCCGTCGGTGTCGGTGACGGACAGGCGGTCCAGGCGAAGCTTGCCGGATTGGCCGGTGACGGTGATCTGGTTGACGCCGCCGGACAGGACGGTCTTGATCTTGGTGTGGGCGGTGACGTCGGTGAGGCGGTGGCCGTTGATGTCGAGCCAGGCGCGGCCGCCCCCGAGGGTGTCGAGGGTGAGGGTGGATTCGCCGTCGTCGGGGGAGTAGACCCAGAAGGTGGCGCTCTGGTTCTTGCCGATCTCCGTGTGGCCGGGGCCGGAGACCTTCTTACGGGTGTAGTCGGTGCTCGCGCCCTTGAGGGTGGCGTATTCGGCCTCGTAGATCGTCTCGGCCGCGGCGGGGTTGGCGAGGGAGAGGTCGATCTTGTCAACGAGGGCGTCGCCCTTGGTGGCGCGGGCGCCGTCGAGGCTCTTGGCGGCCAGGGTGAGGGTGTGCTCGCCCTTGGTCAGCCGGACCTGGGCATCGGTGTGGTCCCACGCCAGCCAGCGGTAGCTGAGGGGAAGGCGGAGCTCCTGCTCGGCCTTGCCGTCCACGCGGAGGAAGACGTTGGTGGGGCCTTGCTCCTTGACGGCGTCGGCGGTGTTGAGGGAGTTGGCGAAGACCGACAGGTCGTAAGTGCCGTTCTCCGGGACCGAGACCTTGAAGTCGAGGGCCAGGTCGGAGCCAGTGTGGAAGCCGCCGACATTGTGGCCGCCGGAGGTGTAGTACTGACCGACGTTGGACGGCGAGCCCTGCGGCCCTTCACGCCGCCAGGGGCCTCCGGTGTGCGCCGCGTCCTCGGCTTCATATGCCGCCTGCCAGAGCTTGGACGGCGCGGCCGACGAGGTCGCGTTCCGGCCCGGCGTGAGGATGATCTGATAGGCGGAGGACTCCTTGAGCCGGGGCAGCGCCTGGCCGAAGCCGAAGGTGAGCGAGCCGTTCTTCACCCGCAGGTCGAGTTCGGCGACGACGTCGGGCTGGGGGGAGTCGCCGATCTGGCCGGTCCACGGAATCTCCTGGATCAGCGCGTGCACGGTGGGTCCGAACAGCTTGGCGTCCACGTTGTCGAAGCGGATGCCGGCCTTGCCGGATGTGCCGCCGAACAGGGCTCGCGCCTGCGCCTTGGGCTTGTCCAGCGTGGCGACGCCTTGCAGAGTGTAGCTCACGCCGGGCCGCGGAGGAGTGACCTTGACGGTGTCGCCGGTCATCTGGCCGTAGGCGTTGAGCAGCCACCACTGACCGTTGCCCCGGTTGGCCTGGACGGCGGAGTCGGACAGGTTGCCGTCGATGTTCCAGTACGCGATGTCGGCGTCGACCTTCGACTCCTCGATGGCCGAGGCCCACTGGATCATCTGGCCGGGCACCGAGGTGTGGTAGTTGTGCGCGTACTCGTTGAGGTTGATCGGCAACTGTTTGCCGCCGAGGATGGCGCGCTCCCATTCGCGGTACCTGGCGACGTTGGTGCGGATGCTGGCGGGATCGCTCAACTCGTGCCAGGTGACGACCTCTGGCAGGGTGCCCGCGTCGTGGGTGTGCCGCAGGAAGTCCTGCACCTTGCCGTACAGGGCGCTGGAGTTGGGGCCGGCGATCCTGGCCTTCGGCATCTTGCCCTTGATCAGGGCGTTGACCTCGTCCCAGGCCTTGAAGTAGTGCTGCGCGTCGCTGAGCCAGTTGACGCCGTTGTAGCTCCACTGCCCGTCGCCGAACATGTTGCCCTCGGGCTCGTTGAACGGCACGAAGACGATGTTGTCCTGGTATTTCGGGTCGAGCTTGAGGACCTGGTCGACCTGTTTGGCGATCTTGGCCTTGAAGTCGTTCAGCCGTTCCTCGGGCGTGCTGCCCGGCCACTGGTAGGGGAAACCGCGGTAGATGTCGGTCATGTAGATGTACACGTCGCCGTTGGTGCTGTCTGCCAGCGGCTTGACCACCTCCAGGGCGTCGGCGCCCGGGTGCTGCGGCCCGTCTTGCGCCTTGGTCGAGACCGTGCGCAGGTTCATGCCTTCGAGCAGGTTGCTGGTGGGGACGCCCTCGCCGTAGACGCCGTACAGAGTGCCGGACGCGCCGCCGTGGAAGGCGCCGGTGGTGGTGGTGAGGTCGATGGTGAGGTTGTTGTCGATCACCTTTACGGTGGCCTCGACGGCGGTGCCGTGCGCGGTGCCCTGGATGGTGAACTGGCCGGGGTTGGCGTATTGAGCGGGGTCGACGGCCTGCCAGGTGATGGGGACGCCGCGGCGGATGCCGTCGGTGAACTCCGCGTTGGCGCTCTTTGGCAGTTCCGGCGCGACCTCGGTGTAGGTGGTGACGTCGAAGGAGGTCTGGTCGATCTTCGTGATCGTGGCCAGGTGGTCGCCGGCCAGGCCGGCGACCTGCTCGGCGTTCATGGCGGCGTCGTAGACGCGGAAGTCGTCCAGTTCGCCGTCCAGGAACGGGTGCCCGCCCCAGAACGGCTTGCCGAGGAAGCCGGAGGTGGTGTTGCCGTCGGCGTGCATGACCGCGGCCAGGTCGATCTCGGCCGTGGTGCTGCCGATGGCGGCGCCGTTGACGTAGTAGGTGAGGGTCTTGCCGTCGATCGTGGTGACCAGGTTGGCCCACTGGCCGGTCGGCAGTTTCTGCGCGCCGGGCACGCCCACCTCGACGTTGCCGTTGACCGGCTTGATGGACGAGCGGGTGGTGGCGTCGCCGGCGAAGGACGGGGTGACGAAGGTGGCGGTGCCGGCGTCCTTGCCGAGGTTGTAGACCCACTGGAAGTCGGGGCCGCCCGACCACTTCAGCCAGGTCGAGATCGTCATGGCCTGACGGCCGCGGAACAGCCCGTTCGGGATCGTCACGTACGGAGCGGTGCTGGAGCCGGTCGCGCCGCCGGGCAGGGACAACGCCTGGGTGCCGTCGGCGCCCTCAGCGGTGGTCGCCGCCGCCGGATTGGCCAGCGTGCCGTCCAAGCCGGAGGGGGAGCGGTCGGTGACGGTGCCGCCCGACAGGTCTCCTTCGAAGTCGTAGTGCAGGACCAGGTTCGGCGCGGCCGCCTGCGCCGCTGCGGCCGCCGGTAAGGCGGCTGCTGGGATGGCGGCTGCCGGGATGGTGGTCAAGGCGATCGCGGAAGCGAGGATGGCGCGCGGCATGCGCGGCCGTGCCCGCCGGGACAAGGGTTTGACCATGCGCTTTTCCCATTCGGGGAGTGCGGGAGGGAGTCGAATCGATTCGACTGGACCATAAGCGGCTCCGGGCGCAGTGGTCAAGAGCCGGAAACGCCGCCGACATGTCGCGGCCATGCGCTCGTCACTCGGGGCAAAGCGCCGTGAAGGCTCTTCGAACGTGCCGGCGTGGCGCGCCACAGTCTCGAGCCCGGCCTGCGCCCTGGGCCCGTATCCAGCCGCTGTCGGGGTTCCGGCGGTCAGCCGCCTGCTCGTGCTGGGCCGGTCGTGGCCCGCAGCGAGATCGGCGGGGTGAGCAACAGGTGGCGGTGAGCGGTCGCGGGGTCGGCGATCCGCTGGATGAGCAGCTCGACGGCACGGGCGCCCATCTCGTCGGCGGGCACGTCGGCGGCGGTGAGCGGCGGGTGCAGGTTCTCGGCCCAGTGTTGTGCGGCAACGCCGGTGATGGAGAAGTCGCGAGGCACGTTCAGGCCGGCTTCGGCCAGGGCGCGGTACATGCCGGACACCGCCGCCTCGTTGATCGTGGCCACGGAGGTGAGCTCCGGATGCTCGGCGAGGAGGTGCCGCAGGCAGGACTGCCCGGCCTGGGCGTCGTCCGCGCAGCATGCCTGAACTCCGTGCAGGCCACGTTCGGCGACGGCGCGCTCGAAACCCGCCTGCGCGCGATGACCCGGCCCATAGCCGGCGGCGACCAGTTCGGCGCTGCGATTGACCAGCGCCACGTGCCGATGACCAAGGTCGGCCAGGTGATGGACACACCTGGCGATGAGGGTCTCGTAGTCGATGTCCACCCAGGACATGTCCTCGGGCCGGCTGGTGCGGCCGATGCCGACGAACGGCAGCCCGCTGTGCTGCAGCCGGGTGACGCGCTCGTCCTCCAGCCGGATCTCCATGAGGACGACGCCGTCGACGCGCCGGCCCGTGACGACGCGCTCGAAGGAGCGGTCGTGTTCGCCGCCCGAGGGGGAGAGCAGGACGTCGAGATCGGCGCGCGCGGCGGCGTCGACCACGCTGGCCACGAAGCCGAGCTGCATGTCGGTCAGCCGCTGGCCGGCGGGTGGAATGACCAGGCCGATGGTGCGGGTGCGGCCCTCTTTCAGCGCCCGGGCGGAGGCGTTGGGACGGTAGCCCAGTTCGTCGATGACCGTCTGGATGCGGCGCTTGGTCTCCTCCGATACCGGGCGTTTGCCGGTCAGCGCGTAGGAGACGGTGCTGCGTGACACGCCCGCCCGCTTGGCGATCTCTCCGATGTTCACCCGAGCCCTTTCGTTCCGCCGTGGCGACCATCGTAGGTCGAACCGGTTCATCGAGCATCCGCAGGCCCATGTGAAGGAGAGGTGTCGCCTGCCGCACATCTCCCACAACATCTCGGCAAACCATGGCCGCATCCCATTGACTCTCCCGCTGAGACGGGCCTATGTTCGGTCGAACCGATTCGGCGAATCGGTTCGACTCGGCTCGGGAACAGCCGTGCCACGTGTGTTACCGGAGGTCAGCTCAATGAGATCAGTGGCAAGGAGCCGGCGTGCGGCCGGCGCGAGTCTGACGGTCCTGGCCGTCGTCAGCGGGCTGGCCGCCTGCTCGTCATCGTCCGGTGGTGACAACGGCGGCTCGGCGACCGCGAGCCAGGCCGCCGGTGGCGGGACCTATGCGATCTGGGACCCGTATCCCCAGTACGACAAAACCTCCGACTGGGTGAAGCTGCTGGACGCATGCGGCACCGACGCGGGCGTGACAGTGCAGCGCACCGGCTACGACACCAGCGATCTGACCAACAAGGCGCTGCTCGCCGCCCAGCAGGGCAACTCGCCCGACGTGCTGATCGTGGACAACCCGGTCGTCTCGACGCTGGCCGAGGCCGGGGTGCTGACCACGACCGAGGAGAACAAGCTCGACGTGTCGGCGATCGCACCGAACCTGCTGGCCGCCGGACAGAGCGGCGGCAAGACCTACGGTGTCCCGATCGGCGCCAACACCCTGGCCCTGTACTACAACAAGGACGTGCTGAAGAGCGCGGGCGTGGACATCGCCTCGGTCAAGGACTGGGCCTCGCTGACCGCCGCGCTGGAGAAGGTGAAGGCGAAGGGCAAGAAGGGCATCACGTTCTCGGCGATCGGCACCGAGGAGGGCAGCTTCCAGTTCCTGCCCTGGTTCTGGGGCTCGGGCGCGAACCTGACCAAGCTCGACTCGCCCGAGGGCGTCTCAGCGGTGCAGCTGTGGACGGAGTGGCTGAAGAAGGGCTACGCCCCCAACTCGGTCATCAACAACACCCAGACCACCAGCTGGCAGGAGTTCGCCGGCGGCGACTACGCCTTCGCCGAGAACGGCACCTGGCAGCTCGCCAACGCCGAGAAGGCCGGCTTCGGCTACGGCATCATCCCCATCCCCGGCAAGGGCGGCGGCACCGCGCCCGCGCCGACCGGCGGCGAGTTCGTCAGTGTGCCGGTGCAGTCCGACACCGCCCGCTACACCACCTCGCAGAAGCTGGTGACCTGCCTGACCAGCGCCCGCAACTCGCTCACCACCACGACCACCCTGTCCTACGTCGCCCCCACAGAGGAGGTGCAGGCCAAGCAGGTGGCGGCCAGCGCGGACCTGCAGGTGTGGGTGGACGCGGTCAAGGCGGCCAAGGGCCGCACCAGCGACGACCTGGGCACCAAGTACCCGAAGATCTCCGAGCCGATGTGGGGCGCGGTGCAGGCGGCACTCAGCGGATCCAAGTCTCCGCAGGAGGCGATGGCGGCGGCGCAGTCGTCGGCGGCGAGCGCGATCCAGTAGCGGCATGAACCGAGTCACACAGACGCAGGCGCGTCCTGCCGCCGGCGGCTCCGTACCGGCGACGGCACGGGGTCGGCGGGCGGCACGCGCGCGATCCGGGCAGTGGGCGGCCTGGGCCTTCCTCGCCCCGGTCGTGCTGTACCTGCTGATCTTCTACGCCTACCCGCTCTATCGCAACGTCGAGCTGAGCCTGCGCAACTACACGGTCCGCTCGTTCGTCCAAGGGGACGCGCCGTTCGCCGGCTTCGACAACTACGCCAAGGTGTTCGCCGACGCCACCTTCTGGCCGGCGCTATGGCACACCGTGGTGTTCACGCTGGTGTCGCTGGCCTTCCAGTTCGCCATCGGGCTGGCGCTGGCGCTGTTCTTCACCAAGAACTTCCGCCTGTCGGCCACGCTCAGGGGCCTGTTCCTGGTGCCGTGGCTGCTGCCGCTGATCGTGTCGGCCTCAACCTGGTCATGGATGCTCAACAGCGACTCCGGCGTGGTCAACGCCGTTCTGGCCTGGCTCGGGATCGGGCCGGTCAACTGGCTGACCTCGCCGGACTGGTCGCTGTGGTCGGTCATCATCGCCAACATCTGGATCGGCATCCCGTTCAACCTGGTCGTCCTGTACAGCGGCCTGCAGGCGATCCCGGCGGCCATCTACGAGGCGGCCGCGCTGGACGGCGCCAACGGCCGGCAGCGGTTCTGGAAGGTGACGTTCCCGCTGCTGCGGCCGGTGTCGGCGATCACGCTGCTGCTCGGCCTGGTCTACACGCTCAAGGTGTTCGACATCATCTGGATCATGACTAGGGGCGGCCCGAGCGGAGCCTCCACCACGTTCGCCACCTGGTCCTACCGGCTCGGCTTCGGCAACCTCGTGCCCGCTTTCGGGCCCGGTGCCGCGGTCGGCAACCTGCTCATCGTGACGGCGCTCGCCTTCGGGTTGATCTACATCCGCACCCAGCGAAGGCAGGCCCTGGCATGAGGCAACTCAAGACCGCGATCGGGCTCGTGCTGACCGCCGTCATGCTCTTCCCGGTCTACTGGATGATCAACGTGTCGTTCACCCGCGACACCGACATGCGCAAGAGCCCGCCCCACTGGTTCCCGATCGACGGCACCCTCGACGGCTACCGGGCGGTCCTGGACCAGCAGCTGCCCTACCTGGGAGTCAGCCTCGTCGTCGGACTGGGCACCGTGGCGCTGACGCTGCTGCTCGCCGCGCCGGCCGCGTACTCGCTGGCCAAGCTGCGCCCACGTGGCGGCGGGACTCTGAGCTTCGTGCTACTGATCGCGCAGATGATCCCCGGGATCATCATGGCGATGGGCTTCTACGCCATCTTCTTGTCGACCGGCGCGCTCAACACGGTCCCGGGCCTGATCGTGGCCGACTCCACCCTGGCCGTGCCGTTCGCCGTGCTGATCCTGACCACGTTCATGTCCGGCATCCCCGAAGAGCTGCTGCAGGCCGCCCGCACCGACGGCGCCGGCGTGGTGCGCACGTTCTGGTCCATCGTGCTGCCCGTCTCCCGCAACTCGCTCATCACCGTGTCGCTGTTCGCGTTCCTGTGGGCGTGGTCGGACTTCATCTTCGCCTCCACCCTCGACCAGGGCGGCGAGCACCAGCCGATCACCCTCGGCATCTACCACTACATCGGCAACAACAACCAGGAGTGGAACGCCATCATGGCCACCGCCGTGGTCGCCTCCATCCCGGCCACCATCCTGCTCATCATCGCCCAGCGCTACGTCGCCGCCGGTGTGACCGCCGGCGCCGTCAAAGACTGAGAAGGGACCTTCACTTCATGACCGACGCCGCTTCGGGCCCGGTTTTCTCTCTGCGGGAGATCCCGTTCAGCTACCGCGGATCCTGGTTCGGCTTCTCGCCCGTAGTGGCGGAGAAGACCTACGCCCGCGACGTGCACCTGGTCTCCCACCAGAGCGGCATGCACCCGATCCTGCGGCTGATCCCCAGCGCCGAGGCCGCCATCACCGCCACCCCGCATCAGCTCACCTGGAGCCACAACGGCGGCCGCATCGACCTCGTCTACCAAGGCCCCGACACGGTACGCCTCAGAGGTCACGGTCTCGGGCTCCGCCTGGTCGCGGCCGACCCCGTGCTGACGCCGTTCAGCGGCCCGTACTTCTACCAGGATCCCGTGAACGGATCGTACGTCTTCACCGTCTACCAGACCGGACGGCGCTACCGGATCACCCTGATCACCGGACGGGCCGAGCACGTCGGCGGGCAGGCGCTCGGCACCGCCGAGCGCGGCGTCGCCCTGCCTGCCGATGAGAGGTGGGAGATCGCCGTCGAGGAGTACGAGACCGCCCGCGCCCCCTACACGAGCACGGACGGCTTCGAGCAACTGGCCAAGACGGCGCGGGCCGAGTTCGACGCCTTCACCGCGGCGATCGCACCCTGGCGCAGTGACCGCACCCCCGCCGCCGAACTGGCCTGTTACGTGCTGTGGTCCGCGACCGTCCGCCCCGCCGGATTCATCACCCGCCCGGCCGTACTCATGTCCAAGCACTGGATGGACAAAGTGTGGAGCTGGGACCACTGCTTCAACGCCATCGCCCTGGGCCAGGGCCTGCCCGGCCTGGCCTGGGACCAGTTCCGGTTGCCGTTCGACCACCAGGACGACGCCGGCGCGCTGCCCGACTCCGTCACCCACTCCGAGATCCTCTACAACTTCGTCAAGCCTCCCATTCACGGCTGGGCCCTGCGTCAGCTGCCGCCCCCCTCCGATCCGGCCGAGATCTACCGGTCGCTGGAACGCTGGACCACCTTCTGGCTCGACGCCCGCCGCACCCCCGGCCACGAGTTGCCGCACTACCAGCACGGCAACGACAGCGGCTGGGACAACGCCACCACCTTCGACCCCGAACGCGTCGTCGAGACCGCGGACCTGGCCTCCTTCCTCGTCCTGCAACTGCGCGAGCTGGCCCGCCTGGCGCCGGATCCGAACGACAGCGCCCGATGGACCGAGCGGGCCGACCGGATACGCGACGCCCTTCTCGCCGAGCTATGGGACGGCGAGCGCTTCCTCACCCGCAGCGCTCACTCGCAACGCACCTGGTCCAGCTCCAGCCTGCTCGACCTCATGCCGATCGTGCTGGGACAGGAGTTGCCGGCCCCGGTCCGCGCGGCCCTGGCCGCCCGGATCGAGCAGCACCTGACCGCCTTCGGGCCCGCCACCGAACTGCCCGCCTCCGAGCACTACCAGGACGACGGCTACTGGCGCGGCCCCATCTGGGCCCCGTCCACGATTCTCATCGAGGACGGGCTGCGCCGCGCCGGGCACACCGCCCTGGCCGACGAGGTCAGCGCCCGCTTCCGGACCTTGTGCGAGAAGTCCGGGTTCGCCGAGAACTTCGACGCCCGCACCGGCGAGGGCCTGCGGGACCGCGCCTACACCTGGACGGCCAGCGCCTACCTCATTCTCGCCGCCGCCCACGAGCGGCGGAGCAGCACATGACCACCACGTTGACAGGTTCGTCCGCCCCCGCCTAACCTGGCATCGAATCGGTTCGATGCTGGTAGCGGGGAACGGGATTGAACATCGGGGAAATCGCCAGACGAGCCGGCGTCTCACGCAGCACCGTCTCCTACGCCCTCAGCGGCAAACGAGCCGTGTCCGACCTGACGCGCCGGCGCATCCTGCGCGTCATCGAGGAGGCCGGCTACCGGCCCAACGCCAGCGCCCGAGCACTGGCCGAAGGACGCACCCGCACCATCGCCCTGGTGATCCCGCCCGCCGGCAGCCAGTTGACACCCATTCAGCTCGGCTTCGTCGCGAGCGTCGTGACGGCCGCCGGCCGTCACGAACTGGACGTGCTCCTGTCGCCCAGCGGTGGCGAGCACGACCGCTCGTTCGAGCGGATCGTCACCGGCCGCCGCGTGGACGGCGTGATCCTGATGGAGGTCCGGCTGCACGATGCCCGGGCGGCCAGGTTGCGCGAGTCCGCGATGCCGTTCGTGGCGATCGGGCACACCGCCGACGCAGGGATCTCTTCCTGGGTGGACCTGGACTACGAAGGGTTGGTCGCGAACTGCGTGCATCACCTGGCCGACCTCGGCCACCGGACGATCGCGCTGGTCAACCGGCCCGAGGAATTCCTGAACCTCGGCTACGGCCCCGCCCGGCGGGCCCTGGACGGCTTCACCGCTGCGGCGGCGGCTCGCGGATTGGCCGCGACCGCGGTGTGCTGTGCGGACGAGGCGATGGCCGGCGAGACCTGCATGCAGGACCTCCTCACCGCCCGCCCGGACCTCACCGGCCTCGTCACTGTGAACGAGGCGGCCCTTCCCGGAGTGGAACGCGCACTGCGCCGTCTCGGCCGGGCGGTACCCAGCCGATTCTCCGTCACGGGCGTGGTCGGACGGCACTGGGCGGAGGAGTTTCACCCGCCGCTCACCGCCGCCGACGTGCCGGTCGCCGAAATGGCGGACCGGGCCGTCGACCTGCTCGCCGAGCACATCTCCGCTCCGGCCGAGGCCGCACGCCACGTGCTGCTGTCGCCACCGATATCGTTGCGCGCCACCACCGCCCCTGCCGGCTGATGCGCTGGCAGTTGACCCGGTCAGTTTGCCGAACTCTCGGAGTTGCCGGAAGATCGCCCGGATGACGAGGGAGCGCCCGCTGTTCACCCGTTTGCTGACCACCGTCCCGCTTGCCGTCCTGCTTGCGGTCCTGCTTGTGGTCCTGCTTGTGGTCACTGCCTGCAGCACCCCTCCACCATCATCACCGCAGGCCCAACCCGCCGCAGACGACTGCAGCCGGGCAAGCGCGCGTGACTTCGACGGCGACGGCCGCGACGACGTCGCGGTCAGCCACCGGGAAGGCAGGGGCACCGTCCACTTCCTGACGGCGGGCAAGCTCGTTCCGCTGCCCGTGCCCGTTCCCCACCGGGAGAACGGCATCTTCGGTTGGGCGCTGACCCTTGCCCACGTCAACGGCGATCGCTGCATCGATGTAGTGGTGGGCGCGCCGGGCACGGATGTCGATGGCAAGAAGAGCGCGGGTGCCGTCTTCGTCTATTACGGCGGAGCCTTCGCACCCCCGCAGCGACTCATCGCCACCAAGCCGCATGAGGGTGACCGATTCGGCTGGTCGCTGGCCGCCCACGGCGATCTGCTCGCCATCGGCAGCCCGGGCGCGGCGAAGGGCGGAGGGGTGTATCTGGCCAGGAACGGCACGCTGATCCGATCGATCAGCCAGGACAGTGAGGGCATCCCGGGCAACGGCGAAGGCCATGACTCTTTCGGCGAACGAGTGGCACTGGGACCGCTGGCATCGGGCAAGGTGGGGCTCATCGTCGCCGCACCGGGGGAGATCGATGACGGTCCCGGGCGGCAGGAGAGGGATCTGAACGACGAAGCGGGCGCGGTAACCGTGATCCACGACGTCATGGCGGCGAAGCCGGCAGCGACCCGGCTGAAGCACCCCACAGCGGTGAGCGGTGGTTTGCTGTGCGTCGGCTTCGGATCAAGCCTCGCGTACGTCCGGGGAGCCGGACTGGCCGTCGCGGGCAGAGACTGTGACCGCATCCAGTTTTACGGCCTCGATCTCCAGCCGACGCGCACGGTGCTGCGACCGCGGGGAGCCAACGTGGGCTCGGGTGCCACGCTGGCCGCATCCGAGCGCGGGCAGGTCGCCGCCCTGTGGACCAACCCCGGCGGGCTCCCCACGCTGCAGGTCCTCTCCACCGATGACAGGCTGCTGCCCAGCGACCAGTGGGAAGGGAGCTTCGGAGTGACTTTCAGCGGTGATCGGATCGTGCTCGGCTCGATCGGTGGGCCATTCGGCAACGTGGCCGTCGTCGATCCATCCACCGGCAGAACCGAGTTGATCAAAGCGCCGACCGCCTATAACTGGGGTGATCCGATTGCGGGCTGAAGCCACCGCCGCAATGCTGATCTGCGCCTTGACGGCCTGCTCGGCGCCGTCGTCCATGCCCGCACCCAGCGCGGCCCCGGCCACCCAGACCGCGGCGACCGCCTCCCAACCGGCGGTCGCCGTCACCCAGCCCGCGAAAACCGACTGTGCCAAAGCGAGCGCGCGCGACTTCGATGGCGACGGGCATGACGACATCGCCATCGGCTATACAGGCCGCGTCGGCCGGGTACACGTCCTGTCCGCGGACAAGGTCATCACCATCCCCGAACCTCCCGGGAACAGGGCCGTTGACTTCGGCCGGTCGGTGACCATGGCCAAAGTCAACGACGACGACTGCATCGACGTCATCGTTGGCGCCCCGGGCGGCACGGTCGCGGGGAAGACCGGATCCGGCGCTGTCTACATCCTGTACGGCGGAGCCGCCGCCCCACCCAGAAGGCTCGTCTCCCTCAGACCGGAAGAAGACGCGAACTTCGGCGAGTCCGTCGCCGCCCACGGCGACCTGATCGCGATCGGCGCACCGAACGAGCGACCCGGCGGAGCCGTCTACCTCGCCGAGAAGGGCTCGATCAGCCGGCGAATCACGCAGGAGACCCGCGGCGTGCCCGGTACCTCGGAACCCGACGATCACTTCGGCGAGCACCTGGCCCTCGGCCCCCTGGCACGAGGCGGCGTGGGCCTCATGGCCGGCGCCCCCAACGAACATCAGGACGGACCCGGCCGCCAGGACAGCGACGGCCTGGACGAGCCTCCCGGCGCGGTCACCGTCCTCCACGACGTGACAGCCGCAAACCTCACCGGAGTACGGCTTCCGCCGCCCACGGACAAGAACGGCAAGCCCTGCGGCAGCTTCGGCGAGAACCTGGCATACGTCCCTCATGCCGGACCGGCCGCCCTCTCGGCAGATTGCGGCCTGCTCCAGTTCTACGACCTCGACCTCAACCTCACCCGCACAGTCGCGGCCCCGGGCCCGTCATGGGCGGGCGCCCTGAGCGCCTCAGGCGACGGACAGGTCGCCGCCCTGTGGAACGACGACAACGACCCGGCCCTGCTCTTGCTGTCCCCCAAGGACCCGGCCAAGGACCGTCGTATCTCCGGCGACCACCTCAGGTATGCGATCGAGGGGGGGATCACGTTCAGCGGAACCCGGCTCGTGGTCGGCCTCGACTGGACCGCGGACCTGGCCATCATCGACCTCGCCACCGAAAGAGCCGAACTCGTCAAGGCCGCCACCGGCCAGCTCTCGGTCGGGTCCATCGCAGGCTGAGATGAGTGAGCTCGACGACGCTCCGATCACTGGCCGCCGACGGGAACCGGTGGCGACGCTGACCAGGTCGACCGGGACGAGTTGTTCGATGCCGTCGAGGACCTGGGCCACATCGGCGCCCAGCGGCGTCAGATCGCCAGCGTCAGCGTCAGCGTCAGCGCCGGCGCCGGCGCCGCGCAGCGCACCCGCTCCAGCCGGAGCCGGGCGATGTCGTCCACCTGCTGCAGCGCCCGCGTCGGCCCCTCGGCATGCGTCCACGCCCGGCCGTGCAGGAGCGTTCGGAAACAGCTTGCCGGCGTAAGTTCGCCGCCTTGCTGACCCGCCATCCCGACCGGCTCACTCAGGATGACAAGCTCCGCGGACTGCGGCGAATCCTGGCCTGGTCGCGCTGTCGTCACTGAGCGGTCTCCCAGGCCCTCCACAGCCCGGCGTACACACCACCGGCATCAACCAGTTCTTCGTGGGTGCCGGTCTCGATGATCCGGCCGTGCTCCATCACCATGATCCGGTCGCAGGTTGCCGCTTGAGAGAGACGGTGCGCGACTACGACTGCGGTGCGCCCGGCGAGGACGGCATCGGCAGCGCGGTCGAGCTGTCCGGCATTGGTGGAGCCGGCCTCGGCGGTCGCTTCGTCGAGGATCACCAGATCAGCGTCGGTGAGCAGCAGGCGGGCGAGGGCGAGCTGCTGCGCCTGTGCGTCGGTGAGCGGGTGTCCGCCGGCACCTAGCACGGTGTCCAACCGGTCGGGGAGAACATCGAGGATCGATGCGGCGCCGGTGGCTTCCAGCGCTGCGTGGAGGTCGCGGTCGGTGGCCCCGGGGGCGGCGAGGGTGAGGTTGTCGCGCAGGGTGCCCGCGAAGACGTGGACCTCCTGGGTGATCATCGCGGTACGGCTGGGGCGAGTCACCCTACCGGCCTCAGGCAGATGGGTGCCGGCGATCACGCCGGCGAGCGTGGTCTTGCCCGCCCCGGACACGCCGACGACGGCCACGCGCTGACCGGACGAGATGTCGAGGGTGATGTCGTCGAGCACCCGTGGCCCCTCGCCGTAACGGAACGAGACCTCACCGAGCTGTACGACGGTGTTCGCGGCCTGTACTGGGACATCCGACGAGCTGAACGGAATCGTGACGACCCCGATCATGCGGCTCAGCGATGCGAGGGCGGACTGGAGGGTGTCGATGACCAGCAGCAGCTGGTTGACCGGTCCGAGCAGGCGTAGCACGAGCAGCATGGCAGTGGTGGCGCCGCCGACGGTCGATGCGTTGTGGTCGATGAGGACGAAGCCGACGACGAGTACGGCGGCCAGGCTCAGGCACTCCCCGAGGTTGAGCCGGGCATTGAGCATGCTCAGCACGGTGCGCGCGCGTAGCGACTGCCCCGCGACGCGCCAGGAGTCCGTCATCACAGCCCGGTGTCGCTGCTCGGCGAGCCCGAAACCGAGCACGGTGGCGTAGCCGCGCTGGGACTCGAGGATCCGCTGGGCACGCGCGCTCATCGCCGTGCGCTCGGCGCGGTAGACCCCTGGTCCGGTGCGCAGGTACCACCGCACGGCCAGCACGTAGACCGGCAGCACGACGGCGAAGGCGGCCGCGTAGGGCCATTCCAGTGCCGCGAGTCCGCCCATCGACACGACGATGGTGAAGGCGGTGACGGTGAGCACCGGGATCACGGCGGGGGCGGCGTCAGCGACCGCGGTGACGTCGTCGCTGGACCGCGAGATCAGGTCTCCGGTGCCGGCGCGTTCGACGAGGTACTGTGGGAGCGCCATCGCCTGGCCCACGAGCTGCTCGCGCAGCGTGGCGAGGATGGAGTGGTAGACGCGGGTGGCGAGCACGATCGTCAGCGCGGTGCCCGCGGCACCGAGGATTGCCGAGAGCGCCATGACGACCGTGACCGTCAGCACTGTGGCGAGATCCGCGGTGCCGGCCTGCACGCGGTCGACGAGGAATCCGATCGCCACGGGAACGATCAGGTCGACGCCGGTGCTGACGATCCCCAGCGCCCCGGTCGCGGCGAGCTGGAGCCGGTACCCGTGGCTGAGCCGCCACACCTCCCTGACCGTCTCGCGGCCGCTCGCGACCGGCAGCCCGGGCAGCCCGGCATCGGATGCCGAGGTCTCGGGCACGGTGGAGGTGCCGCTCACCGCGCCGTCCTTGAGGGCGCGGGTAGGTCGTCAGGCAGCTCGACGACGCGGTCGCAGGCGGCGAGTAGCACCGGGGTCGAAGCGATCAGCAGCGTTGAGCGGCCTGCCCGGACACCGCGCAGCCGGCCTGCGATCGTGTGCTCGGTGACCGAGTCGACTGCGGCGGTCGGGTCGTGCAGCACGAGCACCGGCGCGTCGCTCGCCAGGGCGCGGGCGAGCGCGACCCGCTGGCGCTGGCCGCCGGAGAGCCGGTTGCCGCCCTCGCCGACCGGGACGTCGAGGTCTGCCGCGAAGTCGTCGCAAGCGGCGGCTCGCACTGCGGCGTCCACCCGCTCGGGCGTGCCCGCGATCACGGCGACGTTGTCGTGGAGGGTGCCGCTGAACAGCGTGGCGCGGTGCGGCGCCACGGTGACCCGGGAGCGGTACTCGACCGGGGACAGCTCCCGCGCCGCGATCCCGTCGAGCCGCGCCTCGACCCCTCCCTCGGCCCGCGGGTCCAGCAGCGCCTCGACGACACGGGCGGCGGTCCGGTCGTCGGCGCGCACGCCCACGAGCTCGCCGGGCTCGACCCGGATCGTCACTCCGGGCCCGGAGATGCTCGGCACGACCACGTCCAGCTTCGGCAGCGCGGTGACCTCCCGCCGGGTCGCGTCATCGGGCCCGGCCATCGACGTGGCGTCGTCCCGCAGCACGTCGAGGAGGCGCGCTGACGAGGCACGGGCGCCGGCGAGGTTGGGGATGGACGTTCTCGCGATCGCCTGGATCTGCGGCAGCAGTGCCTGGGTGAGGCCGACGGCGGTGATCAGCCCGCCGATGCTGAGCTGCCGGTCCACGGCGAACCAGCCCGCCAGCCCCATCACCGCGGCGACGAACGTGCCGCTGACCACGCCCGAGCCCACAAGGAACCTCCCCAGCAGCCCCGCGTTGCGCCTGGCGCCGCCAAGGGTTTCCTGGCTTGCCTGCCGGTACCGGCTGCTCGCCTCGGCCTCGGCACGCACCCCCTTGATCACCCGGTAGCCGGCGACCAGGTCCGTGGCCTGTCCGACCGTGGAGGCCAGCAGCTCCTGGTACTCGCGGGTGTCCCGGGAGAGCCGCTCGCTGAGCACGCCCATCGACCAGACCGCGACCGGCGCCCCCAACAGCACCGCGAGTCCGAGCAGCCAGTGCGTCGCCAGCAGTGATGCCGCGATGAATCCGATGGCCGTGATCCTCGAGACCGGGATGATCGTCAGGATCACCGCGTTGGACAGGCGCGCGACGTCGTTCGTCATCAACGAGACCACGCTGCCGTCCGGCGCACGGGCGGTGCCGCCGATCGGGTGCAGCACGCCCGTGGAGAGGGTGGCGCGGAGCCGGTGCTGCAGGACCTGCACCGCATAGGCGGTCAGCCGCAGCGAGAGCCTCGCCGCCGACGTCAGCGCGGCGTAGAGGGCCACCAGCACGCCGAGCCACAGGGCCAGCTGTCCCTCATCCCCGGTCGCCAGGGCCCGGTCGATCGCGAGTCCCATCACCACCGGGACCGCGGACTCGCCCACCTGCCACACGATCGCCAGCAGCATCGCGGGAACGCTGACCCGCCTCACCGAGAAGATCACGCGCAGCAGGAACCGGCCCGGGGTGATCCCCGGCCCGGACTCGAACGGCCGGGCATCGAGCGGCTCGGCGGGAGCGAGCAGGAGCACGGGCAGCCGGCGGGTCAGCGGTCCTCGCCCCAGTCCTGCGGTGTCGGCGCCCGAGAAACGCAAGGAGTACCTCACGCCCGGCTCCGGTCCCTGCTCCTGAGCGGAAACAACCAGAGCAGGGCATCGGCGAACATTCCTCGCCACCAGGCGTAGTCGTGTCCGCCGGCGAACTCTCTGTAGAGAGTGTCGTAGCCCTTCCCGGTGAGCACGTGGTCCAGCCAGCGACTGTGGGTGTTCGAGCTCTCCAGCTCACCGACGTCGTGGAAGATGCGGATCGGTGCCGTCTCCGCGGCCAGGTAGTCGGCGATCAGTGTCGGGACGGGGGTGCGGCGCAGCAGCTCACCTGCCCCGGTGCCCCAGGTGAGGTCGGGGTGGTACCCGCACGACGGGGACTGGAGGATGGCGTTGCCGAACGTCGTCGGGTGGTGGAGCGCTGTCCAGCCGGCGCACAGACCGCCGAAGCTCTCGCCGGCCAGCGCAACGTCACCGGGGTCTCGCGAGAGCGGATACCGGTGGTGGAGCCACGGCAGCAGTTCCTGAACCAGCATCTGGGAGAACGCCGGGTTGCAGAGCAGCTCCTTGTCGCGCTGCGGCGCGGGCTGATCGACGAGGATCACCACGCAGGGTCGGACCAGTCCCTCCCGGACCAGGGCGTCACGAACGCTCGGCGCGCTGTGGTCCGGCGTCCCGTCCAGGTGGATCACGAAGGGCAGTGCGCTTTCGTCCGAGAACTCTCCCGGGGGCATCGAGACCCAGATGCGGCGTTCGTCTCCCAGAAGCTCACTCGCCAGCGCGGCAGTTTCCACTGCCGGGGCCGGTCGCGCTTCGGCCTGATCGAGCCAGGGCAACGGCACTGCGTCGGGCAGCACTGCCACCGAGGCCCCGGAGAAGCGCTCCACCGAGCACTCCGAGAACCTCGGTGGCGGGTTGAACGGGTCCGGAACCTGTTCGCCCTCACCCGTCGGCCCACGTCGTGCGAACACGTACGAGAAGCGCAGGTCGGAACGCATCCGCAGGGTGAGAAGGCGGAACGGCGTCCGCGCCGCCGAGGCGAACTCCGTGCCGATCGGGTTGAAGCCGATTCTGGGGCCGATCACCACCGAGAGGGTGACCGTCGTGTCGTCTCCGGGCTCGTCGACGAACGTTACCTCCACCTCGTCCGCGGAGATCCGCTCGACAAGCGGTGCACTCGTCTCCTGGAGATGTCGTCTGAACCTTTCCGGGCTCCACTCACCGGTCGACAGCTTCTCGACAAACGGATCAGCCATGTCTCGCGCTCTCCATGTCGGTGTTGTCAGCGGACCTCTGTCGGGTTCGTTCGCGGCCGAGCGGCACCACCTGGGGGCTGCCGGCCACCGGATCGGGCACCACTAGGCAGCGCAGACCGAACACCTCCTCGACCAGTTCGGCCGTGACGACCTCGGCCGGAGTGCCCTCGGCGACCACGGTGCCGTCCTTCATGGCGATCAGGTGGGTGCCGTAGCGGGCGGCGTGGTTCAGGTCGTGCAGTACGGCGACCAGGGTGTGGCCGACATGGTGCAGGTCGGTGAACAGCTCCATCAGCTCGATCTGGTGGGTGATGTCGAGGAAGGTGGTCGGTTCGTCGAGCAGCATGATGCCGGTGTGCTGCGCGAGCGCCATCGCCACCCACACGCGCTGGCGCTGCCCGCCCGACAGCTCGTCCACCAGGCGCCCGGACAGGTCGGTGACCGAGGTCTGGTGCATCGCCCTGAGCACGGCCTGCTCGTCGCTCTCGGTCCACTGCCGGATGAACCCCTGGTGGGGGTACCGTCCCCGGGCCACCAGATCGGCGACGGTGATCCCGTCCGGGGCGATCGAGGTCTGCGGCAGCAGTCCGACCCTCCGCGCCACCTCTTTGGTCTTGTAGGAGTTGATGTCGGCGCCGTCGAGGACGACCTGCCCGGCCGACGGCTTCAGCAGCCGGGACAGGCCGCGCAGCAGGGTGGACTTGCCGCACGCGTTCGGGCCGACGATGACCGTGAACGACTCGTCGGGGATCGCCACCGAGAGGCGCTCGGAGATGACCCGCTTGTCGTAGCCGATCGTCGCCGACTCCACACGCAGGCGCGCGGTGTCGGGCGGGGTCACGCTCACAGGCGCCTCCTGGCTTCGGTGAACAGCAGGTATCCGAGGTAGCCGCCGCCGAGCACGACGGTGATGATGCCGACCGGCAGCGGGGTGGGGGCGACGTGCTGGGCGAGGTAGTCCGACGCCAGGCACAGCAGCGCGCCGACGAAGGCGGCGGGGGCGAGGGTGATCCCGGCGGTGCGGGCGAGTCGGCGTCCGATCTGCGGGGCGACCAGGGAGATGAACGCGATCGGCCCCGACGCGGCCGTGACCGTCGCCGTCAGCGCCACTCCGACCAGGATCAAGGCGAGGCGTGCGGGCGAGACCCGTACCCCTTGCGAGGTGGCCGCGTCGTCCCCCAGCTCCATCTGCCGCATCGGCCGGCTCAACATCCCGGCCAGCAGCAGGAGTACGGCGATGCAGGCGCCGCCGATGACGGCCTGGTCCCAGGACACGCCGTTGAGCGACCCGGCACCCCACGCGGCCGCGGACATCGCCTGGTCCAGGTCGGCCTTGAGGATCAGCCAGGTGTTGAGCGACCCGAGCATGGCCGAGACGCCGATGCCGACGATGATCAGCCGGAACCCCTGCACCCTTCGCCGGTGGGCGAGCACGTACACGGCCACGGCGGTGGCTATCCCGCCCAGCAACGCCCCGCCGACCAACTGCGCGTAGGTGCCGTTGACGACCAGGATCACGATCAGCGCGCCGGTGTAGGAGCCTTGGGAGAACCCGATGACGCCGGGGTCGGCGAGAGGGTTGCGCAACAGTGACTGGAAGACCGCCCCGCTCACCCCCAGAGCCGCGCCGAACACCAGTGCCGCGGCCACCCGGGGCAGCCGCCACTCGACCACGATGTCGTGGACGATGGCGGTCTCCCGGCCGGTCAGCGCGGAGAGCACCTGCCCGGGGCTCAACTGGTACGAGCCGGTCATCAGCGCGAGCACCGCCGTACCGGCGACCGCGACCGCGAGCACCGCGCAGACGACGACCGAGCGCCACTGGAGCCGTACCGCGATCCGCCGGCGCCGCAGCACCAGCACCCGCCGCCCGAAGTCCACCCGCGGAATGTGCGTGCTCACAGTCCGCTCGCCTTCTTCCGCCGCACCAGCGCGACGAGAACGGGAGCGCCGACGAAGGCGGTGACGACACCCACGGGGATCTCGCTGGGTCTCATCACGATGCGGCCGAGGATGTCGGAGACCAGCAGCAGGCTCGGGGCGAGCAGGATGCTGTAGGCGAAGATCCAGCGTTGGTGCGGGCCGACGATCCAGCGGGCCACGTGCGGCACCATGAGTCCGACGAATGCGATGGGTCCGGCGATCGCGGTGGCGCCACCGGCGAGCAGGGTGAGGGCGATCACCGCGAGCACACGGGTGCGTACCAACCGGACCCCTTGGGCGACCGCCAGCTCGTCACCCAGAGCCAGGGCGTTGAGCGGGCCCGACACCGCGAAGGCCAGGATGAGTGCCACCGCGAAGAACGGCAGGATCGGCCATACGACCTCGGGCGGGCGACCCACGATCGACCCGGCGTTCCAGAACCGCATCGCGTCGAAGGCGTCCGGGTTGGTCAATTGGAGCGCCTCCCTGGCGCCGCCGAGCACGGCGCCGACGCAGACCCCGGCGAGCACCATGAACACCGGCGAGGAACCCTGCCGGTGCCGGGTCGACCCGAGAGCGAGCACCAGGAGCGTGACGATCAGTGCCCCCGCGAACGCGAACCACAGGTAGCCCTGGGCGTCGCGGACGCCGAGCACGCCCACGGCGACCGTCACCGCGAAGGACGCGCCGGCGTGGACGCCGAGGACACCCGGATCGGCCAGGGGATTGCGGGTGAGGGCCTGAATCAACGCGCCCGACAAACCGAGTGCGACGCCGACGACCAGACCCACGATCGTGCGCGGCAGCCGGAAGTCGCGGATCGCGAACTGGTCGATGTCGGCCGAGGAGTGGAACAGCGCGTCCCACACCACTGACGGCGCGATCGCCGTCGACCCGATCATGACACTCAGCACCAGCAGGACCACCAGCACCACCAGCGCGACGACCAGGCCGAACAGACGACGACGCGGTCCGGGTACCGTCTCGGAGCCCGGACTGTCCTGCCGCAGGGCGAGGGCTGTCACTTCTCGGCTGGGAGGGTCGCCAGTGCGCTGTCGAGCGAGTCCAGGTACCGGATGACGGGCCCGTAGGAGTTGTTGCCGGGGCAGAAGACCCCCAGCGCACGACCGGAGCTCACGGCAGGCAGCGCCTTCCAGGTGTTGGTCTCGATCACCGGCACGAAGGGCTCTGTCGGCCGGCCCTCGGCGTCGACGGGGTAGGTGATCACGTCGTACGTGGACAGCTTTGCGATCTGCTCGAACGGCAAGGACTCGTAGGCCAAGGGGTCCCTGCCCTCGGCCGCCTCGGGGAGGTCCAGGCCGACGTCGTCGCGGGCGATCTCGGAGCAACCGATGTCCGCGATGTAGAACGTTCCGGGATCGCTCCAGTCGCCGCGGGAGACGTCGACGAACGAGGTGTCGTCGATGATCTTGCCGTAGGTCGCCTGAATCTTGGCGACCTTGTCCTTGAACTCCGCCTTCTGCCGGCTGAGCGCATCCGCGACGTTGCCGGCCTCCGCGATGGCGTCGGCGAAGGCTTTCCACTCGGTGTCGAGCCCCCAGAGCACGGTCGGGGCGATCGCCTCGAGCCGCTTGCCGACCTTGTCCCAGTCGCTCGAGTGGAACTGGACCAGGATGAGGTCCGGCTTGAGGCCGGCGAGCTTCTCGAGGTCCACCTCACCGCCGTTGCTGCCGATGATCTCGGCTGCCTCGTAAACGGTCCTCTGTTCTTCCGGCAGCACGCCCAGCTCGGAGTCGGATGCCTCGGTGACGCCCACTGGCTTGCCGCCCAGATCGATGAAGGGGAGGTTCGTGTTGCCGATCGTGACGACCCGCTGGGGGTTGACGGGAACCTCGATGGTGCCGTTCTCGGCCTTGACGCTGCGGGTCTCGGCGGCCTTGACGCTGGAGGTCTCCGCGGCCTTGACGCCGGTGTCGTCGCCGTCACCGCCGCAGGCGGTGAGGACGAGCGACGCGCTCATCAGCGCGGCGGCAAGGGCGGCGCCGCGCCTCCTCAGGGGGATGTTGCTCATGGGTGGTCTCTTCTTTCACTTCTTCTCGGGAGGGAGGGGTTCAGCCGGCGCTGGAGCGGAGGAGTTCGTGGACGGTGATGCCCCGGCCGACGGTGTGCGCCGACCTGTGTGTGAGGCCGGCCCGGGCGATGACAGCGTCCAGCTCCGCTGCGGTGCGAAGGCCGGAGCCGTGGCAGACCAGGCCGATCAGGTCTTCCTCGCCGTCGTGCTCGTCGAGGTCGCCGGTGTCGAAGACCTCCTCGATCAGCAGCACCCGCCCCCCGGGGGCGAGGTTCTCGGCTGCCCGGCGTAGTGCGTGAGCGGCGTCGGCATCGGGCAGGTTCTTGAAGGCGCGGCTGACGAGCACGGCGTCGGCTGCCGGGCTGGGCTCGAAGACGGACTGCTCCAGCACGCTGACCCGCGCGCGTTGCCGTTCGTCGGGAATCGTGGCGGGCAGGTCACGGCGCAGCCAGTCGGCCTGGGCGGGCAGGGCGCAGATCGTCACGCGCAGGCTCTCGTGGGCTGCGACGTACTCACGGGCGTGAGCGCCGGCACCACCGGAGTGGATCACCAGGTGCTGGACCCCGGCGAGCAGGCCGGACGTGGCGATCGGTTCGGCCAGTGCGGGCTGGAACTTCGCCAGGCGCTCCAGGTGACGGTCCTCGTAGTCCTGCTCGGCTCGCACGTCGGCGAAAGTCTGGCCGGTGATCGAGGCGTAGGCGGGCCGGCCGGTGCGGACCGACTCCGTGAGGCCGTGAATCCCGAGCATCTCGCGGCCGACCACGCCGGCGGAGTGGAGCCGGTCCGCGATGAACTCGAGAGTGAGGACATCGCCGACAGGCGTCAGAGCGTAGTGACCCGGTTCTGTCTCGGTCACCACGTCCAGGGTGTGCAGGTAACGCAGCAGCTTGCCCAGAGCACGCTCGTCGGCGCCGGCCTTGGAGGCCAGTTCGGTCACACTGGTCACGCCGCGGGAGACCAGATCGGGGACGCCCAGCTCAACGGCGGTGCGGATCGCGATCGGCGCGACCAGCTCGGTCAGATCGTGGAGCTTCTGGAACGGGGCGACCGTCTTTTCCGGGTCGGGTAGCGCTCCATCGCTCGCCAGGGCGACGACCTGGGAGCGACGCCAGTAGCCGGCGAAGTCGATGTCCTCCTTGGGCACGCCACGGTCCTCGACCAGGTGCCGGCGGATGTCCCGGACGGCCGTGTGCTCGCCGGCCAGCCACGCGAACGCCTGGCCCGACCACCACTCCGCACCGCGGACGGCCTCGGTCAGCAGCGACACGGTCCCGGCCGTCACGCCGGGGCGGACCAGCCACGTCACGTCCACCCCGGGCAGCTCGCGCAGCTTCTGGCGGTGGGCGTCCTCGGCGATCTCGATGAACACCTGCGCCCGGGCGTCGGGCGGGAGCTCGTCGAGCAGGCGGCCGATCGCGGGGAGTGCGGTGTCGTCGCCTGCCACGAGCAACCAGTCGACGCCGACCGGGAACGCCTTGGACGTGCTCGGGCCGCTGAGGTGGATGCGGTCACCCGGCTGGGTGCGATAGGCCCACGTCGTTCCGGCGCCCACCCCGTGCTTGACGAAGTCCACGTCCAGCTCGCCGGCCTCGGGGTCCCACCGGCGAACCGTATAGGCCCTCGACAGCGGTCGAGGATTCTTGGGCACGATCAACTTGGCCTCGCCCTGGACCGGGAGCGCCGGATCTCGCTGACCTGGGTACGGGAAGTAGAACGCGAGGTCGTCGTCGAAGCCCGAGGACTCGAAGGCCGGCCGCACGAAGCCGTCCGCGGTGGTGAACGCACGCAGCTGTTCGCCGCCCAGCGTGACCCGCCGCATCCCCGGGGTGATGTCGACGGTCCGGACCACCTCGACCTCACGCAGGGTCAGCGGGTGCACGGTGAGCCGGCGCGAGGTCTTGGGCATGTGGGGAACCGAACTTTTCGATCGTTTCGAGGGCAGAAGCCGCGCGTCGGCATCGGGACGGCACGCACTGGTAAGGTTAGGCAAACCTCACTAGCAATAGTGTGCGCAGACTGCCGAACAGTTAGGACGTGGTGGTGCCCTCGTCGTTCGCCGCAGGCGCCGGCGACCCGCCGCCGATTCCGAGCGCGCGGTTGGGTACGGCAGATGCGCCCGTTCGGCCACTGCTGGTCTGGGTTCGCACCGGCGCGGCACACGTGCGTCTCGACGGCGGGCCGGCGCTCCACCTCAAGACCGGCGAGGGCGTCTGGATTCCCGCAGATGGCTGGGCAGAGCGGGCGATCACCACTGCGCCAGGCACTGTCGCCTTCCCGCTGTGGCCCCACGTCGGCGTCGGCGCCTGGGGGGCGTCGGAACCGACGCGGTTCGACGTTCCCAGTGGCTGGCAGGACTGGTTGATCCAGCTCTTCAACCTGCAGGTCACTCCATTCAGCGGCCACGGGTACTCACCCGAGGCGATCGAGGAGCTCCTGCGGCGTCCTGGCTCGCGCTCGTCGGCGCCCGTCGAGGGCGGGCGACATCCGAGCTCGGAGGGATCCGCATCGCCGGCGATGCCGCGAGCCCGCGGCGCCAGAGCAGTCGCCGAGGAACTGATTCGCGACCCCGCGCTTGACCTCACGGTCGAGCAATGGGCGTCGCGGGTGCTCTCCAGCGCGCGCACCCTTCGCCGCGACTTTCTCGCCGACACCGGGCTCACGTTCGAGCGGTGGCGGCTGCTCTGCCGGCTCGGCGCTGCCGTGGAGTTCCTCGCCGCCGGTTACGACGTGGACCAGGTGGCCGCTCGAGTGGGTTTCGCCAGCCGCAACGGCCTCACCCGAGCCTTCAAGGGGCGGTTCGGACTGACCCCTCACGAGTTCGGACGGGAGCTTTCCGCCCGACCTGGCGCCGGTGGGCTTACGCAACGGGCAGCGGCGGCACGGCAGACCGACGACCTGATCCGGATGATGCGCAAGACGGACACTCCCGCCGCGCCCGAGATGCTGCCCGCGGCCAGCACACCGTCGCACACCAACGACGTCCACGTCCTCAGCTGGATGTATCGGGGCAGCGGGTACCTGGACATCGGCGACCGACGCTACGAGCGGGAGCGAGGGGTGGCGACCTGGATCCCCGCAGAACTGGACCATGTCACCGGCCTCCGTGAGAACTCCGTCTCCCTGCCGCTGGGCAACGCGAGCACCGGCGACCTCCAGCTGACAGCGCCGCTGCAGGTGCGGTTCTCGCCCGCGTGGGACGACTACTTGATGTTCTGCTCGATCAGCGCCCGGTCCGTACTGCGTCCCGACGACCACAACCCCCGCCACATCCTCGACCTGTTCGCGGAACAGGTCGCCGCGCAGCGAGCGCTGTCGGTGCCGATGCCCAGCGATCCGCGCGCGCGTGCTGTCGCGATGGAGTGCTTGCGTCGTATCGGCGAGCCTGGCGGGACGCAGGATGTCGATGTCCGCGCTGAGATCCACCGTGCCTTCCGCGACGAGACGGGTATGACACTGGGTCGCTGGCGCTATGCCGCCCGCATGCGCATCGCTCGCGACCTGCTCGCCGGGGGCGCCCCGCCCAGCGCCGTCGCGCGCCGGATCGGGTACGCCCACCTATCCACGTTCAGCGCCGCCTTCTCTCGCTTCCACGGACTGTCTCCGCGCGACTACCAGCAGCGCGAGTCTGAGCGGAACCAGTAGCGCCGTTGCTCCGCCAGTACTTCCGCTCAGCTCTTCCGCTCACCCAGGACGCAGAACTCGTTGCCCTCCGGGTCGAGGAGGGTCACCCAGTGCTGCTCGTCCTGCACGGTGTCGAC